>DASREX010000128.1:0-11790 GCA_035651855.1 Candidatus Sulfotelmatobacter sp.
CCTTTGACCTGATCTTTGCTCAATCCTCCGACCCTGGGGAGCGGGCGCCCGCTGTCAGTCACCGCGACTGCAACCATGATTTCATTCGCGCGCGGCGCATCGTTCAGGCGCACTTCCATGGCATCAAAGTGGCTGCGCACAAAGGCGGCATCTTTGTGCCCGAGCGGGATGTCGAGCACTACACCCAATCCGCCGCGCTTCTTGGATGACGGGATCAGGGCCGCGCCCTTTCCCAGCACCCGGCGCACCGCGGTGCCGAGTTTGGGATGCAGAATGGCGGCGGCATGTTCGAGTTCTCCGTTCTCGCCGACTGCGGCGGCTTTGCCATAGCTCTCGGCCGAGGAGGGCGCTATGGCGAGGGCAGCCACCGCGCGAGTGGCGAGCAACTCGCCCAACTCTTCGCCAATCGCCATTAGTTCGGAAAGATCCTCCACGTACTTCCCGGCGAACGGGTTTTCGATCACGGCCACTGCCGCCGCCTTCCGGGTGGGAGGAGTTATCTCGCGATTCATCTCACTTCGGGTCTCCTCGACAAAGGTTGCAATCTTCCGAATCTTCGCTTTCATGTTTTCTGTTCCCCCGGGACGCTTCACCTCAGGCCGTCGTCACCTTTAATCTCCGACGCCTTCAGCCCGCCCACGCGGGCATGGACGCGAGCTCCTGTGGTCATTACGAGCGCGAGCAGGATCTCGTCGGCGCGGGGCGCGTCGTTGATCCCAACTTCCATGGCATCGAAATGGCTGCGCACGTAAGAGGCGTTGATATGGGTGATGGGGACGTCGAGGCGCGTGCCCGGGCCACCAACTTTCTTGGTTGAGGCCACAATAGCTTTCGCGCCGCCAAGCACCTCGCGCATGGCATAGCCGCCGGGCGCATGCCATAAAGCTCCGTGCTCGAGTTCGCCGGCAGAGCCCACGATGGCGCCCTTGCCGTAACCCTCGACCACGTTGGGATCGCCACCCAGTGCCGAAATCAGGGCGCGAGCCATCTCCATCCCCAAGGGCTTGAGGTCGTCCATGAACGCTTCGATCTTGAGGACGTATGATCCGGCAAAAGGATTTCGAATCACTGCCAATGCCGCGGCGCGCCGCAATGGCTTGGCCGCCACCGGGCCGCCTTCGTGAAAAATTTCTTCCACGCACGTCAACTTCTTGCGCACCACCACCTCAGGCATGCACCAGGCCCCTTTCGATAACCGATGGCATCGACTCCCCAATAGAACCGACGATCCGGGTTTCTCCCCGCAAGTTCAGCGCCGCGGCCCGGATCAATCCGATCTTCCGCATACGCTCCGCCGTCATCGCGCCGGCGTGTAACGCTTGACTGACTTCCGCCCGGCTCAAGACGCCGATCGCTTGCGTGACCAGGCGGTCGCCCAGATCGCAGTCGGGAGCGAGTTCGCATGCTGCAACGCGAACGATTGAGGGATGCCCGGGCAGATCGACCGTGTTAGCGATCATTGTTGCGGCGGCGTCCGCAACCGCAGCGCGATCGGCCAGCACGGTCACAGCATCGGCGATTCCCAGGGAGAAGCTGCGGCCGCGCCAGCCGCTAGTCGCGATGCCGCGCACGGGATCGGAAAATTGAAGTATGGCCGTTCCAAAGAGCGATGGGCGATCGGGGCGTTCCACCATCCCAATAACGAACTTTTCTCCTGGGGCAAGGTGCAGAGCGATGTCGCCGCCATCGTTTACATAGGCGCGAGCAAGTTGGCCGACAGCGAGCATAGCGGCGAGAATTTCTTCCGCGACAGCTCCGGCGACCGCCGCCATGGGCGTGATGAAGTATTCTGATGCGTAAGGCATGACGGCTGCCGTCATTCGGCGCGCGACCGCGCCGCGCGGCCATTCGCCGTCCGGCGAGCAGGGCCGCCGCAGAAAGAGAAGCTCGCTGCACAGCTCGTCCAGCAGGGTTTCAAATCGCGTGCAGGCCGCCCGGTACGCGCTCTCGACTTCGGTGGCCTGGCCGAATGCTTCCACGATCAGGTCGATCGGGCCATCGTGCAGATGCAGCCGCCTCTGGTCGGGCAAGAACCGGATTTGCACGCGCGGGTTCATTTTCCGCTCCTGCCGGCATCTCCTCGCGCCAGAATTCTCTGCCGGCCATCAGTCGCAACGGAGCTCAGAGGCCGGATTTCCGCGACATGGCCTCCCAGCGCCGCATAGTCCGAGAGCTTCAGCGTGAACTCGATCGGAGCCACCAAGGCCGGAGTGGGCACGTAGCCAAAGGCATTGTGCGGCATGCGGACCACGTCCACCATAAACGTAATTCCGCCGCCGGGCCACACGTAAACCGGGACGCCTCCGCAGGTGACTCGAGTCAGGGCGTCTCGAACCGAGCGCGTGAGCCTGACGGGATTTTCGGTGACTCCGGCGCGCAAGGATCCTCCGGCGCCGCCCATAAACAGCACGGTGCAGAGTGCCGGTTCACAATTCTCCCGGATGCGTGCCACCGACTCCCGCAGATTTTGCGGTAATTCCTTTTCCACGGGACGAAGGTCGTCATCCAGCTCAAAATAGGCGTGCTGTTCGCCGGTAGTGCTCACCATCAGCAGACGCATGCCTCCCCACGCTTTCTTTGCGTTGAACTTGCCCAGGATCGCGAGGGGATCGTCAATATTTGTTCCTCCCCACGAGGTGCCCGGTTCAGCAACTTGAAAATATCTGCCCGGAGTGGAGCGCCTTCCCTTCAGCCTGATGCCGGTTTCAGGCACGCCGAGCAGTTTGCCTGCCTGGTGCTCCGACAGCACCCCGGTAATGTGATCGTCGACGACCACCACCTCGTCAACCTTGCCGAACCACTGCCTGGCGAACATTCCTATCGTGGCCGAGCCGCAGCCCACGCGCATGCGCTGTTCCTGCACGCCGTCGACGATCGGTGGCTTCCCCGCCTGGACCACGACTTTGGCGCCTTCATCAATCTCCAACTCCACTGCCTTGCCGTTGCAAAGACTCAGGAGCGCATCACAGGTCGCCGTACCTTCCCGCCGGCTGCCTCCGGTCAAATGCCGCACGCCGCCCAGGGAGAGCATTTGCGAGCCGTACTCGCTGGTAGTGACGTGGCCCACGGCCTCGCCCTGGGCGCGAACGGTGCTGCACTCGGCGCCAAGATGGCGATCAGTATCGATCTTCACCTTCACGCCGCAGTAGCTGAAAATTCCCTCGGTCACGACCGTGACCATATCGACGCCTTCGACTTGCGAGGAAATAATGAATGGAGCCGGCTTGTAGTCGGGATAGGTCGTGCCCGCGCCGATCGCGGTGACGAATGTCTCGCCATGGCTAACCAGGGTGCCATCCCAGTCTCGGCTGCGCTCCAGAAACGGCACAACCGCCTTGCCGCTCTCCACCGTGCGGTCGAGCACCACGTGCGGATCGAGGCGCACCAGCTTGCCGTCGTGGTTGCCGTAGCGATCGCACGACCCGGTGCGTCCGGGCTTGATGTAGCACAGCACGGGACAGGCATCACAGCGGATGGCGTCGTCAGCCATGCGAGACTTCCTCAGTCTTGGCCACAATTGCGGCGCGCACCCGGTCCGGCGTGGCCGGGATTTTGTGAATGCGTACGCCGACCGCATCGTGGATCGCGTTCAGAATGGCCGGCGCAGTCGGGATCACTGCCTGTTCGCCAATTCCCTTCGCGCCGTAAGGTCCGATCGAGGAGGCATCTTCAATCAGGATCGATTCGACGGGGGGGACGTCGCCCGCGGAGGGAATGAGGTAATCGTGCAGATTCTCGCCCTTGCCGGGGAAGAATTCCTCCATCAGCGCCATGCCTAAGCCCTGGGCCACACCGCCCTCGATCTGGCCCTCAATCAAGGTGGGATTGATGGCGCGTCCGACATCGTGGGCCGCGGTGACCTTCAATACGCGAACCGTTCCGAGTTCAATGTCGACTTCGATCTCCGCCATGTGCGCGCCGAAGCCGTACACCGCGTAAGGATTGCCCTGACCATTCTCATCGAGCGGAGTGATGGGAGGATCGAACGTCGCTTCGCTGGTGATGACGTAACCGTGCTCGTCCAGGGGAATTGCGCCGAGATCGAGTTTCTTGCGCGCTCCGTCTTCAACCACGGTGATAGAGCCATCCGCGAACTCGAGGTTGCCGCACTTGCATGCGCCGGCGCGCTTCAGAATCTCTTCCCGCAGTTGGGTTCCGGCCAGGTAAGCGGCCTTTCCGGTCACGAAGGTCTGCCGCGACGCCGAGGTCTTGCCGCAGTCAGGTGTGATCGCGGTATCTCCTGATATGAGGTCGAAGTGCGCAACGGGAGCGCCCAGGGCATCGGCGCAGATTTGGGTGACGATGGTGTTCGATCCCTGGCCGATGTCCACCGCTCCCTGATGAAGGGCGATCCGTCCATCGCGCCGCAATCCGATGCGCACAGTGGAGGGGTTCGGCAACGAGGTGTTTCCGCAGCCATACCACATGCCGGCCACACCTACCCCGCGGCGTAACGGACCGGGAGCTTGCGCATTAAAATCTGCCGCTTCAGCGCGAGCGGCGGCCCACCTGGCGCGCAGGGCCTCAAAGCAGGCGCGTATCCCCACACCCTCGCCCAGAACCTGGCCGGTGACGGTGGGTGTGTCATGCTCGAGCGCGTTCAGGATGCGGAATTCCAAACGGTCCATGCCAACCTTGTCGGCGAGATCGTCATAGACTTGCTCCACGGCGATCGCGGCCTGGGGCACTCCGAATCCGCGAAACGCTCCTGCCGGCACGATGTTGGTGTGCACGGCGCGTGTCAGGGCGCGGTAATTGGGGACACGGTATGGCCCCGACGCATGCACGGGAACTCTTCCGGCCACGGTTGGTCCCCATGACGAATAGGCGCCGGTATTAAAGTCAGCGGAGAAATCCAGCGCAGTGAGCTTGCCATCCCGGGTTGCGCCTGCACACAGCTTCATTCGCGCGGGATGCCGCTTCGTCGTGGAGATGATCGATTCGGCGCGCGAGTACACCATGCGCGCCGGTCGGTTCAACTTCCAGGCGGCCAGGGCGATGAACGGCTGCACCGATAGATCCAGCTTGGATCCGAAGCCCCCGCCCACTGCGGTGGGAAGGATGCGTACTTTCCCGGGCGCGATTCCCAGAAGCTTTGCGATGTCGGCGCGGTCCATGTAGGGAGATTGCGTGCACGCCTGAATTTCCAGACTGTCTCCCACGCGGCGGGCGAAGCCGGCCTCGGGCTCGATGTAGGCGTGCTCGACAAATCCGGTCTCGTACTCGCTTTCAACCACTGCATCGGCATCGGCCAAGGCTTGCTCGATGTTCCCGGAAACTACACGCCCGCGGACCAGCACGTTTCCTTCTCGATGGGGATGGATCTGGCTCGCGTCTGCCGCCAGTGCGTCGTCGATGGTCTTAAGCGGGGGCAACTCTTGCCATTGCATCGGAAAATCGCGCAGATCGAGTGCTTCGATCGCCTCTGTCTCGCCGGCAATCGCGGCTACGGCCTCTCCGCGGTATCGTGCCTCAGCATGCGCGAAGACGGGTTGGTCCGCGAACCGGGGAATCACACCGTAGCAATCGGTCCCGGGCACGTCATCGGCCGTCAGGACGAGGAGAATTCCGGGATGAGCTGCCACGAACGCCTGAATATCGCCGAACTGGAATCGCGCGCGGTGATGGGGACAGCGAATGGCGCGTACCGCCACGGAGTCCGCAGGAATCTCGTCTGCTCCGAATATTTCTGTGCCGTCGACCTTCTTCTGGCCGTCGAGGCGTACAAGCCTTGCGCGCACGGCTTGTCCTGCCTGCGGAGAAAACTGTTTCTTGACCGCATCCACCTCCATAATTGCACTGATGATCTTGCGGTACCCGGTGCACCGGCAAAGGACGCCGCCGATTGCATCCAAGACCTCGTGCTCCGTGGGCGATGGATTTCTCTCCAGCAGCGCGGTTGCGGCTACCAACATTCCCGGCGTGCAGGCGCCGCACTGCGCCGCACCATGAGCCAGAAATGATGTTTGCAGCCGGTCGTGGACCGGCGAGCGCGCGTTCAGGCCCTCGACGGTGGTGACTTCGCGGCCCGAAGCCTGGCCGGCAGCCACCAGGCAGGCACAGACCGGCTCCCCATCCAGCAGGATAGTGCAGGCTCCGCAATCCCCGGCGTCGCAGCCGACCTTCGTCCCGGTCAGTCCCAAATCCTCCCTCAAGACGCGGGAGAGGCGGCGCGAGCCCGGCACGGTGACATCTACGCTGCGGCCATTTACAGAGAATGAAATAAGCTCAGACTGCGCGGAAGGCGCGGAGCTTTGCGTAGTCGCCACCCTAGGCTCTCCCCAGGCAGGCCTGGAGGGCGCGCCGCACCAGAATTGCCGAGGCGCCACTCCGGTATTCGGCGGTCGCGCGAACATCGTCAATGGGAGACAGCCCGGACAAGTGCTCAGGCCTGACCATGGCGGCAGCCGGGTCATGGGCAGATTGGCCTACAAGTTCTCTTTCCAGATCCACAAGCCGTCGCGCAACGGCTGAGCAGGATCCTACGGCGACGCGGGCCTCACCGATGCGCCCGGACTGGTCCATGTCAAGGAGAACGGCGACCATCGAAATGGAGATCACCAGGTATTTGCGCGCGCCCAGTTTCAGGAAGGCAGATGCCGCGTTCTCGACGCGGCGAGGAACCAGCACCGCAGCCAAAATCTCATCCGCGCGGCGCAGAGTCTTGCGATTGCCGGTGATGAAAGCGCCCAACGGAACTTGGCGCTTGCCCACCGGCGAGACCAGTTCTATCTCGGCATCCAGGGCCAGCAGCGGGGGCACTCCATCCGCCGCGGGGGAGGCGTTGCACAGGTTACCCGCAACGGTACCGCGATTCTGAATCTGCACCGAGCCCACTTCCCTGGCCGCCGCCTTCAAGCCATCGAAGCACGAAGGCAGTGGGGTTCGCAGAAGCTCGGTCCAGGTGGTCAGGCCGCCTATGCGAACATAGTCCTGTTCGACGGCGATGCCACGAATCTCACGCAGGCCAGTGATATCCACCACATCGCTCTGAGGCAGCATTTCGCCGAGCGCGGGATAAAAATCCGTTCCTCCGGCCAGAATCTGGCCGCCCGAGGAAGCCAGCAATGCAACCGCGTCGCTCAAGTTCTTGGGCTTGAAATACAACGAAGGCCCCCCAGGAAACGCGCCCCAAATCCCGCTTTGAGAGTTTGTATACGAAGCCCGCGGCTTTGTACAGCCGCTTCAGCCGGGAAATAACTCGCGCATCTTTTGAGCGCGATAGTCGAAGATTCTCTGAATGTCCTTCTTTACCCATAAACGGTGGGCAAGGGTCCCGCAGTAACCGAACGGGAGCGCATAAGTGACGCCATCCCGCATGGTGGTTCCTCCCTTGTGGGCTTCAAAGTGGTGGTCGTGGTTCCAGAGAGTATAAGGCCCCGAGAGTGCCCGGTCGGCGAACTTATGAGGAGGATTCCACTCCGAGATTTCGGTCGTCCAGGAGATGGGAAGAAAATGCCAGCGCAGGCGGTAGCGAATGAGAGCTCCGAGTGCCAGTTCCTCGGGGACTTCTACGATCCGGAAATCCAGCCAGGGAGGGGTGAGCTTTTGCAGATTTTCCGGTCGGGAAAAAAAAGAGAAGATTTTATCCAGCGGCATCGGTAACCACAGCGTGCGCTCGAGGTAAAAAAGTTGCATATGGCAATTCCCGCGGCCGGTTTGCTCCGGGCGCACACCGGTGTCCAGGGAAGCTGCAAAAATACAACGCTTCCGCCTTGACAGCCATCTTAAAGTCTGGCAAAACAAAACGAACTCATGTCCTGTTGGAACGCCAAAGCGTCGACACTCATCCTGTTGGGCAGCGTCGTTTTTGTGGTGCTGCTTCTGGTGGTGCTACCAGACGTCGACCCACCTGATACCGCGTTTCATCGTGGGACAGCTCCTGTTGTCCTGCACGCTCAAGCCAATTCGGCTCCGCCAGCCTTCGTGGCAGCTACCGTGTTGACCACCCCGGCCCTGGAACATCACTGGGCGCCGTTGCGGCTGAGTCCATCGTCCACCATTTCCCCACCCAATTTCCTGCCCATACTGCTCTGCTCGATTCGCTGCTGATCTTCCACGCCCGCGGATAAGCGCTCACCACGGGAACTGGCGCCAGTTTCCAGTAACAGCCACAATCGAGGAGCAAGTAATGAGATTTTATTCTGATCCTGCCATCTATGGTTCCATGGCAGAACTGTTGCAGGAGGCGGCGGCTCGGACCGGCTTCAGCACTTCTGACATGGAGGCCTTACTTGATTCCGAACTGACGGTCCCCCAACTGATCGACTACATCGACGCCGTTGTGTCGCAGCGGATGAACTGAGCGAATCAGTTTCGGAATCCGGGAGGCCGGGGACGCCGGCCTCCTGTTTCCTTCCTTCTCCCGGTGCTGCTTTCGAACCTCTCCTCCTGTGTTCTAATCTTTCGGGTTGAACTTCCAGGGGTTACTTTTCATCGGGAGCTAGTCATGCATCTGATTCCCCGCCGGTTGGCGGTTCTCTGTGTTGTGCTTGCCCTTGCGACTGCTGGGCTCGGCCAGGCCGGGCTTGGCCTGCCTCCTGACCTCGACGACTACGTGGCGAGGTCTATGCGGACCTTCGAGGTCCCCGGCATGGCGGTCGCGATTGTGAAGGACGGCAAGATTGTCATGGCCAAGGGCTACGGCGTCCGCAAACTTGGCGATCCCACGCCCGTGGACGAATTTACGATGTTCGGGATTGGCTCCAATACCAAGGCCTTCACTACGGCCGCTCTCGCAACCCTGATGGATGAAGGCAAGCTCTCCTGGGACGATCCGGTCTACCAGCGCCTTCCGGGATTTGTGATGTACGACCCCTACGTCTCCCACGAAATGACGATTCGCGATCTGCTGACGCATCGCAGCGGCATGGGGCTGGGCGAAGGCGACCTTCTGTTCTGGCCTCATACCACGTACACGCGTGCCGAGGTGATCTACAAGCTGAGATTCATGAAGCCGCAGTCCAGCTTCCGCATCCGCTATGCTTATGACAACCTGCTGTACATGACCGCGGGACAGATCATCCCCGCAGTAACGGGGACGAGTTGGGACGATTACGTACGCCAGCGGATTTTTGCGCCACTTGGGATGAATCACTCCAACCTCAGCACCACCGCTTACAAAAGCGGCGATGACTACGCCTTCCCGCACTCGCGCGTGGATGGCAAGCTGCAGGCCATTCCTTTCGAGGACCTGGACAATGCCGGCCCGGCAGGATCCATCAACTCCTGTGCCGCGGACATGGCGAAATGGGTGCAACTGCAACTGAATGGCGGGAGATTTGCAGATCGTGACGGTCGTTTGTTCACCGAGCAGCGCTCGAAGGAGATGTGGTCAGCGCAAACCATTGTTCCCGCCGGCGATCCTCCAGCGCCGTTATCGGGGTTGAAATCCAACTTCGCCGACTACGCCTTAGGCTGGGGCTTGCGTGATTATCACGGCCGCAAGCTTGTCGGCCACACCGGAGGCGTGGGCGGCTTCGTCTCACGCGTAATGCTAGTACCGGAAGAGAATCTGGGAGTCGTGATCCTGACGAACGCTGAAGAAGGCGGCGCCTTCGATTCCATCCTCTACCACGTGCTCGATCATTATTTGCAGCTCCCGGGGACCGACTGGATCGCGGCCTTCAAAGCGGCGAAAGACCAGGACGAGAAGGAGGCCGCAGAGACCATGAAAAAGGCGGAAGGGGCGCGCGATGCCACCTCCAAGCCTTCCTTGGCCCTGGCCAGATATACGGGCGTATACAACGACGCGTGGTACGGTCCCATCACCATTCGGCTGGAAAACGGCGGATTGGTGATGAGCTTCGATCACACGCCGGGGATGTCCGGGGACCTGCAGCACTGGCAGTACGACACCTTCAAAGCTCACTGGAGGGTGCGGACCATTGAGGACGCGTTCCTGACGTTTTCGCTGAACCCGGATGGCAGCATCGAAAGTGCGCGAATGGCGGCGGTATCGCCGCTGGCCGACTTCAGCTTCGATTATCAGGACCTGTTGCTGAAGCCGGCCGTAACAGCAAAAAAGTAGGGGTGTCCTACCCTTCTCGCGGGTTACGCGAAGGGGGAGATCTTGAATTCCTCACCAAAGCAGGAAATGGCCATCCCTCCCAACCGGACCGTGCAATCCGCCGAAGCCGAAGTCCAATCCCACAGCTCCGTCCTGCGCAAAGAGCTGGGGCTATTCGACCTGGTGCTGGCCCAGATCCTGATCATCATCGTCGCCGATTACATGGGCACGGCTGTCAAGGCCGGCTCATCTCACGTAGTCTTCTGGCTGCTTGCCATCGTGACATTCTTCGCACCGCAGGCGTTGGTGGTCATGCACCTCAGCCGGCGTCTGCCGGTAGAAGGCGGTCTCTACGAGTGGGCGCGCATTGCCTTCAACGATCAGATCGGATTTTTGGTCGCCTGGAATCTCTGGCTGTACGTGATTCTCTACGTCGGCGTGGGCGGACTGGTCACAGTTTCTTTTGCCTCCTATGTGATTCCAGGGGCTTCCTGGATCGCGTCCAGCAAAGGACTGATCGTGGGCGCTTCATTCGCTGTCATCGCCATCACGATGTGCATAGCCGGACTTGGTCTGGGCATCGGCAAATGGATCAACAACGCGGGAGCGTTCGTCTTTCTCCTCACCATCGGCGTGCTGATCGTCACTCCATTTGTGAGCCGCTGGCGCGGCTCTCTTGTGGAATACCACCCGCTGCAACTGGTCGCTCCCCCGCTCACGCTCTTCAGCCTGAGTGTGTTCAGCAAGATGACTTTCGGTGCGCTCACCGGGTTCGAATACGTCGCGGTCTTTGCCGGCGAATGCCGCAATCCCGGGCAACACTTGCCGCGTTCTGTGTGGATCACAGCGCCCATCATCGCGCTCATCTACATTCTGGCGACCAGCGCGATCCTGGCCTTTGTGCCGCCGTCAGGAGAAGACGTTGTCGCGCCCATCGCGCAGGCGCTGAGCCGTGGCGCGCAGCCCTTCGGCCTCGCCGGATTCGTCATCCCTCCCGCCATATTGTTTCTCTTTGTTTATTACCTGGCGACGTTCTGCGCTTTTTTCACCGTCAGCACGCGCTTGCCCATGGTCGCCGGCTGGGATCACCTGCTGCCGGAGTGGTTTTCGCGCCTACATCCGCGCTACAAGACCCCGCTGAATTCCGTGTTGTTCCTGGGCGCGGCAACGTTCGTGGTCGCACTCGCAGCCTTGATCGGAGTGGGGCACGAGGAATCGTTCGAACTGCTTCTGACCTGGAGCTTCACCTTCTATGGAATCGCTTACCTGGCATTGTTCGCGATTCCCATCTTTTCCAGAAAGACCCGTGGCCTGCGTCCGAATGGCTGGGTGCGCGTTGCCGCGGGCTCGGGACTGTTAGTGACGCTGATGTTTGTGCTGCTGTCGGTATTTCCAATTATCGAGGTCGGCAGTTCCTGGCGCTATTCGCTGAAGATTGCCGGAGTCGTGCTGGGAGCGAACCTGGTTGGCTGGATCGTCTATCGAGCCGGGCCGGAGAAAACGAGGAGGCAGGAACTGGATCGTCTGTAGCCGCTAGCGCAAGAAGACTCGCGCCGCATCCTCCGCCTTCACGGTGGATTTCCGGCGCGCGCCAGTTGCAACGTTGTACACCGCCAGCACATGATTTTCGACGATCAGCAATTCTTTCTGGCTGATCCATCCGACGAGCGTTGCATGCGGCACCAACGCAACCTGCCTGGCATCCTCGATGCTCTTGACGCAGACCGCGGGCAGATCGGCCAGCGTCTTCCGGATGCGCTGCGATTCTTCCGGATTCGCCT
>DASREX010000129.1:0-4939 GCA_035651855.1 Candidatus Sulfotelmatobacter sp.
TTAAAGGAGATCGCGCACAATCTGGCGCTGCTCAGCCTGCAGGGGGTGCGAGAGTTTTACGAGCGGGCGTACCGCGAATGCCGGATTTCGGGGAGAGATTTTCCGCCGGCGCGGGCCGTCCAGGAGTTGGTGCAGGCGTGGAAACTGCTGCGGAAGTGGAGAAGGCGGGGTGGCGGGGCGGGATGAGTTTGTCTGCGAATTTTTTGTCAAGCGATCCAGGATTGTGATTACATAGTGCGGCTCTCGACTTTATCTCTCAGGAGATGCCGCGATGTTGCGAATAAACCGCGCTGTAACGGCTGCTATGGCGGCAATTGCCAGCCTTGTGCTCTGCAGTCCCGCATTCGCCGATGGCGATCTGAAGAAAGTGAACCACATCATCATCGTGATGCAGGAAAACCATTCCTTCGACAACTATTTTGGGGTGCTCAGCTATGCGCCGGGCAGTCCGTACCACGGTGGCAATCCTTCATGCGCGAGCACGGATCATCAGTGTGTGGATGGACTGAGATGCGGCGTCGTGGGGGGAGTGTTCAGTTGCGCGAACGCCAACCTGGACGATGACGGGTCGACGGTTCGCGCGTTCAAGGCGACGACGCGCTGCGTGGCTCCGGACCTGGATCACGACTGGGTGGGATCGCATTTCGAGATCAACTTTACGAGTCCGAATAGCACGCTGACCAACCCGCTGAACAACGGCTTCGTGCGGCAGAACGATGTGACCGAACAGGTCGATAACGGCGAGAGTCCGACCGACGATCAGACGATGTCGTACTACAACCAGGATGATCTGCCGTTTTATTACGGGCTGGCGCAGACCTTCGCGATCAGCGACCGGCAGTTTTCATCCCTGATTGGGCCGACATTTCCGAACCGGTCGTACCTGATGGCGGCGACTTCATTCGGGCATGTAACGACGAACGACAGTGTACCGCCGCTGCTGGGATACAAGCCCATCACAGGAACGATCTTCGACAAGCTCGACAGGTACGGCATTTCCTGGGCGGACTACTACGAGGACCTGCCGCAGGACGCGAGCTTCCGGCCCTACGATTCGGCACATAATCTGCCGCTGGCGACATTCTTTCAGCAGGCTGGGGGAGTAGGCACATTGCCGCACGTCGTATTTGTGGATCCGAACTTCGGCAGCACGGGCACGGGGTCGGAGGATGACGAGCATCCGCCGACGGACATTCAGCGGGGACAGTATCACGTTTCGAATGTGATCAACGCGGTTCGGAATGGACCACACTGGACAGATTCGGTGATCTTCGTCCTGTTCGACGAGCACGGAGGATTTTACGACCACGTGCGACCACTCCGGGCTCCGCAGAATGGGACGAGAACGCCGGATGGAGTGTTTCCTGGGCAGTGTGAAGACCTGTCATTGCCGCCCTTCAGCAAGCTTCCCGGTGGAGGCGCCGAGTGCTCGTGGAATTTTCAGAGTTCGACGGATACTTCGGTGAAGGACGCAGAAACGCTGTGCCCGGCGCTGGCCAGCAATCCCACGGGACCGTTCCCGGCGAGTTGCGCGGCCTTCGATCAGCTGGGAGTGCGCGTGCCGCTGATCGCGGTTTCGCCGTTCTCGAAACCGGCTTACGTCTCGCATACGGTTGGGGATCATACCTCGATGCTGGCGATGATTGAGAAGCGCTTTCTGTCGAATTCGACGACTACTTTGCATTTGACCCGGCGAGATGCGTTTGCTAATGATCTGGAAGACTTGTTCGACTTTGATAATTCGCCGTCGTTGAATGCTGTGGTGGGATCGGCGCAGCCGCCGGTCAACGACTGCACACCTTAGATCTTCCTTCAACTGAAAAAGTCAAAATCCCCACCCTGTCCTCCCCACAATTCGGGGAGGACAAGGGTGGGGCAACCCTTCTTTTATTTTTTACTTTTTCGTGCCCGCTCCCTTTTGTTTCTATAGGAGGTTCAAGGCTGATTGGTTTTCACGTTTTACTTGTTCCTGGGTGCACTGGTGGGGCGGCTTCTCGGGGCGCCAGCGGATGAATTTCGTGCCGTGGCGGAAACGTCCTCCGGTGAAGTGATCGAACCCGACTTCAACCACCAGCTTGGGATCGAGCGGCTGCCATTCTGTGGAACGCTTCGTGCTCCAGCGGCTGGGGCCTCCGGGGGCCTTGCCGGTGAATCCGGGAGGTTTGATCAGGGCTTTCAACTTTTTTGTTAATGCCGGGCGATCTTTTTGCTGGATCGAACTGGTGAATCCCACGTGATCAAGCCTGCCTTCCCTGTCATACAAGCCCAGCAGGAGCGAACCCACCAGCGGCTTTCCTTCCAGGAAACGGAATCCTCCGACCACGCAATCGGCGGTGCGCTCTTTTTTGATCTTCTGCATGCCAGTGCGTTCGCCGGACTGGTAAGGCAGATCGCGGCGCTTGGCAACTACGCCGTCCAGGGCGACTCCCATGTGGAACCATTTGCGGGCTACCGACAGATCAGCGGTGACGGGCGAGATGCGAATGGAGCCGTTCTTCTGGAAATATTTTTGGGCGAACTGTTCGAGTCTCTTTCTGCGCTGGTCAAGCGGAAGTTTTACCAGTGATTGTCCAGATGCATCCACCAGCAGATCGAAGACGATGAAGGTGGAGGGGGTAGCTTCGCTCAGTTTCTTGATTCGGCTGGCGGCGGGGTGAATGCGCATGAGCAGGGCGTCGAAGGAAAGCTTGCCATCTTCGGCAATCACGATTTCGCCGTCGAGAACGAATTGCTGGGCTTTGAGGCTGGAGAGATTAGTAGCAAGTTCGGGGAAATACCTGGTCAACGGCTTGGCTGCCTTTGACATCAGGTCGAGTCGGCTGGCGTCGCGGAACGCCAGGCAGCGGAAGCCGTCCCACTTGGGTTCGTATTGCCAGTCGGGGCCGCTGGGGAGATCCGTGGCAGGTTGCGCTTCCATGGGGGCGTAATTGGTCTTCAGAGGCAGGGGCATGATTCATCGGAGGTGTTGTGGAGTCCGGCTCGCTGCGCCTGGGCGGGACAGCCCAAGGGGGCTGTCCCGGAGCACAGGCTTGCTCGCGCTAGGCCGCCAGTTCGCGGCTCACCTTGCGAACCTTGTCGCGCAGACTTGGTTTCTTGATGCTTCCTTCCCAGGGCTCCTCCACTCCCAGCAGCGCCAGCGCACCACCCGCCAGGGCGACGTTCTTCATGAAGGAGGTCATGTTGTTCATGCGTTCGTTGGGATCCTGGTTGCGCCAGAAGTCATGCATTATAGGTGAGACACCGGCGAGAAACCCCAAGAGGGCCATTGCGCCCCATTTCGGTTTCAAGCCTAACAACATGCTGGTTCCACCTGCGATGAGAGGAACAGCGGACGCGGTGACCGCCAGCTCGGGCTTGGGTACACCCTTACTGGCGCTGTAAGAAGCCAAGTTTTTGCGCTCTATCAGGTGGTTGATACCGTTGTAGAGAAAAAATCCGCCGAAAAGTATTCGACCGATAAGGAAGGGAGCTTTCATAGAGGTTCTCCTGTGGATAAAATTCGCGCGTTTATGCCAGGGTCTACCATTTTGCAGTTTCAAGGTTTTCGAACGGGCAAGAACCCGCTTTCTGAAACGTTGGAACCCTGAAGTCCTGCACGAGGCAGAGTGGCAGTTAGCCGGACTGAGGAAAATTAGTCCGCGTAGGTTCCGGTCGAGCGGCGATTGGCAGCCCATCCGGATATTTGGATCACTTTGTCTTTCACATCGATGGCTGTATCGCGAATGGTGTTGCGGGCCTGCTCTCCGGTAACCGGCGCAAACAGTATGCCGACTCCGACACCAATAGCAGCGCCGACCAGCAGCGTGGAGAGGTGGGACCATCCGCGATTGCCGTTCAGGTCCGCGGCCAGGCGCTCTCTCGGGCGCAGGGCTTCGCCGGCGTCGCCCCGTTCGGAGAGCATGCGGCCGATCGAAGAAAGAACCGCTGCGTCGGTGGCGAGAAGGCCTAGCTTCATGGCGAATCGGAACCAGTTTTTTTTCGATGGGCGTCTTCTGAGGGCACTCATGGTTGAAATCCTTTGCGCAGAAGCGCTTTCCCCATCTATAGACAGCTCGCACGGGGATCGCTATCGGTCGGGTCTGGTATGGGGGGTAAGAAAGGGCTGTACGGACTTTCGGGGGTGAAAAAAGGGTGCTTTGAGGCTGGCTCAGCACCCGCGGGCCTATTTCAGTTCCTGCTGCAGGAAATTACTTTTGTTCTAAACGATCGGTTGCGCAGGCAGCGAGAAGCATTGGTGTGCAAATAGCGGCTTTGGGCGTGTGAGAGGCGATACAAGCGACGGCGGGGCGACGGATAACGAAACCACCAGAAACTCATAGGGAATTGGTCTGCTCCCAGCGATGGGAATACTGACAGCCCAAAGTGCGCGCCGGAAACCTCATCGTCAAAGTTCGATGCCGGGCCCAAGGGCCGGAGTTGGTGCATCGGGATACAGGCTTTTCCGGAGTTTGCTCGATTTATGAAGGGAGGGGTGAGGGACAAAACCCGCGGGTGCAAGTTAACCCTTTCCAGGCAAATGCATCCAACAGGGCGCTTCTAAGTTGTCACCCAAAATGCGAGGAGAGACTCCTTGTACAACTCGCCGAGAGATGTTGGCAGATTCCTGGCAACGGTGATCGCCAGCGTTCTGCTCGCCACCTGTGCCTTTGGTCAAAGCAGTTCGTTCGAGACTTTACCCTCCTTACCTGCTCCAGAGCAGTCGACCGCGGAACAGAATGTCCCGACACTTGCGACGCGGTTCGATGTATCCGCCTTGCCGGCAGGCGCGTTCGATGCTGACGCGGGGAGCTCGGGAGCGACGCCGGATTCGGATCATCACGGAGTGGTGAAGCGCGCGATCCGGAGAACTCTGGAAGACCAGAAGGAACTTTATCGCGCGCCCTTCAAAGCATCGAATCTGAAGTGGGATGCTCTCGTGCTGCTGGGTACCGGAGGCCTG
>DASREX010000130.1:0-2789 GCA_035651855.1 Candidatus Sulfotelmatobacter sp.
CTAGTCAGTATGAAACGACCACTCCTGTCCGGAAGCGCGGGTTACGCTGAGGGCAGACAAACCGCGGCGCAGAGCCGCAAGGAAAGGAATGGCCGTTTCAATGAAGAACATACGCTATATGGGGTTGGATGTCCACGCCGAGACGATTGCGGTGGCCATCGCCGAACCCGGGGGGGAGATCCGCGACATCGGCATCATCCCGAACCGTCCCGAGGCGGTCCGGAAGCTGGTCGCCAAGCTGGGTGCGGCGGATCGGATCAAGGCCTGCTACGAGGCCGGGCCCACCGGCTACGGGCTGTACTGGCAGTTGACGCAGTTGGCCATCGCCTGCGAGGTGATCGCGCCCACGCTGATTCCCACCAAACCCGGCGAACGCATCAAGACCGACCGGCGAGACGCCGCCAAACTGGCGCGCTGCTATCGCAGTGGCGATCTGACTCCGGTGTGGGTCCCCGACAAAGACCACGAGGCCCTACGCGACCTGGTGCGCCAACGCGAAGCCGCCGTCCAGGACCGGCATCGAACTCGCCAGCGCTTGGGCAAGTTTCTCTTGAGGCACGGATTCCATACTCCGGAGAAGATGACGCGCTGGACCCAGAAGTACATGGACTGGATCAAGAGCCTGCAGTTTGACTCGTTCGCGTTGCGGGCCACGCTCGAAGATCACATGCAGGAGATCGATCACGTGAACCGCCGCATCGAGCGGTTGGAAGCGAAGATCGATGAAGCGATCGCCCTGGCGCCGGCACAGATTCAGGAAGTCATCGCGGGACTCCAGGCGCTGCGCGGCGTGGCGAAGATGACAGCGGCGACCGTGGTCACCGAACTCGGACAGCTCAGCCGCTTCGATTCTCCGAAGCAGTTGATGGCGTACTGCGGACTGGTGCCAAGCGAGCACTCCACCGGCAGTTCGATCCGCAAGGGCAGCATCACCAAGACCGGCAACGCGCATGTGCGGCGGGTAATCGTGGAAGCCAGTTGGTGTTATCAACACCGGCCCTGGCTGGGCGGATATCTGGGTCAGCGGCAGAAGCGCCTGCAACTCGATCCAGAGCTGATCGAGATTGCGTGGAAGGCGCAGCACCGGCTCCACAAGCGGTACGTGCACATGACCATGAAGGGCAAGAACAAGCCACAGACGGTGGTGGCGGTGGGAAGAGAGCTGCTGGGCTTCATGTGGTCCATTGCCACGAAGGTCCAGCAGAAGCACACCTTGGCTGCAGCGGCGTAGTTTTCCTTGACGGGACAACAGATGACGGCGGAAGGCACACGAAAAGGAGAATCCTCATACGTTCTATGCGGCAGGTCTTCGGACCGAACCCGCCCACCTAGTCCGAGGCAGCTCCCGGCGAATCATGACCCTGCGGCTCCGACCCGCGAATATCAGAGTGATCCAACGTCGCGACTGCCTCTGCCGTCTTCTGTTGTTCCGTCAAACACGCCGAGGGCCACCCTTTCGGGCGGCCCTCGGCGAAAACAAAAACACGAACTGTCGTGTTAATTGTTGACAGGTCGTTTCATATCAGAACGTAAATCGGGCGACGATCGTGCCGGCGCGCGGATTGACGGCGCCCACAGTCTCTGGAACGATGGTGCCGAAGCCGCCGCTGTACAAGCCTTTGTTCGGACCGGAAGTGAACCTGGTGGGAGCGGTCGCGAAGTTGCCGAGGTTAATCGCGCTGGTTGTGCCGCCGGGAATCGGGAGTTGCACCCGGTTGAAGATATTCGTGAACTCCGCGCGAATTTGCAGAACGAAACGTTCTTTGATGTGGAAGTTGCGGCTGAAGTTGGCGTTCTCCGCCGGGTAGCGGAAGCCCCGGAAGGAGCGAAGCGAGCTTTCATTTGCCGCAAACTGCCCGTCGGGGACGTTCGTGAATGCCGCCGGGTTCAGCACCTGCGTGGTAGTCGGGTCGAAGCAGTGGCAGTTGATGTTCAGCGGATCCGTGTGGTGCTGGCCGCCGAGGTCGGTCCAGTCCACCGACCACGGGCTCATCCCCGGAATCAGTTGCGCCGGGCCCGGTCCGTAGCCGAGGAAGTTGCTGATGGGCGCGGCGCCGGAACTGGTCGGAAGGCCCACCAAAGCCGCGCTCTGGTAGCTCAGATACCAGCCCGTACCCCACCCGGACAGAATGGAGCCGAGCACTTTGTTGCTCAAGATACCGGAGGTAAAGCGCGGCACCTCGTATTGGGCGCTCAGCCGGAGCTGGTGCGGGACATCATAGGGGCTGAGGGTCTTGCCCAAATTCCGGTTAAAGGGATCAGGGGTGCCCATCAAAGCCAGATTCTTCGAGTAGGTGTAATTCGCATTGAAGGTCAGACCGTGGCTGAAACGCTTGGTAAATGTGAGCTGGAGGGCGTCGTACCAGCTTTTCGCGTCGGGCGCGCCCAAGGGAGCCATGACTCCACTGTATTGAGGGTACGGCACCAGCGCCTGGCGGACCGTCTGATTCTGCGGGAAATTGCTGTACGGGAGGAACTGCGTGAGGCCTACGGACGCCAAAGCTGTCCTCTGCGCCGTATTCAGGGCCGATATGCTTGTGTTAAACGCGGTGGAGAGGTCCTTATTGCTGAGGTTTGAACCAGAGATTCCAAGGGCGGCAAGCTGCGACAGACTGAACACGTTTGCCGGAGCGAGGGGAGCGTAGCCCGGGGGCAGGCCGGTGGTGCCGAAGGGGGCGGGGGCGAAGGCGCCGGGAGCTGTCTCCCAAACCCCGACATTGCCGACATACCCGGCTTCCACCGCCATGTCCTTGCCGATCGTGCGCTGCACCGTGATATTCCATTGGGTC
>DASREX010000131.1:0-18636 GCA_035651855.1 Candidatus Sulfotelmatobacter sp.
CCCAAGAAAATCGTCCCGAAAAAATACAATCATCCGGGATGGTTGTCCAAGCCTTTTCTCAACACTTTCTATAACACTATGTAAATTTTTGCGGACAGGGCCGGGGCCGAGTTAACGGGAGGGAAAAATCTCGGCAAGGCCCCCGTCTGCGTCCCGCCTTGGACGCAAGGACGAAGGCCTTGGGTTGTGTGCTTTCAATGACGTCCGTTCGGCTGAGACGGAGCACGGGCCCGCATCCAAATACTCTGCCGTCATGCCTTTACAGCAACGGCGGGGCTCACTGCTCCCAGACCGTCTTGATGTTTACGAATTCGCGGATCCCCTGCACCGACAGTTCCCGGCCATGTCCGGAGGCCTTGACCCCGCCGAAGGGGATGCGGGGGTCGGAGGCCACCATCTTGTTGATAAACACCATCCCGGCGTCTAGATCGTTGATAAACAACTCCGCCTCCTCGGCGTTGTTCGTCCAGGCGCTGGCCCCCAGGCCGAAGCGGCTGTCGTTGGCGATCCGGATCGCTTCAGCGGCATTTTTCACGCGGAACAAGGAGGCGACGGGGCCGAAAAACTCTTCTTTATAGGCAGGAGACTCCGGGGGAATGTTCGCCAGCACTGTCGGCGCATAGAAGTTTCCCGGGCCCTTGATGGGGTAACCACCGGTCAGGATGCGGGCTCCAGCGGCGACCGTCTTCTTCACATCTTCGTCGAGAGAAGTGACCGCCTCGGGGTTGGCCAGGGGTCCAACGTCGGTGCGCTCGTCGAAGGGATCGCCCACGCGCAGCGCCTGCATTCGGCTCACAAATTTGCGCTCGAACTCGTCGGCAATCGGCTCGGCCAGGATGAAACGCTTGGCAGCGATGCAGGACTGCCCGTTGTTTTGCACTCGCGCTTCCACCGCGGTCTTGACCGCAGTCTCGAGGTCGGCGCTGGGCATGACGATAAAAGGGTCACTCCCGCCAAGCTCAAGCACGACCTTTTTGATCCGCTTGGCAGCCGAAATCCCCACCTGAATTCCGGCCTGCTCGCTGCCGGTCAGCGTCGCCGCCCGCACCCTGGGATCGTTCAGGATCCTGTCGACCGGTCCCGAGCCGATCAGAAGGGTCTGGAATACTCCTTCGGGAAAGCCAGCGCGCAGAATGATCTCTTCGATCTTCAGCGCGCACTGCGGAACATTGGAAGCATGCTTTAACAGTCCAACGTTCCCAGCCATCAACGCCGGGGCGACGAAGCGGAACACCTGCCAGAAGGGAAAATTCCACGGCATGACCGCGAGGATTGGGCCCAGCGGCAAGTACCGAACAAAACTTCGCTTTGCCCCCGTGGGCACGGCTTCATCCGCCAGAAAACGCTCGGCATTCTCCGCATAGTAACGGCATCCGGTGGCACATTTGGCGGCCTCGGCCACGGCCGAGCGCAGCGTCTTGCCCATCTCCAGGGTCATAAGCCGCGCACACTGCTCTTTCTCCGCCTCCAGGATCTCGGCAACCTTCAGCATCTTCTGTTTACGCTCGGCAAAGGAGGTGTGCCGGTAGTTCTGGAAGGCCGTCGTGGCCAGCCGTAATTTCTGTTCAATCTGCTCCTCGGTGAGCGGAACGAAGGTCTGAACGACCTCGCCGGTTGCCGGATTCACGCTTGCGATCGCCATGGTTCGGGTCCTTTTCTGAAATGTTGTCCTGAATGATGGTGCGAAATTCTCTTGCGACTGAAGAATAGTCCAGACGGGCGCGACCTGAGATCGTAGCAGAAACGCCGGGAAAATTGACTCGTGGTGGTCAGACCGCCGCCTAGGCGCCGAGGTCGCGCAGAAAGCGGCTGCGCTCCACTCCGCTTTTCACATGTTCTGAGAGCAGCACATAGAACTCTTGCACCGACGAGGCTTGCCTGGACGCTTTCTTGGTCAGCACGCCCGCCAGGGGGCCGATGTATTCGGCGAGCAAGCGTCTGGCTCGATCGACATCGGCGGAACTGATCAGACTCCCGCCCGGGCCAGTCGGAACTGGCACCGAGGCTGGGCGCTGGGGCGAGGCGATCGCGCGCTCTTCGGCGCCCTCGGGCCATCCGGCATTCCCTTCCAGAAAAGCCTGCCGGTCCTTGCGTTGCTTGATGCTGGCCGCCACAATCTCCAGCAGGTCCGCGGTGTTCCTTGCCTGCAAAGCGGCTTTGCGGACCACCATTTTCGCGAGCGGTCCAATCAAGGCAGCCAGCCGGTTCTCGAGCACTTGCAGAGCGCTGTACGACCATGCCTGGCTTCTTCGGGCAGGTCCTTCTGCTTCCCTCCGAGTTTGCTGCCGCTCCGCCTCGCCGTCTTGCCCCTGAGCCGGATTGCTCCGTGGAAAGGAATTGAGCGGTGGGCGATTCTCGATTCTGGGCAGCTTGGACGCAGCCACGGGTTCGGCCCGCGCGTCATCGCGGCCCAGATCGAACGAGGCCGAATATACCGGCTCTCGGTGAATCGTCCCGTCGAAGCTTGCCCTGTTTCCATGGAGTTCTGCGGTCGGCTTCAGCAGCGCTAACCAGGCGTCGTCGCTCCACACCGGATCTGGCTCTTCGAATAAGCGACCGGGCGCGCCGACCGCGGGGGGAGACAGCGGCTTCGACTCTGTGGTGGGTCTTTTCAACGAAGCTGTGGTCTTCGTCCTTCTCGATCTCGGGAAGCTTTCCGTGGTCGCCGGGCGAAGCGGATGGCGCCCCGCCAGTTTCGCCTCGATCATCAGCTTGAAGGACTTGGCGCGCACGGACTCGGGATCGGACTCGAGGGCGTCCTGCACCGCGCGCAGCGCCTCCTCGAAACGATCCGCGGCCACGGCCCGCTCGGCGCGCGAAAGCGCCTGATTGACTTTCTCTTTCAGCAGAATCTTCTCCCGGAGATGCCGCAGTTCCTCATTGTCGGGATCGAGCCGAAGCGCCTGCTCGACGCAGCTGAAGGCTTCACTGACCCGGTTGAGTTTCAAAGCCTCCTCGGACTGCTGCCGGAGACTGAGTGCCCGCTTCTGGCGCTGCTGCAGCGTAGAAGCACGCTGAATCCGAGTCATCAGTTCCCCGGCTTCGCGATGGTCCGAATCGACCTCGAGCACGCGCCCCACCTCTGCCTTCGCGCGTTCATAATTCCCCTGCTGGTACATCCGCTCCGCTTCTGCAATGTGCCGGCCGAACGATCCGCGCTTGAGGTCCGCCTCCACCTGGGCCAAATCGAAGGCCAGTTCGTCGGCCGTCTGGTAACGCTCTTCCCGCCGCTTGGCGAGCGCCCGGGCGAGGATGGCGTCGAGCTGCCGGGGATAGTCCCGCAATAACCGGCTTAACGGAGGCGCCGGCGCGTTCATGATCATCTCCAGCGTCTGCGACACGTTGGCCCCATCGAACGGAAGGCGGTGCGTCAGCAAATGAAAGAGCACGACCCCGGTGGAAAACACATCGCTGCGCCCGTCGATTTCCTGGTTCCGCACTTGTTCCGGCGACATGTATTGATAGGTCCCCATTACGAAGCCGGTCCGCGTGTTTCGATTCTGGCCCAGGCGGGCGATGCCGAAGTCGATGATTTTGACCATGCCGTCTTCGAGCACCATGATGTTGGCGGGCTTGATGTCGCGGTGGATGATCGCGGGCTGCCGGGTGTGCGCATAGTGCAGGCCCTCGCACACTTGCCGGATGCAGCGGACCTTCTGCAGCAGCGGCATCGCCTGCTCCTCGAGCAGCGATTGCAAGCTGCGCCCCGGCAGGTATTCCATGACCAGGTAAGGTGTACCCTGGAACTCGCCAAGGTCGTAGACCGTAACGATATTGGGATGGCGCAGGCTGGCGGTAAACTGCGCTTCGCGATAAAAGCGTTTCAGGCCCTGGCTGCGCTCATCGCGGCTCCCGCTCACCATCTTGATGGCGACTTCTCGTTCCAGCGTGCGATCCACGGCTTTGTAGACCACACCCATTCCACCCCGGGCGACTACGCCCAGCACTTCATATTTGTCGATCCTTCTTGGGACCAGGGATGGCATGCCGCGCCCGACGCTGTTCCGGCCAGAAACGGGACCTTTGAGCCGTACTGCATACTCGCATATTCCAGCGCCCGGTGCGAGTCTTTGTGCGTCCAGCGTCCCGCAAAACCGGGGATCCGGGGTTCCTGCAGGGGCCGAATCCCCTCTGTTTTTTGTTATGATGACGCCTGCCGGGTCTTGCTTTCGTCTGCTCTCTCTTGTCCCGGTTTCGAATTCCTCTCGCTGCAGGTGAACCGGCTGACTGACCGGCGATCCGAGGCCTTCGGTAAGAAGGAACCGGCGTTCCGGCCTGGTCGAGCCGGGGAATGGGAAATCATTAGCTCATGCCTTCCGCGCTTCCTCAGCCTGAACGCCTTGGAGCCTACGACATCGTCGAGACTCTGGTGGAGGCCCACGCGGGATGGGTGGTGTATAAGGGGTTCGATCCCATTCTGCGGCGCACGGCCAGCCTGAAAACCATCCCCAGAAAGTTACTGAATAACTACGGCAGCGCCCTGATTGCCCGCCTGGAAAACGACATCCTCATCGCCTCGCGGCTCCACCACCCGGGCATCGTCGGCGTGTACGAATTCGGAGAACAAGGGGACTTTGCCTATATCGCCTCCGAGTATGTGGAAGGTCCTTATTTAAGGGAGCGAGTGCGCCTGCCGCTTTCCGACGCGGTCAGCCTGCTTGTGCAGCTGCTGATGGCCCTCGATTTCGCCCATAGCCAGGGCGTCGTCCATCGCGGCATTAAGCCGGCCAATCTGCTGCTGAACGCAAAGGGGCAACTTCGCATCGCGCATTTCGGCGTTGCGGAACTCGATTCCGGCACGCCGGCTTACATGTCTCCCGAGCAATTCGCGCGCGCTCCCCTCGATAAGCGAACCGACATCTTCTCCAGCGCGGTCGTCTTCTACGAAGTGCTGACCGGCGCCCATCCGTTTGCCGGGCCGGCTGAGACCCTGGTGGAGCGCATCACCAGGTCTGCGGAGTGTCCGCCCTCCGAAGTGAACCCCGAGTTGCCGCGGGCGTTCGACCGGATTTGTGCGCGCGCTTTGGCGAAGGCGGCCCACGATCGATATCCGAGTGCGCGCTCGTTTTGCGAAGATGTGCGCGAGGCCTACGAGCAGGCGCGCGGCGCTTCCCTCACGCGCGTATTGTCCAACGAGGCTGCCTCCTACGCCACTCAGGTTCTGAGCGTAGCCGAGCGCGAATTGTTCACCGCCAGTTCGCGGGACCCGGGCCGCAGCATGGCCTCGGCGGCAGTGTCGGCGTGGGGTGACGAAACCCTGCGCAAAGTGGAAAAGCAGCTGGCGCAGTTCATCGGTCCGGTGGCCCGGATTCGAGTGCGCGAAGCCGCGGTGAAGGCCACCGGCCTCGACAATCTTTACTCCCTCCTCGCCGAGGGTCTCGGCAGCGAGGAAGAGCGCCGCGCCTTCCTCGCCAAGCGCTCCGGCGCCGCGCCCGCTCCTGCCACCCAGGTCGGACCAGACGCCAAGCCACAAGAACAGCCCCAAGAACGGACGGTGGCCCGGCCCGGCCCGCAGCCCTTCGACGCGAAAACGCCTGTCTTGGAGCCGAAGCCTGCGCCGCCGCCCCCCGATGGCAATCGCAAAGAAGGCCGAAGCGTCCCGGCCCCGGTGATGCGGCCAGAACCCGTACCCGCCAGCCCCGAGCGTCCGCCGGCTCCCCGCGTCGAAAGCAAGCCCGCAGCCAAGGCCGAGACTCCCCCGGCGCGGCCGATGGCGCCACCGCCGCCTCCGCCTCCGCCGAAGCTGGAGCCTCCCGATTCTGCCGCCCGCATGGAGGAATTGATCGGCAAGCAGCCGGAAACGCTGTCGGCCTATTTGAAGGATGGTCCGCCGCAGGTCGAGGAAGTGATCTTGCCCTTCGTCTCAACAGTGCAGGCGCTCATCGCACTGTATGCGACCGGCGCGAAAAAGGAAGCGCTTTCGCCGCAGAACGTCACCTTCGATCGCCTCGGGAAGGCCACCATCCAGCTGTTGCCAGCCACCCCCGGCCGGGGCACCAGCAGCGCGGCCTCCAATCCGCGCTACGCCGCTCCGGAGATGTTTGCCGAGAAGGCCGGCGCTAGTGCGGATGCTGCCATGGCCGCAGCCCACATCTATGCACTCGGAGTGATGTTCTACGAAATCCTGCTGGGCAAGAAGCTCTTCGCGAAATCGTTTGCCGAGCAGCGAACCGAGCTCGACTGGATGCGCTGGCACGCGGACCCGGAGAGCAAGGCGCCGACCATCAAGTCATTGCTGCCGGATTATCCCGCCGCGCTCTCGGACCTGATCGAGTCGATGATGGACAAGCGCCCCGAGAAGCGCCCGCCCAACCTCGAAGCCATCCTGACTCGCCTGCGTCAGATTGCGCAGCGCGCCAACAAGACCGTCGTGCTGTCCAAGAAGACGCAGGAGAAAGGCGCTCCCTACGCGGAGGCACTGGCCTCGAGGACTCCTGCTCCTGCCAAGGGGCACACCCTCCTGTGGATTCTCCTGGCGCTCGCGGTGGCCGCCGCCGGAGGCGGGATCTGGCTCTGGCAGAATCCCGATTTCTTCAAGACCGTCATCGCCCCTGCTCTTCACCTAAACTGAGTCAATCGAAGACAAGTGCCTCGTCGAGCCCATCTTCCTCTCATGGATCCCCATGGACGCGTCCGCACGGACCTGCTCCTCTGAAAGTGCGCCGACAGGAATATGATTCGGACGAAAGGAAGGGAAACAGACGGGGACGCTCGGAAACAGACGGGACGCTTTCCGACGGGAGCGGGCTGCCCTCAAGACCCGAAGTAGGAGTACAGCAACAGCAAGCCGAGGCAGGCAACTACGAAGGAATATTTCTCCGCGAAGGTGAACGAGCCGATGAATTGCCGAACCGGCTGCAGGACAGCAGCCGCGCCGGTAGGGCGAGGCTGGGAAGGCTGCATTTCCAGGGTGGCTGGCGATGAAACCATCGCGACTTCAGCGCCCGCCTTGTCCTCTGCCGGTTGAACGGCCGGTCGAATCAGCAGCAAGTACCCGGGAATTTCAATCTTGTCCTCGGGACGCACGCGTGTCCGCAGCGACTTGCGCAGGCGGGTGCCATTCAGCCAGGTCCCGTTGTTGCTCAGGTCCGTGACATAAATGTGGGTGCTGTCGGCTGTGATGACCAGGTGCTCGCGCGAAAGATCCGAGCCATCGAGCAGAATCCCTTCTTCGGCGCCGCGGCCCACGACCACGCCTTCTCCCAGTTCGCGCTTCACTTCCCGGCGCGCGCCGTCTTGTTTGGACTCAATGGCGAGCAGGATCTCCATCTGGTTTGGCTAGGCCAGCGCCTTTCTCACGTAGTTTTCCAGCTGTCGTCCGATGATCGGGTCGGAGGTGAGAAAATCCACGATCGATTCTTTCTGCGCGGGGGAAAGCGGGCCGGTAATGTTCTGCCCCTGATCGACCAACTCGGCAGCCGACGCCCGCACAATCGCCTTCAACTTCTCGGGATCTTCCAGCTCCGCCTTGGAGCAATTGGCCAGTGCCGTCAGCCCGGGAGATGCCGTGCCCTCCGACTCGCGGGTTTGCACTTTGTCTTTCGCCGCCGCGAAGTTCTTGCCGGGGGCCGTCTCCAGGTTCTGGTAGTCAGAGCCGATCAACGAGCCATTGCTTCCGGGCGGTTTTATGTCGTGAATGTCCATTGCCAACAACCAGCTCAGGAAAAATTCGCCTTGTCCGTCAGCTCCATCAGCTTGCGCGCCATTTTCCCATACTCTCCCAGGGGATCGAGCGCGACCGAGTTCTTCAGATGCTTGCGGGCCCCGTCCTTGTCTTTGCGGAACAGGCAAACTTCTCCGAAGTGGGCATGAGCATAGGCGCTGCGCGGGTTGAGCTCCAGGGCCTTCTGATAATGGGCCTCGGCGGCGTCAAAATTCCCCGCCTGGAATTCCACCGTTCCCAGGATGATCTCCGGGACCTCATGCTTGGGAAACAGGGCGCGCACGCCTTCCAGGATATCGCGGGCCGCCTGGAAATTCCTCGCCTCACGATAGATGATGGCCGCTTCCAGCAGGAATGCCGCTTCTTCGCTCGAGGGATGAATTGCCCACCTGGCTGCCATGTCAGCCTCCCGTCCGTGTAACGATGCTAGTTGATGTTGCGGATCGAGGCCATCGCTGCGTCATGCCGCGATTTGACGATGGCCGAAGCAGTCTCGAACAGTTCCTGCTGCTGCCCCATCTGCTGCTGCAGTTGCAGGAACTGCGTGACGTCGCCCAGCAGCCCACCGGACCCCACCGAAAGCGAACCGCTCAACCCTCCGCCGCCCAGAATGCCGCCCAGCGTTCCCCCGCTGATCACTCCCCCGATCAAGCCTCCGATCCCGGGAGCGAACACGTTGCCGAGGCCGCCGACCACCGACCCCAAGACCCGCCGGAACGCCCCAGGCTGCTTAGGGGGTTGCGTGGACTGCAGGATCTGATCGAGGCTGTAGCTGGGAGTGGACGCGTTATTCACAAGCGGCGTGTTTGCCATGGAGTTGCCCTCCTGTCCAGATTATCGGTACCCCGGCGGGTTTGTTGCTAGGCCTGGGCCGCCTTGTCGCGGGCCTCGGTCAGGATCCGCAGCAGATCCAGCGATCGCCCATAGGCAGACATCGCGGCCCGGGCCCGTCCCTGGTCCGCTTCTGACCCCGACTGCAGCACCTCGTTAAGTTGCCGGCAGGTCTTTTCGACCTTGGCCAGCAAAGCCGGGGGCTCCGCACTCGAAAGCAACTGCTCGAACTCGGGAAACTGCCGCCAGCCGATGTCGTCTTTGCTGCCACCCGAGGCTTGCTCTTTTCCACCGCTTTTCATGGCTCGCTATCCTTTCTGCCTAACTGGCAGTAATATGACCTACCCATGACGGATGACCTGCGCCCCATCACGTCGAAGAACCTTCCCGATGCCATCCGCCTGATCAACGAGTCCTCCGAGGGCACTTCGACGGAATATCATTTGGATTTCTTCAGCTTCCTCAATCTCTGGCGTTTCTGGAACTTCTCCCTGGCCCACTCCCTGATCCGCTATATCGACAATGAACCCGCATCCATCGTGATTAACTGCGTCGATCCGGAATCCCGCGAGGCCTACAACTTTTACTGGGGCGCTCTGCCAAAGTTTCGTACCACCCGAAGCGCCCTAAGCCTTTTCGATGCCTGCTGCCACAAGTTGCATGAGGATGGCTACCTTGCAATCCATGGTGATTCTCTTCCCGAGCGTCCGGTGCGACGCTACCGATTCATCAACGCCCAGCCTGGCCGGCGATTGCTCGACCTCAAAGCCCAGTCTCCACGGTTGCCCGCCCCCGACCCGGCGATCGTCGTCAAGAAAATAGACATTCAGGCTGTGTTGCCGCTGGCTTCCGCACCCGGCCAATTTTTGCACTGGTCGCAGCGTCCCGCATTCCTGCGCAACATTGCGGCCTACACCGATGTTCTCGGCGCCTTTTCGGGAGACACCCTGAAGGCCTACACGGTCGTTCCCAGCCATTCGCCCGACATGCGCATGTTCGATCTTCGTTCCCCGGAAGCCGCAGCCCCGGCGGTGCACGAATTGCTGCGCTTCGTCAGCCAGAACTACCCGTCGCCGGTCATCGCACGGCACGTTCTGGAGGAGAGCTTCACCCATCGGTTGCTCTCCGAGGCCGGCTTCGAGGTGGTTCGACAAGTCTGTACCCTCCACCGCGACCTTCGCGCGACCCGTGCCACCAAGCAGGCTAGCTAGCCGCCGCCGATCCCTCGGCAATCTGGGCCGCGGGCGCGGGCGAGATCATACCCAAAGGCTGCAGGTTGATCTGCGGCGCCAGTTGGTCGTAGCTCAACACCGTCACATCCGGGACTGCGTAGTCCAGTAGCCTCTTGACGAACCGACGGATCTCGCCGTCGGTCACGATGACCGGTCGCTGGGCCCCCGCTGGCAAATCGCCGATCGCGGTCCGCGCGGCTGCCATCACGCGCTGGCTCAATTCCGGATCCATCGAGAGGTACGCGCCGCTGGCGCTCTGCCGGATGGAATTGCGGAACATTTCCTCGAACTCCGGATCCAGGCGGTAGACGAACAAAACCGGCCGTCCCTTCGAGATTTGGTAGCAAATCTTGCGTTTCAGACCGGACCGCACGTGTTCGGTCAGGGGCAGGACTTCGTGCTCGACGCGGCCCCACTCGCACAGCGATTGCAGGATGGTCTTCAGGTCCCGCACCGACACCTCTTCTTCGACCAGCCTCCTGAGGATCTCCGTGAGCGTCTGCAGCGACACCGGTTTGGGAACCGTCTCATCGACCAGCGTCGGGTAGTACTGCTTGACCGCCGCCACCATCTGCTGCACTTCCTGGATGCCAAGGAATTCCTTCGCATTCTTCTTGAGATAGTGCACGAAGTGCATGAGCAGGATCTCGTGGCTGTCCCACACTTGCAGACCGGACGCTTTGGCGCGTTCGGCCTGGTCGCGCGGGATCCAGGCCGCTGGCTTGCCGGTTCCCGGATTGACCGTGCTCTCGGCGGTAAATCCATAAACCGAAATGGCCTGCGCCGAATCATTCACGAGAACCGCGTCAGTGCGCACCTGGCCGCTGGCCACCGGCACTTCGTTCGCCCAGATCATGTAGTGGCCGGGATCCCCGGCAGAATTGCCTTTGATCTGTAACGGCGGGAAAATTACACCCAGTTCGTAATAGAGGTTGTTGCGCACCGACAGCAACTGCTCGTAGAACCTCTGCCCGATTTCGGTTTCCCGATCTACGAAGGGCGTAATTCCCTCTCCTACCTGCAGAATCAGCGGCACGGTCAAGGAGACCTGGAGGTCCTGCGCCTTGGAACCTGCCCCTTTCTTGGTCTGCTCGGCCGACGCGAGACTGATCTGCTCGGCGCGGAACAACCCGTATGCCAGGCTGCCCGTTACCGCCGCCAGAATAAAGAAGGGAATCTTGGGCAACCCTGGGATGATCGCCATGACCGCGAGCAGGCCCGATGCCACGGCGATCGCCTTGGGCTGTCCGAGAATCTGGCCGGCGACATCCTTGCCGAGATTGGCGTCCTTGTTCTCAGAAGCGACGCGCGTCACCACCATGCCGGCGGAGATCGAAATCAGCAGGGCGGGAATCTGCGATACCAGGCCGTTCCCGATAGTGAGGATCGAATAAGTCTGCACCGCCTCCATCGCCGACATTCCGTTCATGGCAATGCCGATGATCAAGCCCCCCACAATGTTGATCAGAGTGATCACGATGCTGGCGATGGCATCGCCTTTCACAAACTTCATGGCGCCGTCCATCGCGCCATAGAACTGGCTCTCCCGCGCCAGGGCTTCGCGCCGGGCCCGCGCCTGATGAAAGTCGATGATCCCGGCCCGCAGGTCGGCATCAATGCTCATCTGCTTGCCGGGCATCGCATCCAAGGTGAAGCGGGCCGAGACTTCGGCCACCCGCTCCGCCCCCTTGGTGATGACGATGAACTGCACCAGCGTGATGATCAGGAAAATGACGGCGCCCACCACGAAGTTCCCGCTGACCACGAACATGCCGAAGGAGCGGATGACTTCGCCGGCGTCCGCCTTGAGCAGAATCAGTCGCGTGGCCGAGATGTCCAGCGATAACCGGTACAGGGTCGTAATCAGCAGCAGTGTGGGATAAGACGCAATCTGCGTGGGGCTCGAGATGTAGATCGACACCATCAGGATGGTCACCGCCACGGTGATGTTGATGGTCAGGAAGATGTCGAGCAGGAAGGTGGGGAGCGGAACGATCATGAGGCCGATCATGACCGCGACCAAAGCCACCAAGATCAGATCGGCGAAACGGGTCAGTACCCCGGTGAGGTTCCCCCCTAGGATTTCTTTCTGGATCTCGAGTACTTGCGATTGGATTTTGGCTATCATCGCTGAGCCGGTAGGGTTCTGCTCCCGCCAGGAACGCGGACAGTTTTTCTTGCAGGGCCATCAGCACGCCCCGCCGCCTGATCTGGCTGGGGCGAGTGCTGAAAAGTGGCGCCGGACACTGCTGCGTTTCGATGGACGCTTCAGCGTCCGGCGCGAGATCACGACCTAGCTGGCTTTGGCCATGGTCTGCTGGCGTTGCTCGGCCTTTTTGACTACCAGGTCGAGTCCGGCCACCAGAGCCCGGGCCCGGTTCACGCCGCGGTCCTTGAAGTTCGGATCGAGTTGGAAAGCCTTCTCGAGGTGTGGTTTCGCCTCTTCGACTTTCCCTTGCCGGAGCAGCACTTCACCCAGGTTGGCCTGGATGGTCGCATCCTGGGGCCGCAGTTGCGCGGCCTTGGACAGGTAGGAATACGCTGCGTCCAGTTTCGGCGGCTTCTGCGCCATGGCCACCGCTCCCAGTCCGGCATTGCCGATATAGGAGTTGTTGTCCAGGGCGACAACGCCCGCAAAGAACGTCTCAGCATCCTTCAGTTGACCTTGCTGATACGAGTTGTAACCCAGTGCCGCCAGCGCTTCGATCTTGGGCTCCGACACTCCCAGGATGGTCGACAACTGTTCGCCGTTCTTCATCCTCTGCTCGACTTCAGTGGCAGTAAACTGTTGCTGTGCCATTACGTTTTCTCCTCCTCAATTTTGATCTCGGTTCGGGACTTGCACCTTTTCAGCCGGCCATATCCTGGATGGCTGTCTTCTCCAAGTCGAAAGCGATCTTCATCTTCTGCATCGCCAGTTGCTGCGACAGCTGATACTGCATCATCTGCTGCATCTGGCCGATCATGTCGCTGACCCCCCCCTGATTCAGGCCGGGAGCTCCGCCACCACCGGGGAACCCGCCGCCGCCACCGGGGAATCCGCCGCCACCTGGGAATCCAGGCAAGCCGCCGATCGGAGGAAATGGGAACCCTCCACCGATGCCGCCTCCGCCACCGAAGCCGCCGCCAAGAATGCCGCCCAGCCCACCAGGACCGAGGATGCCCCCGAGCCCTCCGCCGCCAAACGGATCAAAACCACTGCAGATTGGCGGAAGACCACCCAGCAGGCCACCAAAGCCTCCGAGCAGACTTCCCAGCCCCCCAGCGCTGCCTCCACCGGCTGCCCCGCAGAGGTCACCCAACATCGGACCGATTTCGCCCAGTTCCGGGCAGCCCACCAGGCTCCCGATCGCGGTGTCGACCAACGGATTGGCTAGAAGCTGCCCGGCTCCCTGCGCGACGCTCGAGACCGCCGACTCCACTCCCTGGGCCACGCCCGATACCGCCTGCTCTACCCCTTGGGCGACCCCACTCACCGCTTGACTGACATCATTCACAACCGAATTCACTGCATCACCAATTGCTGACATTCCCTTTGCCTCCTCTTTTCAGATTCTCACTTGGCCCCAAACTCACCCCAGTTATCGGTTCGGGGATGGGGAAGTTGCTAGAGGGAACCGGCTACGCCGAGCCACTTTGCGTCTGCAGCCTCCAGGCCAGCCTGCGAGCATGGTTGCGCTCGCCATTCCGCTGCAAAACCGCCAGGTCACGGCGGGCTTCCGCCCACCGCCGCAGCTCGCAATAGGCCTCGCACCGCCGGGCCCGCGCCTCCAGGTCCGCAGGAGTCTTCTCGAGTACGGCCGACAATTCGTCCACGGCTCGCTGGGCGTCGCCCAGAGCCAGGCAGATCGCGGCTAATGCCGTGCGGTAGTAGGAGTTGCCCGCATCCAGGGCGATCAAACCGTCGAAAATGACCGCGGCCTCCTCGTAACGGCCCTGCTGGTAAAACCCATATCCCCGGTCCGCTAACAGATACAACTCTTCACTGGTCCAGGTCGCTTCTGCCATTCGTCACCCCCTGCTCAAGGCCACTGATTGCGACACGATTGCGTCTTCCATCTCCTGCATCTCGCGCAGCATGTGCAGCATGGTTTGGACTGAGTGCGTGCGGCCGGGATGGGTCCGGGTTCCCGGGACCGGGCTGCCCGAGTGCCGCTGCAGCATCCCGTACCATTGCCGTCGCTGCGCCTCGGCGTCGTGCAGAGCGAGCACGGGCGGGCGCGGAGGAGGCCCGATGTAGGTGCCCGTGTAGGGGCGCTCGCCCAGGCGCAGCAAGTCGTCGACCCCCTGGGGCAACGTGGCAGTCCCGCCACGGATCAGCTCCTGAAATGATGCGGCCCCCTCCCCGCTAACTTCCGGCGTTTCCGCCGGCGTCCAGGGCTGCAGGGATGGCAAGGTGTAATCCACGCGCATACTGGCTCCTCCCGAACTTAATTCTGCTCCGCCGCCAACTGGTAAACGAAATTCAGTACTTCGGCCACCGCTTCGTATAAATCCTCGGGAATCTCGTGCCCGACCTCCAGGTCGATAAGGGCATGCGCCAGCCCGACATTGCGCACGACCGGCACCTTGTGCTCGTTGGCGATCTCGATGATCTTCAGCGCCATCGAGTCCTGTCCTTTGGCGGTCACCTTAGGCGCTTGCATGCTGGCCTCGTCGTAGCGAATTGCAATCGCCAGGTGGGTCGGGTTCGCCACGACCGCGGTGGCCTTGGGGACGTTCTGCGCCACGCTCCCGTGCATGAGCTGGTGCATGAAGTGCTTCCGCATGTGCTTCACGTGCGGATCGCCTTCCTGCTCCTTGTATTCCTGCTTCACCTCTTCTTTGCTCATCATCATCTTCTTCATGAACATCTTCTTCTGGATCATGAAGTCAGCCGCGCCCAGCACGATGAACACCGCGCCTACCTTGAACATCATGTTGTTCATCAGGTGCCCGGCCAGGGCCGCGGTCTGGTCCAGCCGCATTCCCGCAGTCGGGATGATGTCGCGCAGGCTGCCCCGAATCGCGATGTAAAGCACCCAAAAGACCACCGTGAACTTAATCAGGTTCTTGGCCAGTTCCAGGTAGGCATTCGGGCTGAAAAAGGTGTTCTTGAATCCGTTCACCGGGTTCAGCTTCTCGAATTTGGGCTTGATCACCTCCGGAGCGAAAAGGACCTTGACCTGCATGAAGTTCCCCGCGGCAGCGACGATGACGAGCGCGCCCAGCAGCGGGGCCATCAGAATGAGGAACTTTGACCAAGCGTAACCCATGCGCGACAGCATCGCGTTCTGCGACATGGTGCCGACCATCACGTCAGGCTGGAAAAACTCCTTCATCAATGCGCTCAATTCCGAAACGTATGCCGGACCTCCCATGGTGACTACCGCGGCGGCGGTAATGAACAGGAGTGCCTGCACGATGTCCTTGCTTTTGAAGACGTCGCCCTTCTTGCGCGAGTCTTTCAAACGCTTGGGTGTGGGTTGCTCTGTCTTCTCGCCCGACATCCTGCTGCCTCACCTGTGTTGGCTCAACGCGTCGGCTTACTGGATGTTTCTCATGAACTGTTCCAGGGTTAAGAGCATTCCTGTAAAGTGCTCCGGCATCCGCCCCACGATGTAGGCGATCCCCAGGAACACAATGCTCAGGCCCAGCAGGGCCTTTACCGGCTGGCTCTCGGTGTGCACCCGCAGCCCGGAGGCAACCTTGCCGATCATTCCAAAGCTGATGTCGACCAGAAACAGCGTGAGCAAGGCCGGAGCTGCTAACTGCAGTGCGATCGTCAGGCTGCTTGCCGTGTAGTGCCCCATCTGCTCCATGCCAGCCAGGGTGCCCAAACCGAACTTGGGGAACTCCAGCAGAGGCACGCTGCGAAAGCTGGCCGCCAGCGCGCGCAGATACAGCAGGTGCCCGTTCAGCAGAAGGAAAAGCACGATCGAGGCCTGCAGCTGCAGTTGGCCAATGAGGGAAACGTTGGTTTCCAGCTCCGGGGCCAGGAATGTCGCCTGACTCATGCCGCGCGCATAGTCGATGCTGGCACCGGCCATTTGAATGCTCTGGAACACCAGTTGCGAAAGAAATCCCAAAGTCGCCCCAATCAGTCCTTCTTTCACCATCAGCCCCATGACGCGGATGACATTCAGATCTCCCAAGTTCGCATGGGGCGCGACGTTGGGAAACAGGAGCATGCTTACGACAATCGCCAGCCCGACCTTGATCCGCCCCGAAACCGACTTCCCCCCCAGAAACGGCGACAGCGAGATCGCCGCCGCCATGCGCGCCATGATCAGCCCGAAGAGCACAAGAAAGGTGTTGAGTTCGATGTGGATGCCCAGGTTCGCCAGAATTCTCTGCAGGGTTTCAAGCATCGCGCGGCCTCAGCGCACCGTGGGGATACTCTCCAGCAAGGCAATCGTGAACTTCACTGCCTGCGCCATGATCCAGGGGCCCATGATGGCGATGGTCAGGAAGACACCGATCAGTTTCGGCACAAAGCTCAGGGTCTGTTCTTGAATCTGGGTCGTGGCCTGCATCACCGATACGACCAGACCGATCAACATGCTGGCCAGCATGGGTCCGGCTGACAGCTGCAAGGTAAGCGCCAGTCCTTCCCGCAGGATGCGGGTGATGGCTTCCGGATTCATGGTTCCCTCTCCTCAGCTCATGTGTAGCTCAGCACCAGCCCGCGAACGATCAAGAACCACCCGTCCACCAGCACAAACAGCAGCAGCTTGAACGGCAGAGAGATGACCGTCGGGGAAAGCATTTGCATGCCCATGGCCAGCAGAATGTTTGCGATCACCATGTCCACGACGATGAAGGGCACAAACACCAGGAAGCCCACTTCGAACGCTTCTTTCAACTGGCTGGTCACGAAAGCCGGAATCAGCACCTGGAAGTCGTTCTTGTCCGGCCGCTCCAGCGGCGGAGATGCGGGAACCGGCGCGGGTGCAGGGGACGCCGCAGGCGGGTTGGCGGCCGGAGCCGGTCCCGGAGCATTCGCCAGCAGCGTGTTAGCTTGCTGGGTACTCTCGCCCGGCAGCGCCACGCCTGCCGTTGGTTGCGGAGCCGCTTCCGGGGCCTTCTCCGGCGCCTGCGACTTGGGCCGCGGCTGGGCGCCGGCCTCGAGTCGCACGGCAAGATCCATGAATAGCTCCCGGTCCTTTACATGCGCATGCGCGGAGAGAAAGCGGCGAAGCGGTTCTTTCGCCTTTTGACTGGCATCAAACAAGGTCTTGATGCTGGCCTCGGAGAAGATGTCGCGGGTATTGGCCACATTGCCCGCATCCTTGTACATCTGCTGCCCCACCGGAACCATGATGAAGATCGTGAGCACGAAAGCCAGCCCCGTGATGATCTGGTTGGGCGGCACCTGCTGCGTTCCCAGCGCATTGCGCACAATCGAAAGTACGACCGAAATCTTCACGAACGAAGTCAGCATCACCACCAGGAACGGGGCCAGCGCAAGGAACCCCAGAACGATGACCATCACGACCGGGTTCGCCACCTGATTTCCAGTCTGCGCCTGCGCCGCGATGGGGAGCAGCAGCAGCGCGAGGATGAGCCTGATCTTCATCAGCATCCGGCCTTTCCCGCTTTCTGAAACCAACTCATGACCTGGCGGAAGTCCTTCGTTCGTACCGGCAGGCGCCGCGCCTCGGAGAGGATCACGGAAGCGTTTTCCGGGTCGATCGCCGTGAGGCACTGTAACTGGGCTTCGGCGGTACCCAGCAGAAACAATTGGGACCCCACGTTCACCAGGTACAGCGTCTTTCTCGGTTCTAAACCTTGGCGCGCTACAACTCGAATCGGTCCGTTCTCTGGGCCGGTCATCCCCAGCATGCGGGGCAGACCCAGGCGAATCAGCGCATACGCCAGCACCAGCACTCCCGCCAGCACGAACAGCACTTCCACATACTCCAGGAACGCGGAGTGCGTCGGCGGCAGGGGATCCGGCGATGCAGGAAGTGCTTGTACCCACGCTATGCGGTTGAGCATCAGCCCCTCCAGCGCACGATCTTGACTCCCAGCTTCCCGTCGACTTCCACCATCTCGCCGTCGCCGAGCACCTTCCCGTTGACCACTAGGCGCACGGGATCCGACTTCGTGGCCTCGAATTCCAGGATCGCTCCCGGGCCCAGCCCCTGGATCTCGGCCAAGGTAAAGTTCCTTTCCCCTACGACCACGTGAAGGCGCAGCGGGAGCGCTTCCAGGTTGGGCCGCGCGGTGGATACTGAGGTTTCGCCACTGTCCACGAACGCACTCCTCTCGAAGTACTTATCGATTCGGAATCGGTTAGAGTTGCTTCCCTCCGACAGAAAGATCCATTCTCCGCAGCCGGGCAGGATTACGCTGCCTGCCTGCTGCATGAGCAGGACGTCTCCCAGTCCCACTTGGGTCATCTCGTCTGCGGAAAGATCGACGTAGCCGGCGGAAATCGGCAGCTTCCACACCAACCCTGGCGGATAGGAAGCTTCGCTTTTTGCTTCCCCCGCGCCGCGCGCGCGCGACAGCAGGTCAAGGGAGAGGAACACGCGAACATCGCCCGTCATCTCGCCGACTCCGACCGTCACACCCAGCATCAGGCCGCGCGTTGAGTCGGCCAAAGCCTGGCGCGTGCCCCGCCCCAGCGTGAATTGGAAAGGGAACTTTAAGCTTTGGTTGAGATGTTCCAGGGCCGCCAGCACCGTAAAGCCTAGCAGCGCATCATCGGAGGGAACCGGCCCTTTGCCGTCATCCAGGGCCATCGGCCCCAGCAGCCGTTTCTGCAAGCGCATCAAGAAGCTGGGACTGGCTTCCAGCAGCGCCTGCTCCCCACCGGGATGGGCCTGGATCACGAAAACTCGCCAGGCCACCGGGGATTGCTGGAAGAACTCAGCGCGGTTAATCGCCCGCAGGCTGAACCGGCTCAGCCGAACGTCCGTCTCC
>DASREX010000132.1:0-57736 GCA_035651855.1 Candidatus Sulfotelmatobacter sp.
CACCCAATCCGAAGGCGATCTTTCCCAGAATGCCATCATCGTGCGGCTGCAGCGCGCCGCTCTGGAGGCACGCAGCTACCAGGGCGGGACGTTAGATCAAGCCAAGTCGATTCTGTCCGCCCAGGAAGCCAGCATCGCCAGGTTGCCGCATCCCCAAAATGAATTGCTGGTCTGGCTCTCCAACGCGCGCGGCATGATTGCCCTCATCGACAACAATGCGCAAGCCGCAAAGCAGAATTTCCAGGCAGCCTCAAACCAGGCCGAGGCGGTTCCCGCCATCGATGAGAACACCCGCCTCGGCTTCAAGCAACGACTGGCCTTTTCCAACATTCGCCTGGGAAATGGCATCGAGGCCGAGAAGCTCTTTCGTGAGCTGATCGCAGCCTACTCTCGCAGCAGCGGCCCTGACAGCCCCGATGTCCTTCGCGGTCGCCTGAACCTTGCTCAGGCCTTCATGATTCAAAATAAAAATGCCGAAGCGGTGGATGAGACCAGTCAAATTTATCCCGGTTTCGTCGCCAAGCTGGGCCGCGATCACGAACTCTCCATGCAAGTCCTGGCTACCCGCGCCCAGTGCGAGGGGACGCTCGGACGCTGGGACGATGCTATCCGCGACGGGCTGGAGCTTCACCAGCTCGCGGTGAAAAAACAGGGCCCATCTTCTTTCTTCGCCATCGCCTCGCTCTCCGACGCCGCCACCGCCCAGTGTCGTGCCGGACATTACGCGCAAGGCGAGGCCAATGCCCGCAGCGCTTACGAAAGCGCCAGAAGAGCGTTCGGGGACCGCGCCGGACTCACCGGAGGAGCGGCCGATACGCTGGCAGATTGCCTGATTGGAAGGAATAACCTGGACGAAGCTGCCCGGCTCCTGCAAACCATTGACGCCAAAGCTGTGGCGCAATTAGCCGGCGTGCCCGACTGGTCCGCTAACCTGGATCTAAGCCGCGCGGAAATCGCCTATCGCAGAGGGGATTACGCAACCGCGCGCAAGCACATCCAGCCTGCCATCCCGGTCTTTTCGCGCATCGACGCCGAACCTTATCAGAAACACAAGATGGAGAAACTCCTCGTCACCCTCGATAATTCTTCGCGAGCGTCCCGGTAAGGGGCTTGTACCTTTGCACTCGCTCCCGCGGGGCGGATCTTGTCTTTCAACTTTGAAGGCTCAGGCTTCGGGGCGGACGCTTTGGGCGGTTGTTGCTGCGTCCGCCAGATCATACAGCGACGTGACCGTGAGGTCGGGAGTTGCCTCGGCCGATTTCACAGCTCCCACGCCCGGCCTCGCCGAAGGGCGATTCACCCACACAGTTGCGAGGCCCAGGGCCTGCGCGGGAATGACATCGTGATAAAGGCTCTGCCCGGCGTGCAGGACACGGTGAGCGGGAGCATGGATTCGGCTCAATGCCAGCTCAAAGATTTTCAGGGAAGGTTTGTAGGCCTGGGCCTGCTGCGCGGTGATGATTTCGTCGAACTCGACTCCAAGCTGCGGCCGGGTGGCGGCGAAAAGGTCATCGTCCACATTGGAGACGATTGCCAGCCGGAAGCGCGTTTTCAGCCGGCGAAGCGCCTCGACGGTATCGGGCCAGGGCTTCCAGCGGGGAAGCGAGGCAGCCAGCGAGGAGATTTCTTCCGAGCTTGGCTTGAATTCGAACTCCTCTCCGAATTGCCGGACGACCGAAGCCAGTACTTCCCGATAGGATTGAAAATTTCCCGCCTCGGCCCGCTGTTCGAAATCTCCGTAGAGTTTGAGAAGCAGGGCGTCATCGGCAGTTCGGGCGTGCTTGCCGAGAATGTGTTGCAGAGCGGGGAGAATTCCGGCTTCCCAATTGATGAGCGTGCCGTAACAATCGAAGGTGAGAACCTCAAAGCGAGAGAAGTCAAGCATGCTGAGATAGTTTAGAGCGAACGGACAAATAGTATCGCAGGCTGATTGGAAAACGGCGAGTGCTGCATTCTCGGCGGGGTTGAGGTAGTCTCCGTCATGGCCGCGGTGCGACTGTTCCATCTGATCAGAGCGGCTTCGGCCCGTGTGCGAAAAGGAGATCGTCCATGCGCAAGCTCTGCCAAATTGCAGTTTCGTTGATCATCTCCAGCGGCATTCCCGCGTTCGGGCAAAATCCGAGAAAGCCAGCCGTGCCGATCTCGCTGCATCCCGATAATCCGCATTATTTTTTATTTCACGGCCGCGCGGCGGCACTGATCGGGAGCGGCGAACATTATGGGGCTGTGATCAACGGGGATTTCGACTATCGCCGCTATTTAGGCACGCTCCAGGCCGAAGGGATGAATTACACGCGGCTGTTTGGCGGATCGTATGTGGAGGTGCCGGGAAAATCATTTGGGATCCTGCGCAACGACCTGGCCCCGGCGAGCGGGCGGTTTGTAGCTCCGTGGGCGCGAAGCGAGGCGGCGGGATACGCGGGCGGCGGGAACAAGTTCCAGCTGGAAAAGTGGAATGCCGAATACTTTTCGCGCCTGCATGATTTCCTGGGAGAGAGCGACCGGCGGGGCATCGTCGTGGAAATCACGATGTTCTCCTCGCAATACGCCGAGGCGCAATGGGCCATGTCTCCCTTCAATCGCGAGAACAATGTGAATGAGACCGACTCGATTGACTGGAAAAAGCTGGATACGCTTGAGAATGGGAACATTCTGAAGTATCAGGAGCGGTACGTGAGGAAGCTGGTGCGCGAGGCGAATGCATATCCGAATGTGATTTTTGAAATTGCGAACGAGCCGTGGTCGGACCGGCCGGTGCTGACCAGCGTGGTGAATCCCTATCTGTTCAGCGGGAGGGACCAATATCCGAATTCAGTGGACCTGCCGGACGAGTTGAGCATGGCCTGGCAGGCGCGCGTGGCGGAGTGGATCACGAACGAGGAAGCGAAGCTGCCGAACCAACACCTGATCGCGCAGAACTGCTGCAATTTTGTGTATCCGATGCGGCAGACGATTCCGGGCGTGAGCGTGGTGAATTTTCACTACGCGTATCCAGAGGCGGCGGTGCTGAATTACGGCTTGGGTAAGGCGCTGTCGTATGACGAAAGCGGATTCCTGGGACGCGAGGACGAGAAATATGCGCGGCAGGCGTGGAATTTCATGCTGTCGGGCGGAGGCGTCTTCGACAATCTGGATTACTCTTTCAGTGTCGGACATGAGGATGGCAAGGATGCGGACGCCAACGGGCCGGGCGGAGGCAGCCCGGAATTGAGGCGGAGATTGAAGATCCTGAGCGAGTTCCTGAAAGGGCTGCCGCTGGTGGAGATGGCTCCGGATTTCACTACCGTGAAGCATGCGGGAGGAGTCGTCAGTCACTTGCTTTCCAGTCCCAAGGGGGAATACGCGATGTATTTGGACGGGGATGGGCCAACCGAGGTGACTTTGCAATTGCCGGCCGGGGAGTATGAGGCGACCTGGATCGATGTGATCACGGGGGCGGGGAGTCACGCCAACTCATTTCGACATGCGGGCGGGGAGAAAGTGTTGAAGAGCCCGGCATTCAAGGCTGGGATTGCGCTGCGGGTAAGCCGGAAGGAATCAAGGTAGTAATCGGTGGAAATAGAATGCGCTCCGCAGGCGGGGGTTGAGCGGGACTCCGTCATCAGGAGTGTCCAGAATCGGTTGAAGTGGAACACTACGCGCCAGGCCCACAGATATTGGGATGCCCAGGGAAAAGATGCCAGATAAGCTGGATCACGAGTTGTTGAAAGCGGTGGCCGCGCAGATGATGAGCGGGGACGCGGTTGCGGTCGGCGGCGGGTCCGTGAAGGTGGAAAGAACCGGGTCGCGGAAGTTTCGGACCCTGCGGTTTGCAATGGGCGGGCGAGAGTATCAGCTGATTGAGCAGAATCCAGAGAAGCCGAGCCGCTGGGGCAAACTGGCGCGCGAGGGGCATCGGGTAGTGCAGGTTCGAGATGTAGAGCTGGGAAAGTATGTGGCGGCGGTCGTGGACGGGAAGGTGACGGAGTATTCGCGGTGAAGTGGAGTGGGGGAAATCCTGGCGGAAACTTTGAAGTCAAAATCCCCACCCTCCCGCGAACTGCGCCGGAAGGGTGGGGCACCTCAGTATTAGCGGTTCACTGTGGCCATCATGTGTTCGGGATAGCGCTTGCCTGCGGCGGCGTCCGGGGGGAAGACTTCGTCGAGGCGGGCGAGGTCTTCCTGACTTAGCTTCAGATCAAGCCCGGCGACATTCTCTTCCAGATACTTCCGGCGTTTGGTGCCCGGGATGGGGACGATGTCGTCGCCTTGCGCCATCACCCATGCCAGGGCAAGTTGCGATGGCTTGCAGTGCTTTTCGATGGCGATCTCTTCTACACGGTGCACAAGATCCAGATTTTTCTGGAAGTTCTCGCCTTGGAAGCGTGGCGTGTTGCGGCGGTAGTCGTCGGCTGGGAGATCATCAAACGAGCGGAATTGGCCGGTGAGAAAGCCGCGGCCCAAGGGACTGTAGGCGACGAAGCCGATACCTAACTCGCGGCAGGTGGCGAGGATCTCCTGCTCAGGATCGCGCGACCACAGAGAGTATTCGGTTTGCAGAGCGCTGATGGGGTGGACCTTCATAGCGCGCCGCAGGGTTTGCGGGCTGGCTTCTGAGAGGCCGAGATAGCGGACTTTGCCTTCCTTGACCAGCTGCGCCATGGCGCCCACCGTATCTTCGATGGGAGTGTTGGGATCGACGCGGTGCTGGTAGTAGAGATCGACGTAGTCGACGCGCAGGCGGCGCAGGCTGGCTTCGCAGGATTTCTTCACGTAGTCAGGCTTGCCATTGACGCCGCGCGCCATGGGATTGGCGGGGTCGCGGACTATACCGAACTTGGTGGCGAGGACAAACTGGCCGCGCTTGCCTTTGATGGCGCGTCCGACTAGCTCTTCGTTGAGGTGGGGACCATAAACGTCGGCGGTGTCGAGGAATGTGATGCCGAGCTCGAGGGCGCGGTGGATGGTGGCGATCGACTCGTTATCATCGCGCCCGGAGTAGAACTCGGACATGCCCATGCAGCCGAGACCTTGGGCTGAGACTTCCAGGCCCTCGCGGCCTAGCGTGCGAAATTGCATGATGACTTTCTCCAGCTGGAATTCAGTGCGAACCTCTTATAGATGCTGCTGTAGGGATTGCGCTGCCGGAATTTGTGGAGGACGAAAGGAATTCGAAATCCCCACCCTCCCGCGAAAAGCCGCGGGAAGGGTGGGGCACCCTCGCATGGGTACCCTCGGTGGTGCTATCTCGTTACTGAGATTAGAGGCTTGGTTTTTGGGCGAATTTCGCCGATCTGGACGGCGGGAATGGCGGCGGCTTGCAGGTTGCTTAGCAACTGCCCGCCATTGGCAGCTGCGATCAGCAGGCCTCCCGCGGTTTGAGGGTCATAGAGGATGGTGCGGAGGTCTTCGGGGACTTCTGCGGCGTATTCGACCGTGCATTCGGCGAAGTCGCGGTTATTCTTCAAGCCGCCGGGGAGGTGGCCTTGCTGTATGCATTCCAGCGCACCTGCGAGGAGAGGAACCGCGCCGGCTGAGATTGTTGCCGAGACATTCGAGGCCAACAGCATTTCTCTCAGGTGACCGATCAGGCCGAAGCCGGTGATGTCGGTCATGGCGTGGACGGCGTACGCGTCGGGATAGTGCGCCGTCGAGCTTTGCTCGACTGGGCGGACGAGGGCGTCCGCCCCTACATGGCTCGTTACAACATCGGCGGCTCGTTTATTCAGCGTGGTCATCGAGGTTACGGCTGCTTCGATCCATTCCGGTCTCGCTTTTTCTTTCTTGATTGCCGTGGAGATTACGCCTGTGCCCAGGGCTTTGGTCAGAATCAACCCGTCGCCCGGCTGTGCGCCTTGATTGGCGTAGATCTTTTTGGGATGGATTAAGCCGGTTACGGAGTAGCCGAACTTGGTTTCTTCATCGCGAATGCTGTGGCCACCGATGACGGTGCACCCGGCTTCGATCATCTTGGAGAGGCCGCCAGCGAGAATGCGCTCGAGAATTTCCAGGTCCGCCTTGTCGGGAAAACACACCATGGCCAGCGCTGTCAGGGGCTTCCCTCCCATGGCATAAATGTCGCTGAGCGAGTTGGTGGCGGCGATCTGGCCGAAGGTGTAGGGATCGTCCACGATGGGAGTGAAGAAATCTACGGTTTGCACCAGGGCCTGGTCGGGAGCAATTTGATACACGCCAGCGTCGTCGGCATGATCGAAGCCGACTAGAACGTTAGGGTCGTGTTGCCGGGCTAATTTCCCAAGCACTTTGTCCAGCGCCGCCGGACTCAGCTTGGACGCTCAACCCGCGGCTTTCACCGACTCCGTCAGGCGGAATGGCTTTACTTCGGACACGTGGTCAATTGTAGCGGACGCCTGAGCGCCACAGGGCCGAAGAGGCAGGAGAACGAAAAACCTCCAGCCTGCGCGAGCCAACGTCGAAGCTACTTTACCGTTACATCCGTGATGGTGATGTCGGGGTACTGGTGATTCCATTGCGCCGAGATGCTGTCGAAGGTCAAGCGGAAGGAAGCGCTCTGGCCCGGAGCTAAGGGCGCAGTGTTCAGGTCGACGGGTTCTTCGTAGGCGCCGTTGTTTCTGACCACCCGCAGGGGGAGATCTTCCCGCTGCGCGACCTGGCCCATGGAGTCCTCGAAATTGACCTGGACCACCACGTGAGTGACGGTCTTATCACCGGTATTGGCGATCTTGCCGTCAATGTAGCTCACCGTGGCCCCGATAAAGTTTTCGGCGGCGCTCATTTTGAAGTCCGATATCTTCAGGCTGGCGATGTAGGGGGACGGAACTTTGACCGCCTTGGGAGGCTGTCGAAGCAGGAACGCCGCGGCCAACGCGAGTCCGATTACCAGGGTCACGGCCACCGCGATGATTACGCGGCTATTGTCGGCCTCTTCGGTCGCCGGACGCTGCTGGTCCAGGGTGTCCATGGAGAAATTGTAGGCTGTTCGAATTTGAATGTCGATTGCGGGCCGTGCGGGATTCCGCGGAGCGGGATTCAGAATCTGTGAGGGGAAGGTCTGATTAAGACTCGTAGAAGAAGGCAGGTTCCTCGCACCCGATTAGGCCCCGGATTCATTCAGCCTGGTTGGTTTCAGGCTCCACGAGCGGCCAGCAGGGTTGCCGCGTTCTCGTGGTAGACCTGCTTAAGCACATCGTCACCCAGGCCTAAGCCATAGAGCGGCCAGTGATAGGAGAACTGCTCGGTCTCGTAGAAGTGCTCGTCCTGTGATTCGAGGATGCGGAAGGTGATGCGGTACATTGGCTGATCGAATCCCATGTCGGTGCCGTACACCAGGCGTCCGGCGTGCCTGGCATAGAATTGCGCGGCGAAACGCGGGATGGGAGCGGTCTCGGCGTAACGGGCCGAGATGTCAGCGTACACATTGGGATTGCGATCGAAGACTTCTCCCAGGCGATTCAGATCGTAATCCAGGTTGGCGAAGTGGCAGGCGACGAAAGTGGTCTTGCGGTGGCGGCTTGCCGTGCGCTCCAGGATGTCGATCATGCCCGGCAACTTGACGATGTTGGGCTGGTTGTCGAGGCGCCACTCGAAGGCGTTCATCAGGCCGTCGTTGTGCTTGTCCATGGGCTGGTACATCCAGATGGGGTCGGCGACGTGAAGGCTGACCGGCATATGGAGTTCGGCGGCCTTTTCCCAGACCGCGTCCATACGGGGATCATCGGGGTGCATGCCGGGCGCGCTCGACTTTCCTGAGCGCAGGCCCTGGCCCTTGTCGTGAATCTCGCCGATTCCCCGGGCGCCCTTTTCCCGGCAGCGCTCAAGCTCTTTTACAGCGGCGGGGCCGAAGCCTGGACTCCTGTGTCCCGTAAAATCGAGTCCGCACCAGACTTCGAAGCGCTCGGGATGCGGCGAATATTTCGCGTAGATATCGTCGAATTCCTTTCCGGTAGTCATGGTCAGAATCATGGTTTTTTCAACATTGCATTCGTCCATGTTCTTGAGCCATGTGCTGATTTCGGCATCTGTCTTGGGATAGGGATGCGAATGCATGTCGATGATGGGGTATTTGGCCTTGGGAATTTCGGTGACCGGAATTTTGTAGATCGAGCGCGGGCGGTAGTCTTTCAGCAGGATGGTTTTCGGATTCGCCGGCGTCGGTTGCGAAGATGCCGATTTCTTTTTCTCGGCGGCAAACGCCGAAGAAGGGATTGCGATCGCAAGTCCAGCAAGGTTGGCGGATTTCAGGAAGGAACGGCGGTTCATGGCGGCTCCGTGAGTTCACATTGAGCGAACAGGAATGTCTAAACCTTATGGGAATGGAAGGCAAGCGGCAAGTGCGGAGGAGAACCTCATACTGAAGCTGGGCGGCGGCTGGACGGCGCAAGGGGCTGTCCTTGCGTTAGGCTATTCGCCGCCGACTGTCAGGCCGTCTATGCGGAGGGTGGGGGCTGCCACGGCGCCGCGGAATTCGAGGTCGCTGGCGATTTCCGAGATGTTAAAGAACAAGTCCTTCAAATTTCCTGCGACTGTGATTTCCTCGACGGGATAGGTGAGTTCGCCATTCGAGATCCAGAGTCCCGAGGCGCCGCGGGAGTAATCTCCCGTGACCAGATTTACGCCTTGCCCCAGGAATTCGGTTACGTACAAACCTTCTTTGATTCCCGCGATCAGGTCTGTGGGAGACTTGGGGCCGGGCTGGAGGAAATAGTTTCCGGGGCCAATGCCGGGAGTTCCGGCCAATCCGCGCGAGGCGTTGGCCGTGGTCTGGAGGCCCAGTTTTTTCGCCGTGTAGGTGTTCAACAGGTACGATTTCAGCACGCCGTTCTCGATCACGACGGTGCGGCGGGTGGGAATGCCTTCGCCGTCAAAGGGACTGGTCCCGAATCCGCCGGGGATAGTGCCGTCGTCAATGACCGTGACGTTATCGCCTGCGATTTTCTGGCCGAGTTTTCCGGCGAGAAACGACGCGCCGCGATACACCGAGTCTCCGTTGATGCCCTCGAAGATGTGCTCCAGGATGGACGTCGAAACCATGGGATCGAAGACGACGGGCACCTTCGCGGTTTTTACCTTGCGCGCACCCAGTCGCCGGAGAGTGCGTTCGGCCGCGACTCTGCCGACCTTTTCTGGGGGGTCGAGTTTCTTCAGAGTGCGCGCGACCGAGTACCAGTAGTCGCGCTGCATGGCGCCGTCATCGGTGTGCGCGATGGGAACGGCAGCGACGGAGCAATACGAACGAGAGAATTCTCCGACGAAGCCGTGCGAGTTGGCCAGGACTTTGTGTCCAGTGGCGGCATCGAAGGATCCGCCTTCGGAATTCTTGATCCGCGGATCGAAATCCAAGGCAGCTTTTTCGGCGCGCCGGGCGTAGTCGATGCGGTCCGGGCCGGGCAGCGAGTAAACGTCTTCGTGGTAGAGATCGAGATTGCCCTGCAGTTGGCCAAGTTGCGAGGCGTCGGGGATTCCGCCGAACGGATCTTCGGAGGTGATCCTGGCCAGTTCGAGGGAGGACCTCAGCATGCGGTCGAGGCCTTCCTTCGAGAAGTCGCTGGAGTAGGTGCTGGCGGCGCGCTGTCCGAAAAATACGCGGACTCCGATGGATTTCGAGCCGGACTCCTTCAGGGTCTCGACCTGGCCTAGCCGGACCAGCGTGGAGAATTCATCGCCCTCACGGACCACGCATTCAGCGGCGGTGGCGCCGCCCTTCATGGCGCGGCGGACGATGTCCTGGGCGATGTCTTTGAGATCGGTTGCCAGGGTGGAATTTCGAGTTTCGAGCTGCGTTGGCGTCATAAGGGTACCGGGTTAGAATGCGCTAAGAATGTCGGGCGTGGATCGAGTCGAACGCAAGGTCCCTCGACTGCGCAGGAGCTTTCGCTGCGCGAAACCTCCTGCTTCGCTCGGGATGACAGGTGGCAACGGCTTCGCTGCGCGAAACCTCCTGCTTTGCTCGGGAATGACAGGTGGCGCCGGCTTCGCTGGCGAAAAACTGCTTTGCTGGGATGAGACATTTCAGATTTAGAAACATTACTGCATGAAGCCGCCTGGATCTTTCCTGGCGGTTCCGCCTACTGTGAGGCGATCTACTTTTAGGGTCGGGATGCCTACGCCTACCGGAACGGCCTGGCCATCTTTGCCGCAGGTGCCTACGCCCTCGTCCAGCTTCAGATCATTGCCGACCATGGAGACTCGCGTGAGGACGTCGGGGCCGTTGCCGATCAGGGTCGCGCCCTTGATCGGGGCGGTGATCTTGCCGTCTTCGATCATGTAGGCTTCGCTGGCGGAGAAGACAAATTTGCCGTTGGTGATATCCACCTGGCCTCCGCCGAAGTTAACGGCGTAAACCCCGTGCTTGACGGAGCGGATGATGTCTTCCGGATGATCCTGGCCCGCGAGCATGTAGGTGTTGGTCATGCGCGGCATGGGGATATGCTCGTAGCTCTCGCGGCGTCCATTGCCGGTGTCAGCGATGCCCATGAGACGCGACGAGAGCTTGTCGCTGAGATATCCCTTCAGGATTCCCTTTTCGATCAGTACGGTTTCCTGCGTAGGCTCGCCTTCGTCGTCGACGTTGAGCGATCCGCGGCGCCAGGGCATGGTGCCGTTGTCGACGACGGTGCATTTCTCGCTGGCTACGCGCTTGCCGACCAGTCCGGCGAATGCGGAAGTCTTTTTGCGATTGAAGTCGGCTTCCAGGCCATGGCCGACGGCCTCATGCAGCAGGACCCCAGGCCATCCCGGGCCGAGGACTACTTCCATCTCTCCGGCCGGGGCTTCGCGGGCGTCGAGTTGCAGAATGGCCTGGCGGGCAGATTCCCTGGCGAAGAATTCGGGATTCTTGTCGCCGAAGAAAAAGTCGAGGGCCACACGGCCTCCGCCTCCGGCGGTGCCGCGGGCGGAATTACCCTCAGTCTTGGCAATGCAGGAGACGTTCATGCGGGCGAGCGGTTGGGAATCTTCGGCGATGGTGCCGTCGGAGGCGACGACCAGGATGTTGCGCAGTTCGTCGGCATAGCTGGCGCGCACTTCCTGAATCCGGGGATCGAATCCGCGGGCGGCTTTGTCGGCCCGCATCACCAGTTCCACCTTGGCGCTGATCTCGGCGTCCACCGAGGGGAGGGTGACTGGATACAGGCTTCGGGCAGCCGATTTCTGGAATCCAGCCACCGCAGTCTTCGCCGGGGCGCTGGCAATCAGCGCCGCGGTGCGCGCGGCGTGCAGGATCCGGTCAGAAGAAAGGTCATCGGTGTAGGCGTATCCGGTCCGCTCGCCGGAAACCACGCGGACTCCGCACCCCGCGGAGATTCCCTGCGAGGCCGACTTCACCATGGATTCATCCACCATCAGCGAGGTCGAGGACAGATATTCGAAATAGAGGTCGGCGTAATCGCCTCCGGCGGAAAGCGCGGCGGCTAAATAGCGCTCCAGGTCGCGCTCAGAGAGGCCGTAGTGCTCGAAGAAGAAGCGGGATTTATCCTTGATATTTTCCACGTGTATTAGATGCCTGCGTTTTGGCGGACGACTCCGCAGCTCGCTCCCGTCTCGAAATTGCCCGGCTTTCTGCGAAATCCGAGCGGGTATGTCGATTATCCCACAGGAACAAACCGAGGGCGGAAAAACCGATGTGCACAGGAGCGGAGCGCGAAGATGGTCATTCGTCACAGACTCGGCCGCGCAGGTTGTGGACAATTCTGGCGTGACTCCAGAGAGCCTAAGCCGGACGCTCCAGGACTTCCTGACGGAAGCTTCCGGAGCTGTCGTGCTGGAAGATGGGGCGGTCACGTTTGACCTGGCGCAAGCGAAGTATTCGATTTCCGGCGAATACGACAAATGCCTGCTGCATCTGTGGTCGGCGGAGCGGAACGCGGTGCGGCGGGTGCTGGATGTTGAGGCGAAGCAAGGCAGCCTGCGGTTGGCCGTGCAGCGGATGGGGCAGACGCGCCCGACGAAGCTGGAGATTTTCCGGGAGCGCGACCGGCGTTCTCCTACGGCAAGGAAAGCCGCGCGGGCGAGTTACGAGCAGAAGCTGCGGCGAGCTATGGAACGGCATTTTCCGGGATTTGGCATAACGCGCCTGACCTCTGGCGTCGATCTGGAGCAATCGTTTGGACCTGTCTATGCCCGCGGGCTCCTGCGGCGAGGGCAATCCGCCTTTGCGCTGCTTGGGGTGAACGCGTCGGAGACACAGTCGTCGATAGATGCAGCGGTAACCTTTGCCATCCTGTGGCTGGATGCTTGCCGGGGAGGTCCACCCTCCGGAGATTCCCATGTCTCGCAAAGGCGGCGAGACATGGGGCACCCCAGTGTTCTGGTGGAGGGCCTGATCCTGGCGGTTCCGCCCGGGCGTTCGGCGCTGCTGCGGGAGCGCATGGCCAATCTCAACCGCGCAGCCGCCAAGTGGAAGCTGGTTGAGTTCGACGAACGCCAAGACTGCATGACCGAAGTGGAGTGCACAGACCGGGGGAATGTCGCGACCCGGCTGGTGCATGCGACAAATGAAGCCGCGGCGCGGGAGCGCTTCGCCGAATGCATCGCGCGGGTCCGGGGACTCCTGCCGAATTGCGAAGTCGCCGTGCTTTCGCCGGCAGAGCTTGCATTCCGCTGGAGGGGGCTGGAATTCGCCCGCGCCCGCATGGGGGCAGAGGCGCTCACCTTTCAGAGCAGGCAGGAGATCGTGTTTGGCGTGGGCGCGGAAGAGCGCGTCCTGGAAGATCGCAACTGGTCGCTGTTTGTGCAGCTGCTGACCGCACTGCGCGAGGCACGCCATCCCTACGGGCCGAGGCACGACCGGCTGTTTCGCATGCGTCCGGAGCGATGGCTGGAGTCGCTGGTGATGGCCGACGTGAGCGCGATCGACGAAAGGCTGGAGTCCGAGTCCGCCTATTCGCAGGTGCCGGCCTTTTCGGCGGCGGACCGGGCCATGATCGATGTCCTCACGCTCACCCATGAGGGACGGCTGGCGGTGGTGGAGTTGAAGGCGGACGAGGATATACATCTGCCGCTGCAAGGCCTCGATTATTGGGCGCGCGTGCGCTGGCATCACGAGCGCAGCGAGTTCTTGAAATTCGGATATTTTGGCGGAAGAGAATTATCGCAGGAGTCGCCGCTGCTGTTCCTGGTCGCGCCGGCTTTGCGCGTACATCCTGCGACCGACACAATTCTGCGCTACATCTCGCCGGAGATCGAGTGGGCCTTTGTGGGAATCGACGAACGGTGGAGAGAAGGAGTGAGAGTTGTGTTTCGCAAGCGGCCGCACAGCGGGCTTCACCAAGTGACACGGAACCTGGGGGAATCGCAGATCTGACGAATCGGGGGCCGGGTGCCTCAATCTTTCCAGGCGCCTAACATCCGGCGGACATCCACGATCTGCGCCAGATGGTACGCATTGTGATCGGCTGCGAGTAACGCCTCCCGCAGGATGGTCTGGCCGTCCCCCCAGGGAATCTTGGCAAACAGATCGGTTTCGCGATTCTCGACCAATTCGATCATCGCCTGCTGATCAGCGCGAAATTGCTCGATGCTTTGGGTCCAAGCTGTGGAGGTTGGCGGAGCGTCGGTCTTGGGCCAGTAGCTGTCCGGCCACTTTGGGGAGACGTGCTTTTTGTTCCGGCTGAATTCAAGGATGTCCCATTGCGCGATACGCATGTGCTCAAGCAGCATCCACGCGGAGTGAGGGAAATTCCCGGGCTTCGCTCCGCGAAGTTCGGTCGGAAGATTGTTGACGGCGTCTTCGAACTTGGCGTGGGCTCCACCGCCTGAGATCAGGTAGGCGAGATTTTGGCGCAGGTGCAGATCGTGATCTTTGGTCAAAGACGGCCTCCACAAAATGCAGGCTTAAGTTTAGCGCGAAGGGGCGAGGAGCATTGCCATAGCGGGGTACCCCACTTCTCGCCGATGTTGCGAGAAGTGGGTTCGCCCGGACGAATGCGTCCGGGGCTACGTGGTTATTGGCGGCTTGAGGCAGTTTGCGGCGGGACGGAGTCGTCCATGGCATTGCCGATGGCGTCGCCGGATAGGACCAACTCTACGCGGCGGTTTTGCGCGCGCCCCTCTGCGGTGTCATTGCTGGCGATCGGTTCGGTCTTGCCGAAGCCCTTCGCTTCAATCGAATTTGAGGAAATTCCCTGCTGCACGAAATAGTCGCGCACCGATTGGGCGCGGCGCTCGGAGAGATTCTGGTTGTAGTCGTCGCCGCCTACGCTGTCGGTGTGACCTTCGACGGCGAGGTGCAGGCTGGGATAGGCGAGGATGATGCCGGAAACTTTCGCCAGCCGCTCGCGGGCCGCGGGCAGAAGCTCGTAGCTGCCGCTGCGGAACAGCACATCGGACATATTCGCGATGAGTCCGCGGGCGGAGTCACGCGTGGCCAGGATCGAGTTCAGTTGCTGCAGCAGGCGGGCGCGGAGGTCGGCTTTCTCCCGCTCTGCCTGCTGGCGAAGGATCTCCGCCTGCTGGCGCAAACTGTCGGATTGGGCGGCGGCGGCCTTCGCCTTATCGGCTTCGGCGGCGAGGGCCTGCTGTTGGGCGAGCGCTTCGGCCTTGGCCCTCTCAGCTTCTTCTCTCTGGCGCGCGGCCTCTTGTGCGGCGGCGAGCGCTTCCAGCTTCATGCGTTCGGCGTCCGCCTTGGCTTGTTCTGCCTGGATGCGGGCCAGGTTAGCTTGCTCGCGGGCGACTTCGGCGTCAGCGCGGCGCCGGGCTTCGGCTTCCGCGTCGGCGCGGGCTTTGGCTTCGCGGGCGGCAGCAGCGGCCTGCGCTTCTTCTTCCGCCTTTTGCTTCACGGCCATCACCCGAGCCTCTTCGGCGGTCTGAGTGGCCTCTTTGGCGGCGGCTTCGATGTTGGCCCTGTTCTGCTTCTGGCGATAGAGGTCTTCGGCGTGACTCTCCTGCTGGGTGGCTTTAGCCAGGATCGATGCGGCATATCTGTCGGCGCCGGCGATGTGTGCGATACGCAGGGCGTTGCGAGCTTCAAACAACGCCACAGGAGTCTTGGTGTCGATGCCGAAAATCGCGTCCTGAATATGGGTGTTCGTCGAGGAGTAGGTGCCGCGAGTCACGACTTCGTACCGGGCTTCGATGTTTTCGCTGGCGGAGCCGGTGATCGTGACACTCTCCGCGACCACCAAGTTGCCCGGCTGCGTCACCGCGAAGTAGGGCTCGGCGGTCACGATCATGCCGAAGGTCTGCAGGTCGGTGAAGGCTCTCACACGGGCGTTGCCGTTCTTATCCAGAGTGAGCTCGCCGAGATTGTCGGGACGCCCTTGCGGCGAAACTGCCCACAACACGTAGGTCAGGTATTCCAGCCCGAACTTGGTGGCCGGCTCGAAGCCGGCAAACTTGGCCTCAATCTCGAAATTCGTTTTCTTGCCTTCGACCTTGGCCTCGCCGCTGGAGCTTTTCAGCAAGTCGGTCCCCTGAAAATCGACCTTGGTCGATCCACCTTGCAGGCGGTAATGCATGGCCTTGGTGGTGCGGGAAACCGTGGCAGTTGCGGCGGGAAACGAGGTCGAGTTGGAAGTTTGCGACTGCGCGCAAGTTAGCGCCGACAGGGCAAAGATCAGGGCAAGAGACAGGTTTTTCACGTTGATCTCGATCTGGGGGAGACTGAAAGATTTCTAATGCTCTATATGGTGCTGGATGTTGAGGCGAATGAAAAGGACGGGAAGGGATGGGACTTTCGTAACGCGGTGCAACTCATTGACGGAGTGAGGAAAACACCCCGGCAGGACAGCCCAGCCGTTGTCCATACGGGAAAATCAGGGGATAAACGCGATTGTGCCTTTGGGGCCGGTTGCCAAGGCTCCGCCTTCAGGATAAGGGCTGACGGCATTGAAGGTGTAGCCTTGTTTCTTTTTGCCTCCGATTCTATGGGGGTTGTTCGGCAGCTCGAAGTCGAAGATGAAATCCTCGCCAACGATGAAAAGACGTTGGGGAGCGATAGGCTTCACGCGAATCTTCTTTCCCGCGGCCTCGGCGGCAATTTCGGCGGCTTTTTTCTGAGCGGCTGCCTGGTTCACGCGCTGGTCGTAGGCAACCGCGGAGAAGTATGCCTGAGGAGTTATGGTCGAGAGCCTCCAGGTCGTCCCGCCATCTTCCGTAAAGGCCAGGTTCGGGCCATCTTTTTTTGGCTGCTTGTAGTCGCCTCCGGCGATGACGCCGTGGAGGGCGTCGCGAAACGCGATCGAGAAAATTCCAGCCGAGTCGGGACCATGCATGACCGGTGTATCGAATGCCTGCCAGCTTTGGCCGCGGTCGGGGGAGTGGAAGACGCGCGCAACCTTGCCGCCAGTCGCAAACCAGATGTTGGGATCGGGCAGCGCGGCGGCTGAAGCCGGTTCCGATCCGCCCGGATGGCCTGCCCCTGAAGGGACGGTCTTCCGCACACTCCCGTTGAGAATCGCGAGACAGGAATTGCTGGCTGCGAAAGCGCCCTCCCCGTTGAGGGCATCGGGCAGGCGCGAGGTGTCCATGGCATGCCAGGATTGGCCGTCATCGGTGGCAAGCAACTCAAACTTCAGCTTGCCGGAGTCATCGGGAATCGGATCTCCCAGGACAATTCCGTGCATCGCATCCCAGAAGACGATGCAGTCAAAAAATCCCTTGGGATGATGGTTGGTGAACTGGAGCTGCCAGTGGTGGCCTGCGTCGCCGGTGTGATAAATGCGGGATTGTTCGCCGGGTCCGGAGGACATCAGGAAGGCTTCGTCGGCGGAGAACGCGGCTACGCCGCGGAAATCGAGCGCGGCAGCATCGGGCACCTGGGCTGCGGACCAGTTTCTGCCGCCGTCCACCGTGCGCAGATAAGTCCCGTGAGTGCCGCTGGCCCACGCCACCAGCCGGGAGACCGTGCTGACGCCACGCAGGCTTTCGGTGGTGTGCGAGATTTGAATTCGCGGGCCGGATTGCGCCATCGCGCTGCAGGCGAGGATTACAAGAAACAGAGAACGCATTTCTACCAGTTCTTACCACAACGGGCACGAAGGTGCACAGAGGAAACCGCGGCCCGGACGCTCCGCGGACACTGACCGCGAGTCGCCCGCTTATTTTGCGGTGAAGTCGGCGAACGAGGCCATCTTGCCCATGTAAATTCGCAGGGTGCAACGGGCCCCGACGTGGGCGAAGGCCACCTCAAGCGCATCGCTGGACTGCTCCACCTGCGCGGTCTCGATCACAGCGCGGGCGATGTCCTGCTTCTCATCGTATGCCGCGCCTGCAGTCACGTTCTTATTCACCGCGAGGCTCCAGTTCCCCCGCGCCGGAATGGGATAGATGGTGTAAGCGCCGATGGGAATGGTGGAAGTCCCGAGCTCCAGTTGCGCTTCGGTGAACAGGGTCATTGGCGTGCCGCCCGGAGCCCAGGCTTTGCCGTTCTGAATCTTCTCTTTATTCGAGGGGACCGGGACGTAGCGCACATAGACCTGGCGGCCATCGTCCAGATTGCAGGTAGTAGTCGAGGTAGCAGGGCTCGATTGCGCCGCGAGCCAGGGCGTCCACAATAACGATATGAGTACTGACTTCCAGACAAAGTTGGCGGACATGGGTGGGGAAACCCTCCGCGCAGAAGTGTAGCGCCGGAGGGGGCATCAGGGGAAGAATTTTAAGGAATTGGCGGCTGAATCGACGCGGGATAGTGTCGTTCGTCATGCGTCTTCGGTGATGTTTTCCAGGGGCGGGGCGGTTGTTACCGTGACTGGCAGGCGCCGGTGCGCGGGGCGCCAAGCGAGGACGGAGTCAATGGCGAAATCAAAAGTACGCATTCTGTATGGTGAAGGAGAAGAACACGTTTTAGCGTTGCAAGCCGCGGCCCTGGAAAAGGCCGGGCATACCGTTCAGAAGGCAATCGGCCGCAAAGCCGTGGACGAAGCCCTGAAGAAATCCACATTCGACCTGCTTGTGTTGGGGGCGACTCTGACCCGCAACGACCGGCATCATCTACCCTATATGGCCAAGAAGGCCAACGCAGAAATCAGCGTGCTGGTGCTGCACGCCGACGGTACGCGCCATCCATACGTGGATGCCTGCGTGGATACCGGCGCCAGCATCGAGAACATTCTGAACCGCATTGAAGGGATGAAGATCGCGGGCATGATGCCGGCAGCCAAGGCGGCAGGGGCGGGCAGGTGAGGGAAGGCAGAGGTGAGAAGTCAGAAGTTAGAAGTCAGAAGGCAGAAGTTAGAATTCAGAATTCAGAAGTGAAGAGGGGCGCCGTTGGCCCCTTTTCCTTTTTCCGCACGAACCTGAATGGTAACGACTCCTACTGGTCAACAAGTGGGAAAAAGCCTGCAGATTTGGGTTTGAAACTGCGGCCGAAGTGGGCTCGGCCGCGTAGGGGCGGACGCATTCGTCCGCCCGCGATGCGCAGCGAGCCCCCGCGACAACACACGCCTCCCGGACGAATGCGTCCGGGGCTACGTGGTTTGGGGAGATTTACGGCAGCACGCGGGGGGCTGGCTTGGCTGCTGGCTTTTGGTCTTTGGGATAAACCACCAGGCAGCGCCGCATGCCTTCGCCCTCGCTCTCGGTGTGCAGGTCGGCTTCCTCGCGCAGGGCAAGGTGAACAATCCGGCGTTCGCGGGATGACATGGGGCTGAAGTGATAGGGGGTCCCGGTTTTCCGCACTTTTTCGGCGGCGACGGTGGCCGCCAAGCGCAGTTCCTGAATGCGTTGCGAGCGGTGATTCTGGCAATCGAAAGAGACTTTTTCGTGCTCCCCGGAAGGCAGGCGGAGCATCTCGAGCGCCAGCAATTCGAGTGCGCGCAGCAATTCACCGCCGCGATCGAGCAGGAGGGGGGAATCAGGCCCAGAGAAATCCACGAAGATTTCCGGTTTTTCCCAGTCCCGATTCTCGGGCAGGGGCGGATCGACGACGATCCGGTACTTGAGGCGAAGGCCGCCGTGGGTGACCACGGCCTGCAGGAACTCGTTAATCTTCTTGGCGGCAGCGACTTTGTCGGGAATGGACACGAATTAGCTCCTTGCTACTAGCTTCTGGCTTGTAGCTCAAGTCCGCGCTCGTCTGATCCGGCGATCGCTGCCTGGACATTCGAATGCGGATTTCTCGCCCCAGGCCTCAGGCCGGGAGCCATTTGCCAGAGGCTACTTCTCTTTCTTGCGGGCGCGCTTCGCCATCATCTCACGCATCTCCTGACCGAGAGAGGTGCGATTCATGACCGCCTGCTGCGCGATCGAAATCAAATTGGCTTCCGCGTAGTACAGATTCAGGCCTGCGGCCAGGCGGAAGAAGATGAAGCCCATCATCAGCGGCATCATCACGGTCATCATCTTCTGCTGCGTGGGGTCCATGCCGGCTTGCGGGGTCATCTTCTGCACCACCAGCATGCTCACCACCATAATAATCGGCAAGATATACGGGAACGGCTCGGCCGCCGACAAGTCATGTATCCAGAGCCAGTGCGCGTGGCGCAAGTCGATTGCAGCGCCCAACATGCGGTAATACGCGATCAGAAAGGGGAACTGGATCAGCATGGGCAGGCAGCCCCCGGCCGGGTTCACCCCTTCGCGCTTGTAAATCGCGCTGATCTCCTCATTCATCTGGGCCTTGCGCGGGTCGCGCAGGCTGTATTTCTTGTACTTCTCCTGGATCGCCTTGATCTGCGGGGCCACGCGCTGCATCTTCAGCATGGACTTCATCTGCGTGATGCGCAGCGGCAGAAGAGCCACGCTGATGATCAGAGTTTGAATGACAATGGCCCAGCCCCAGTTGGAGACGACGTGGTGATAGGTCCACTTCAGCCAGAGGAACAGCGGCTTGGCAATGATTCCCCACCAGCCGAAGTCCACCAGGCCGTTGAGGTCGTTATCCGCGCCTACAACGCCCGGGACGGGAACTTTTTGCAGGATTTCGAGTTCCTTCGGGCCCACGAAGACGCGCTCCGAAGTAGGCCCCTTCAGGTTCCCCACCGCCGCACCGAGCACTTCCACCGTGGTCTTCTCGCTGGAACTCTTCTGAGGATCGCTCAAAATTGACAGCGAGTTGCGCAGGGTGACCAGGGCCGCGGACGCCGGATCATCGGGAATAAACACGGCCGCAAAATACAAGTCCGAGGGTCCCGCCCAATGCAATGGCCCTTGGATCGTGCCCCCTCCGCTGACCTTTTTGACGGGCAGCCGCTCGATGTTCTTATTGAACTGGTAATCAATCATTCCCGCGCCGTAAAACGCCGGCGTAACCTGATCGCCAAATGCCGCGGGCCAGGCGGGAAGGGCCGCGACCCAGTTCCCTTTGTAGGTAACGCTGGTGTCTACATTGACGATGTAGGTGTTATCGAAGCTGAAGGTCTTGCGGACGAAAAGATCCTGGTCGGCGTACTCGAAGCTGATGGTGGCAGGCGTGCTTTGCTTTCCTTCCTGCGAGGCCACGTACAATGCCGAACTCAGCTTCCCGCGCAGGTCGGCATCGTAGGTCCACAACGAGAGCGGGTATCCGAACTGCGAAGCGGCGGCGGGGTTGACCAGGTCCAGAGGGCCGTTTTCGGCCTCGTTATCGTATTTCTTCAATATCCAGGATTTCACCTGCGCGCCGCGGTTGGTGAAGGTGATCCGGTAGAGATCGTTCTCGAGAACGGTTTCCGTTTCGCCGGCTGCCTGCTTGGTGACGCCTGCCCGAGGGGACGCCGCAGGGGCGGTGCCACTTGTAGAGATTGCTGCCGCTGGCGGAGGAGCCGGCTGAGCCGGGACCGACTGGGTTGGCTGCTGTTGCGGCGCCGGAGGCGTGGGGAGAAATCGCTTCAGCAACGGCTGGAACGCCAGCATGATCACGAACGTCACCAGGAAAATCAGGAGCAGTCGTTTTTCGCTGCCGGGTTCGTGTTGAGGATTCTGATATTCGGCCAAGTAATCTTTCCTTACGCTATGCCCTGCGTGGAGGCATTCTCGGGTTGCGCATGCCCCGAGGGTTCACACCCGCCGGCGCGTTGCAGTACGGGATCGTATCCGCCCCTGACAAAGGGGTGGCAGCGCAGCAGACGTCCCAAAGCCAGCCAGCCTCCGCGGAATGCCCCAAAGCGCTCCACCGCCTCCATCGCGTATTCCGAACAGGTGGGCACGAAGCGGCAGGCGGGTGGGAGCATGGGTGAGATCATCCACTTGTACCCGCGCAGCAGCTGCAACGTGACGCGTTGGGCGAACTGGCGCATAACTAATGAGGCTTCAGGTTTACGGCTTGAGCGTTCCACAAAGTCTGTTAACGCCGTAGAGTTGTCTCTTCAATTTCCGCCAAGCTTCTTTTCAATGACTGCCAGAGCCTGGCGGATTTCGCTCAGCAGGCTGTCGAATTGTGCCGTCAAGACGGCTTTCTTCGGATTGATGACGACATCTGCCGCCGGTCCCGGCCAGGGGCGCGCGATTCGTACAGCTTCGCGCAGGCGGCGCTTTATGCGGTTCCGTTGAACCGCGCCTCCCAGGGCCCGGCCAACAGTGAAACCGACCCGCAGACCCCGCGCTGTGGCCGAAGCCGCTTCCTGCCGCTGCCAGTAAAACACGGTCATCAAGCCGGAGAAATGCCGGCGACCCTGCTTGTACACGCGCTCGAAATCCGCGTGGCGCAGGAGCCTTCCGGCGCGCGGAAAAGTCTTTCGCACAGCAGGCTCGGCACGTTGCTTCGCTTCTCCAGGCACACGGACGGTCGCATTGACTCTAAATTTCTTGCGTGACTCACGGGAACGCGAACAAGACTGTCCCTCCACATGGGGACCAACGACGATGTCTATTCGCGGAAACCTGGCTTTACAGAGACCCGCTTGCGCCCTTTGGCGCGGCGGCGGGAAAGAACTTTCTGGCCGCCCTGGGTCTTCATGCGCGAGCGAAACCCGTGTTTCTTCGATCGCTTGCGCCGGTTGGGTTGGAATGTACGCTTGGGCATGAAAAGTAGCTGCTCCTGATTCGTTCAAAGGTCTTAGGGCAAACCGTAAGTATAAATCAGTGATGGCGTTAGTACCAAACACGGCTGGCAGTGTGCAAAGGGAAATCATTCCAGTGCGGGAATCGGCGAGTACTAACGGTGCAACTGGCGGCAGTTTCTCCTGTGCGCTTCCTGGTCCTCAGCTTAGAATGACGCATAGTTCCCACAACCTTGACCCAGCCGCAAGAGAAATCTGAAAAGCTGGCGGGAGCAGGCGCTCTCGCAGCTACCGATGGGACGAAAGCCCCCACAGAAGAACTGCATCCCTCCACGTCGTCCGCAGCCCGACTTCGAAGTCAGGAAGGTTACGACACGGAAATCAGCCGGGAACTCTGGCGGCTCAACCGGGCCTTGCGTGCCCTGAGCGCATGCAACCAGGCGCTGGCGCAGGCGACGAGCGAGCGGCAATTGCTGCAGCAGATCTGCGATATCACCGTGGGGATGGGCGCATACCGCTTCACCTGGATCGGCTATGCCCACCAAGACGATACCAAAAGAGTGCGTCCGGTGGCGCACGCCGGTGCTGAGGGTGGGTATCTCAGCCAGATCGAGGTCACCTGGGCAGAGGAGCCGTCTGGTCAGGGACCGGTAGGAACCGCCATCCGGGAGAACCTTGTCTGCGTGATAGCCGATATCGAAGGCGATCCACGATTTGCCCCCTGGCGCGATGCCGCCCTGCAGCGCGGATATGCGGCCATGATCGCATTGCCCTTGCGAGCCGCTGGAGTGAGTTTTGGCGCGCTGGCAATTTACTCGGATCAAAAGGGCTCCTTCGAGCAGTCGGAGGTGGAAATGTTGACCGAGATGGCCAACAACCTGGCGTTTGGCATCAACGCCATCCGATCACAGGAAGAGGGAAGGCGAGCAACCGCCGCCTTACGCGATGCCGAAGCGAAATACCGGCAGCTCGTGGAGGAGGTTCCGGCGATTTCCTACGTGGCCGAGTCCGGGGCGCGAGGGCGTTTTCTCTATGTAAGCCCGCAGGTCAGTACGATCCTGGGTTACCGCCAGGAAGAATGCCTGGGAGATCCGCGTTTCTGGTGGGACCACTTGAATCCTGAGGATCATGCGGTCGCGATGCTGGAGGATACGTGGGAAGAAAGCCGTGCGTTTCAAGTCGAATACCGGATGCGGCGGCAGGATGGGAAAGAGGTCTGGCTGCGGGACGAGGCGCTGATTTTTCGCGATCCGGAAACCGGCCAGCGACTGACGCGAGGCCTTCTGATCGACATTACGGAGCGGAAGCGCGCCGAGGACGCATTGCGCGAGAGCGAGGAGCGCTACCGTGCGTTTGTGGAACAAAGCTCGGAAGGCATTTTCCGCCTGGAATACGACCCGCCGGTGCCCTGCGATCTTCCCCCGCGCGAGCAATACGAGATGGCGCTGCAACGGGGCTATGTGGCGGAATGTAATGACGCCATGGCCCGGCTGTACGGGAGGAATTCGGCCAAGGAACTGATGGGCAGGCCGATCTCGGAGTTCTTTGTTCTGCATGATCCGGTCACGCAGCAACTCATGGAAGACTTTATTCGGGCGGGCTACCGCGTCAGCGACCAGGAATCGCGGGAGCTGGACGCGCAGGGGCACCGGAGAATTCTGCGCAACACCATGGCCGGAGTCGTGGAAGACGGCAAATGGGCAAGGACCTGGGGGATCAGTCGCGATGTCACCGAGCGCGTGCACCTGGAAGCTCAATTGAGAAACGCCCAGCAGATGGAAGCGATTGGGCGATTAGCCGGCGGCGTGGCGCACGACTTCAACAACATCCTGAGCATCATCATGGGTCATGGCGAGCTGTTGCTGAGAACGTGCAGTCTGGATGAGCGCGCGCGCAACGGAGTGGAGCAGATCCGGCGCGCCGCGGATCGCGCCGCATCGCTTACCCAGCAACTGCTCGCTTTCAGCCGCAAGCAGGTGCTGCAACCCAAAGTTCTCGATTTGAACGAAGCGGTCTCCGATGTGCAGAAAATGCTGGCGCGCGTGATTGGGGAGGACATTGAACTCGTAGCCAGCCTGCACCCCTCCCTGATGCCGGTGAAGGCCGATCCCGGACAGGTCGAACAGGTTCTTATGAACCTGGCCATCAATGCGCGAGATGCGATGCCCCAGGGCGGACGTCTGATGATGGAGACTTCCAACCTCGAGCTTTCCGCGGAGCAGGGCCGCGAGCTTGATCTGGCTGCCGGCCGCTACGTCATGCTCAAAGTTACCGACACCGGGCATGGCATGGATGCCGCGACTCTGCCCCACATCTTTGAGCCTTTCTTCACCACCAAGCCCATGGGAAAAGGGACGGGACTTGGGCTTTCGACCGTGTACGGGATCATCAAGCAGAGCGGTGGAAGTATCCAGGTGCAAAGCGAGGTGGGACGGGGGACCGCGTTTCGCGTCTACCTTCCGGTCGAAGAAGGCGAGATTCAGATACAGAAACGCAAGGCCGCGGAACCGGCCGCCGGGGGCGGATGGGAGACGATTCTCATCGCAGAGGATGAGCCCGATCTTCGCGAGCTGACCCGCATCTTCCTGCAGGACTATGGATACAAGGTGATCGAGGCGGCGACGGCGGAAGAGGCGCTCAAGATCGCCGATGCATCTGGCGAGCCCATTCACCTGCTGCTCACCGACGTCATCATGCCGGGCATGAGCGGGCGTCAACTGGCCGAGCGGCTGCACCAGAGGCGTCCGCAAACGAAGATCATCTACATGACTGGATACACGGACGATATGGTGGTGCAGCACAAAGTGCTGGAGCCCGGTGTGCACATGCTGCAAAAGCCCTTCACCCGGCTGGATCTGGCGCGGAAGGTGCGCTCCACTCTGGATGGGCAGTAAAGACTGCACTCTGCTCCCTCTCGCTGGTCTCTGATTTCCTGCTCCATCCGGTAAAATTGGCAAGGATCGTCTACAGGCTTGTGGAAGAGGAAAACACTCATGCCGGAGTTGCAGGAAGGCGGATCGAGTACGGAGGCGGGTAAGAAAATCTGGGTGACGCTGACCGGGCTGCCCCTGACCATGAAATTAAATTGGCCCTTTCATCAGTCAACCTCAGGCGCGGATTTCTGGGTTCTGCATGGCGATATCCGACTGGAGGGCTCGGAAGGACTGCACGCGCCGGTCGCGGTGAACTTGTCGCAGACGGTGCGGGAAGTGATGCCGTCTCTGGATCCGAAGGACGCCGAAGCGCCCGTCATCAATGCACTGCGCAAGGAGGTGGACCGGAGGCAGATTGAATTTCTAAAATCAGGGAAGCTGCTGCCCGTGCCCTTCTCCAGCCGCCATTACGATTTTAAGCGCCAGCAGTGGGTCTTCGGCAAAGCCACCGATGATGTGATGGCCGAATTGATCGAGCGCAAAGTTTATTGGCAGACAAAGCTGACGGGCGAGCAGCGAGTGTGGATCGCCGATCCGGCCGAAGCGCAGTACGTGCAGACTATCCCCAACCATCTGGTCGAAGTGGCGGCGCGGTTAGTGGCCGCCCAGGGACTGCTTCGCATTGAAGGCGAGTGGGCGGAGCCTACGGCCGGCCTGATGAACCAGGGAGAGCGCTTTGAGGCGGCGCGGCGTCTGGCGGTGGAGGAATTGGAGAAGAAGCACGCTTATGAAAGAGGCTAAGCGAATCGATAGTCGCTGACTCCCCCATTTCGTAGAGACGTTGCTTGCAACGTCTCTTTTTGCGCCGGCAGGACGTAGCAAGCTACGTCCCTACGGTCCGGGCGATGTTGGCCTGCGGACAAATCCCGATATCACCACCGTTACTTCCAGCACAGACAGCAGGCAAATGATTCCGAGCGAGATTACACAGTAGATACACCACACACCCAAAACCGTTTTTTCGATATTGGCCAGATAAAGCGAGAAAGCCAGACCCGCCAGGGTGAAAAGTAATAAGAGCCGATACGAGCGAAGCCACGCCAGCACGGACATCAAAACATATCCGATGATTCCAGCCGTGGCCACGGGAAGCGTCGCTAGGCCGGGAATTGACGCCAGCGCAGGAACTGCGCCGCCCACCAGCGCATACTTGCTGTGATTGACGACGCCGCAATCCCAGCGCTCATTGATGCTGCACGGCGAATCTCCGTATTCGCGGTAGTGCTCGCGCAAGGCGAGGGAAGACACGACTATGCCCAGTACCGCCAGGACCAGCAACACATATCTCATAGCTTTCCTCAACTCCGGGGCGGCACTTCACGCTTGGGAACCCGCGCGCCGGCTGCGTCCTTCATTAAATCAGAAACCTGCCAGTCTCCACCGTGATACCAGTTGACGATTTTGCCGTCAGGGCCAATCACGGCTGTGCTGAGATTGTGCGTGATCAGACCGCCCTCCGGTTTCACAGTGAGCGCAAAGAAATCGGCAATCCTGGGCAGGTCCACCTGCCGGGGTACGGCAAACTCCCAGCGCCGGAACAGTGCCGAGTCGTGGCTATGGGCCACCGAAAGTCCGTACTTGCGCAGAACCGGTGGCGTGTCGTGGCCGGGGTCGAAGCTGATGCTCAACAGATGGGTCGACTTGTCATCCCCCAATTGTTGGTAGATCTGGTTGAAGTTGCCGCTCATGCGCGGGCAGAAATCGGGAAAAGGGCAGCGCGTGTAAATGAAGGTGAGCAGCAGGACCTTACCCCGGTAGCGCGCGAGTGAAATATGTTTCCCATCCTGGTTGGTCAAGGAGAAATCCGGAACTTCTTCCCCGGCTTGCGGCATATGGAAGGAACTCGGGCCCTGCGCCGGAGGGGATTTGGCGTGCCCGGTAACTTTCACATTCTCCAGCCAGTAGTCGGGATCGGCGTCGCGATTCTTCGGATCGGGTTCGATCACTACGACCTCGGCGGAGATCGAGTCCCCCGGGGCAACCTGCCGCAACATGGAGGCGGGCTTGAATTTGTAAGTCATGACCATCGGCTCCATGAAGCCCTGAATGAGATCGCCATCAATGGCCGCCGAGCCGGTTTTCGAATCGACGGAAACGATGCGGCCGGTGAAGGGATAGCGCTTGGCGTTGGTCTCGGATGGTCTCGCGCGATGGCAGCCTCCCAGGGCCAGCAACACTCCGAGCAACCCGAGGGGAACAATAGGGAACGAGCGCTTTATGAATGGAGTCACGTTGCTACCACTTTAACTCTCTCCGCGAATGCTTCGCTAGCGCGGCGGGTTGTCTGACACAGGTGTTTGTGCAATCCTACGCCCTCAGAATTCCAGTGAGGGACTACAATGGCATGCGATCCTGAAGTCTTGAAGCACGTGCCGCTGTTTGCGGCGTTGGATGAAGACGAGACAGCTGTCCTGGCGGGGCAGGTGGAAGTGAAGACGTTCAAGCCGCGCCAGCGTATCTATAAAATTGGCGACTCCAGCGGGCGCGCCTACGTTGTGGTGTCAGGCCGGGTGCGGGTCTCGACCGTCGATCAGGAACATCAGGAGGTAGTGGTGGATGAACCCACGCATGGGGAGTTCTTCGGCTTCGCCTCCATGCTGGAACAGACGCCGCACCAGACCGAGGCGGTGGCGTTGGACGAGGCGGTGTGTGTCGAAGTGGACCGCGAAGACATTGCCGTCCTGCTGCAACGCAAGCCCATGGCGGGCATGGAGATGCTGCGCGTGCTGGGACGGCAGTTCCATGCTGCCCAGCATCTGGTGCGCCTGCGTGCCATGCGGCATCCCAATGAAATCATCGATCGCGAAGCCACGCTGGGAGAACGCATTGCCGATACGGTGGCGGGCTTCGGAGGATCGTGGACGTTCATTCTCTCGTTCATGTTCGGACTCGCCGTTTATATAGGCGTGGACAGCCTGCTCGGCAAGCGAGGCTGGGACCCCTATCCGTTCATTCTGCTGAATCTTTTCTTGTCAATGCTGGCGGCCATCCAGGCGCCGGTGATCATGATGAGCCAGAACCGGCAGGACACCAAAGACCGGTTGCGCAGCGAACTGGACTACGACGTGAACCGCCGCGCCGAATCGGAGATTCAGGGCCTCGCCCGCAAGCTGAATCTGTTGGGGGAGAAGATGGGGGATGTGGAGGAGTTGCTGCGGCAAAAGGGGTGAGAGAACCCGGGGAGGAATGGGATCGGATTCCCACTTCTCCCAAAGGCGGGGAGAAGTGGGGCACCCCTCATTTCCGCTTCTTCCAACATCGCCTCGGGGAGACCTTCTAATAATGAAATCTGTATCGGAGTTCCACCAGAATCTCGCGTGGGCTATTCCAGTGAAAGCCGCCAAAGGTGACGCTGTTATCGATCAGATAGCGGCGGTTGGCCATATTCAGCGCGGCGACAGAAGCAGAGAATCGCTCGCCAAAATCTTTGCCCAGTGTCAGATCGAGGGTCGTGTGCCCAGGTAAGTAGTCTCCCGGGTACGGGTCGCCCGGAAACGCATTTACGAATCCGGAGCCGTAGTACACGTTCGTGGAAAGGTAAGCGCGACTCGGCAGGGTCACGTCCGCCCCAATGTTCAAAGTATGGCGCTGATCGTGATCGAGCGGCCCCCAGTCCAGGGTGGAGAAATCCGTCAGCCCGCCGTTGATGGCTCCTCCGGCGCAGGCCACCTGATTCGAGTAAGCGACGTGAACCCGGACTCGATGCGCCAGGCTCGGGGAACGCAAGGTGAGTTCCCATCCGCGAATGTGGGCCCGCTGAATGGTGAGCGGGAAGAAGAGATTCGACTCGCCAATATTGTTGTGGTCGAAGAAATTTGAGGCATTCGTGCGGAACGTATCCGCGTCAATCATCCATCCCCGCCAGGGAATGTTCACTCCGAATTGCGCCTCCTCATCGCGCTCTCCGCGGATCGTGGTGAACGCCAGGTTATTGCTGTTGGCAAATTGCAGGAGCGGGCCGGAGGCCGTCAGCAAGGGCGGCGGCTGGTAGTAATGACCGTAGGATGCCCGGAAAGTCCACTTGAGCTTTGGCAGATTGAGCGCGGCTCCAACGCGGGGGCTGATGGAATTCTCGGTCAGGCCGCCGGAGAAATGTGTGGGCCGCGCCCCGGCAGAAAGCATAAGCCATGAAGCCGGCTTGAACTTGTCGTCGATAAAGAACGATGTGAGGTTGCCGGAAGGGCGCTCGACCACGCTGAAGGCAGTGCCGCTGCCGTCGTTGAACGCCGCGCCGAGCAATTCATGATTCTGCTGATAAAAGCTGTAGAGCCCTACCTGCAGATCGTTTCTCTTCCGGTTCGCACTGAGATTCAACTGACCGCCGGCATAGTTCGAAGCGCGGTGGTCGGTGGTTACGATCGGATCGCTCAGGGAACTGTCATAGTTCGCGCGGTTGTAGTGATAAAACGGCGAAACCGTCATCAACACTGTGGAGCTGAAGGTATGCACCCAGGAGAAATTCGCGACTGCGTCGGCTTCGTGGTCGCCATCGCGTAAATGCAGGCTCGGGTACTGTCCCGTGAGCACGCCATTCACCAGCCCGTTTTCCATGTCATAGGGGAACGGATCGTAGGGAATCTGGAAATAATCGCGCCGGAATGAGGTGATGAAGCGAAACTGGTCGGAAGGATCGGCGTTGAAAATCAGCGAGCCGAATCCGCCAAACCCGTTCGAGGCATCGTGCAGCACCTGCGGCACGGGCGTTTCAATCCCCAGATTGCTGCGGTTGCCGTTCACGCTGGCGTAGTAAGCGAGCCGCTCGCTATGGCTGCCGAAACTGAACTGATCGTTGGTCTGGTAGAAGTTTCCCGCGCTCAGCACCAGTTCCGCTTCGCGATTGCGTTCGAATCCGGTGCGGGGCACGACATTAAAGACCCCGTAGGTACGATCCCCCAATTCCGCTCCGTAGCCGCCGCGGCTGATTTCCAGGTAGTCGATGTCCTTGGGATCGAATTGCGGGCCGATGTTGGAGGCAATGTTGGTGTTGGGGACCGGCACGCCATCCACCAGCCAACTGGTCTGATGTCCGCCGCGAATGTGAAGCTGGTCATGCACCATATACGCTCCCGGGACATAGTCGGTAATCATCGCCATGCTGTTGGTACGGGCTGCTCCGGGAGTGCGCGCAATTTCTTCTCGGTCCACAACGGTGGTTGGAGTCTGTGAGTCCGCAGCGGCGCCCTGAGCGGTGGCCGAGACGTTCACGGTCTCCGTGGTTCCCGCGACATTGAGGGCGAAGTGCAGCACGGGCTGGGAACTGGAAGTCACCATGACATCCTGCTGCGTCTGCTGGAATCCCAGGCCAGAGACGCTGACCACCATTTCTCCCAGCGGCACGGCATTGAAGACAAAATTTCCATTGGCATCGGAATTCGTCGTGGCGGCCCAGTTCGAGGTCTTGGCCTTGATCATCACCATAGCGTAAGCTACCGGGCGATGCTGTGGATCGTGAATGACTCCGCGCACCGTGCCTACCACCGCGGCGGAGGCGCCCGGTGCAAAGCACAACAGAATTGTGAACAGCGCGGTTGAGAGGGAACGCATGCCTTCTCCGAGGCCAGCACGGACGGCGCGAGAAGAAGCCGCACGTCTCCGGTGCATGGGGATTTTCTGAGTTCAGTGCTTCAGGAGGCGCGCAGGACCGGAGGAGCACGCGTACATTGCGAGGAAGGGAACTCAACGGCAGGGAAACTGCGGGGTATTTCAGCCCGGTTGACCGCGAATTCTGCTATCGGGTTTCCTGCGCGCGACGGTTCGGGATGCGCCCACTGCGAAGTAGCCACTGCACGGCGGCAGTTTTGAGAGCATCCGGGCCCGTGAACGGCGGTCTCCGTGGAATCGGTCGGACTGTAACTATGACAGTGATGCTGCGCCGTGCGGCGACAGCACAAATGGCTAGGGGCAGCCGAGGCCTGGAGCGCGGGCGGAAGAAAGACTCCGGCAACCGAAAACAGCAGCAAGAATCGTGCGATCAGGCCCTGCATTTGTTTAGGATGACAACCCCAAGTGAGTTCAGCATACCACCAGAACAGAAACATGGAGTCAACCAGGGTGCCGCCAGGGGTGCGCCAAAGGGTGCCCCGCCCTTCTCGCGTCTTTTGCGAGAGGGTGGGGATTTTGACTTTCCGGACCAGTCCCGCTAGCGGATTACTCTCATCAGCACGTACCCGCCTCCATCGGTAAATGCGATCACCAGATTCATGATCACGAAAATAAGGTCGTAGTGCCAGCCGGACGATTTCTCTCCCCAGAAGCCGGTATGCCACACGAACATCTTCTTCTGAATGGCCCCGAGCATAATGAGGATCAGTCCCAATGCAGCCAGTTGCGTCAACACGCCGGCTGCGACCCCCAGACCACCCGCAACCTCGCCGATCCCCAGAATAATCGTGAAGCTCTTCGGCATCCCAATGCTCCTGGAGCGGGATTCGGGGTCTTTCAGATGGCTGTAACCGCTTGTAACGAACACCACTCCAACCATCAAGCGAAGGAGAAGGATTCCCAGGTCAGTAAAACGGGAAAGTGCAGGGAACATGCGGCCTCCCGGCTCAACTCAAGATTCAGGCTTTGCCGTTGATTTTGGCCCACCACCAGCGCACGCCCACGAAAAGGAATCGCCAGTCGCTGAAAAATTCCGGCGGCTTGCCCTCGAAGGCATGCCCCACAAACTGCAGGATCCACCCGGTCACGAAGAGAGCCAGCGCATACAGCCAGAGCCGGTGGTTGAGGAACCCGATGAGAAAGACTGCGACGGAGAGCAGGATCGTGGGGATGCCCAGGGTGTGGCACAGCCGGTTTATGGGATGCTGGTGGCTGCGAGAGTATTGCGCGATCCACTGTTCGCTGGAGCGTCCGCCCAACATGGCGATGAAGATAATACACCCGCTCTCATGGCAAGTTCATATGGCTTGATTGGCGGGCACTGGCTGATCCCACCGCCATCCCTGGAACTGCTGGCGCAGTTTGCTCTTCAATAGTTTTCCGGTGGAGGTGTGCGGCAATTCGTCCACAAACACGAACGCATCGGGTAGCTGCCACTTGGCAAAGCGCTGAGAAAGAAACGCGCACAATTCCGAATCCTTCACCTGGCGCCCATCCTTGAGCACGATCACAGCGATGGGCCGCTCTGCCCATTTGGGATGGGGCACGGCGATGACCGCCGCTTCCTTTATCGCGTCGTGGGCTACCAAGGCATTTTCCAGATCCACAGAACTGATCCACTCGCCCCCTGACTTGATCAGATCCTTCACGCGGTCGGTGATCTTTACATAGCCTTCCGAATCGATTGTGACCACATCTCCTGTGCGGAACCAGCCGTCGTTCGTCCAGCGATCGCTCTGATCGAGCTTGTAATATCCAGAGGCAACCCATGGTCCGCGGACTTCCAGTTCCCCGGTCGTCAGGCCATCCCAAGGTGTGTGCTCCTTGTCATTCACGGCGCGAATTTCAATAAAAGGAGAGGGAAAGCCCTGCTTGGCCCGTAGGGCATACTTGTCATCTTCCGTCCAGCTATCCATGTGCGGTTTTGGAGTGCAGACCGTGGCCAATGGACTGGTTTCTGTCATGCCCCAGGGCTGAATCACACGCACCCCCAGCTTGTCGAAGCGGCGGAACATTGACTCAGGAGCCGCCGAACCCGCGACAATGATTCTCAATCCGGAAGCCAGCTTCCATCTGCCGGGATGGCAGTCGAGGGCATTCAGCACCGCCAGCCAGATGGTTGGGACTCCGCCGGTGAGGGTGACCTGTTCAGTTTCCATCAGATCAAGCAGGGCTTCCGGTTGAAGATTTCTGCCCGGAAGAATCTGCCTGCTGCCGGCCATCGTGGCCGCGTAGGGAAAGCCCCAGCCATTGGCGTGAAACATCGACATGGCGGGCAGGACGTTGTCGTGGCAACTTACCGCGAGCTGGTCCGGCAGAGCGAGTGCTAACGAGTGCAGGGAGAGCGAGCGATGCGAGTAAACGACCCCTTTGGGCTTGCCGGTCGTGCCGGAGGTGTAGCACATGGCGGCGGCTTCTTGCTCGTCGAGATCCGGATAGTCTGGTTCGCCGCTCGCACCCGCCAGTAAGGATTCGTAGGACTCGCCCCCGTCCGTCTGGCGGCCGCAGCCGTGATCGACGACGAACACGCGCTCCAACTGAACGTGGGCGCGGAACTGCTCGAAAATATCGAGCAAAGTAGCATCCACTATAAGAAACCGGTCCTCTGCGTGATTAATGATGTAGGCAATCTCCTCCGGATGGAGCCGCAGGTTCAAGGTATGGAGCACTGCTCCCACCGCGGGCACAGCGAAGTAAGCCTCCAAATGCTCCTGCTGGTTCCACATCAGGGTGGCGACACGGTCTCCGTTTGCAATGCCGGCCTGCAGCAGGGCCGCCGACAGCTGCTTTGCCCGGCGATGCACTTCGCCATAGCTTGAGCGGTGGCGTGATCCGTCCGGCCGCACGGAAACAATTTCAACATTCGGAAATATTTTGGCGGAGCGCTCCAGAATTCTGGTCAGCAGCAAGGGCGACGGCATCATAGTCGACTTCATGGGGACCCTCCACAGCCCAATTTCGGGGATGGCTGCCGCGGAAGCGAATGGCCCGGGCAGGATTCGGATTGGCGGGGATTATAGCGCGGAACGGCCCGCATCGAGCCAGTGTTATTCGAGGGTTGCGCCCCCTTCACGCGATTTTGAAGCCAATCCTGCGGCCTGTTGACCCCGGTGCCGCCCTCGGTTGAGGCGTTTGCTCGCCGCGTGGTAGCATCCTAGGTTTTGGCGGGTGCTTAGAAGGAATAAGCCCATTTGGGCAACAGTTCCTGTCCTCATCCTCTTTCCATGGGCCGTTCCCTCCCACGCCTGCCTTAAGGAGACCCAACTTGAAAGTCTATTCCGGAGAAAACATAAGGAATGTCGCGTTGGTCGGGCATGGCCACGCGGGCAAGACATCGCTGGTATCGGCCATGCTGTTTACCTCAGGAGCGACCCAGCGCCTGGGCCGCGTCGATGACGGTTCCGCCACCACCGACTACGACGATGAAGAGATCGCCCGCAAGATGTCGATCTCCACGGGGATGGCCGTGCTGGAGTGGGGCAAAACCAAGATCAATATCCTCGACACGCCGGGTTTCAACATGTTCGTCCATGAGGCCAAGATGGCGCTGCCGGTGGTGGACGCGGCCATTGTTGTGGTCGACGGTGTGGCTGGTGTGGAAGTGGTCACGCAGCGGGTGTGGAATTACTGCGAGGAATACAAGACTCCACGCCTCATTGTGGTCAACCGCATGGATCGCGATCGCGCCGATGCCACCCGCGTGCTCGAGTCTCTGGAGAACGCTTTCGGCCGGAATGTGATTCCCATCGAACTCCCGATTGGGGCCGAGAAGAGCCTGTCCGGCGTGATCGACCTGGTCCGCATGAAAGCCTACATCTACGAGATGGGTGGAGACGGCAAGGGAAAGGAAACAGAAATCCCGGCCAACCTGCAAGAACAGGCGCAGTCAGCCCACGAGCGCCTGGTCGAACTGGTGGCCGAGGGCGATGACAAGCTGATGGAAAAATTCTTCGAGGCCGGAACTCTTGGGGAAGAAGATCTGGTCCCGGCTCTGCATAATGCGATCCGCGAGGACAAAATTTTCCCCGTGATCTTCAGTTCCGGGCTGGGCAATATCGGCGCTGACCGGGTCATGGACTTTATCGTGGACTATACTCCCGCTCCATCCGAGCACGAATGGGTTCAGGGGGAGCCCGTTGCCAGCGGAAATGGCGATGCTCCCAAGCGTCATGAGAGCGACGCGGAGCCGGTCTCGCTTTACGTCTTCAAGACTGTTTCAGATCCCTTTGCGGGACGCATCTCGTACTTCAAAGTATTCTCCGGCGTTCTCAAGAACGACGCTACCCTGCAAAACTTCAGCCGCGGGGCGCAGGAAAAATTCGCGCACATCTCCACCATGCAGGGTAAAACAGCGATTCCGGTGAACGAACTGCATGCCGGCGACATCGGCGCAGTCGCCAAGTTGAAAGACACTCTCACCGGCGACACGTTGGGCGACAAATCCGCTCCCATTCAGTATCCGAGGGTGAAACTGCCGGAACCGGCGATCACTTTCGCCATCGAGCCCAAGAGCCGCGCCGACGAAGACAAACTCGGCCCCGGCCTGCACAAGCTGATGGAAGAAGATGCCATGCTGCGCTTTTTCCGCGATGCCCAGACCAAGGAATTCCTGATCGCGGGCACCGGGCAGCAGCACATCGAAGTCGCAGTTGCGAAGCTGAAGAAGCGCTATAACACGCAGGTCAACCTCAAGGCTCCCAAGGTGCCCTATCGAGAGACGATCCGCGGCAAAGCCGACGTCCAGGGCCGCCACAAGAAACAGACTGGAGGCCACGGCCAGTACGGCGACTGCAAGATCAAGATGGAACCGCTGCCGCGCGGCGGCGAGTTCGAGTTCGTCAACGACATCTTCGGCGGCGCGATCCCCAAGAATTTCATCCCTGCCGTAGAAAAGGGAATTAAAGACGCCGCGAGCCGAGGATACCTCGCCGGATTTCCGGTAGTCGATTTCAGAGTCGTGCTCTACGACGGCTCCTACCACGACGTGGATTCCAACGACCTGTCATTCCAGATGGCGGGCCGTATAGCTTTTAAGAAAGCGATGGAGATCGCCAAGCCCACGCTGCTGGAGCCAATCATGAACGTCGAAATTACGGTTCCTGACGACTTCGCGGGCGCCATCATGGGCGATCTCAACAGCCGCCGGGGACGCATTCAGGGAATGGACAACAAAGGCGGCAATACCGTGGTCAAAGCCGAAGTTCCCATGGCCGAAATGCTGACCTACGGCGTCGAGCTGACTTCGATGACGCAAGGGCGCGGCAGCTTCAACATGGAAATGCATCACTACGACGTGGTGCCGGGCCAGTTGCAGGAGAAGATCATCGAAAAAGCCAAGGCCGAGCGCGGCGAGGTGAAGGAAGAGGAAGAGTAGCGGAAAGTAGACCCCGGGATGTTGCTACTCTGCAAACTCTTCGAACGCATACGCGGGCACCGCGCCTGTAGGCCTCAGTTTGTCTTCAGTCCTTGCGCTTTTGCTAGCTTCGCCAGCCGCTCATCGAAGGTCCACAAACGTTCCGCCTTGAGTTCAATCGCGCAGGCAACGTGCAAGCTGTCCAGCGTGCGCATGCCAATTCCTGACCCGTGCTTACGGGCGAGATCGGCGCAAACGTCGAAGGCAGTTTCAGGAAAACTCGTCAAGCGCCACAAACCCGAGGCTCGATCGGCTGCAAAAACTGCGTTCATCGCCCGGGCTTCTTGCGCCGTAAGATTTCCCCGAAATTCCTGCTGTGACAGTGCATGGGCCCATTCAGCGAGATGGAAAGGAGTAAGTAAAAATGGCGCACCGGCCCGCACCTCTTGCCGCGCTTCGAACGAATGAGAATCCGTCACGTACAAAGAAACAACAAAGCTCGAGTCTAGATAAATGCTCAATAACGTCCCCGATCCTCAAGCACGACATTGGGGAGAATACGGTCACCGAGAATTTTCTTTGCTCGGGCTGCGAAATCCGGGTACTGCACCGGCTGTTCCCGTTTCTGATTTTCCGGCACAATCCGAGCAATAAGGCGGTCGCGGTCCCGGAGTTCAACTGTCTTGCCAGCGCGCAGCCAAGCCTTCAGACGTCGCGTGTCTCGGAGTTGGCGGATATTCACGGAGGGCATGGGGTGATTGTGACACATGAATGTGCCACAATCAAGAGCCAGCAAGCTCTGCCGCGCAACGGCGTTATAGTATGCAAAAAGGGTCCCCATTGGACGCGAGGTTCACCATGAGAGCGATTTTGCTGGTTGCGATTTCAGTCGGATTCATTTTCTCCATCGTTCCCCAGGCCCACTCGGCCGGACCGACTCAAGCTTTCCCGACCTCCTCGGGCGAGGTCAAGATGACTCCTCTGAACCACGCCAGCACTCTGATCGAGGCGGGCGGGAAAGCGATCTACCTAGATCCCGCCAAGCCGGTGACGTTCTCCGGACTACCCAAGGCGGACCTCATCCTGATCACCGACATTCACGGCGACCACATGGATCCGGATTCCATTAAGCAAATCAGCAAGCCGGGCACGGAAATTATCTCCTCATCCGCAGTCGCTCAGACCGTCACCAGCGCCACGCCCATCGCGAACGGCGAGACAAAGACGTGGCAGAACTGGACTATCGAGGCGATTCCCGCCTATAACCTGAAGCGCGGTCCCGCGCCGGGCAAGCTTTTTCACGACAAGGGCCGCGGCAATGGGTACGTTCTCACTTATGGCGGGAAGCGGTTCTACTTCTCCGGCGATACCGAAGGTGTCCCGGAGATGCGCGCGCTCAAAAATATCGACGTGGCATTCATCTGCATGAACCTGCCTTACACTATGCCGCCGGAAGAAGCAGCCGATGCAGTGAAAGCCTTTCGCCCCAAAGTCGTGATCCCCTACCATTACCGCGGGTCGGATCTCTCGGTATTTCAGAAAGCGTTGCAAGGGACGGGAATTGAAGTGCGCTTGCTGGATTGGTATCCGAAATAGGCCGCTCTATTGCGGAAGGGCCATTCCACGGGCGGCAGTTGGACCTACACTTCCAATCCCACGCCGGAGTATTCCGTTTAAGGAGCAAATGATGAATGGGCTTTGGAATCGGAGAGAGTTTCTCGGAAGTTCTGCAGCCATCGTGGCTTCGGCAGCGGCCTTGCCGGAGAAGCACTCAGGCCCGGCGGAGGAAGCGAATGAATTCAGTTCACAGCAGCAGAAGCGCCGCCGCGAGTTGTGGGGTTTGCTGGGTGATCTACCCTGGAAGCACCGGCCTGGGCCGGCTCGGCTGGTGAGCAAGGAAGAACATGATGGGTACACGCTGGAGCGCCTGGTACTCGATCTGAATGGAATTGAGCCCGTCCCTGCACTGTTGCTGATTCCTCGCCACCGGCAGCCAAAGGCGCCGGGGTTGCTATATATCCATTGGCACGGCGGAATGTATGACCTGGGTAAGGAGCAGTTGCTGAAGGGCGTGGACGCACAACCGGCCTATGCGCCGGTGTGCGCGGAGAAAGGATTGGTCACGCTGGCGATCGACAGCTGGTGCTTTGGCGAGCGCAAGCATGTAGCTGATGGCGGGCAAGGCGAGCAGGATGCATTCAAGCTGATGTTGTGGCGCGGGCAGGTGCTGTACGGGATGATGATGTTCGATGAATTTCGGGCGTTGGATTACCTGGCGAGCCGCCCGGACGTGGACAGCACGCGACTGGGGGCGATGGGGATGTCGATGGGATCGACCAAGGCGTGGTGGCTGGCGGCACTCGATCCCCGGGTGAAGGTTTGCATGGACGTGTGCTGCCTGACGGATTATGAAGAGCTGATTCGGACGCATGGCCTGAAGGAGCATGGAATTTATTACTACGTGCCGTCGTTGCTGAAGCATTTCCAGACGGCGGATATCAACGAGCTGATCGTGCCGCGCGCGCGCTTAAGCGTGAACGGGCGGCAGGATGCTTTGACGCCAGCCGCAGGCGTGGAGAAGGTTCGCGAGCGCTTGCTGCCGCTGTACCGCAAGCACGGGAAGGAGCCGGACTGCCGCATTGAATTGTTCGATTGCGCGCACGTGGAATTGCCCCAAATGCGGCAGCTGATTCTGCAGTGGATGGATCAGTTCCTGGTAGCCACGTAGCGCGGTCCTGAAAGGCCACTCAGCGGCGGGGATGCAAACCTTTGCACCGGGTGCCGTCCCGGAATTCTGCCGCAGGGAACTTGGTCCTTGAAAAATCCTCCAATCGCGGTATGCTAGCAAACGCCCGTACAGACGGGCGTTTCGGGCTGGCTTCTGATCCCAGTTCGCGTATTGCGGGCAGTACTCGCGCTGCTACCAGCCAGCAGAATCCCGCTCAACCGCAGGTAATTCCCAGGAGGTTCCTTTCATGCCATGCCATAGCGTACGCAGGCGATCCAGCCTGCGAGAGTTCGTCATCCTGTTAACCGTTAGTTTTGTCCTTACCTTAAGTTCGAGTGCGTGGGCGCAAAGCACCGGTACCAACGCTCCCAAAAAACAGTTGCGGCAGCCGACGCCGGAGGAGATCAAAAATCTGACCGACGGGATGAAAAAGTCGCTCAGCCGTGATGCCACGGGGCTGGTTGTAGTGAAGCATCCCAACGGGGCGGAATCGGTCAACCTGCAAGGACGTTTCATGAACCTGGACGTCGTCAAAATCAATCCGGACGGCACGCTTTCCGAGAAATGCGTGAGCAATGTGGACGAGGCCAAACGCTTCCTGCAAATTGATGCCAGCAGCAGCAAGCCGGATGCAGCCGCCAAAAAGAGCAGCCATCAATCCGCAGTTCCGGAGGTGAAGTAATTGCCATGAAAACACGACAACTGCTCATCCTCTCGGTAGCTTTACTCGGATTGATGTTTCTCATTAACCAGGCAGGCTTCGCCCAGGCTACGATCACGGTTGTCAACATGGATGGGCCGGGCGAGGGTTTCAACGATCCCACGCCAGTTACGCCGGTCGGCGGCAATAGCGGCGCCACGCTCGGGGCACAACGCCTGATTGCCTTCCAGGACGCTGCGGGCATCTGGGGTTCTTCGCTCAGCAGCGCGGTGGAGATCCGCATTCAGGCCAGTTTTGATCCACTGCCCTGCACCGCGACCTCAGGAGTATTGGGTTCGGCAGGGGCGGCATCCATTGTGTCGGATTTTCCGGGCGCGACGTTTCCCAAAACCTGGTACGCCGTGGCGCTGGCGAATAAGCTGGCGGGACTGGACCTGCTGCCGTCCAGCAACGATATCGTGGCGCAATTCAATAGCAGCATTGGAACCGATCCCAACTGTCTGACCGGATTCAATTGGTACTACGGTCTGGACAACAACCATGGCACGAACCTGGACCTGGTTACAGTACTGCTGCACGAGTTCGCGCATGGCCTTGGCTTCGCCAGCTTCGTGGATGAATCGAAGGGAACGGAGATAAGAAACAAGACGGACATCTACTCGCGGCAGATCCTGGACACCACAACCGGACAGACATGGGACAAGATGACAGTCCACCAGCGGAAACTCTCGGCCATCCGGCCCCGCAAGCTGGTGTGGAATGGAGCCGGGGTAACGGCGGCGGTGCCGACAGTGTTGGCGCAAGGCACTCCGGTGCTGGCGGTGAACTCTCCTGCAGGAATCGCAGGCAACTATGACGTCGGGGAGGCCAGCTTCGGACCGGCATTAACCTCACCCGGAGTTACAGGAGACGTAGTTCAGGCTCTGGACGCGGCGGATACCACGGGTCCAAGCACGACGGATGCCTGCACCACGATTACGAACCCGGCCGTCGTGAACGGAAAAATCGCGTTGGTAGACCGGGGCAGTTGCGCGTTTACCGTCAAGGTGAAGAACTGCCAGGATGCCGGAGCCCTGGCGGTCATCGTCGCCGATAACGTCGCCGGAAGCCCGCCTAACGGACTGAGTGGGACGGATCCCACGATCACGATCCCCTCAGTGCGGATCACCTTGGCCGATGGAAATACGATCAAGGGCGCACTGGCGGGCGGGGTGGTGAACGCCACCCTCGGACTGGACATGAGCCTGCGGGCGGGCGCCAACGCCGCCAACCAGGCATTGCTGTACAGCCCCAATCCGGTGGCACCGGGATCGTCGATCTCGCACTGGGATACGCTCGAGTTCCCGAACCAGCTCATGGAGCCGTTTATCAACGGCGATTTGACCCACAACGTAAGTCCTCCCGCCGACCTGACCCGGACCTTGCTTGGGGATGAGGGCTGGTAGGAATCAGTGCACTGAAACCGCGGGCCGCCATGTCTGGCGGCCCAAAGTTTTTTTATCCTGGGAGGGTCCGGAGTCGAGACGTCATGCGAGTCGGGCGAAGGGGTCTCTCGTTTGCCGATCCTTCCCTGATGGGGATTGAATTAGTCCTTCTCATTACAGAACAGGCGAAAAAAAGCTTGCGTCTCGCCACGACTGCTCCTAGACTGCGGCCATTCCTGAAAATATCCGCGTTTCTGTCCCAGACTAGCCAGATTTGTCCACACCAGTAGGCGCGGCTTAAATCTAGGGGGGATCCATGCGAACACCACCGGTTCGTGTGCTCGTGGTTGTGTCTAGCCTGCTCATTTTCACCTGCGTTGCCGCCTTGGCTGCCTCAGGTCCGCAAACCGCCTGGAACGTATTCACCTTGCCAAACCCGCAGATCACGCCGGGATGGCGCACTTATGCTCCCAGTGCATGCCAATCCAATCCAGACGCGTGCGCAGGAGACAACCGTTTCTGGGAGCAATGGAGCTTCAGCAATTTTCAGAGTGCGATCGATTCCTCATTTGCGGCCGTAAATTCCATGGGCAAATACCATGGAGTGATGATGATTCTCCCCTTGGGGGATACGCCCACGTACTGGAGCAACATTCGGCTGCTGTATAACTCGGCTGCCAATCTCGGCGTCCAGTTGGAAGTCGTCGTATTCCCCAAGTGGAAGTACGGCGCGGAATATTGCTACTTGTACAACAGCAACGCGCCCGCGGGATGTCAGGTTGTCTCGGGAACCACCACGGCGGTGGCCTACAAGAAAATCTGGAACCTGATGAATTTCGTGCAAACTCTCGGTGGACCGTGCCCTGCGGGTTCCTACAACAGGCCCATCGCGGTGTGGTATGGCTGGAGCGATTTTTCGCCGGGCTACGGCGCGCTGAAGAGCTTCTGGCAGTCCCTGCCGAAGAAGGTAGCGTCCAATGGCTGTAATTTCCAGGCGGGATACGTCACGTGGCTGGATACTCCTAACTCCGGCAACCCGGACGTACAGCAGCTGCAGAAGTACGTCGTGAACCAGCTGAAACGGCCTTACTGGGTCAACACTGAGCTGTACAGCACGGCGCAGCTGCAGCAGTACTACTCGACGTATGCTCCTTATCAGACCATCATCACGGGATTCTGGGGCGCGACCGACGTTGCGAGCTGGGGCCAGGGGATGTGCGGCAAGTGGAACACGGCGGCGCAGCCTGGCCGGTTCGCCTCGTGGACGTTCTACGACACGGATCTGACCAGTTCGGAGGCGTACCGCGCTTACATCAATGGAGCGATGGCAACGATAGGATCGATCTGCAGCTACTAATCTAAGTTGCCGAATCGAAGTGTGAACGCCACAGGGAGCCACCTGGTGCCGGTACGTTGCTTCGGGGAGCGGTGTCTCCATCGCGCCGCTCCCCGATGTTTTCCTGCTACTGCTCGGTATCCGGGCTCAGGCCTACGGCCGGGATTGATTTTTCCTGCGCCAGCTTGTTGTAGGCGGGCAGATCGGTGCGGATGATGTCGTTCCACCTGGACAGTTGTTCGTCCGCCTGCTTGCTCAGTTCGTCATACATTTCATAGTCCTGCGTGGTCGGGGCCGCGTCGGCGCTGGACACGACTCCTCCCAGAGCGACCAGCAGATTGTTGAGGCGGATGGGATAGTTCAGCACGTCCTGGCCGCTCTTGGATTTTGTCTGGATGAGGGCTTCCTCGACTGCCGTCATCTTCTTGTCGACGGCCTTGCCGGTATCGGCGACGGCTTTAGCATTCGGATTCTTTTCTTCTTTCAGGCGCTTATCGAGTGTGCCCATCTGCGCGCGGACGTCGCGGATCTGGCGGACGGCGTCGTGCACCTGGGTGACTTTGCGCACGATCTGCTGCATAAGGTCGAACTGCTTTTTCAGATCCTCGGCGCTGACTTTCAGGCGCGGGTCGGGAACGATTTTGAACGGTTGGGTTTGCGCTTTACCGTCCACGGTCAGGCGGACCTGGTAGTCGCCTGGAAGGGCGAGCGGGCCGTCGGTCGAACCTCCCCAAAGCGGCGAGTTGGGTATTCGCGGGACACCCTCATAATGCAGATCCCACACGAAGCGGTTGATGCCGGCTTGGGTGGGGAGTTCTTCTGGTTTCTGGCGCCGGAATTCCTCGTCTCCGTCGGCGGCGGGCGGATGTTTCGGCGGGTAAGTGCGGATGACCTTGCCGGAGGCGTCCAGGATTTCGATTTTGACGCGGGGTGCGGAGGCGGTTTCGTCGGCGGAATTGGAATCCGGCTTCGCCGGACCGCGGACGGGGGCGTCCGCGGCTACATGGCTTGTGGCGGATTCGGCCTTTTTTTCCTCCTTCTGGTCTCCTTTATTCTCTTCTTTCTTCTCTTCGGGCTTTTTGATTTCTGTCTTCAGATAGTAGTAAATGACCGCGCCTGGCGGTGGATTCTGGCCTGCGGCGCCGCTGGGACCGAAGAAGGACCCGGAGAACGTGGTGTGGTTGGCTTCGGCCGGGGTGAACAGTTGGAAATCATTTGATTTGATTCCCTCACTCCATTGACGAATGGGAGACAGATCGTCAAGCACCCAGAATGATCGGCCATGTGTGGCTACGGCCAGGTCGTTTCCTTTAACGATCAGGTCGTTAATGGGGGACATAGGCAGATTGAGTTGCATGGGCTGCCAGTTCTGGCCGTCATCAAAGCTCAGGTAGACTCCGCGCTCGGTGCCGACGTAGAGCAGGCCCTGGCGCTTGGGATCGATGCGGACGGCATGGACGTAGTCGTCTTTCGGGATACCGCGCACCAGCGTGGTCCACGTCTTGCCGAAGTCCACTGTCTTGAAGATGTAGGGGGTGAAGTCGTCCAGTTTATGGCGTTCGAAGGCGACATAGGCTGTAGCTGCGTCCGTGGGCGAGGCTTCAATCATGCTGACCGTGCCCCACTCCGGCATGGCCTTGGGAGTGACATTGTCCCAGTTCTGCCCGCCGTTCCTGGTGACGTGAATCAGGCCATCATCGGTGCCCGCCCAGATCAGGTCCTTCTGCGCGGGACTCTCTGCTACCGAGAAGATCGTGTCGTAGACCTCGACGCCCGTGTTGTCTTTGGTGATGGGGCCGCCGGAGGCCTGCTGCTTCGATTTGTCATTGCGGGTAAGGTCGGGCGAGATGATGCTCCAATTCATGCCCTGGTCGGTGGTCTTGAAGAGAACTTCACCCGCGAAATAGAGCGTATGCGGATCGTGCGGGGAGAAGACGATGGGCTCGGTCCATTGGAAGCGGTGCTTCAGATCGGCCATGCCCCATCCGATTACATTGCGCGGCCAGGGATTGATGGCCTGTGTTTGCTCGGTGCGATGGTCGTAGCGGGTGATGTCTCCTCCGTAGGAGCCGGCGTAGACGATTTCGGGGTCGGTAGGATCGGGTGTTACGTATCCGCTCTCGCCGCCGCCGACCTCGTGATAATTACTTTGATCAATTCCGCCACTCGCACTGGCACTGGCGATGGCGACCGTGGAGTTATCCTGCTGGGCGCCATAGAGCCAGTAGGGAAAACGGTTGTCTGCCGCGATGTGGTAGAACTGCGCCGTGGGCTGGTTGTAGAGCGTGGTCCAACTGTCGCCCCCGTCGGTAGAGATGGTGGCCCCCCCGTCATCGCCGTTGATCAGGCGCTGGGGATTGGCCGGATCGATCCAGAAGCCGTGATTGTCGCCGTGAGGTGTATGCAGGGGAGTGAAAGTTTTTCCGCCGTCAATGGAGCGGTACGTGCCGGTGTTCAGGATGTAGACCACGTCAGGATTCCTGGGATCGGCAAAGACATGCGTGTAGTACCAGGCGCGCTGGCGGTAGCGGCGATCGTCGTTGACGAGTTCCCACTTTTCCCCGGCGTCATCGGAACGGAATAGCCCCCCTTTCTCAGCTTCGATCAGCGCGTAGATGCGATTGGGGTTGGGCGTGGTCGCGATGCCAATGCGTCCGATTGTGCCCTCGGGCAGGCCTTTGCCGGTCAGCTTGGTCCAGGTGTCGCCTGCGTCGGCGGAGCGATAGAGACCGCTGCCGGGGCCGCCGGATTCCATGCTCCACGGCTTGCGATCGGCCTGCCACATTCCCGCAAAAAGAATGTTGGGATTGGTCTGATCAAACTGGACGTCGATGGCTCCGGTCTTGTCGTCCACGTAGAGAATCCGTTGCCAGGTCTTGCCACCATCACGCGAGCGGAAGACTCCTCGGGTGGTATTGGGGCCGAAGGGATGGCCGAGAGCGGCGACGTAAACGGTGTTGGCATCTTTGGGATGCACGATCATTCGGCCGATGGAATAGGTGTCGCGCAAGCCGGAATACTTCCAGGTTTTGCCCGCGTCCGTGGATTTGTACACGCCGTTGCCCATAACGATGTTGCCGCGGATGCAGGCTTCGCCGGTGCCGGCGTAGACCACGTTGGGGTCCGAGGGGGCGACTGCAATGGCGCCGACTGACGGGGAGGCTTCCGTAAACTTGTCCCAGAGCGGACGCCAGTTGAGCCCGCCATCGGTGGTCTTCCACATGCCTCCGGCAACCGCCCCGAAGTAATAGGTATCGTTCTGGCCCGGGACTCCGGCCACCGCGAGCACGCGTCCGCCGCGGAATGGGCCAACCAGGCGGTACCTCATGCCTTCAAACGGAGACTTGGGGGACTCAGGCTTCGGCGGGGGGACAACACCAGCATCTGGGGGAAACTTTTCTTCCGCGGGCTCGCCGGTGGGAGTCGCAGGAGTGTTGGGCTCCGCCGGTTTATTCGGCTGTCGCTTCTGGCCGGCTGCGAAGGTGGCCAGGAGAAGAATGGAAAGCACCAGAATCCGGGTGTGGTTCATTCGAGAGAAACCTCCGCGCAGATATCGGGATGGAGAGTCTACATTTACGGGGGACATTTGTACTGGATTTAGTTCGGCATCCCACAGCTTTTACATAACTTTACTCGGAGGCTTGCTGGCGGCGTCCTCTTTCCCGGGTTTGGATGGGCTGCTTTAGATGCGCTGCTTTTTAGCGAGGAGAGGAAGTCAAAATCCCCACCCTCTCGCGCAAAACGCCAGAAGGGTCGGGGCACCCTTTTCATCAGGTTACAGGTGGGCAATCATTAACTTGGCCAGGACCAGCAGCCATCCCAGGATGGCAACAATGCCATTGATTCGGATGGCGCGATGACTCGCAGGCCAGGGAAACATCAGGATACCGTATAGCGGCATGAACTTCTCAGGCCAGATCATGCCAGCCAGGCCGAAGACGAGGTTGGCTTGAACGATCAGACAAAAAATCAGATTAAAATTCACGATGTCCATAAGGTGTTTCCAGGGGGGAACTTAAATCTTAATACATCGTGGATACGAGTTGAAGCGGAAAAATCGAGGCCGATGAGTACTCAAACCCTCCAAAACGGGCGGGGAGAGCGGGATTGGACGTCGGGAGTCACGACCACGGCACTAACACTTTTATGATGAAGGGAAGTCAAAATCCCCACCCTCTCGCAAAAAAAACGCGAGAAGGGTGGGGCAGGCTTTCTTAACGCCTTAGTTCTAAGGGTTGCGAGAGTTCGAAGGTCACGGCGGACTCGGCAGGCAGAACGATATCCTTGTTGCCGGTCAGGGCGGATCCACCGGCCCCCGCGCCCGCGCCAGCGGCTAAGCCGATGGCGGCGCCTTTGCCCCCGCCTACCAAGCCGCCGATGATCCCGCCTAGAGCCGCGCCGCCGCCGGTGGCGACTGCTGTGCGCTTGCCTTTGCCCTTCTGGTTGAAAGTCTTGGCTTCGCTCTGGACCTGGACTTCAATACCATTGACCGTGATCGAATCCAGGCGGACACTCAAGACCGCGCCTCCAGCAAACTTTCCAAGCGGCTTGGCATCGGTGACGGTGCCGCTGACGTTCGCTCCTTGCGGAATGGCCACGGCATTGCCGACCATGACATCCTTCGCAACGCTGCCATTAAAACTCTGACCGGACTGGCTCAGTTTCGACCCCAGCGCGGAACCCAGGCTGACGGTCACGGCAGTACCGGCAGGAACTGTCAGGTGTTCTCTGCGAGGTTCTTTGCGTTCTTTGCGCTCTCGTGGCTGACGGCCGGACTCTTTGGCGTTACCGGTGGAGTCGGTACCGGCGGAGGCGTTCTGGTCGGTAGCGTTAGGATCGTTGCTGTTGTCGGCTGCGGGCGGTTTGTTGCAGCCCAGTGCAAATGCAAGATAAAGACAGAGCGTGAACAGAATTAGACGCGAGCGCATGAGGGCCTCCGTATCTTTTTGAATTTCGGTGTGCCCTCACTGTAATTGATTAGGGTCGTCGGGGCAATGAATGAGAAGGTCCTGGGAGAATCAAGAGTGTATGAGACTCTCGTGCCCAAGGTATCCCGGGGCTTCGGCGCTTTTAGATTTTTACTTCCATGCCCGGCAAAGGGGCTTGTTCGGCTTCTTCGGCCTCATGCGCGATTGCATCGGCGGCGGCTTCGGAAGGGGCGGCTTTTTTGGCAGCCAGGAATTTTTCCGTGTTCAACAGTGGACGGCCTAAGGAAGCGTTGTAACTGGTCCAGGCGCTCTCGAGGGTAGCATCGCGCTCGAACTGGGCGCGCATCGCCTCCATCTTGGAATCAAGGTCATCCAGGTAGTGCAGCATCAGCGCTTCCGGGAACATGGGGAGCTTGGGCGATCCGAAGTCGTATTGCCCGTGGTGGCTGATGATCAGGTGCTCGACCATCGTCTTGAGTTCTTCGGGGAAACCGGGCAAAGATGCGAGCTTGGCTTGCAGCATCTCCAATTCGATAATCATGTGGCCGAGAAGCTGCCCCTTCGTGGTGTAAGAAAAAGACCGGTTATAAGTCAGCTCGTGGATCTTTCCAAGGTCGTGAAGAAAGGCGCCGGTGAGCAGCAGATCCCGGTTGATCTGGGGATAATTTCTCTGGATCAGGTCGCAGGAGCGGAATAACGAGACCACGTGATCCAGCAGTCCGCCGATGTAGGCGTGGTGCAGGGTTTTCGCGGCCGGGGCATTGCGATACGCGGCGGCAATCTCGGGATCGCTCATGAAGGCTTGTACCAGGCCTTTGAGGTGCGCATTCTCAAAACCGGCCACGAAGTTCGTCAGCGTTTGCCAGAGCTCGTCGATATCCTTTGTAGTTTTGGGAAGGTAATCGGAAAAGTCGATTTCCGTGTCGCCCATCTTCCGCAGCTTGTGCACGGTCAACTGGAAGCGCTGCTTGTACTTGTTGATCAGGCCCTTCACTTTGAGGAAGTCGTCCTGTTCGAAGGCTTCCAGGACCTCTTCCACGTTGTCCCACATCTTGGCTTCCAGCTGGCCGCTTCGATCCCCCAACGTAAGCGCCAGATAGGGCTCTCCTGTCTTCTTGGGCTTGATCTGTTTGGATACGACTACGAAGGTCGAGGTAATAATTTTGTTCTCGTGGCGCCCGCAGTCGCAGATGTAGAAGTCCTTCATGGATGTGGGAAGTATAAAGCAGGCGGTGAGGAATTCGCAGGATTTCGGGCATTCGCGCCGCGACGGGAGCGATGAGGGACGCCCTCGCGCAACTTTGGCTAAGATGCCGCTGTCACCGGAAGATCAGAGGACGCCCAGCTTCTTGTGCCTCTTCTTGTCCAGTTTCTTGGCGTCAGCTTCTTTCGCGGCGGTCGTCTCGATGGGCACGGTCTGGTTGGGGCTGGCGCCGGTGTCCTGATATCCCTGGGCGATTTTGATATAGGCATCCTCGCGCAGCTTTTTCAGGTAGGCGCGCAGGGCGGGTTGCAGCTTCTCGTAGTAGAGAGCGTCCTGGATCTTGGGCATGGCCTCTTTCAAGGGAGGGATGCCGGCTTGCTGATGATCGAGCACCTTGAGGATGACAAAGCCCTGCTTGGTGCGGATCACATCCGTCACATCGCCTGCCTTCATGGCGAAGGTCTTGTTTTCCAGTTCCTTGGCGAGTTGTCCGCGCTTGAACATGCCGAGCGCGCCGCCATCCGCGGCGGAGGGCCCGTCGGAGAACTTTTTGGCAATATCCTCGAAGTTTGCGCCGTCACGAATCTGTTTCAGGAGGTCATTGGCTTTGCTTTCGGCGGCGGCGAGGGCCGCGGCGTCGGCGGCCTGCTTGGCGGCTTCGTCCTCGGGACTCTTACCACCGCCCGAGGAGGGTTCGGGAGTGATGGAGGGAGTTTTCGGCGCAACCAGGATTTCGGCCAGGCGGATGAACTCAGGTTGCTCCATCTCGTTCTTGTGTTCCTCGTAAAACTTCTCGGCCTCCTCCTTGGTGATGGAGAGTTTGCTGCTGACTTCCGAGCCGATGACTTTCTGCGTAATGATCTGGTTCTTTTGCTGCTGCTTGAAGTCCTCCCAGGAGATGCCCTGTTTTTCTGCTTCCTTTTCGAGCGCCTCCAGCGAATCCAGCTTCATGTTCTTGCGCATCTCGTCCAGGCGCTTAACCAGATCGGTATCGCCGCTGATGCCCAGGTCTTTCCCCTTGTCGAGGAGAAGTTGCTGGTCGATCAGATCCCGCAGGACGTCTTTCTCCTTGTCGGCGTAAACCTTGTCGGCATTGTTGGGATCCTGCTGCTTGACCTCGTCGCGAAGCTGATCCTTGCTGCGATTGAACTCGGAGCGGGTAATGATCTGGTTGTTGACGCGGGCAATGATCTCTTCCACAACTTGTCCGGCCGCGAGTGCGGGCAGACACGCCAAAGCGACGAATGTCAGGCAAACTCTTTTCATAAGGTTCATGCGGGCCGCCACGATTCCTGGGCTTCCGGGTAATACGGTGGGTTTAGGCCGATACGTCATTTTACTCCTTTGCGGCGTGGTGCTGCGACCCATGGGGCACAAACGTTTTCGGATGACAGACTCCCCCCCGGCAATGCCAGATTCAAAAGCGACCGTCTCCAGGTTCGACGCTTGGCCGATGAGGAAAAGTTGGCCGAGCATTAGATGGTTCTAATCAGGGCAAGGGCAGTCCGGTCGTCGCAAAGGGGGATGTTGGCGCTGTAGTCGGCGACCGAGTTCAGGACGGAGGAGCAGAGGGCCCGGGCATCCATGGAACTTGCTTTCTGAAGAACGGCCTTCACTCGATCCAGGCCGAATTCATCGCTGGCGCTGTTGCGGCGGGGGCCTTCGCAGGCGACTACTCCATGGGAGACCAGCAGAAGGGCGGCGTCTTCCTCCAAACCGACCATACGAGCATCGCTGGTGGCGTGAGAGAAGAGTCCGAGGGGCAGGCCGGTCGATTCCAGTTCGACAATTCCTTTGCTGTCGCGGATCAGCCCGGGAGTGTGTCCCGCATTGGTGTAGCAGAGCGTCCCCAGCTTCTCGTGATAGCAGGCGGTGAACGCCGGGCAAGAACGAACGCCGCTGGAAGCCTCGATCACCCTCCGGTTGATAAGGTGGTTAAGCTCGATCATGGCGTCGGCTTCATTGATATCGGCCCGGGAGAACAGTTCGGCGCCCGAGTTGCGGAAGACTTCCTGGGCGGCGATGAGCAGGTCGCGGTTACTCTCGCGCCGTCCGGCGATGTCGAGCAGGCCTATCAATACCCGCTCGGGGCTGACTCGCACCGAATCGTAAAAATCGCCCGCCATGCGTTTCCCTACGAAGACGGCAGCGATCTCCGCCCCGTCGATTTTCGGAAAAATAGTGGGGACGGGCTCAACCGTGACCGCCGCCGGACCATTGCTTTTGAATAAGGAGCGCATGCTTCTAAGACTCTGGGCAAACTAGCACGGAAATCAGATACGGGCAATGCAATCCCGCGAGCCGAACTTCATGAGGGGCCAACGGTCGAGTTGAGGAATGTGCCGTGCTTTCACCCGAGCGCGGCCGTCTCCTCAGTCTCCATACTTATCGGCAAGATAACGGCCCAGGTCCATCTCAAATTGGCCGTAGTCGGAGTGCAGGGTCGCGCGCAGAGCGGCTTCGGTGGAATTGCCCTGGCTGAGGCGCTCCAGAATGCGCTGGACGTCGCTGAGTCCGTAGGAATCATTAATATAGCTGACCGCCGCGAGGCTCTCGGCGTAAGCGACGTAGGCTTTCGCGCCTGAAAAGGTCACGAAACTGCCTTCCAGCACGTTGAAAGGAATATTCTGCTGCGCCTTGTAAAGGAGCGCCAGCTGATGGCCGTCGCTCCCCAGATTTTTGGGCTCCAGGAACTGGGCGATACCTTCGTTCAGCCACGGCGGACAGCGGCCTCCAGAGAGCTTCATGATGAATGAGTGGGCCAATTCGTGCTTGAGGACGCGAGCCAGTTCCGGGCTCACAGAAGTCAATCCGCTTACCGGAATGCGCAGCTTGCCGTCATTGAGCGCGCCTACCCAGCTGGGCGCATGCGTCACATCGAAGAAGGCGGTTTCCGTGTAAAGGGTCACGAGTATGTTGTCGCGGGGCGGCATCCCCAGGTCGCGCACCAGATCGTCGTAGTCAGCTTCCAGCACCGTCAGGATTTGCCCGCGCAACGCTTCGGTAGTTTCCTTCCCCTCATAATGCAGCACGAAGTGGCTGCTTTCATGCTGGGTAAACTCGGACTCAACGGTCTGCTCGCGCTGAGCCCGGGCGAGAAGCCGCTGCACGGCAGGATCCGGACGCAAGGCCAGCGAGCGCTGCCAGGAAGCAATCGCGTCCCTGGTGTGATCGGTAATGAATTGGGCGTAGCCCAGCATGGTGTAAGCATCCGCTGAGCTGGGGTTGGAATGTACGGCTCGTTCAGCGTACGGAAGCGCCTGGCTGGCGTTGCCGGTGCGGGTTAAGACGGCGGAGTAATACGTAAGGATGGTGGAACTGTCGGGCTGGAAGCGCAACGCACTCTCGAGGTACCGCCGCGATTGCGCCACATTGCCGTGCTCGAGCTCGAACTTGCCTGCGATAAAGTCAGCGGCGGAACTGAGAACGGGATTGCCCTTTGCTTCCAGGCTGGCCACCGCATCCGGGTCCACCTTGCCATCGCGGACAATCTTTCCCGCCAGGTCGCCTTCATTCTCCAGGCTGTCAGTGGGCGTGAAGGTCGGCAGATCGCCCATTTTTGCGCTGCCTGCGCCGCGAACGGGGACACCGCCGGTTTCGACCCGGTCCACAGCAGACTTGGGAATGGCGTAAGAATCATCTCCGATTTCGTATTCGTAGCGGCTGCCGTTTTCGCGGACGTGATCGGCGAGAATCGTGCGGCCGTTCTTAAGATGAATGGTGTCGCCCCAGGCGCAAGACAGAGCTTGCGCCAGGCAGAAGATCGCTAGCGTGACACGTGCCCGCATTCAGGCGCATTCTAGCAACGGAGGGGGGCTGTACCCACGTGACGAAGGTACTAACGAAGAAGCGCATTTCATGGAAGGCCGCATTCTTCCTGCTACTTTGCGCCTGGCCTTCGCCCGGGACAGCAGCGGACAATCCGCAGGATAAACCGGCCCAGGCTCTTTACCTGCAACTCGGACAGGTCGGCCTTGATCCCGCGCGCGTCTACCAGGTTAGAGGGGCTTCTCTCAACCGCCCCGGAATCCAGATCAGCCTGGAAGACGGCGCGATTGGTTTTACGCAGGATGTGATGGGCCGAATCACGGGAGCATTCTTCGAAGGAGAGGGCGAGATTCTCCTGACACCTCCCGATGAGGTGGAACGCAGGTCCATGAGCCTGTTCACCGGAATGGCCATTCTCGAGGAGCGCTTTGCGACTGCATACTTCCGGTTCAATGACGATGCAGCCGCCGAACTTGCGCCCGATCTCCGCGCCACGCAGGAAAAACAGGAATTCGTAGACCGCTGGGGCTCGACCGCGAAGAATCTGGCCAGTTCCGATGCCATGAGATTGCTGATGAGCCTGAGCCGGCTGCTTCCTTCGGGCGCAGGCTTGGGCGCCCAGGATGCGGTAGGAACGGCCAACGCGGCCGACCGTTTTCTGCACGCGCGCCTGCAAGGAGTGTCGTTGGGGGTCTTCGACGTGTTCTTTGACTCGACCGCCCCGGAGCAAGTCCAGGCGGGGCAGCCGAAGTCAGTCAACGCCGAAACCTATTATGACGTGTGGACATCATTTTCTCCCAAGTCAGCGAGCAGTGCGCGGCCGAAACTGGACAGCGCGCCCCAGCCGCAGAACCAGAGGATACGCGGCAGCCGCATCGCCGTGAGACGTTATGCAATCACCACCGAGGTCATGCCTCCCAAGCAGATCCATGCCCGGGCGCGGCTGCAATGCGAGGTGCTGGACGGGGGCGAGAGAACGCTGCTATTCGAACTGTCGCGCTTTCTGCCTACCGAGAGTGTGACCCTCGATGGGCGCGCGGTCGAGTTCATTCATAACCCATCAATTGAAGGCACGCAGCTGGCCCGGCGCGGCAACGATGTGGTCGCCGTTGTCATTCCGGAGCCGACGCGTAGCGGCCAGAAGTTCGAACTGGAGTTCGTGTACGGCGGCGAAGTGCTCGAAGAACAGGGAAGCGGACTCCTATATGTAGGCGCCCGCGGCACCTGGTATCCGAACCGCGGCATGGAGATGGCGGATTTCGATCTGCAGTTCAGGTATCCGCCCGACTGGACCCTGGTTGCGACCGGCAAGCCTGCCGAGGTTCCAGCGCAAGAATTGGCCAAAGCCAATGGACAACAGATCTCGCGATGGCTCTCTGACAGGCCCATCCCTCTAGCGGGATTCAACCTGGGGAAGTACCGCGAAGTGGCCACGCGGGTGGGGAATGTAAACGTTGAAACCTATGCGACCCGGGAAGTGGAAAAAAACTTTCCTTCGGCGCAGATTCAGGTGATTCCGCCGGCGCCGGACCCGGCGACTCGCCGTGCCCGGGTGATCGTTCCCCGCCGGCCGTCCCCGGCGGACAATGCCGCTAAAGTCGGGGAAGAAGCGGCGCAGGCCATCCAGTATTTTTCCGAAAGATTCGGCCCGTTCCCTTACAGTCATCTGGCTTTGACGCAATTGCCCGGGCGCGCCAGCCAGGGTTGGCCCGGGCTGATCTTTCTCTCTTCGTACGCGTTTCTGAACGATGCGGACCGGGAACAACTGCAGTATGACAAGACCCAGGTGCTGCTGCAGCACATGGTTCCGGCTCACGAGACGGCCCATCAGTGGTGGGGCGACCTGGTCTCGTGGAGCAGTTACCGGGACCAGTGGTTTTCCGAAGGCTTGTCGCAATACTGCACGTTAATGCTGCTGCAGGAAAACAATCCTGCCGGATTCCGAGCCGTCATGGACGAATACCGGCGCCAATTGGTCCACAAGGACGAGCAGGACAGGTCACCGCAGGATGCCGGGCCGGTCACATTGGGAACCCGCCTGGTTTCTTCACGCTCCCCCGCAAGCTACGAGGTTCTCACCTACGGCCGAGCAACCTGGCTGTTTCACATGCTGCGAAGCATGATGAAGGATGCAGAGCGCGGGCAAAAAGCTCAGGGCTCGGGCAACGCGGAGGAACCTTTTGTGCGGGCCTTGCGGCGAATCAGGCAGCAATACGAGGGCAAGGCAATGAGCACCCGCGAGTTGATGGATGCCTTTGCGGAAGAGCTCCCGCCTGCGCTGCGCTATGAGGGTAAACCATCTCTGGATTGGTTTCTGGAAGGCTGGGTGAATGGCACCTCTGTTCCCAGGCTCGAGTTGAAGGGCGTGAAATTTTCGGCCAAGGGACCTGGGGTCACGATCACGGCGACCATTCTGCAAAAAGAGGCGCCCCGGGATCTGGTGACATCGGTCCCGGTCTACGCAGTGGCCGCCGGAAAGCCGGCGATGTTGCTGGGGCGTGTATTTGCGGATGGCGAGGAAACGTCCATTCGACTGTCCGCTCCCGCGGGGACACACAAGATCGTGCTCGATCCGTTTGACACGGTACTGACCAGTCCGAAATAAGCGGACAGCGATTCGCAATGAAGACTGAGTGGGGAGCTGAGGGTCGGAGTGAAGTTTCTGGGATCGGGCTACTTACGCGGGCATGCGCCGGCGAGTGGCGCCCAGGATTTCCTCGGGAATCTGATGAAGGGGAACGATCCGCGCCAGAACGCCGAGTTCGGCGCAAGCCCGCGGCATGCCATAGACGGTGCAGGTCGCCTCATCCTGGCCGATGGTCAATCCACCCTCATGGTAGATCGCTTTCATCCCTTGAGCGCCATCGGAACCCATGCCGGTCATGATCACGCCCAGCGCGCGGCTTCCGTAAACATTGGCGACTGACTCCATCAGTACGTCGGCAGAGGGAATGTGCAGCGCATGTGCGGGGTTTTTGTCCAGGAAGATCAGCACCTGCCCGCTCAGAGATGCGCGCTGCACTCGCATGTGTCGTCCAGCCGGGCAAATGTATGCCGCCCCCGGCCCGACAACTTCGCGCTGAACCGCTTCGTGGACATCGATGGCGCAGAGCGAGCGCAGGCGCTGAGCGAAGGTCCTGGTAAATCCGGCAGGCATATGCTGCACGATCAGGATAGGCAAGGGGAAATCCTTGGGAAAGCGGGGCAGGATTTGTTCCAGGGCTCTAGGTCCGCCGGTTGAGCTTGCCATCGCCACCAGGGCAGGCTTCGCGAAGTTGGGGGCTTGACGGGGCAATTCCGCGGCGCGGGGAGGCTTGCGCCCGAACCGGCGGCCGTCAAAGACGTGGCGAGCCTGCGCGGCCGCGCGGATCTTTGCGAGGAGGTCGGATCGGATGTGAGCAATTTCCAGGGACGTAGACGACATCTGCTTCGGCACGTAATCGAAGGCGCCGGCGCTGAGCGCCTGGAAAGTAATGTCGGCATCCTGCTCCGTGACCGCGCTCACCATAATGACCGGTCGCGGAAACTGATTCATGATGGCCTTCAGCGTAGTCAGGCCGTCCATTCCCGGCATCTGCACGTCCAGGGTGATGACATCGGGATCGAGGGCAGGAATTTTTGCCAGGGCATCGCTGCCGCCGGCGGCGGCCCCGACGACCTGAAAGCTTGGGTCGGAGTTGATGATGCGGCTGAGCGCGGCGCGCATGAACGCGCTATCGTCCACCACCAGGACCCGAACTGGGAAAACCGATGTGCCGCCGGCATTCATTTGCGGTAAATCGAGTGCACGAGCGTGTGCACCTCGTCCATGTAGGAGTCAAGTTCGAAGGTGAGCCGGGCCCAGTCGAAATCCCGCAAAGCGCGGCATTCTTTGGACAACACCGAAAAGCCGGGCTGCTCGAGCACATTGACTTGGCGATTCTCGGCGTAGCCGTAATTGAGTCCACCCATGCGGCAGAGCAGATCGCTGAGTTCCACCACGGCAATGAGCGCGGCATGTTCGTCCGCCTGGTAGTCGGAGTGGTGCAGGGAAACCACGGCGCGAAGATCGGGGGCGAGTTCCCAGGTTTCGGCCAGCAGTCGTCCGCTATCGCAGTGGGTAAAACCGAGGACGGACTGCTCCGCTTCATGCAGCGGAATTCTCTGGCTTCGCGCGCGTTCGAAGGCTGTCCGGAATTCCTTAGGCAGGCTCCACAGGTTGACGATGATGCCCAGGTCGTGCAGAAGTCCAGCCAGATAGGCCTTCCCCGGATCGGGAAACGAGATGGTGCGGGCGAAATGGCGGCAGACCAGGGCGCAGCCCAGCGAGTGCTCCCAAAAGAAGACGGGATCAATGCCATGAGTGTTCTGCGGCGTAAGGTTGAGCACGCCGCAGGACATGGCGATATCGCTGACGCGATGGAAGCCCAATCCCAGGATGGCCGCGCGCAGCGAATCGACCTTCTGCCAGCGGCCGAACAGAGGGCTATTCGCCATCTGCAGGCATTGCGCCGCCAGCGCCTTGTCCTGCGCAATCATGTCAGTGAGTTTCTGCACGTCCAGGTCTTCTACCGGCTGCTCGAGATAGCGCAGCAGGGGGGCGAGCACCGCGGGAATGGTCGGGATCTGCTTGAGATCTCGAATCTTTGCCAGAAGAGGGTTGTTGCTTCCGGGGTTGGCCGTCATGAGCCCTGCTTTCCCGCCTTTGCGCGTTCACCTTTCACGTACGCGGTGGCTCCTGGGAGGTGAACCAGGCGAAAATCCTCGCTCACTCCATAAAGCGATTCGGAGTGTCCCAGGAAGAGATAGCCGTGCTGCAGGAGGTTGTTGTAGAAATGCTGGATCACCCGCTGCTTGGAGGCGAGATCGAAGTAGATCAGCACGTTGCAGCAGAAGATGATGTCCATGCTCTTCATGAAGGTCATGCGGGCATCGTCGGACAGGTTTAGGCGGCTGAAATTCACGCATTTGCGCACCTGCTCCTGCACCTGAAGTTGCTCCCCCACGGGCGTGAAATATTTCTGGCGATAATGGGCGGAGAGATTGCGGATGCTGTAGCTCCCGTATACGGCATTCTTGGCGTGGGCCAGGGAACGCTCGTTGAGGTCGGTGGCGAAAATCTCGTAGCTCCAGTCCTTGAGGCGGCGCTGCGCCTCTTCCAGCAGCAGCATGCTCAGGGTGTAGGGTTCTTCGCCGGTCGAGCACCCGGCACTCCAGATGCGCATTCGGCGGATGGGAAGCTTGGCCTTGGCTTCGATGATTTTGGGAATGACAATATCGCGCATCGCGTCCAGTTGCGGCTGGTTGCGAAAGAAACAGGTCTCGCCGATGGTGATTTCGTTCAGCAGAGCCACCAGTTCGGCCTGGCGATCCGGTTTGACGGTAAGGCACTCGAAGTACTCTCGCAGGCTTTGCGTCTGCCGCTCCTTCATGCGGCGTCCGCAGCGGTCGTACAGCAGGCGCAGCTTCCCGTCTGGATGAAAGATGCCGGCCACCTGATACACCAGGTCGCGAATGCGCACCAGGTCGGGGTCCGGGGGACCGTCGAATGCGGCAACGGGCTGGGCTGGGGCTGCGCTCACGCGGCATCCCCTGGAAACACGAAGGCACGATCCATGACAGGCATTCCGCCGCAGGACAATTCGGCGTCTCCGAGGAATTCATCGGCGGGGCGGACCCGGACTTTAGCAATGGGAAAGCCGTCACCGCACGCCGGCGGAGGGCTTGGAGCGTGAGTTGTCGCTGAGCGTATCGCTGCGTACCACGGTCTCGCCCAGAATGACGATATCGACCCGGCGATTTTGGGCCCGGCCCTGCGCGCTGCCGTTGCTGGCGATGGGATGGTACTCCGCATACCCCGCGGCAGCGAGGCGCTGTGGCGCGAAGTTGTAGCGCACGATCAGCACGCGGACCAGTTCCGTGGCGCGCGCGGTAGACAATTCCCAATTGGAGGTCATCTGCGGCGTGTGGATCGGGACATTATCGGTGTGTCCTTCGATGCGCAGGCGG
>DASREX010000133.1:0-14137 GCA_035651855.1 Candidatus Sulfotelmatobacter sp.
TTGCGTAGATTGTTTGCGCACGAAATCCTTGTCATCCTGAGCGAAGTGGCAAATTCGCGAAGCGAACTTGCCGCGCAGTCGAAGGACCCTGTGTTCTGGGCGCGGAGACGTTAGTGCACCGCAGGCTCACCGCAGCGTCAATGGAAGTGCCCTTGCATGCGTCACGCCTCGCTGCGCGTGACGGGCGGACGAATGCGTCCGCCTCTACGTTGCGTAGATTGTTTGCGCACGAAATCCTTGTCATCCTGAGCGAAGTGGCAAATTCGCGAAGCGAACTTGCCGCGCAGTCGAAGGACCCTGTGTTCTGGGCGCGGAGACGTTAGTGCACCGCAGGCTTACCGCAGCGTCAATGGAAGTGCCCTTGAGTGCGTCGCGCCCCTACGTTATTAGATTGTTTGCGACAGGGCGGACCGCAACGCAAGGTCCTTCGACTTCGTGTCTGCTTCGCCTGCGGCGAAGCAGACACTGCGCTCAGGATGACAATGGGGGGTTTTTGCGGGATGATTCCCAGGCCTTGGCGTATTTCCATGAGACGTATACCGCGTGATAAAGGTGCAGCAGCAGGCCTTCGCGGCCGTCGAGGAATCCCAGCCGGAAGAAATAGTTGTAGAGGAAGGTGAACAGCGGGCGCAGGGCGATGTTGATAAAGCTGAAGCGCACCTTGCCCCTGCCGGCAACCATCTCCGCGCCCAGGGAGGAATAGCGGTTCATGTGCTCGATGTAGTCGGAGAGGGTGGGATAGGAGTGGTGGATGAGGGGAGCGTTCAGCCGTCTCGATGAAACCGAGATTCCGCCCTGGTGGTATTCCTGCACTCGCACGGTTTCATGGACTGCCGCCTCTTGGAACCGACCGGTGCCGCGCCGGAATAGCCGCAGTTTCGGATCGGGCCAGAAGCCTCCGTGCTGTATCCAGCGGCCCAAGAAAAAGTTCTGGCGTGGAATGAAACATCCATTGATGTAGATGGGCTCAAGAGTCCCCTCATCGTTTTGCCTTGCGGCCTTATGCACGGCCGGAGGATATTTGACCGTCTGGCCAATTTCCTGCTGCAGGTCGGGGCTGACTTCCTCATCGGCGTCCAGGCTCAGGATCCATTCACCCGAGGCTTTGTCGATGGCCGAATTCTTCTGCGCGGCGTATCCCTTCCATTCCTCCACGAATACGTTTGCGCCAAATGACCTTGCGATATCTACCGTCCGGTCGGTTGAGCCGGAGTCGACGACGATGATCTCTCCTATCCCGCCGGCGATGAGCGGTTGCACGCTGGCGAGCGTACGGCCGATGTTGGCGGCTTCGTTATAAGTGATGATGACCACCGAAAGTTGCATGGGCGCCAGTTACGGACGGAAGCGGAATTGTCTCACAGGAAACGGAGAGGAAGTCAGAAGTCGGAAGTCAGAAGGCAGAGGTCAGAATGCAGAAGTAAAACGCTCGGGCTCTTACTTCTGCATTCTGACTTCTTACTTCTGCATTCTGACTTCTCACTTCTTACTTCTCACTTTCTTCGCCTGGTTCAGCAGAAAGACGATCAGGATGGTCAGCTCCGGTTCGATGGGATGGCGGTAGCGAGCGTGCGGGTAGACGAAGTAATAGATGGCCGGATAGAAGATCATCAATCCGCCGAAAAGCCAGGCTCCGGGGAGCTTTCGGCGCAGAGCGCGAGCGGCGCCCCAGATTGCCAGAACTGACGTCGCCAGAAAACCTGAGGTACGAAAGTCCACCGGCGCCACGCTGGCGGTCTCCCTGGGCACGCCGTTCCAGTAATAGAAGAAGCGCTTCAGGCTGATCACCGCGAAGCGTCCAGGATGCGTGCGGATCCAGTCCAATGCCCGGCGTTTGCAGGATTCGGCGTAGGCTAACTCACCCAACTGCTGAAACTTTTCCAGTTCTAATTTGTTCAGGTTGGGTTGCAGATAGGCCATCAGCATGCCATCGGCATAGGGGCCGTTTCCTAATCGCAGTTGCAGGCCGAAGTCGTCCCGCAGGAAAACGAAGAGGTGGAAGACTTCATAATTGCGGAGGACCCAAGGGGAGAGGACTGCGAAAAAGACTAACGAAGACAGAGCTATTCCAGCGACGGAGGGAAGGGCTCGGCGGGATCTTTGCCGCCAGATCCACAGGCCGCAGAACGGGAGAAAGGCCAGCATGGTTGGGTTGGCCAGTGCGCCTATCGCATACAGGGCGCCGAAGAGAGTCCAGCCTGAGATATCGGCGTTCCGCCGACCCCGGACGAGGGCGTCCGGGGCTACACGGGCTGCGTCCGGGGTTACATGGGTATGACTTAATTCCAGGGCCAGCAGAAATATCCAGGCCAGCACCAGTGGGGTGAACGTGGTGTCCCAGATCCAGTGGATCGACCAGTACCAGACGTAGGGGTTCAATGCCCACGCGAACGCGGACCAGACCGCCACTCGTTCCCCGATTGTGCGCTGGGCGATCCGGTAAACCGGAATGCAGGTGAGTGTCGCAAGCAGGCTGTTGATGGCAAGCAGCACCCAGGCTGAGGCGTGGGTGTAGATGCCGAAAAGCTTGAACACTCCCGCCATCAGGTAAGGGTAAAGAGGCGGTTCCCAGGCGGTGGGGCCGGTATTGCCTCCGTAAGGATTGCTGAAGCCGTTGCCCTGGGCGATGGATCGGGCCACTCGGCCCATCTCCCAGCCGAATTGGAAGTGATCGTCGCCCGGGCGGACCCGGTACTGGTGGAGCAGAGCGATGGCGGCCAGTTGGAGTAGAAAGGATAGCGGCAGCAGCCACAGGAAGAAGCGGGGCAGCGCGGGCCGCGGGGTGAGTACCATCGCGCGTAGTGTATCAGGAGGGCGGGATGTGATCGATCAGTGCGCTGCTGGCGCAAACACTTACATGTACAAATATGTACTTACTTGGGGCTCGTACGGCTTCGGCTTTGGATCAAAATCCCCACCCTGTCGCATAGGGCGCGACAAGGGTGGGCACCCGCGTTTTTTTACATTGGCCAAGATGCGTAGGCCCGGACGCATTCGTCCGGGCCGGGTGGTTACTTCACGCGAGATTCTGTTACCTAACCCGCTCGCTTCGCTTCGCGGGGGCGGACCAATGGGTCCGCCCCTACGCGAGCTATTGCTGGGGCGGGGTTTGGGTACCGGGCTGCGTCGCCGGCAAATCCTGGCGCGGCGCTACGTTGGGCGCGTTGGGCATGCGCGTGACCTGTCCGCGCGCGGCATCGTCGACGCTGATGCCGGCGTGATCGAGCAGATTACCCACGGCGCGGTCGAGTTCGACGCGCGCTTTCTCGTAGGCGGCCATGGCCGACATCAGGGTCGACTCCGCTGTGGCTAACGCGCTCCTCGTCTGCAGCACGGCGGTGGTGGTCGAAGTGCCGAACTGATACTTCTTCTGCTCGGCATCGAGGGACTGCTTCGCATAGTCCACCGCGGCTCGTGCCGAAGCCACGCTGGCCTGGTTCTGCTCGACGGCGAACTGGGCTTGCCGGACTTCGATGCTGACCCGGTTCTCGGTCTGCTGCAGGGCCATCTGAGCCTGCCGGAATTCCAACTCACCGCGCACCTGGATGGCCTGGGCGGCCCGGTTGCGCAGCGGGATATTGAGCTGCAGGCCGACGCCTTTATCCGGGGCAGTCGAGTTCACCAGTTGGTTCAGCGTCGACGCATACCCCACGGAGGGGGTCAGCGGGAACTGGTTCAGCGTCGGATTCGGGGTTGGACTGGCGCAGAACGGCTGATCGGGAGACTGGCAAACGCTGGTGGGATTCTGCGATCCGCCCAGGCCCGAGCCGCCGTAATAAGCAAATGCATCGAGACTTGGCAGCAGAGCGCTGCGCAATGACTTGTTGCTCAGCTCCTGGCTGTTCAACTGGATGCGTCCCTCGACCAGTTCGGCGCGGTGGTGCAGGGCCTCATTGACCAGATCTTCGGTGGGTTGAATCTCTTCCTTTTCCGGAACTTCCATGGTGGAAGTCGGAATCACATCCGCCCGGGCGAGCACCGGATCGTGAAGCGTGCGGCTCAGGGCGTTTTTCATGACCAGTTGCTGTAACTGCAGGTTGGTTTTGGCGACGGTCAGAGCCTGCTGGTCGGCAGCCACGGTGCTTTGCGCGCGTACCGCTTCAATCGGCGCCAGGCTCCCGATCTCGACCTGTTTCTGCGTATCGGAAAGAGTCTTTTGGGAGAAGGCTAGAGATTCCTGCTTCACGCGCTGGTTCTCGTAGGCATAGACCAGGTCCCAGTACATGTTCTCGATCTGATCCACGGTGGTGATGATCTGCAGCCGGAAGGCCACGTCTGACAACTCACGGTTGTTCTTGGCAATGCGAATGAATCGAGTATTCGCCGGAAGTCCAAAGCCCTGCAGCAGCCGCTGGGTGAGCCTGAATTGAAAGCTCGAGTTGAGGGCCGGGCTCACTGACTGGAAAGCGCTGTTGCTGCTGACGCGGTTATTGTTGAAGCCGACGGAAAGATTGGTTCCCCAGTGAAAACCTTGCGTGTACTGGAAGTTCGCGGTAGTCGTCCCCTGGAAAGTGCCCTGAAATGGACTCGTCCGCACGAAGGTGGCGTGATCGTTCTGAAAAGTACCGGTGATTATCGGGTCAAAGCTGGTGATGAACGGACCAAAAAGTCCGCCGGCCGTTGAACCTACGATACCGCCGGCTCCGGCTCCAGCTCCGCCCGCCCCGAGAGTGGTGCCGCCGGTCCCGGTGCCAACCTGGGTTCCGATGCCGCCTACGCCGCCACCGGGCGTATTCTGTACCACTCCAAGGTTGACGCCCAGAATCTGAGCGCCGGCCTTAGCCCGCAGCACGTCGGTGTCGGCGATATTCAAGTTGTAGCGCGCGATGGCAATGTCGAGATTGTTCTCCAGGGCAAGGGCGATAGCATCGTTGAGCGACAGGTAGAGCTTGCCATCATGCATGAGCTGATCGATGCGGGCCGTATTCGCCAGATTGGGATCGGCCACATGCCGCGGAATGTAGGGGCCAAGCGGATTGGGAAAGTGATTTGCCGGCTTGGAATAATTCAAGGCAGGCAGCGGGCGCGCCTCGGAGGCGTTCTGGGGGGCGGGAGTGGATGGCTGCTCCTGGGCCCAGCACGCCAGGCTTACGGTTGCGCATAAGGCGGCGGAGACACGGATGAATGAAGCTATGCGGGCGAATGGCATCTACTCATCTCCAATCGTAAAACAGCTATAAGTTCTGCAGCGACTAAGCGCCGGGGACAGCCGGTTTCGTCCAGATAAAGTTCTATTCAGGCATTGGTACGCAAAGAAACGGCGGAAGGTTCCTCAAAGCTGGGATAGAAACGACCTTCCCGGTTCCAGGCGCCACATCTGGGTTGCGGACGTGCGGTTCCCGGACGAACTCGATCCCAGTTGCCGTGCGCAGAACGAGATTCCTCGGAAACCGAATAGTATATCCGACCAAAATGCCGCGGGGTTACGCCGCAGAAACCTGACCTGATACATTGCTGGCACAACCCGAAATATCTTCGATGATGGGAACTGGGTGTAGGACTCGAAAGATCGCATGCGCAATCTCAAAATGATCCTCTCCTATGACGGGGCGGAATTCTCGGGATGGCAAGTGCAACCTGACGCGGTGACCGTGCAGGGGACACTGGCCTCAGCGATTGGACGTATCACCGGGGAAAACGTATTGCCGCAGGGATCGGGTCGTACCGATGCGGGAGTGCATGCCCTGGCGCAGGTGGCGACTTTTGTCACCGAGTCAGCGGTGCCAGCAGAAAATTTTGCCAAGGCGCTCAACGATATCCTGCCCCCAGCGGTGCGGGTTTTGCAGGTCGCGGAAGTGCCGGCGGAGTTTCATGCCCGGCACTCGGCCCGGGCCAAAACCTATCGCTACCGCATTTATCGAGACGCCATCTGTCCTCCTTTTCTGGCGCGGTATGTGTGGCACTACCCCTATCCGCTGCGGGAAGGGGCGATGGCCGAGTCGGCGGCCCTGGTCGTCGGGGAAAAGGATTTCACATCGTTCGCGGCTGTGGATCCCGAGAAAGGCGCAGTCCGCGAAAGGCGCGCCTGTACTCCATCCGGGGAAGGCGAAGGCAGACCCAGGGAGATGGAACCGCGGAATAACGTCCGGACAATTTTTTCGTCATCGTGGGAGCGCACGGGTGAAGAATTCGTGTATACGGTTCGGGGGTCGGGTTTCCTGCACCACATGGTGCGCAATCTTGTAGGCACGTTCATTCTCGTGGGCAAGGGAACGTTGCAGGTTGAGGATATTGTGCGCATCCTCGAGGCCCGCAACCGCTCCGCAGCCGGGGCTACTGCTCCGGCCAGCGGCCTGTGGCTGGTCGATGTCGAGTATTGAGGGATAGGCGATCGCGATAGCGTGTAAGGATTAACCGCGCTGTTCCAGGAAGAGACAAATCCGTAGGTCAGTTCGCTGCCTCCCTCCAAGAGGTCTGGTCCAGACAACTGTGATGTGGAGCATAGCGGGGACGTCAACTGAGGATTAGGATTTTTCCTATGGCTACCGAGTTACAAATCGCGCCGCGGAGAATCGTTTCTCTGAATCCGGCGACCGGGGAAGTTCTCCGCGAGATCGACTGTGGGGGTGAGCTGGAGATACAAGCCGCGGTGAACCGGGCGCGAGCGGCCCAGGGCGCATGGGCGGAAACAGGCCTTCGGCGGCGAATGGAAATCATACGCAAATTTCAGGCGGGGCTGTACGCGAGAAAATCGGAAATCGCGGCAGTAATCACTCGCGAAGCGGGCAAGCCGTTGGCCGAGGCGCTGGTGACAGAGGTTCTCGTGGTGCTTGACGCGGCACGATTTCTCATCGACAACGCCTGGAACCTGCTGCGCGACGAGCCGGTGCCGCACGCGAATCTTGTCACCAAGCTGAAGAGCGGCTGGCTGGTGCGCGAGCCGCACGGAGTGATCGGGATTATTTCGCCCTGGAATTATCCGTTTTCGATTCCCTCCACGGAGACCCTGGCGGCGCTGGTGGCGGGCAACGCCGTGGTGCTCAAGCCGTCGGAGCTGACGCCGCTGGTGGCGCTGGAATTGGGATCACTCCTGCGCCAGGCGGGAGTGCCGGCGGATGTTTTTCAGGTGGTGGCCGGGGAAGGCGCAGCTGGGGCCGCCCTCCTGGCATCCCCCATCGACAAATTGGTCTTTACCGGGAGCGTGACCACCGGCAAGCGGATCGCCGCCGCCGCCGCTGAACGCTTGCTCCCCGTCGTGCTCGAGCTCGGCGGCAAAGATCCCATGCTGGTGCTTGACGATGCAGATATAGACGTAGCCTCCAGCGCGGCGGTGTGGGGGGCATTTGTGAATGCCGGCCAGGCTTGCCTCTCCGTGGAACGCTGCTACGTGCACCACAGCCTGTATGAACGGTTCGCGAAGGCCTGCGCGGAAAAAACCAGGCAGCTGCGCGTGGGCGATGGCATGGATGCGCACACCGATGTGGGGCCGATGATCCGCGAGCGGCAGGTGCGCATTGTGGAATCCCACGTGGAAGATGCCCGGCAGCGTGGGGCTCGAGTGCTGGCCGGTGGAGTACGTCTGCCGCAGTTGGGGCCGAACTACTACGCTCCGACGGTGCTGGCCGATGTGACGCACGAAATGCGGATCATGCGGGAAGAGACGTTCGGGCCGGTGCTCCCCATTATGGCGTGCGCCGGAGACGAGGACGCCGTGCGCATGGCGAATGATTCGGAGTTTGGCCTGGCAGCGAGCATCTGGACTGCCGATGCGAAGCGGGGGCAGCGGCTGGCGCGGCGCATCCATGCGGGCACCGTGATGGTCAACGATGTGATCTCGTGCTTCGGCATCAGCGAAGCGCCCCACGGCGGCGTCAAAGCCAGCGGCGTGGGGCGCACGCACGGGCGCTTTGGGCTGGACGAGATGGTGCGGGTGAAATATCTCGACACCGATCGCCTGCCGGGAATGAAGAAAGTCTGGTGGCATGGTTATGGGGAGAGTTTCCGCCGGCAGATGGAAGGATTTCTGGATATGCAATTCGGGCAGGGCATCGTGGCTCGAACGAGGGGTGCGCTGCGCGCTGCCGGCGTGGTGCGGCGGAAGAGGCTGTGAACTAGCAGCCGGGCTTCGCCCGGCCGGACGGCCGAGGGCGGCGGTCCCCACATATATTCTTGATTGTCGCTACATATTCTTTTATTCGTCGATGCGGTCGCCTCGGCTTGACGGTTGCGAGATTACCAGGAAGCGCACGGCTCCCGAGGACGGGTTGCGAATCTGATGGCGCTTGCCCGGCAGAATGCGGATGCCGGTCCCCGCCGGTAGAAGGTGGTTCTCGCCCTCAATCTCCATCAGGACTTCGCCGTCCAGGATGTAGAAGAACTGCTGGGCGTGCTGGTGATAATGGCGGACCTCGGCGGATCCCGGGGGCATGAATTCCTCGATCACGCTGAGATTCTTATCGCGCACCAGGTACCAGCCATCGCAGTCGGTTCCCCAGCGGTAGTGCTCGGCGGTGTCGCGGCTGATGGGAGAATGCTGGACGGGGCGGCGCATTCCGGTCGTCGGATCCTTCGCGATTTTCGCCATTCTCGTTACCTTTGTTCTGCTTTGACACCAAGAGTAGCAGAGGCGAGCGTGCTCCGGTTTCGGTTACAATGAGCGCGAGACGAGGTTCCCAGCCTGACACAGTGACGGTTGGAGATCGACCGCGTAAGGAGTATGTCCCTTGGCGACTGGCGAAGTGACCACTTCCGGCACTCAAAACGTTCCTCAGCTTCCCCACCATAAAGTGAAGGTCAAGAAAGCAGGACAGCGCGCCTGCAACGAAAAGGACGCCAAGGGAAAGTTCTGCGGCGGCCATTTGAAGCGCTGGTTTTACATGACCGACGTGCGGGAGAGGGAATGCGGGGATGTGGAGAAGGCCTGGGGGCCCAACGCCGAGGTGTATCGCTGCGAAAACTGCAAGGCGCTCTATCTGCCTGCTCCCGGGGAAAGCAAGGTGAACGTCGCCGGCGAGGGGATGATTTCGGTATTTGGATTGACACTGCCACCGAAAGAGAAAGCTCCTGGCTCCTAGCTTCTGGCTCTTAGCCAGGCGAATGGATCAACTGGATCTGGGGATCCGGCAACAAAGTTTGCAGAGAGCATGGCTGAGGTTCACTCACTCGGGCAGCCCGACGGGCTGTTCTTACGTGAGATCGGCCAAGAGCTAGCAGCTCGGAACTAGAAGCTTCCAGTGAACACCTCGGACCTCATCTACGACTGGAACAGGAACTACCCGCCTAGCCTTCTGCCGCCGGGGCCGGTGCTGCTCAATGATGAGAGTCTGCGGGATGGACTGCAGTCGCCTTCCGTACGCGATCCCTCGATTCCGGAAAAAATTGAAATCCTTCATCTGATGGAGGCGTTGGGGATCAACTCCCTAGATTTGGGGCTGCCGGGGGCGGGGCCGCGGGCGGTCGAGGCGGTGACGGCGCTGGCGCGCGAAATCGTCGCCAACCGGATGAGCATTCAGCCCAACTGCGCGGCGCGGACCCATGAGAACGATATTCGTCCCATTGCGGAAATCGTGCAGAAGACAGGGCTGCGGATCGAGGCCGCAACATTCATCGGCTCAAGTCCCATTCGCCGATTCACCGAAGGCTGGAGCGACGACTTTCTTCTGCAGACCACCGAGAAGGCGGTCAAATACGCCGTGTCCCTGGGCCTGGACGTCATGTATGTCACCGAGGACACCAGCCGTTGCGATCCGGAGACGGTGAAGCGCCTGTACACGGCCGCGATCCAGTGCGGGGCGCGGGCAATTTGTATCTGCGATACCGCCGGGCATGCGACGCCCATGGGAGCGCTGTCGCTGGTCCGATTCGTCATCGAGCAGGTGGTGAAGCCCTCGGGGGAGAAAATCCGTGTGGACTGGCATGGCCACAGCGACCGAGGTCTTTCAATCGCCAATTCGATGGCGGCCATCGTGGCCGGCGCAAACTGCGTGCACGGCTGCGCGATTGGGCTGGGCGAGCGGGTAGGCAATACCCAGATCGATCAGATGCTGGTTAACCTGAAACTCATGGGTCTGCCGCCATGGGACAAGCAGGACCTCACCAAATTAAAGCCATACTGCCAGGCGGTATCGCGGGCGACCGGCGTGCCCATCCCCGCGAACTATCCCGTGGTGGGCGATGACGCGTTTCGCACCGCGACGGGCGTGCATGCGGCGGCCATCATCAAGGCATACCACAAGAACGACATTGCCCTGGCCAATACCGTGTACTCCGGGGTGCCTTCGCATGTCTTCGGGCTGGAGCAGATCATTGATGTAGGCCCCATGAGCGGAAAGTCGAACGTGCTGTACTGGCTGGAGCGGCACGGAATTCCCGCATCCGACGAGGTAGTAGACCGCATCTACCAGCGCGCAAAAAAGAGCGATCATACCCTGAGCGACGCCGAGATCCTCGAATGTATCCCGGCTGAGGTCGCGCGGCAGAAATAGAGCCCATGCCTGAGCCGCTACGACACGCAATCCTGGGAGCAGGCGGGGTTGGGGGCCTGATGGGGGCGTCGCTGGCGCGCAGCGGGGCGCCAGTCACCATGGTGGTACGGCAAGCCACGGCGCAGCAGCATCCTCGCCAGTTGCAGTTAGAAAGCCCCTTCGGAAACGTCACCGTGCCCGTCGCGGTCTGCTCGGAAGTTCCCGCGTCCGACGTGCTCTGGCTCACGGTCAAAGCCACGCAACTCGAACCCTCGCTGGCAGCGTTGAGAAACCCGGGCGGGGTGAGGGCGATTATCCCCCTGCTGAACGGGATCGATCATCTTTCCTGGCTGCGCGCCAGATATGGGGCGGAGCGCGTCATTGCGGCGACCATTGCCGTGGAGTCGGAGCGAGTGGCGCCCGGGCACATCGTGCACCGCTCCTCGTTCGCCCGCCTGAACGTGTCCTCGGCGGGGCGCACCCTGCTCGGTTCCACGCTGGAAGATCTGCAGAAGATCGGATTCGAGTGCCGCTTCATCGACCACGAGCCGACGCTAATGTGGAGCAAGTTGGTCTTTCTGGGCCCATTCGCCCTGACTACGACGGCTTCTGGCCGAGGGACCGCGGAGATCCTCTCCGACCCTTACTGGAGGGATCTGGGGATGGCATGCATCCGGGAAGCCAGCGCGGTGGCGGTCGCTGCAGGCGCAATGGTCAATGCAGACGGGGTGATCGCGGGCCTGGCGAAAATGCCGGGAAACATGCGCAGCTCGATGCAAAAAGACGTGGAGCAGGGGCGCGCGCCAGAGCTCGACGCCATCGCGGGCCCGATTCTGCGCGGAGCCGAGCGGTATGGCATCGATGTTCCCGTCACCAGGAAACTGCTTGCAGCGGTTGAGGCACGGCTCCGTTGAAGGCCGAAGAGCCGGCGCCGCAGCCGGATTCGCAGCGGCGCCGCTTTCGGGACGGCGGAAATATCCTCCAGGAGCAGCGCGGAACTGCTCGCTGCTTCGCTACTTGATGTCGTGGTGGGCTCGGGCCCACTTTTCCGCTTCGTTCAACTCCGCCACAGCCTGCTGGATATGTTTCATCGCGGCGACCCTGTGTCCGCCCCATTGACCGCCGGCATGCTCCAATTCGGTATTGGCGGTTTGCAGAGACCTCCTGGCCGCGTCGATTTCTGCGGGGACGTCCCGTTGGGGCGGTTGGGGAAATAGAGAGACGGCGGGCGACATCACCATGACCGCCAGCAGCGTGAGCATTGCAATCTTCATAAGGCTTCCTCCGGAGGAGATTTTGGGCAGGGAGCTTAGCACAAAGCTGCAGGAATTGGGTATCGGGATTTCCGTGGAGGGGTTCCCATTAAACGAGCCAGAGCGGGGCTGAAAGGGATGGCTCGTTTCAGGCGAGCTAGTGGATGAACTTGTAGTCGACGATGGAGGCTGCCAGGGCGGGACTCTCTTCCGCCTTGGCGCCCTCTTTGAAGCGCATTACGCGGCCCTGGCATACGACGTTGCTGTTCTTCTGACCGGAAATCTCCTCGGGCATCTCGAACACCATCTCCACCAGGGCATTGACCGGGAGTTGCTGCGGGCCCTGGAACAGAACCCCGCTCTGGCTGATATTTTCGATGGTGCCTTCGTACCAGGTGCTGGTCTTGTTTACGCGATAGCGCAGGGGGATATCCAACTTCAAGCGGCGCGCACGGGGTACCCAGGAAGGGCGTTTCTCTCGGCTGGGACTGCGGCGAACGGCGGTCTCCGGCTTGGAACGCTCAACCCGCTCGGTGCGCCGCATGGTGGTCCAGTCGTACTTGTATTCCGCCGCGCACAAGAGGCAGACCTGATAATAGTCGCCATCGGCGCCACGGCGAGGCCAGGAGAACTCGTGGGAGCACCGCCCAAGCATAAGCACATCCATAAATTTCTGCGGCATTTGATGACTTCCGGGTTAACGAAGCCTTAGAGGCATGCCCATCATCGCTCGAAGCCAATCCTTTTGGGAAGGTTACTTTCGTGCATCCTCAGCCCCTTGATTATGAATAAGTTTCGTTGCGGCAAGAGCTTAGCTGGGGTTTACCGGGGCAAACCTGGAAGGCAGCTGAAAGCCTATCTGGGTTCGCACCTCTCTCCATATATCTGGCGGCACGGTGCGGCCTGAAGCCGCACCTCTCAAAGGAAGGGTGGGGGACCGCTGCTAGGATGGAATGCCGCAGATCAATCGAGCAGGTATTTCGCGATGTCCTTGACGGATTCGAAGAGCTCATTCCACAGGCCGTCAAAAACGCCGAGGTACGCCATCAGCGCCAGAATGAGCCCGGCCGTTAAAGCACCGCAGAAGTAAAGGCCTGTTACTGCGCCGCGGGACTGTTGCATCTTCCTCCTCCAGGACAATTAAGGAATGCGACGGATCTCCGGAGTCAGCCAAGCAATCAGGGCAAAATCTAGCCGCGTATTTAGGGGCAAAGTATACATTGCAAATAGAGAAGCGCAATAGCAAGCTGCTGAGAAAGTCTATCGCTGGGGCACGTTTTGAAAGGTTGCAACTGTAACCGGGCCGTAAGTGAGCCGTATAGACATCATTTCCAGCCCCGTGGGCCGCAGCGGACTCAGGAAAGACGCTTTCATAGCCTGATATGTTTGTCGTAAGTGCAGATAACTAGATTTGAAGGGCGAGTATCTGGACGTGCCTGCGAATCAAGGACGGAGAAGTTCCTGATTAGTTATGATCGCAGGATCAGGAGCGGGCTCATGGCCGAATTGACTGCATTTGTCCTCGCCGGGGGTGCAAGTTCGCGCATGGGCACCGACAAGGCGTTCGTGATGCTCGAAGGCCGCACGCTGCTGGCGACCAGCATTCAGGTCTGTCGCGCCGTTACCAATGACGTGCGCATTGTCGGGGATCGCAAGAAGTTTGCCCCTTTCGGCCCGGTGGTGGAGGATCTTTTTCCCGGCTGCGGCCCGCTCGGAGGGATCCACGCGGCTCTGCGCGCGTCAACATCCGAACTGAACCTGATGCTCGCGGTGGATCTGCCCTTCGTGTCACCGGCGCTGCTGCAATTCCTGGTCGCTCAGGCCTGCACCACCCCTGCGGCGGTGACGGTGCCACGCGTGGGAGGGCGATGGCAACCCCTGTGCGGGGTGTATCGCCGGGTCTTCGCGGAGCGGGCGGACAGCGCCCTGCGCCAGGGGCGCTTTAAGATTGACGCGCTTTTCGATGAAGACGCGACCTGCGTGGTCGAAGAAGAAGCTTTGCAGGCCGCCGGATTCTCCCCCCAAATGTTCCGCAATTTGAATACGCCGGAAGAATTAGCGCGGGCCCGCATTTCGTAGGTCGGGCAAGTTCTGGCTTTCGGCACGGCTGCTTTTCCCGCACGCAAGGTCGTCGCCAGGCTACGGCTGAGCTAGAACCGTCCGCGGGAAAATGTCATAAGGGCTTCCAATCTGCATGATGTAAGCCTCCGCTTTTTTCGACCCGCCCTGGAATCCGCGGAATGCCGCCACAGTATCCTGCACGCTGTAGAAGAAATCGGGGCTCTGGCTGGCGTGGGCATAACAGGCGGCTCTCTTGGTCTCGGCGACGGCGGTGATGTCCACGTAATGTGTGGGAGCAGGGAACTGCACGGTGTCTTCCCCGTCGGAAACTTCGTAATAGTAGAGAGGGAAAGGGCGTTTCAATTGTTTCCAGGCTTCATAAGCCAGGTTCGTCATGCCGCGGTGATCGGGATGATTATC
>DASREX010000134.1:0-9800 GCA_035651855.1 Candidatus Sulfotelmatobacter sp.
AGCCTAGTGTTTCGCAGTTGGCGCAATCCGTTATAAGGAACGGTCACTGAACCGCGTACCAAACTAGTCGCCTGTGACACCGATGTGAGATATATGCGGGGGAGTGTGTGGGGACCGGGGCCAGCCGAACGGGTCTGGCCCCTAGTACTACTGTGTTATAAACTATTGAGAGCCTGAGGGATAGCGTCTGTAGGCGCTATTGTGAAGTTGGGATGAGCGTCGTCGAGTCCAAAATTCAAACGGTGGAGGAGATGTATCGGCTGATTTGGACTGCCATAGCCAACAAGCAGCCGATCCGCGCGATCTACAAGGATCTACCTCGGTTGTTTTGTCCTCACCGGTTGGGGCGCAATCGCCTCGGGCAAGCTCGGGTCCTGTGTTACCAATACGGCGGCGAAAGCGAGAGCGGTTTGGGGCCGGTCGGTTCAGCAGAGAATTGGCGTTGCGTTGTTTTCGAGAAATTGAGGCGGGTAGAACTCGTGAGTGGCTCTTGGAAGTCCGCCCCGAACCACTCCCGTCCGGCTACTTGTGTCGTGCAAGCGGATATCGACGCCGAGGATCAGCCTGCGCGTGATCCGCAGTAGGGGCACGGAACGACGCTGCCGATCAGGCGATGCGCTAGGAGCATTCGAAGCGTTGTGATGGAGCGCGGATTATGCCGCTCGGGACGAGCGCGGCGAGCCACGCGGCCGGAAATCCGGTGGTGGTTCGGGCGCTGGTAATCCAAGACTGCCGACGTGGGCTGAGGGGGAAAAACGACTCCGTTCGGCCACCAGGAATCCATAGGCCGCAATGCATATGCGTTTGTCAACCGGATCTGGCCCACTTTGATACTCAGATTTGGCCCCCCTGCGAAACCAACAATCCTTGCTACTTGCTCCCGCTGTTGTTTTCCGTGGCCCCGCCGGAGCGGAGCCCTGCGCCGCTGCTTTTGCGGCGCGTTAGGGCGTAGCGTAGGCCGGGGCTACGGAAAACATGCCGTCAGATCGCCGACTCCGGAATCCGAGCGTCCGGTCTGAACTCGTGGTCAAATCCGAGCCGTTCGGTCACTGGCTGTGGCGCTAGCGGAATCGCGAACCCCGTCGCAGCCGACCCTTTCTCTTCCAGGTACACGATCTCTGAGAGCCGATACTCAAAATTGGGTCCGGCGGGACGGTCCGGCGTGATGACGTACTCCTGGCTGCGCCCGATTCGGAGCGCCTTTTCGAAGGCCGCCTCGCGGCTGTCGCTCTGAAAGATGTGCTCAGCCTCGCGCCAGTGATCCAGTCCGCGGCCTTCCTCCATCACCGCCCATCTCAGGCGGGCTTGATACCATTGCCTTCCGTTCATCGTTTTGCTCCCTTGTTTTTCGCCAACGTCCGCTGCAACCGGTATGACTCCTTCCCCGTATCGATGATGTGCGCCTGATCCGTCAACCGGTCCACCATCGCCTTGCACAACCGCGCATTCGGAAACATGCTCGTCCATTCGGAGAACGGCAAATTCGTTGTCACGATCACGGCCGCCCGTTCTGCGCGCCCCGCGATCACCTGAAACAACAGCTCCGCCGCCGTGTCCGGCATCGCTACGTATGCCATCTCGTCCAGCACGATCAGCTCATAGCGCAGCCAGCGGTTCACGATTCGGCTGACTTCGTTCCTCTGGCGGGCTTCGATTAGATCGTTGACCAGTTCCGCCGCGGTCGTGAACCGCACCCGCCGCCGCTGCCGGCACGCCGCCACTCCCAGCGCAGTCGCCAAATGGGTCTTCCCCGTTCCTGTGTCGCCTATGAAAACCAGCGGCTCTGTCTTGTCGATGTACTGTCCTTCGGTCAGTTTCCGCAGTTGCGCCACCGGCAAATGGGAAGCGACTTCGAAGTTGAACTCCTCCATGGTCTTCACCTTGGGAAAGTGCGCCTCCTTCAACCGCCGTCCCACGACGTTCCGCTCCCGCTCTTCCATCTCCGCTTCCAGCAGCATTTCCAGGTACATCAGGTGGCCCTGCTTCTCCTTGATGGCCTGCTCCGCTAACCGCGCGCACTGCGCCGCGATGGTCGGCATATGCAGCCGTTTGCAGATCTGTTGGATCCCGGCCACTTCCAGTGGAACTCTCGCCGCGGTCACTGGATCACCACCGCGGGCTGCAGCAAGCTGTCGTACTCGTGCAACGTGGGCTGCGGGCGCTCATAGCGTTCCAGCCATCCCAGTTCCAACGCCGCGGACGGAGCCCGTCTCTCCAGTCGCTCGAACTCCAGCAGGTATCGGATCGCAGCCACGTCCGACACTCCCATCTCCAACGCTTGCTCCACTACCGCGCGCAAACGCTCGAAGCCGTGAGCGCGGCCCAACAGCAGGACGTCCACCATGGCGCGCGTTCCTTCGTGCTTTCCCTGACGCTGCTCGAGCTTGGCCCAGAAACGGTCGAAGCTTTCCGGCCACCGCCCCTGTGCGCGGCACTGTTCCAGCGGCATGGAGCCCGCCAGCGCTCCGGGCTTCCGGCTCAACGCATCCAGGTAATGCTCCAGGTTCAGCCGCTTTTGCTGCCGCTGGAAGCAGCGCTCATGGCGCGCCACGCACTGCCCCTCATGCCAGACCTCGACATACGCAGCGTGCACTTTCGCCTGGACTCGGGTGCCGGGCGGCAGCGGCGCCGAGTAGAAGTTTGTCAGCACCGGCACGCAGCCGCTTCCGTTCACTTTCGGAAAGGAGGCCTCCGCCAGGTCGAAGCCCTCGGCCGGCAGCGGCCGCAGATACTCGCGCTCGATCGCTATCCCCGCCCCGATCGTCCGCTCCCGCCCGGCGATCGTCCGGCCTTCCTCCTCCTGGCACGATGTCGCCAGCAACTCATTGAGATGCTCCAGGTCACGGGCCACCGGCAACGGCACCAGGTAGTTCCGCCGGAAGTGCCCGCCCTCCTCTTCCACGCCGCCTTTCTCGTTACCGCGCCCGGGCGTGCAGAATTCGCTCTGGAATCCACAGTGCGAGCGGAAGGCGATGAACCGCTGCGTCTCTTCTCGCTGGTGGCCGCGCAGAATCTTCTGCACCGCACTCTTCAGATTGTCGAATCGCAGGACCGCGAATTATGTGAAGGATCGGATTATGCGCAGCAGCGGTGGTCACGGGCACGTATTGGTAGGTTTGATGGCCTTGTGCTTCACATAATTTAGAGCTCAATGGATGTGGCACTCCTTGAAAGACACCAAGGAGGTGCCGATGACGATTGATCCCCACGTGGTGCGACTCCAGAATCACCTGGCGTCAAACCAGTACTCATCCAAGGTGGCGGACCGCTGCTCGGCGGTTGCCGGCTACTTTCTCCGATTTCTCAATAAACACCACCTGACGGCAGAAACGGCGCAACCGGAGCATGTCCAAGCCTATTTGAGAGAGGCCCTGCGAGCATATCGCCGACTACATGGCCATCCACCGCCCATCGAACCCGGGTGGCGATGTTCTCACACGAGCGGAATCCACATGTTGTTACGTCTGGTGCAGGGACAATGGCCCCCGAAGGCGATCCCAGCGGGTCCAGACCAGGAGTTTCATGCGCAACTCTGCCACGAGTACGCGCAATGGCTCAGGGATTTCCGTGGACTGGCCTCTGAAACTATTTCCGGACATCACGAGTTTGTTTCCCGGCTGTTGAGTTGGCTGGGGGAGCGGGCGACCGAGTCAACACTCGCAGACCTGGCCGTAGGCGATATCGATTCGTTCATGGTCGCCCAGGCTCCGAGATGGCGTCGGACGACTCGCAAAAGCGCTGCCCTTTACCTGCGAAGCTTCCTTCGTTATCTATACGGGCGGCACTTGATCGAGCGTGATCTTTCGACTGCGGTAATTGCTCCTCGCGTGCATGAACTGGAGAACATCCCCTCCGCCCTGAAAGCCGAGGATATTACTGCCGTGCTGAGCGCGGTGCGGCAGGACAAGTCGGCCAAAGGCCGCCGGGATCTCGCGATTCTCACTCTGCTCGCCACATACGGACTACGCGCCGGGGAGATTACCGCGCTTCGCCTCGAGGACATCGATTGGCGGCGTGAACAAGTGCGCGTGCGGCATTCCAAGACGGGTCATGAGACGCGGCTACCACTGGTGAAACCTGTTGGCGACGCGCTTGTGGCATACCTCCAGAAAGGCAGACCCAAGGTCGCGGCCCGAGAGATATTTATTCGAGTCCGCGCGCCGTATCGGCCGTTTCGCAACGGCTCATGCCTCTACTCAGGCATTGTCCGTCGCCTCGAAGAGGCCGGGGTGACGTGGCGGGGAAAACATGGCCCTCACGCTTTTCGTCACTCGCGAGCGGTGAGTCTGCTGCGCGCAGCGGTTCCCTCCAAGGTTATCGGAGATGTACTGGGACACCGCGCTTCCGCCTCTACCGCCGTCTACCTGAAACTGGCCATCGATGATCTGCGAAAAATCGCGCTGGAAGTGCCGGAGGTGAAGTCGTGAAAAGATGGCCTGACTCTGACGGCGCAGCATTCCGCCAGTACGTTCACGGATTGGGGCTACGCACTCCCCTTGCGGCGAGGGTTTATCGCTGCATTCTGAGGGGCTTTCAACGGTTCGTCTCTGATCACCATCCCGAATGCCCGATCTCGGAGGTAAGCGTGACAGCATGGCTCCAAGATCGCATTCTGGCATGGCCGTTGCACTTGGTTATGCACAGGGCTCGATTGGTCGATCGATTCCTCGATTGGCTGGTTGCAGATGGCTATATCGTCTGCAACCCTCTGGCCGATTTGCGTGCCGAGTATAGGCAACATTCGACCGCGCCGATCGTTCGCGCTTTGGCCAATCCAGGCTCCGCTGGGGCTTTGGAGGGACTGCGCAGGCTGCCGCTTTTCGGCAGCCATTTGGGAGCGGCGATGCAGGAGCATATTTCCGTCATGCGCGCCGCCGGTTTTCGCTATTCGGACTATGAAAACCGCCTTCTTACTTTGGATCGGTTTCTGCAGGGACAGCCCGACGCGCCCGATCAGCCGTTTGCTGTTCTTATTCAGCGATGGGCACAGCAAGCTCCAAGTCTGGAACTCCGTCAGGCCAGGATCCGGGTGGGCCGTGTCGTGGCGCGTGCGCTCCAGCGCAAGGACCCGTCCGTGATGGTCCCGCGACTGGACCGCCACCTGGAGCGCGAAGTGCGGCGCAGACAACGGCGGCCCCATATCTTCAGCTCCGAGGAAATTCAGAAACTATTCCAGACCGCGCTTGCGCTTCCGTCTCCTCGCGCCCCTCTCCGCCCCCAGAGCCTCCATACCATGTTGGTTCTGGCTTATTGCTCCGGGCTTCGCTTGGGCGAGCTGGTAAGGCTCACCATCGGTAACGTCCGGATAGAAGAAGGTGTGATCGAGATCCGGGAAACGAAATTCTTCAAGACCCGGCATCTTCCGCTTTCGCGAAGCGCCGTAGCCGCCCTTCGCTCCTACTTGGCGGCTCGAAAGCTGGCAGGTGGCCCTTCCAATAACGATGCCGCTCTTTTCTGGCAGGAACAGGATCGGTGCGGATATGCGCGGATGACTGTGGAAGGCTTATTGGCGCGTGTGTTGCGGAGCGCCGGCTTGAAGCCGCCACGCCCCAATGGTCGCGTTGGCCCTCGTATCCACGATCTGCGGCACACATTTGTAGTCCACAGAATGACCGAATGGTATAGGGCTGGAATCAACCCGGAACCGATGCTGCCCTACTTGGCCACGTACCTCGGTCACAAGAACATCCACTCCACGCTGGTCTACCTGACGATTACTCAGGAACTTCTGCAACATGCCAGTCAGCGGTTCAGATCGTTCGGCGCGCCGCTCCTCCAGCCGCAGGGAAAGAGGGCTCCGTCCAGATGAACGATGCGCTTCCTGTACTTCTCCAGGGGTTCTTTCATCAGTGGTTGGCCGAACAGCGAAATGCCTCGCGCCACACCATTCTCGCCTACCGGGATGCCTGGCGTTTATTCCTCCGCTTCGCGGCGGACCGGGTTGGCAGGCCGGTGGCAAAGCTTACGCTAAATCAGCTGACCGCCACAGAGGTGGCTGCGTTCCTCCAGTACGTCGAAACCGGACGCGGCGCTTCGATCGCGACTCGCAACTGCCGGCTGGCTGCCCTGCGGAGTTTCTTTCTGTTCGTCGCTGATCGCGAACCCTCCGCAGCAGCTCAGTGCGCTGAGGTGCTTCATATTCCTTCCAAGAAAAAGACCAAACGCGCGATCTGTTATCTGGAACCGGAAGAGATTGCGGCCATCTTAGCGCAGCCCGATCAAGAGACCCTGTTGGGGCAACGCGACCATACCTTGCTCAGCTTTCTTTACAACACCGGGGCCCGCATTCAAGAAGCCCTGGATGTCTGTCCAAAACACCTTCGCCTTGATTCACCGGCTCATGTGCGGCTCTTTGGAAAGGGCCGCAAGGAACGGATTTGCCCATTGTGGCCAGAAACAGCAGCATTGATCGTGGCTCTCTTGCGGCGGCAACCTCGCACTCCGGATGAGCCCATCTTCTGCAACCGATACGGGCGGAAACTGGGTGCGTCCGGAGTCCGGTTCCAGCTTCATCAGTACATAACCTCCGCCTGCCAGACGGTGCCCTGCCTGTCAGAGAAACGGATTTCACCGCATACGTTCCGCCATACGACTGCCGTTCACCTCATCGCGTCCGGCGTCGATGTCACCGTCATTCGGAGCTGGTTGGGCCACGCGCAATTGGATACCACCAACCACTATGCTCAAGCCAACCTGCAAACCAAGCGGGAAGCCCTGGAACGCATAGGGCAGCGGGCGCGACCTTCCAAACCGCCGCGGTGGAAACGCGATCAGGACCTGCTGGCCTGGTTAGATTCCCTCTAAAGGGAGGTGGATTATGCGGAGGATTCGACGAAACCACAGCGTCCCGGCCGGCTCCTGGGAGGCTCCTGCGCATAATCCGATCCTTCACATAATTCGCGTTATGGCGAGCTCGCCATAACGCGAAGACCCCACCGAAATACTGGAAGGCCAGTTCGTGAGCCTCCAGAAACGCTTGCTGGCTGGCGTGCGGGTACACGCGGTGGAACGCGCCCCCACTGGCCATCGATCGCATGCAGAAGACGAACAGCTTCTGCCGCTCACCGCCCAGCTCAGCCCACGCCTCATACCAGTCCACCTGAGCCTCCTGACCCCACCGATAGCTCTGTGGAATGAACGTCTCGCCGCCGCCCGTCAACCCCAACTCCCGCTTCCGCGTGTGGACGAATCGGCGGACTGTGGACTCCGCCACCACCACCTCCGGCATCTCCCGCCGCAGCCGAACCCAAATCCGGTGTGCCGTATGGCGCTGCTTCCGCGGCGCCTTCCGGTCGGATTGCAGGATCTCCTCGATGAACGCGGTTGCTGGACCCAGTTTCGGTCTCTCCCGGGGGGCCGCCTTCCGCGCCGGCGGAACGGCGCTGGCGATCGCGTCGCGCACCATCCGTCGGTGCACACCGAACTTCCGCGCCACCCCTTTTATGCTCCCGGCGCCGTGCTCATATTCGCGCCGGATCTGCTCGAACAACTCCACTTTTTGCCTCCTGTTCAACCGGCCTCCGTTCCCGACCCTTCCGGGTCCAAAACAGAATATCCGGCTTTACCTTTTGAACAGGGGGGCCAAATCCGAGTATCAAAGTGGGCCGATTCAGAGTAGCGAAATCAATAAAGAACAGAGTTGAGTCATTTTGTTCTTGGCGGCGAGTAAGTGGACGAGTAAACTGATTACTTACTCGTGGCCCTCGATCCGAAACATCTTCCAGACGACCCCAAGCTTCTCCAGCAGATGGTGCTGGACCTGATGGCGCAACTGGATCGTGAGTTCACGGAGCGGAACAAAATCGAGACTTTGTTGCGTGAGCTGCTGGATGCCAAGCGCAATCGTAAGAGCGAGCAGCTTTCGGCCGACCAGTTGGCGCTCTTTGCAGCCGCCTGGCAGGCGCGGCAAGCGGAAACAGCGCCGGCCAAACCGGAAGACCCCGATGACCACGATGGCAACGCGAGCCCTGGCGGCGGCGAATCGGCTGCAAAGAAAGGGTCAGGGGGCCGCCAGCCTCTTCCGCGTCATCTCAAGCGGGAACGCATCGTGCACGATCTGGCAGAAGAGGAAAAGCACTGCTCCAGCTGCCGCCAGGATCTGCGGCCCATCGGGGAAGAATCCAGTGAGCGGTACGAATACGTTCCTGCGCAACTGACGGTTGTCGAGGACGTCTGCAAGAAATACGCTTGCGCCTGCACCGTGAGAACGGCGACGAAGCCATCGCAGCCGATCGAGAAGAGCACGGCCGGAGCCAGCCTGTTGGCGCAGGTGATTGTAGCCAAGACGGCGGATCATCTGCCGCTGCACCGGCAAGAGAAGATCTTCGAGCGCCACGGGGTGGAGATCTCCCGCAAAACGATGGGCGGCTGGCTGGCGCAATGTGGCAATCTGCTGAAGCCGCTGTACGCATCGGCCAAGGAGGTGCTGTTCCAATCGAAGGTGATCGGGACCGACGAGACGAGCGTGAAGGTGCTGGATGTAGCACTTCCGTTCGCGCGCACCGGGCGCATCTGGCCTTACTATGGGGATGCCACTCATCCGGTGATCCTGTATGACTACACGACGACGCGGGAGCGCGCGGGACCGGAAGCATTCCTCGCGGGGTATCGCGGTTACTTACAAGCAGATGCCTACGGCGGCTATGACGCCTTCTTTACGGACCCGACGCGCGGGTTGATTGAGGTTGGGTGCTGGGCGCATGCCAGAAGGTACTATCACAAGGCACTGGAGTCGGACCCGTCCCGTATGGGACCGGCGTTGCTGCTGATTGCCGAACTTTATCGCGTGGAAAAGCCGGCCAATGGGATGTCGGCGGAAGAGCGGCTGCGCGTGCGTCAGGCTTCCTCACAGCCTATCCTGGATAAATTGCGTGGCTATCTGGAGGAGATTGAGGCGGAGGTTTTGCCGAAAAGTCCGGCTGGGCGGGCGGTGCGGTACACTCTGAAGAACTGGACGGCGCTCACCCGCTTCTGCCAGGACGGGGATCTCGCGATCGACAATAACGCAACCGAGCGCGCCATCCGTGGAATAGCGGTGGGGCGCCACAACTGGGTGTTCTTGGGGAGTGACGAGGGCGGCAAGACCGCCGCGGTGCTACGGAGCTTCGTAGCGTCCTGTCAGCGCGTCGGGGTCGATCCCTTCGCTTGGTTCCAGGACATCCTCGCCCGCATTGCGGATCATCCGATTACCCGGCTCACCGAACTTCTCCCACACAACTGGTCATCCGTCCGGGCCTGATCCGGCCGCCCCGGGAACACCTCTTTTGCGTCGAGGCGGCGGAGTCAGGCCCGCGTCCAACCCATTTCCCAACCCCACAAACATATCTCGCCTTGACCTATTTCTCCCAGAAATAGGTCACGCCAGAAACGCGACGGGAGCGTTGCTTGGCCGAACTTCCGTCATACCGGGTGATTCTCAGCCGCTTACTGAATTTCTTTGATTTCCGGGCTGCCGAAGTCCCGCGCCGGAATTGACCCCAGCTTTTCCCGAAGGGTTTTGAAATACATCTCGTTGATTCGGCGAGTGCTTTTCTTCCAGTCTGCCTTGCGATCAGCTTCCACTCTTGCGAGAAGGTAGGCGAAATTGGATTCGTCATTCGGACTAGATGCGGAAGCGGAGGATTTGAGATGGGTCTCGAAGAAGTCGCGTATACGCTCAGAGAGTTGGCGCTCGGCCGCTTTCACGCCTATTGACCTTGAGCCGAGGACAATGCGCTCATCGTGGGACTTCTCGGTGCCATCTGGCAGCTTCCAGCGGGTCGTGAATCGACCGTGAATCTCTGATCCACGCCGGTCTAACC
>DASREX010000135.1:0-9771 GCA_035651855.1 Candidatus Sulfotelmatobacter sp.
GCCGGCATCGACGGCAAGCAGCAAGCCAGGGAACTCGCCACCGTCCGGGGAAATGCGGCCTCTCCCCAGTGGTCCCCCGACTCCAGGCGCATTGCCTTCGTCAGCGACCGCGGTTCGCACAGCTTCATTGCAATCTATGACTTCAACTCCGACTCGATCCGCTATCTCTCGCCCAGCGTAGACAAGGATTCCACGCCGCGGTGGTCCGCCGATGGCAAGCAGATCGTCTTCGTGCGAACTCGCGGCGAAGAAGCCAAACTGCCGCTCATTCCAGTTCGCCCGCGGCCCTGGTCGCTCTGGATCGCTGAGGTGGCCACCGGAAACGCGCGCCAACTCTGGCGCAGCGGGGACAAACTCGATGACTCCCTGCCTGAATTCGGCGAAGAAAGCTCTTTGCACTTCGCCGCCGACGGACGCGTCGTCTTTGGCTCCGAGCAGGACGGCCGCCATCACCTGTATTCCATCGCGGCAACCGGCGGCAGCCCCACACTGCTCACCCCCGGTGATTTCGATGTGGAAGACGTCGTCCTCACCCCGGACAGGAAGTCGGTCATTTATTCCTCCAATCAGGATGACGTTGATCGCCGCCATCTCTGGCGCGTGGCCGTGTCCGGCGGTTCGCCTCAGGAGGCGCTGACCAGGGGCGAGACCATGGAGTGGTCCCCCGTCATAACCGGCGACGGCAAAAACATTCTTTGTCTGGGTTCGACGGCCACCATTCCGGCCATGCCTTACGAAGTCACCGCCAACGGCCGCGAGATGATTGCCCGGCAGGCTCTGGGGGACTTCCCCTCCTCTTCCCTGGTCACACCCAGGCAGGTGCTCTTTAAGAGCGAGGACGGCCTCACCCTGCACGGCCAACTTTTTCTGCCCCGCAGTGCCAGCAGTAAAGTCCCCGGCCTGGTCTTCATGCACGGCGGCCCCATCCGCCAGATGATGCTCGGCTTCCATTACATGGACTATTACCACAACGCCTACGCCATGAATCAGTACCTGGCCAGCCGGGGATACGCCGTGCTCTCGGTGAATTACCGCCTGGGCATCATGTACGGGCGCGCTTTCCGGGAACCGCCCAATACCGTGTGGCGCGGCGCCGCAGAATATAAAGACGTGCTCGCCGCAGGCCGCTACCTGCAATCCCTCCCCGAAGTTGACCCTGGCAGAATTGGCTTGTGGGGCGGATCCTACGGAGGGTTCCTCACCGCCATGGGTCTGGCCAGGAATTCCGATCTCTTCAAATCGGGCGTGGATTTCCACGGCGTACACGACTGGAGCGTCTTCCTCACCGAACGCCCCTACTTCGGCAGCATTGCCACCAAACCTCCCGACGAAGAGGCGGCCGTAAAGCTGGCCTGGGAATCTTCCCCCGACGCCTACGTGAGCACCTGGAAATCCCCGGTGCTCCTGATTCACGGCGATGACGACCGCAATGTTCCCTTCTCTCAAACCGTCGACCTGGTCCAGCGCTTGCGAACCCAACACACTCCCTTCGAACAACTGATTATCCCGGACGAAATCCACGGTTTCCTGATGTGGCGCAGCTGGATCCGCGCCTATAGCGCCACCGCCGATTTCTTCGACCGCACCCTGAAGCGCGGAGAACCAATCAGCACGACCGAGTAGCAACCCGCGTAGGGGCGGACCCATTGGTCCGCCCCGCAAAGCGAAGCGAACTCCATGTGCAAGAACGCGCGCCGTGAAGGAGAAATTCCAGGAGAAATTCAATGACATCGACAATTCTTCGCGCAGCAATCCTGCTTACCCTGGTCGCCGGCGGCATGCCGCGGGCGGAAGCCCAGTCAAAGCCCACCGCCCGCGCCGTCGTCGAGCAAATAAAAAAGCAGGTAGGCGTCGCCTGGCAGCAAGATACCGTGGACACCTTCAAGGCCGGAAACCCCGACACTGCCGTGACCGGAATCGCCGTGACCATGATGGCGACGATGGACGTTCTGCAACGCGCCTCGGCCCAGGGTATGAATTTCGTAATCACCCACGAACCCACGTTCTATGCGCATCTCGACACGCCCGAGGGCATGCCTCAAGACGATCCAGTCTGGTCGGAGAAGCGGGCTTTCATCGAGAAGCACGGCATGGTCGTCTGGCGCTTTCACGATCACTGGCACATGCGCCATTCCGACGGCATCGCGGCGGGAGTAGTCCACGACCTGGCCTGGGAAAAGTTCCAGACCCCCGGCAATCAGTACCTGTTCGTCGTACCCGAGACCACCCTGAAGGCGTTGGCCGAAGAAGTCGCCCGCAAGCTGCACTCTCCGGTCGTGCGTGTCGTAGGCGATCCGGCGCTGAGAGTCACAAAAATAGGCCTGAGTCCCGGGTCAGCGGGCTTTGAACCGGAAACTCACGCCCTCGAACGGGATGATGTGCAGGTGCTCATGGTAGGAGAGACCCGCGAATGGGAAACAGTCGAATACGCCGCCGATGCAGTGACCGAGCGCCGCGCCAAAGCCCTGATCGTGATCGGCCACATTCCCAGCGAGCAGCCCGGCATGGAAGAATGCGCCCACTGGCTGAAAGGTTTTATCCAGGACGTCCCGGTAGAATTCGTGCCCGCGAAACAACCGTTCTGGACAGTTTCCGGGAGCAACTAAGACTGTGAATCACGGACTGGCACAGCTGTCATCCCGAGCGAAGCAGAATTGCCGTTTTCGGCAATTCTGCGCAGTCGAGGGACCTTGCGTTTTCGTTTTGCGATATCAAATCAGAGCTTCGGCGCTGTGCTTTAGTCGCTGCCGGTCTTCAGCTGCGCCGGTGATGGGCTGATGGTCGCCACTTGCGGGATCCGCTTCAACGCCAAGGAACGCGTGGTTCTGCGAATCATTTTGTTTTGCTCGTAGGCTGCGGAAGCCAGCGCCAGCCGGGCTGTGTGACATCGCCTGTGCACGGCGTTTCCGTGCTTGTCGGTGGTGAAAGTCTCAGGCGTTACGGCTTTGCCGCAAATCCAGCACATCCGGGTAGGACGTATCAAAAACATCGGGGAGGTCCTTCTTAACTTCACAAAAACCGTCTGACTGCTTGCGCAGAGGGTGGGTTGTGTAAGAGATTGCTTCTAATTTAGCACATTGGGCCGGGAGATCGAGCGCCAAAGTGCGCCATACTTTCGCGGGAAGCGCAACCTGCGGAACGGCAGTGGGATCAGGCGCATGCGCCCAGCCCGTATAATCGACCTTTGGGCTTCCTATGATTCAAACCTTATTCGGCAGCCTCGAGGAAGAAAAGAAAACCGGCTTTTTAGACCGCATGAAACAGGCGGTCACGCGCACGCGGGAAAACCTCGCCGAGCGCATCGAAGAAGTCGTCGCCTTCACCAAAGAGATCGACCGCAACACCCTGGACGATCTCGAAGCCACGCTGATCGGGGCTGACCTGGGCTCCACGACGACCCAGGAAGTCCTGGGCAAGCTGCGGGAAAAAGCCGATCGCAAGCAAATCAAAGACGTCCAGGAACTCAAACGCCTCCTGAAAGAAGAACTGCTGGCGATTCTGAATGCCGCCAACGCGCGCCCGGTCAACAAGGTCGAGGGCACGCCCGAAGTCATCCTGGTGGTCGGGGTAAACGGCACCGGCAAGACCACCACCATCGGCAAGCTCTCGCAAGTGTTCCGCTCGCAGGGGAAGAACGTCCTGCTGTGCGCGGCAGATACGTTCCGCGCGGCTGCTATCGATCAACTGGAAATCTGGGGGCAGCGCACCGGGACCGAGGTCATCAAGACCAAGCCGGGAGGCGATCCCGCAGCCGTCCTTTTTGACGCGCTGCAATCCGCAGTCGCCCGCAAAACCGACTATGTCGTAGTCGACACCGCCGGCCGCTTGCACACCAAGGCGGGCCTCATGGCCGAACTTGAAAAGATGCGCCGCACCGCCCAGCGCATCATTCCTGGAGCCCCTCATGAAGTGCTGCTGGTCATGGACGCGACCACGGGCCAGAATGGCCTGCAACAGGCGCGCTTGTTTACCGAGTCGGCGGGTGTGACCGGGATCGTCCTCACCAAGCTGGATGGCACGGCGAAAGGTGGCGTAGTCGTGGCCATCTGCCGCGAACTGGGATTGCCCGTCCGCTATGTGGGCGTCGGAGAAAAAGCCGGCGACCTGTTGCCCTTCGATCCCAAAGAGTTTGTAGACTCCTTGTTCGAATAGATTCGCCCCCGCATGCCTGCCCCGTCCGCTGACGAACGTCATCTCCATCGCGCTCTCGATCTGGCCCGCGCCGGGATCGGGCTCGCGTCGCCCAATCCCTGTGTCGGTGCGGTGATCACCGATGCTCAAGGCAGCGTCGTGGGCTCCGGAACCTATACCTGGGATGCCACGAAGCACGCGGAAATTCTGGCGCTGGAGGCAGCCGGTTCGCGGGCGCGAGGCGGCACGCTGTTTATCAACCTTGAACCGCATTCTCATCAGGGACGCACGCCGCCCTGCACCGATGCCCTGATCAAGGCAGGCATTGCCCGTGTGGTGGCTTCCATGCCGGATCCCAACCCCAAGGTGAGCGGCCGAGGCTTCGAGGCGCTGCGCGCTGCCGGTATCCAGGTGGACGTCGGCGGCCTCGAAGAGCCGGCGCGCCGCCTGAACGAGGCATTCGCCCGCTACATCCGGCATGGAATGCCGCTGGTCACGCTGAAAGCGGCCATGACGCTCGACGGCAAAATCGCGCCTCCTCCGGCGGAGGCACTGAAAAGTGAGGCTGGCATCCCCGCGGGAGGATGGATCACCAGCGAAGTGGCCCGCGCCCATGTGCAGGAACTCCGCCATCAGCACGACGCGTTAATGGTGGGAGTGGGAACAATCCTCGCGGACAATCCGCTGCTCACCGACCGCAGCGGACGGCCTCGCCGGCGGCCGCTGTTGCGCGTCATTCTGGATTCGCGCCTGCGCCTTCCCCTCGATTCGCGCTTGGTACAGGATGCCGCAGCCGCCCGCCGGAACGACGTGCTGGTCTTTTGCGGCTCCGCGGATCCAGGCCAGCGAGCCCGGCTGGAGCAACTCGGCATCCGAATCGAGCAGGTATCCGCCTTCGAGCCCGACGGGCATCCCGACCTGCCTGCGATCCTCCGCCGCCTCGGCGAACTCGAAGTCATCAGCGTCATGATCGAGGGTGGAGCCACGGTAAACTGGACCGCGCTCGCGACCAACGCCGTGGACAAAGTTTTCCTGTACTACGCCCCCAAGATTCTCGCCGGAACCGGATCGATTCCCTTCGCCGCGGGCGCAGGATTCCGCCACCTCAGCCAGGCGGCCCAGGTCAAGCAGTTGCATCTGCACCGCTTCGGTGAAGACTTCGCAGTAGAAGGCTACGTGCGCGATCCGTACGAGCAATGAGCGATGGGCTATGAGCTGCGAGCGAGCACTCGTCGGACAGTTTGACCTTGAACTGCACGCATCTGGTTGGCGAGATAACTGGTCGGCACCGATCTTTTGGTTCATTGCTCATAGCTCATGGCTCATAGCTCACCGCTCATAGCTCACAGCTCGTTGCTAAAATGAACAGTTCATCAGGAGGCCGCCCATGTTCACCGGCATCGTAGAGGAAGTTGGACGGATCACGCGCATCGAGCAGCGCGGCGAGAATCGCCGTATCACCATTGCGGCGGAGCGTACGCCAAAGCAGCTTGGGACCGGCCATAGCGTCGCGGTCAGCGGAGTCTGCCTGACCGCTCTGGATATCACGCCAGGGTCGTTTTGCGCCGATCTTGCGCCCGAAACCTGGGCCCGCACTTCATTCTCCAGAATTCACGAAGGCGCGCTGGTCAATCTGGAACTGCCCATGAAGGCCGATGGCCGCTTCGGCGGGCACATCGTGCAGGGGCACGTGGATGGCGTGGGCAAGCTGGCCGCCTTCGAACGCATTGCCCAGTCGGAGAACTGGTGGCTGCATATCGAACTTCCCGATGATGTCGAAAAATACACGGTGTTCAAAGGCTCGATTGCGATCGAGGGCATCAGCCTGACCGTCGCCAGGCTCGAGAAGACTCGCTGCACCATCGCCATCATTCCTCACACCGTGGAGATGACGAATTTGCACTCGCTGAAGCCCGGCGATCCGCTCAATCTCGAAGCCGACCTGATCGCAAAATATGTGGAGAAGATGATGAAGGGTGAGCCCGCGGAATTCTCGTTGACCATTGAGGATCTGGTGCAGCAGGGCTTCTAGGCAACCTCGCCTGGCCCTGAGACGTTCGCCATCTCAGGAAGCGGACCTCAGTTCGTTTTCTCGAGCATGCTCTCCATCTGGTCCATCACGCGGTTCATCTTCCTGATGGTGAGCTCCAGGGGTTCATCGCTGGTCATGTCCACCCCCGCGTCCTTGAGCAGTTCTATCGGATACTTGGAATGGCCCCCGGAGATGAATGACAGATACCGCTGGGTCGCGCCCGCATCGCCGACCAGCACTTTTTCGGACAGGGCCGACGACGCCGTGAACGAGGTCGCGTACTGGAACACGTAGTAGGCATTGTAAAAGTGAGGAATCATGGCCCACTCGTTCTCCACATAGTCGTCTATGATGCAAACGCCCTGATCGTGCCCGTAGTACTTCCGGACAATTTCTGTGTACATTTTGCAAAGCGCATCGCCGGTCAGAGCCTGTCCTTTTTCCACCCTCTCATGCATGCGCAATTCGAATTCCGCGAACTGGGTCTGGCGGAACACGGTCCCCTTGATGCTCTCCAGGTAGTTGCCCAGCAAGGAAAGCCGGGCCGCCTCATCTTTGATCTTCTTGAGCATGTAATCGTTCAGCAATGCTTCGTTGAAGGTCGAAGCCACTTCGGCAACAAAAATTGAGTAGGAGGCCAGCGGGTACGGCTGGGTCTTATTGGAGAAATAGCTGTGCATGGTGTGCCCGAGCTCGTGCGCCAGGGTGCTCATGTCGTCATACTTGCCGTTGTAGTTCAGCAGCATGTAGGGATGAACGTCATAGGCGTCTCCGGCAGAATAGGCGCCGGACCGCTTGCCCTCGCTGGGAAACATGTCGATCCAGCGTTCGCTGAAGGAGCGCTTTGCCCCGGCGGCATACTCCGGGCCCAGCGGCGCGAGAGCCTGCAGGATGTTGTCCTCCGCCTCTTCCACCGAATACTGCGTGTTCACCGAAGAAACCAGCGGCGCATAGAGGTCGTAGTAGTGAAGTTCGGGAACTCCCAGCATGCGCCGGCGGAGCTTCAGGTAACGGTGAAATGCTGATAGGTTTCGGTCCACTCCTTCGATCAGCCGCGAATACACAGACTCCGGAATGTTCGGACCGTCGAGGCTGGCCTGGAGCGCGCTCTCGTAATGCCGGGCGCGCGCATAGAAAGTCGACGTCTGCAAGCTGGCATTCATCATCGAGCCGAAGGTGGCACGGTACTGGCCCATGCCGGTGAAGAACGCCTCCATGACCTTCCGCCGATCCTCGCGATGGGGTGACGCCCGGTGCAGCGAAAAAGCGGCCTTATCGAGCTTCGCCGTCTTCCCGTCGCTCAACGTCACGGCAGGATACGGAAAATCAGCGTCCGCAAATATTCCGTAAACGCTGGAGGGCGCGCTTGCCATTACCGAGGCGGCGGCCAGAAGCTTTTCCTCGGCATTGCTGAGGGTGTGCGCCCGGCGACGCGCGATGTCCTGCAAATAAATGCGGTAGACCTGCAGGCGCGGCTCCTGCTTCAGAAAGCCGTCAATCACGCCGCTCTCCATCTTCAGGATCTCCGGCTCGATGAACGCCGCCTCTGACCCCAGCGCGGAAGCAAGCTGGATCATCTCCTGTTCCATGGCCTGGTATTCGCTGACCCGGGTGTCCTGATCCGAACTCAGGCTCGCGTAGAGGAACAGGCGCGTGAGTTCCTTCTCCAGCCGGCTCTGCAGTTCCAACGCCTCCGCCAAACTCGCCGCCGAGGAGGACAACGTGCCCTGAAAGGCGCGCAACCGCGGCAACTCGGAGGCCAGCCTCTCCTTCTCCGACCGCCATGCTTCGTCCGACGGATAGATCGCAGTCAGATCCCATTTGTGCTGGTCAGGAATCCGGCTGCGATCGCGCTCCGGCGCAGACGAAACCAAAGTAGAAGCGGCAAACCGGACAGTCCGTCCGGCAGGGTAAAGCTGGGATTTGCAGTCATTCATGGGTATCAGAGTCGTAGCTAAAGTTGCCTCATTTGCCGGTGATTAGATGCCGTCCGGGTCTCTTCCGGGAATGGTTTGCTTCGCTTCTCAACTGTTTGTCGTCTGCGTTTTTCACTCGTACTTCTTCGTTCTGACTTCTGACTTCTGAATTCTGACTTCTGACTTCGTACTTATAACTTCTGCCTTCGTACATCCGCATTCTCACTTCGTACTTCTGCCTTCAAATCACGCTTCCAGCTTGAGTTCGTCGAGCTCCAGGAATTCCTGAATGATCGGTTCGTGGGATTTCTCCATGTCGGCGTAAGGCCCGAAGAAGATGGCGCGGCCTTCATGAAGGAACACAACCCTCTCGGCCAGCTTTTTGGCCAGGCGCATGTCATGCGTCACCACGATGCTGGTCAGGTTCAGCTGAATCTTCAGCCGCTTGATCAGATCGCCCAGGAGCTGCGCCATCAAAGGATCCACCATGGTCGTGGGTTCGTCGTAAAGCACGCACTCCGGGCGCGCCGCCAGCGCGCGCGCAATCGCTACCGAGCGTTTCATTCCGGTGGAAAGGTCGGATGGCAGCAAGTCCCGCATCTGCTGCACCCCAACCATTTGCAGCAGCCCGTCCACGATCTGGTAGATCTGTTCTTCGTTCAGTTCCTGGCTTTCGCGCAGCGCAAACGCCACGTTTTCGCCCACGGTCAGCGAATCAAACAGCGCCCCATTCTGAAACACCATCGTGACTTTCTTGCGGATGGCCTCGAGTTGCTCTTCGGTATAGTCCGTAATGTCGTCGCCCGCGACAATCACGCGACCGGAATCCGGCTTGAGGAATCCCATGATATGGTGCAAAGAAACCGACTTGCCCACGCCGCTGCGTCCCAGGATGCACACAGTTTCCGCCGCGCGTACCTGGAAGCTGACATGATCGAGCACGACGTTTTCGCCGAACGCTTTAGACACGTCGCGGAACTCGATGTAGGGCGCGGTTTGGGTTACGGCGTCAGCCATTCTCTGCTGCGAGCGATGAGCTATGAGCGATGAGCAACCCGCTCGGCTCTTTGCCCCAGTCCTTTACCATATCAAAACCGGGCCGGGTGACAAGATCTGAAGGGCGGCCAACCACCGCGACAGTAACCTGAGAGTGATGATGGTCGGCCAAAGGAGTTAACTGTAGGAGGGCCGCGGAATTTCGAACCGTTGCGCAGAGCCTCAAGCATCCGGAAAACCATGCACTAGGCATTGCTCATTGCTCATGCTCAGGAGTCATATGAATCGTCGACACATACTGAAAGGGGCGGCTTGGGCGGCCGGCGCAGCCGTGCTCCCAGGCACGGCTCAGAACTCACCGGCCGGCGCACCGTCCGCGCGAAAATACAAGATCGTGGTCACGGGCGGCCATCCCGGCGATCCCGAGTACGGATGTGGCGGCACAATCGCCCGCCTCACCGCCCTGGGCCATGAGGTGGTGTTGCTCTATCTGAACAACGGAGCCTGGGAGACGTCCGCCGAGGTCCGCATCGCCGAGGCCAAAAGAGCCTGTGAGATTCTGAAGGCGCGCCCTGCTTACGCCAATCAGGTTAACGGGCACGCCATCGTCGATAACGCGCATTACGAGGCCTTCCGGAAGCTTCTCGCAGCCGAAAGTCCCGACGCGGTCTTCACTCATTGGCCCATCGATAATCA
>DASREX010000136.1:0-11673 GCA_035651855.1 Candidatus Sulfotelmatobacter sp.
ACCGGCGTAGGTCCCGGCCGTGATGAAATTTGATGTAGGGCTGACTGAAAGCGGAAACTTGCTCAACACGCCCGTGGAAAGCCGGCTCGGCGTGTTTTGCTTCATCCAGTTCAGCCAGTCCGGCGTGGGGACGATCGACGGGCGAGCGGAAGCGTTACTCGCGCGCAGAATATCCATCGTCGCGAAAAAGAACGTTTTGTTCTTATGAATGGGACCGCCGAAAGTCCACGCGACGTCGTTCCTGCGATAGACGGGCACGGAGGACGCAAACTCCGTTCGCGAAGTCAGGACGATGTCACTCGCCCCGTCCATGTTTCGGATGACCCGCCACGGAATCTTTTCGGGCGCATCGGCGGGAACCTCCAAGCCCGATTGGTGTGCGGCTGATGTCGGCGGCCAAAGAGCATTTCAGCCGGTCGCTGTGCAGTTTCCGGCTGGTAGTTGAGAGATACATCAACCCGGGCGGCCCACCGGCAGTCCGGCGCAGCCGGGCAGCTACTTGCCGGATACAACCCTCAATGATTCTCCCGGCACTATCCGAACTTCATCAGAAAATTCGAGCCGGGCACTCTCCGCAGTTTCTCGCCAGTGGTGTGAGATCACCGTATTTCCCTGTTGCACCTCCGAACGAGCTTTTGCCACTTTCGCCACCCCTCTCCAGGCCAGATCGACGGACTTGCAGGGCAACACGCCTTCGTCGACCGTCAGGTTAAATTCTTTTCGCGACTCACTTAGGTGATGCTCGAAGGTGCCCCATCCCGTACCTGCCGACCAGAAGCAACGGAATCTCGACTTGTTAACTATTGGCATCGCCATGACGCGGCGTTCGGGACCGTGATAATGAAAGCCACTCAGTATCGGGATGGCTGACCAACTAGCCATCGCACGCGCGTAGTGGTGCCCGCATTCAGCCTCGTTCCATGGGTTGCGTCGCTCGCCGTCATAGCGTCGCCGGATGTCAGCAATCAGTTCCAGTCCGACGGGAACCATGCCGCGGCCGAGCATCAGCACTGCTGCCGAATGTTCGAATCCGGTCATCACCTCGGCGAAGTAAGGGAAAGGAATCGCGGGCCGCTTGCCACGGTCATAAGAACAGATCAACAGGGCCGACTCATCGTTCAAAGCGTAGACGCGCTGCACCGATTCATGATTGTAAAGTTTGGTGCGGTGGTTGTAGCGGCGAATGGATTCCAGCGCCTTGCGGATGTGGATCGGATCGAGCAATGCGCCCAAACCGCAGATATCAGCCATGTATTGCCCAACCAGTTGGTCCACCAGACATCCATCACCCAATTGGAAGTCGGGGTTCTGGGTGTCGGCGGTTCCCATCCCGCTCATCAAACCGCGCGCCACCTTCTCTTTGGGAGTGCCCTGGAACTTCTGGATGTAATACTCGCCATTGAAGAGATTGGCGTCGATCCAGCGGCTGCCACTCTGCCAAAGGCGGTGATATTCGTCGGCATCGGACGTTTCACCGAGCGCGCGGGCCATTTCCTCGGCTGCGCGTAGCGCTCCCAGGTACCAAATGCCACAGAGCGGGTTGGGACCAAGGAACTCCACATCGTAGGTGTTGTGCTGGACCCCTTCCATGACGCCATCTTTGTTGGCATCCCAGCCTCCCGGAATCCAGGCGAAGGAAAGGGCTCGCTTCGCCGCAGGCCACATCTTCCGTAGCCAGTCCGTGTCGCCCGAGAGGATCCAGTCCAGGTGAAGATGCATGATCTGGCCCATCTGCCCGTCGGCGGCGGCAACATTGTAGTGTTCTTTACCGGCAGGCAGTATCTGGCGGAAGTCCATCCGGCCTTCCTCGTCGGTGCAGTAGCCGAACGCGGCCTCGCGCAGCGAACGGGCCAATGAGGGGAAGAGGTGTGCAGTGGCGGTCTCATAGTTCCACACGTGGGTGCAGTTACCGAAGCAGCAGCCCACCTGGTTGTTGCTGCCTTCGAAGCCGTGGAAAGCTCCATCGGCCGTGCGGAAGCAGGTGGTGGTAGCGAGCGTCGACAAATTGGCAGTAGCCGCATCTCGAACCGCATCCGGCAACGTACTCTCTCGCATGGCTGTAAGGAATCGGCGAGTGCGGGCTTCCAGGGTTTCCAGATTGGCAGCTACATGCTCGGCGACGCTCCAAGCATTGGGAAACCGCTGCGCATAATGATTGCCGATGAGGCTGCGTTCGTCTCCGGCCGGCGCGCGCCAACCACAGCGTTCCGACGTACGATTGGGGAAGTGCCAGACAAGGAGAAATGTAATGTCGACGCGATCGCGGCTGGCTAGTTCCGTTTGCACGCACAACGAGCCCACCGTGTCTCGAACGGCCGCTTCCGGTCCCAGGCGCCCGTCTTCAGAGAAGTCGTCCCAGAACATCAATGGGCCAACCCGCCAGCGTGTTCCTCCCCGCCAGCCGCGTAGATACGTAATTTCCGAACCAGGTGGACGAAGGAGGCCTACTGCGAATGAGCCGGCCAGGGGATCGGAAGCAGGCAGAAACGGGTTCTCCATAATAAGGGCGGCCAGCCCCTTGCTTTCCTGAAAGCGGTTCGCCCGTCCTTGGGTACCCACTGGATTGTCGAGTGAGAAGCTTATCGATGCCGAGACTCGCTGTGCGCTGGGGTTACTGAGGCGGTAGCGCAACACGGCGACCGGCAGACCCGATTCGTCGGCATCCAGGGGAATCCAGGGCGTGAATGCCTCCAGCGTAACTTTCACCGGCAGATACTGGTCCTGGAACGCGATCTGGGCGAGGGGGTATTCGCCGGTGAAAACGGCGGACTCCAGCCGCGGCAGGCCGGGAGCGTTGGCGTATCCTAGCCCAGAGGGCCCCTCGTACGGTGGCTGAAGGCGTGCTTCGAGTACGCGGATTACGGGTTTAGCGTTGCTACGCCGCGCCCAAATGGACGCGAAGCCGTAAAGCGGGCAATGGCCCTTGTCCGGGCGGTTGAATACTTCCCAATCCCGGAGTTGGCCGCGGCCGCCCAGGCTGATACTGCCCGCACCGACCCCGCCGAGCGGAAAGGCAATCATCTGCAACTCTCGTTCGCGAAAAATGCGGGGGAAATGCACGGCTGCATTCGCGGGATTCGCGATGCCGGCGGTTGTTGCCGCATGCTGCGTTTCGGCGCCGCTGAGCGCGGGAGATCCCGCACTGAGTCCGCCGGCGATGGCCACGGTTTTCAAGAAGCCGCGACGCGGCGTTTGTTCTCTGCTTCTTTTTCGATCCGGCATAGTTCGCCGAAGGGTTAAGTAGCCCGGGAATCTCACGCCGAGGCCCTCCCAGAACTGTACGTGAGCGTCTCCACTCATACAGCTCCTATGGTGATAAACCGACTACGCTGCTGCTCCCAGAGCGCAAGCAGGCGTGGCTGACGATCGATAACGTCCATCAGCCAAGCCCATGCCCGACTCCGGTGATGGCGTAGCTTCTTATATTTCCGACAAGCCCAGCGAACCAACGATTGGCCGACATGCCTCTCGATGGGCCGGAGCGCTGAAGGCGTGAACCGCCCATAGTAGTTGAACCATCCCCGAAGTTTCGGGTTGATCTTCCGCGCAAGCTCTTGAATGGACTGCTCCGTAAAGCGATGCAGCTTCCATTCCCGAATCTCGTCCCGGATTTTCTGCCCCGCTTTCTTCGACATGGCTGGACTGAAACTACAAAAGATCTTCCCCTTCCGACCATACGCGATCCGAGGCCGAAACGTATACCCCAGAAAGTCGAACTTCTCGTTCGGGTGAGTCTCTTGCCGATTGGCATCCTTGCAATAGACCACTTTCGTCTTCTCCGGATGCAACTCCAATCCACGCTGCTTCAACCGTGCGCTATTTTGACACGCACCAGGTTCGCTTCCTACCCTAACATCCTCTCTCCGCCGTTGGCTTGCGGGATCTTCACCGTCCGCACTGGCGGCGGAAAGTAACTCCCGGACGACATCCGATTCCAGATCCGGTAAAGGTTCTTCTTCAAGTCCCCTTCGAAATCCTCGATCGACTGCCCGTCCAGGCCTGCCGCACCTTGATTGCTCTTTACCCTTAAATAGGCTTCCCAGACTTCCCATCGGGAAATACAAAACGGTTTTGCTTCATCTTTCAGGCTCCTCCCCTTGCGGGTTGGCCTAACCGATGTCGCCTCACTACACACACCCCCCTTCGCTCCGTCGGCTTTCGCCCACTTCATCGCTACTACGGAGTGTTCCGCCCCTTGACGCCGCCTTGTACTCTCACCTTCGTGGTTCATGCCACTTGTGGCTTCTCCGTTTGCCTCGGCGCCGAAGGTTCCCATGTTCCGAATAATCGCCTCACCCGAGATCAAGCCACCTATATGCCGGATACCGTTCCGCCCGTAAACAGGTCCCGTCGGAACTTGTCCCGTAGTCTTCTGACAAACCGCGGTTTTGATATCGTCTGGACTCTTTTCGACATGAGAAACGGTGATTCACTTTCGTTCTTCTTCACGGATGTCACCTGACCCAGTCTCGCCGGGCCTTTTCCTTCCCCGCTCACTACCACAGCTTTGTCCGCAGCAGCGGGAGGCAGTTTGGAACCTTCTCCTGCAAGACGGTTCCGAGGGGCCCTCCCTCATCGACTACTCAGTTACACAAAAGAGTCGTCTGTCGCCGCCTCTTTTGCTCATGGCGCACTCAAAACAGTAGCTTCAGCGCCATTTGAATGTTGCGAGGAGCGTTGTTGACGGCCGAAATAGTCCCCGCCGAAGGTGTCCCGATGCTGGTGTTGGGCGGCCCGAACTGCGGGTGGTTCATCAAATTGAAGGACTCGGCGCGGAATTGCAGTTTAAAACGCTCGCGAATTGAGAAGTTCTTGAATAGAGAAAGGTCCAGGTTGACCAGGCCCGGCGAACGCAGGATGGCGAGTTGGCGCGCCACGTTGCCGAATGTGTAGGGTGCTGGCTGCGAGAACACCGCCGGATTAAAGTAATGGTAGATCCTGTCGGACATGGACTCGTTGGTTCTGGGGTTCTGACCGTTCCAGTTGGGGCGCTGCGTGCCCCCATAATTGAACAGGTTGTTCACCGCCGTGGTCATCTCGAGCGGGAAGCCGCTATGGAATACGGCAATGCCATTCAATTGCCAGCCTCCCAGGATAGCGCTGCCAATTCCATGATTCAGAAACCTCTTCCCCGGCCCGGCCGGCAATTCATACACGGAGTTCAGGGCCAGGTAGTGTGGGGAATCGAAGTCCGCTGGCGCACGTTCGTTGCGGCGATTATTGTAGTCCTGGATCGCATCGGCGCCGAAATTCTCGCCCGGAAAGCCAGTGGTCGTGGAACTCACGTCGTCCATCAGCTTGGAGAATGTGTAGGCGACCAGCAGGCTGAGACCATTCGAGAATCGGCGCTCCAGCTTCGCTTGCAGGGCGTGATAAGTGGAAGCCCCGTAGGATGTGTCGCCGATTGTCACACCGGTGAACTGCGGGTATGGTCTCAGCAACTGGCTCACTTGCACCTGGGCAGCGCTGAGCGTTCCGGTGGAGATCAGTCCGTAGAACGGGTTCGAAACCAATTGTCCAAGTGCGGTGCCCATGCCAAGCAACTGGTTCGGCAGTTGATCGACAAGTAGATTGCCGAACAGGTGCAGGCCACGGCTACCCGCGTACGCCACATCCAGGAGCAAACGGCCCGGCAGGGTCCGCTGGACGTCGAAATTCCACTGCTCGGCGTAAGGTGTAGTGCGGGTGCGGTCCATGCCGGTGACGGCTTGGCCCAGCAGCGTGGAGAGCCCGAGTGAACTACCCGTCGCGCGCTGAAACCCGAGCGGAAAGGGATCGGCAAGGTAATAGTTGGGAGTGATGTTGTCCAACGTGCCCACCCAGGCTGTGCTGGCCTGGAAGCCGCTGATAGGAACGGCCGCACCATTGTAACCACCGCCGGTTATGGGCGCATAAAAAATTCCAGCGCCGCCCCGCAGGACGGTGCCCTTGTTTAGTGCATAGGCGAAGCCCAGGCGTGGAGCAAAGTTGTTGCGATCGGGATTGAACTGCCCGCGCGGTATGCCGCCGGTCCCGGGAAATTCCAATCCGCCCCGGAGCATGAGACCGGGGACCGAGATGGGCGAAGGCGCACCGTAGTTAAAGTCAGTGATACGGTTATACCGCTCCGTCCAGGGGCCGTCGTAGTCATAGCGAATGCCCAGATTGGCCGTGAGCTTGGAGGTAATTTTCCAGTCGTCCTGAAAATAGAATCCGTAATAGCGAAAAAGAAGGTTTTGGCCCGGCCCATCGCTGCTGATGCTTCCGCTGCCGTTTCCGAGCAGGAAGCTGGCAAATGCGACGCCGGCAGAAGCCGACGCCGCCAGCGGATTTGGACCTTGCGTGAAGTTGGGCGCGAAACTGTAGCTGGAGCCGGCGCCGCCGTATCGGCCCGTGTTCAGCCGGTCAGCCCCGAAGTCCGCCCCGAATTTAAGAGTGTGGGCATTATGCGTGTAGGTGAAATTACCCACCTCCTGGAACGTCTCGTACCCGTCGTGCAGGATGCCGCAGCTTCCGAGAAGTCCGCCGCCATTATCCGGCACAGCGATGGAGACTCCCAATCCGGAAATGCCGACCGCGGGGAAGCAGGGCCGGAGTGCCGGCTGAAGCTGGTGGAAGTAACTGGGAAAGTCCAGTTGCACTGGATCGAAGCCGAGTGCAGGCCCGGCGCGCTGGATGGAGTAGCGGATGAAGCTGGAGCTCAATTCCAAGACGAGGTTTGGCTTGAGCACGCCGGTGTAGTTGACCACCGCCGAGCGCTGGTTCAACTGATCGTTGCCCAACACGGGCGTGCCGGGGTAGAGATCCGCCCCGTAGATTGCGGGACGGTTGTGCGGCGTGTCGTTCAGCATGAAGCGCGCGTAGATCCGGTGATTGGCGTTGAGGGCATGATCAACGCGCGCTGAAACGGTGTCCTTGGTGATCGGAGCCGAGAAGTTGGAAACGAAATTGTTGGCGTGTGTCAGAGGGTCGCCCGCTGCGTTGCCATGCGGCAGATATTTCAGAATGTTGGCCGCGACCGGGTCGATGCGGTTTTGCGGGATGACGTTTCCCGGGAAGGGACTGCGCAGAAACTGGCCCGGGTGGCTGGCATCGGGTTGGGTGGTCAGGGGATCGTAGATAGTTACCACCTGGCCCGCCTGATTCGAGGTCTGAGAGAAATCGCCGCCCCGTTGAAGATCGGTCGGCATGGTCCCGGCCGCGGTAAGGCCGCTGATCCAACGCAGCCCTTCGTAGGACACGAAAAAGAACGTGCGGTCCTTGCCATGATAGAGGCCCGGCAGGACAACCGGTCCCCCCAGGGTGCCCCCGAACTGGTTGAAGCGATACGTGGAACGCGGTTGGCCGGCACGATTGACGAAGAAATCGTTGGCTGTGAGTTTATCGTTGCGGAGGAACTCGAACAAGGCGCCATGAAATTCGTTGGTGCCCGACTTGGTGACCACGTTAATTACGCCGCCGGCAGCGTGCGAGAACTCGGCGCTGAAGTTGTTGGTTTGCACCTTATATTCCTGCACCGAATCTACCGAAGGGAAAATGCCGGGGCCGTTGAAAGCCGGTTCGGAATTCGCGCCGCCGTCCAACAAAAACGAATTCTGATTCGGGCGTGATCCGTTAATAGAAACAAACTGGTCGTTATACATGCCATAAGCGACCTGGGAGAAACCGGCTGATGCCCGGACGCCGGGCACCAGAGCTGCAAATCCGTAGCTGTTGCGGCCATTCAGGGGCAAGTTCAGGATGCGCTGGTTTTCCACGATGTGGCCGAGCGAGGAAGTTTCAGATTCGAGCGCGATGGCTTCGGCGGTAACCGTCACCGATTCACTCGCATCGCCGATCTCGAGCGCGACGTCTACCGTGAGGGACAGCGCAACGTCAAGCTTGATATTGTCGTGGACGAAACGCTTGAATCCCGCTGCCTGCGTTTCCAGCCGATAGGGGGCCGGCGGCAGCAACGGAAAGTTGTAATACCCGAGGTCATTCGTAATCGTCCTGCGAGGCTCGTTGGTTGCTACGTTAATCAAACTGACTTGGGCGCTGACGATTGCCGCGCCGGATGGGTCGCGAATACTGCCCGAGATGGACCCGGTAGCGGTTTGCGCACATACGACTTCGGCGGTTAGAATGGCCCCAAAAAACAGAGACCATCCCGCGCGTATGAGTTTACAGGTAGACATCTGCGATTCCTCCCTCTTTGAACGTTTCAGAAACGCTACAGATGCTATATCGAATGCGCAGGTGTGTCAACCGTGTGCCTGAGTTTTGCCTGAGCCTGTCCTGCGCGTTTGAATCCCGGTCATGGTTTCCGGGTTTGCGCCGTAGTTTCCAGCGTAAGCGACGGCAACCTGCAGGAGAGGGGTGTTCTGATGCAAGCAGCTTCCGATAATCCTGCACTACGTCAAATTCCGCCCCGGGCCTGGCAGCGCCAGGTCAACCGCCACCACGGGGACCGCCGGCGAATATTGCGTTTGTACTTCGCGCTGCACCCCAGATTTCAGATCTACTTCACTCCGACAAGTAGTTCGTGGCTCAACATGGTGGAACGGTTCTTCCGCGATCTTACTCAGAACCAACTCTGCCGCGGAATCTTCCGCGATGTCGAGGCGTTGATCATGGCGATCGGCGAATACATCGACAAGCACAACGACAATCCCAAACCATTCGTCTGGACCGCCAAAGCCACCGACATCCTCGAAAAGGTGAAGCGAGCCCGCAAGGCGCTCGATATTGGTTAATCTGATTGCCGCACTACACTAGGAGGCGACACGTCTGGACACTTCCGTCCTGAACGTAAGCTGTGCTACGTGCCGAAAAGCTTCCATTGTCCGGCCAAAGCCGGACTCGATCAACAGCCCCGCCGGACGGCTACTGCGCTCTGGGAAAAAGGATACTCCGAACAACAGATAAGAGTCGATGTGGCGTGAACGGCTTGTGTAAGAACGTACTTCCTGGCAGGAGACCGTCTTCATCCTGAACCGTTTCAAAGGTCCAGCCCGAGATGATCAGCACTTTGACAGTTGGACATATTTCCACCACACTCTCGGCCACGATCCGTCCCTTATTGGGTGCCAAACCATGATCAATAATCAGAAGATCAATTTGTTGATCACCGACGGATTGGCAGAGTGCGGCAACTTCAGATGCGCCGTTTGCGTCCAGGATAGTGTATCCCTCTCTCGAGAGGGTTTGTCGGACCAAGTTGCGGACGATTGTGTCGTCATCCACAATAAAAACGGTCGGCACTCTCTTACCCTCAACTTCGAGGGGCGTCGGTGGCAGATCAACTGGTGACGAAATTTTGACGATGGTTCCATTATAATAACGCTGCTACCGAGACCTTTCTGTAATGTTTCTCCTATCCGTTGAATTTCCGAAAGGGCCACTGCCCCAGGCGTCCCGTGTTGTCCTTGTGGCCGAGGACGAAGTCGTGGTGCGCAACATCGTTTGTGTGATGCTGCACAAGGAGGGGTACGAGGTGCTGTCAGCTGCTGACGGGAAAGAAGCGCTCGAACTGACCCGGGAATATAACGGCACCATCGATCTTCTGCTCAGTGACGTCAACATGCCCCGGATGGATGGCGTGTCCTTGGCTGAACACATGATCAAGGAGCGCCCCGGTATCCGGGTGCTGCTCATGTCCGGTCAGACCTCTAGCGAACTTCGGGGAAAAAATATACGGTTACCTTTTATGCGCAAGCCGTTCGTCTCAAGTGTATTCCGCAATAAGGTCCGCGATGTTCTGAACGGCCCCCCAGCACAGCCAGAGGAAGTCTGAGGAATCGCGATTCGCGCGCAGTTCAAAAGAAAAGTGCTGCGACTCGCTGGCAGCAGTAAGGCTGTGTGAATTTACTGACTTGGCCAGGCGCTCCAGCCCGGGAATGTCCTTCGGCATCGGGCGAAATGTTTTTTGGTCATTAGACCAAGTGGTCTTACGAGGGAAGGGGATACAAGGACAGGTTCGCCATCGGGAAGTGCTTCGTATTCTCGGTGATGAGTGTGAGCTGTTTATGGATCGCGACCGCCGCGATGATGGCATCGGTCAAGCTCAGGGTGATGCCTTGCTTAGCGTATTTGTACTTCAAGCCGCCGGCCAGTTCGGCAACTGGAAAGGTGATCGGCAGCAATTCCAGACTACGCAGGAGCTCGGCGGTCCGCTGCGCTTCTTTCGGTCGCATGCCGGCGTACACTTCCGCCACATTGATCGGGCACGTGGCCAACGTGTGGCCCTGCAGCTCGACCAGATCGACCAAGAACTGATTCCGGCTCTTCTTCTCGTTGATGGCATCAATGATAACGTTGGTGTCGAGGAGGTAGGTGGCCATATTAGTGGGAGGTTTCTCGTTTAAACCGGCGCTCATTCTCCCGCCGCAGTTTCTGCAGCCACTTCACCGAACCTTGCTTGAGTTCGGGATGGTCTTTATCCTTCCAGGCGCCGGCTGCAGCCTTTAAGGCCTTCACCTGCCGTAATCGCATCAGTTCTTTTTCGGCGGCTTGTGTCAGAAAACTGCTGCGTTGCCGGTCACCCACCAGCTCGTCAATATCTTTCACCAGCTGATCCGAGAGCACGACGTGAGTTCGTTTGTTCATAAGCGAGGTTGATGAGGGTTAAATGGGCCTATTTCCGCCCACTCCAATGTTAACAGCTTATGTGAAGATATGTCAACCTAAGTTGTTGATTACAGAAGATCGAAGCCGGCTGGCCGTCAGGCTTGCGCCATCCCGACCAGCGCGCATACTGATTTCACACCCTTAACCTCTCCGATATGCCTACCGAGCGCAAACACGCCTCAGCCGCCACGGCCGAGGTCGTGCTCGTGGAAAATCCCGGCTGCCCGCGCTTCGAAATCGACCTTTGCCGGCCAGATGGAGTTTTTCTCCTGGCCGGCACCGATGACGAGCGCGCAGCCGAGGCCGTCTTCGTCCGCGCCATTCTGACGCTGTAACCGATCACATCCGTTGTGGATAATCGGGCTTGACAGAATCCACAGAGAACCTATCATAAAGGACGTTATGATAGAGCACTTCGGGCCCCGCTTCGATCCCGCAAAACCTCTCGAATTGTCCATTGTGGCCACGGCCCTTTGTCAGGAGCTGACCCGCGAAATCGCCCGGCTTGAAACCGGCCACCGCGACTTTGCAGAGTTCAACGAGTTGTATGCATCAATCTACCAGCCGAAGGCTATTGGCTTGGTCCACGCGTTCCTGGATTACGTGCCCAGCTCTGATCCGCGAATCACCGTAAGCGCGCAGGCCGGCGATAATCGGCTCATAGAAAGATCCGCCGACCTTGACGTGGTCAGCGAACCGCTGCACCGGGATTTTATGGTCACGCAGCTGAAGGGCGTGGTGAGTATCTTCAAGCAGTTGCTGGGCTACTTGCCTAAACATTAATTTCTCCACCATGAGCTCCGATCTCATTCCTATTTCATCACGCGAGCTAGGCCGGGTAGGGCTCAACCGGCTGCCATCCACGATCACCCGCGCCGGGCATCGGCACGCGAGAGCGCCAGGAACCCGGGGGTCTGGTGGCATGGCGGCAGGTAGCCTGGAGGAATGAGCGTACCCATCCCATTCAAGCGATTGATTTTTCGAGCCGTTCTCCGCAATGTGAGTCCCATGGTCATCCGCATCCTCGCCGTGCCCGACTCGCTCCTTCTTCACGAATTTGATGCCGTCTTCCGCGCTGTCCTCGAC
>DASREX010000137.1:0-45029 GCA_035651855.1 Candidatus Sulfotelmatobacter sp.
AATACGCCAACTCGCAGCTCTTGGAATTCCGCCATTACGACGAGCTGCTCACCAAGGAACTGGAAAACGTCTACGACTTCCTGGAAAAGGGCGCCACGGGATGGTGGTCGCGCTGGCGGACCGCGCGGGCCGCGTCCAAACTGCACACGGTCCTGCTCGACGTCAATGAACTGACCGAACGGGCTGATAATGCCATCAAATTCTTGAGCGACATGTTCTCCGCCCGCCTGTACAAGCTGTGCGCCGCTAAAGTCGGAGTTCCTGACTACAAAGACCTGGTCAAGGAAAAACTGCAGACCGCCGAAGACCTCTACCGCTTCATGGTTGAGCAGTTCAACCAGAGCCGCGCCTTCGTTCTCGAACTGATGGTGGTGATCATCCTGGTAGTAGAGCTGGTTTACTTCTTCAAAGGAAAAATGTAAGGGGCAGAACCACGTAGTGACCCGCCTCGCCCGTCCGGCCCAGGTGCTGTCAAGCCCATGTACGGACGGCCGCCTCGGCCGTCCGCCACAGCAAATCTCGGCTGGCTGTTCCCTGGAGTTGAACCGCCATGGTTCCTCACATCGTGCTCTTCACCCATCTGTGTCCTGAAACACCGCAAATTCCTCGGCGTTGATGTATAACTCCCTCACCCTAAAGACAAGGAGTCCTTCTGTGCGGGAAGAGACTCAGCCAAAAGAGCCGAAGTGTGCCATCTGCCACCAACCCATCACAGCCAAACAACGTCCTTCGGTCCAAGTGAAGCCGGGAGTGGAGGTCCACCTCGAGTGTTGGATCCGGGAGAAACAGGAGAACGAGAAGAAACAGGAACTCCTTTCGACCTTGACGATTGCCCAATAGAGGGCTCAGATCACTAACCCTGTTGCCCAGTCGGGGAAGTGTAGAGGTCTGCCTGCGTACTTCCATCGTCTCCCGCCCGGCGCGAATTGCCTGAAATAGCCGGGCGGCCCCTGGAGGGCCTTCCAGCATCTCCCGTCTCATCCTTCGCGCCTTCCTTGGTTGGTCTGAGATAATTCTTGGTTATTCCTGGACGTCGGAATCAAGCCGGAGGGTGCTTGAAGGTTCTGTTGCTGGAAAACATCAGTGGGGTTGCGGTTGCGGGGTTTCGCGACGCCGGCTATGAAGTCGAGTCGCAAAAGACCGCGCTGGAGGAGCGCGAACTGATCGAGAAGGTGAAGGATGTCTCCATCCTGGGCGTACGTTCCAAGACGCGAGTAACCTCGCCTGTGCTCGCGGCCGCGCCGAAGCTGGTGGCTGTAGGCGCGTTTTGCATCGGCGTGGACAAGATCGATGCCAAGGCGGCAAGCGAGCGCGGCATCGCCGTGTTCAACGATCCCCACTCCAACTCGCGTTCGGTGGCAGAGCTGGTGCTGGGAGAGATCATCATGCTACTGCGGCGCACGTTTCAGGCGTCGAGCGAGATGCATCGCGGGGTGTGGAACAAATCAGCGGCCGGAGCGCACGAAGTCCGCGGCCTCACCTTGGGCATCGTCGGATACGGCAAGATCGGGTCGCAACTCTCTGAATTGGCCGAGGCCATGGGCATGCGCGTGGTGTTTTACGATACCGCGCACGTCCTGGCTCGGGGCAATGCCCGCGGCGTCAACTTCCGCGAACTGCTGGAGATCTCCGATGTGGTCACCCTGCATGTCGATGGCAAGAAGGAGAACCAGGACTTGTTTGGGGATCAGGAATTCCGCGCTATGAAGGACGGCGCCTGCTTCCTCAACCTGAGCCGTGGGTTCGTGGTCGATCACGAAGCGCTGGCGGCAAACCTGAAGACAGGCAAGATTGCGGGCGCCGCGATTGATGTCTTTCCCAAGGAACCGGAGTCGGGCGCGGGATTCGAGAGCGTGCTGCGCGAACTGCCGAATGTGATCCTGACCCCGCATGTGGGCGGCAGCACAGAAGAAGCCCAGCAGAATATTGGGTCCTTTGTATCGGCAAAGCTTCGCGATTACGTCGACACCGGCGATTCTCTGCTCAGCGTGAACCTGCCGCAAGCCCATCTGGAGTGGGAAGAGGGATCGTACCGGCTCATGCACATCCATCAGAACGTGCCGGGAATTCTGCGGGCGATCAATGACATTCTGGGAGATCGCGGAATCAACATTGAGCGCCAGGTGCTGTCGACGCGCGGGACTTTGGGATACGCGATCTATGACATCAATCGTCCATGTGATCAGGATTTGATGGACCAGTTGCAAGCCGTGCCGCATACGATTCGGGTGCGGGCAAAGGGCTGTTGAAGTGTAGCCACGGACGCCTCGTCCGTGGTCCGAGCGAAGCTCGGATGGTGGATGTGGGCTCGAGCGAAGCTCGGATAAGTAGTCGGCGCGAACTGTACTGTGCTCGTTAGCGGCATTGCTAACTCGCTTCGCTTGGGACGGACGGGGGCGTCCGTCCCTACATAGGCAGAGGAGATTCCATGCGGGGCTTGAAAGGTAAACGGGTGCTGATCACCGGCGGGGCCAGCGGGATTGGCGCGGCTACGGCAGCGCGCTTTCTGCAAGAGGGATCGCGGGTGTGCGTGCTCGATCGGGATGCCGCGGCTTGCGAGCACATCAAGCGCGAACTTCGAAGTTTGGGCGAGGCCGGAATTTCCGAGGCCATCATCGGCGACGTCACCGATCTGATGCAGGTGGAGGCGGCTTTCGCGGAAGCGATCCGGCTGATGGACGGGGTCGACGTGCTCATAAACAATGCGGGCATCAGCATCCGCCATAGATTTCTGGAGATCACACCCGAGGAATGGGACCGCGTGATCGCGGTGAATCTGACCGGAGTGTTCTATGTGGCGCAGACCGCGGCGCGGCATATGTGGGAGCGCGGCAGCGGCGTGATCCTGCAGACCGCCTCGACCAATGGTGTGATGGGTTATCCCTATTATGCGGACTACAACGCAACCAAAGCGGGGGTCATCGAACTGACGCGCTCGATGGCGCTGGAACTTGCGCCAAAGGTGCGGGTGTGCGCCGTGGCTCCCGGGTATGTGCTGACCCCGATGCAGCGCGCCGAGTATTCCGACGCGATGCTGGACGAGGTCAACCGCAAAATTCCCCTGGGACGGCACGCATCGCCCGAGGAGATTGCCGGGCTCTTCGCCTATCTGGCGTCGGATGACGCCGCGTTCGCTACGGGACACGTGTTCACCATGGATGGCGGCGAAACTGCTGGTGGACTGGCCAGCCGGTAAAGAGCGGCGAGAAAAGATGAGACTCAAGGATAAAGTTGCGGTCATCACCGGCGGAACTTCCGGCATCGGCGAAGCTACCGCTCTGCTGTTCGCCCGCGAAGGGGCGCGCGTGGCCATCACGGGGCGGAACGCCCAGCGCGGCGCAGGTGTTGTTTCCCGGATCAAGGAATCTCGCGGAGAGGCGGCCTTTCTTGCAGCGGACGTGAGCCACGCTTCCGATTGTCAGCGTGCCGTTCAGGAGACCCTGCGGGCGTTCGGGCGCATCGATGTTCTGTTCAACAACGCGGGAGTATTTTATCCGCAGACCGCGCTGGAGTGCTCCGAGCGCGAGTGGGATGAGCAGATCGATGTGAATCTGAAGGGGACATTTCTGATGTCGAAATTTGTTTTGCCGGACATGATTGCCCGTAAGAGCGGAGTGATCGTCAACAATGCTTCCGGGTGGGGGATTGTGGGCGGAGATCATGCGGTGGCGTACTGCGCGTCCAAGGGCGGCGTGGTGCTGATGACCAAGGCGATGGCCATCGATCACGGCGCGCAGGGCATCCGCGTAAACTGCGTTTGCCCTGGCGACGTCGAGACCCCGATGCTTCCGGCGGATGCGAAGATGCGGGGGCTGAACTGGGAGGAGTACATCGCAGGATGCGCAAACCGTCCGCTGGGACGAGTGGGAACGGTAGAGGAGATTGCCAAGGCGGTGCTGTTTCTGGCCTCGGATGATTCATCATTCATGACCGGCGCTGCTTTAGTGGTAGACGGTGGAGGCACGGCGGATTAGCCGCATGCACGGGCTGAAGGCAGCAACCGTTTTTCTCGGCGGCGGGCGCATTACGAGCGCGCTGTGCGCGGGACTTCGGCGCGGCGGATTCGCAGGCGACATCGCGGTTTACGATCGCAATCCGGAGAAGCTGCGGCTGCTGCGGAAAGAATCGCATGTCGAGATCGCGCGTGACCTGGAATCGGCTGTGGCGCGCGCCCAACTGCTGATTGTGGCCGTAAGGCCTTCGTCGGTAGGACCATTGCTCGCACAGGTCTCGGCCACTGGCGCCGTGGCGGGATTATGCGTCAGCCTCGCGGCGGGGATCCCTTTATCCGTGCTGCGCAAGCACATGCCAACTCCGGCGCGCTGGGTGCGGGCGATGCCCAGCCCGGTGTGCCGGGTTGGGCGGGGTTTGACCGCAATCAGTTTTGATCGACCCGTTTCGCTGTCGCAACGCAAGTGCGTGTGCGAGTTCTTTGAGCGAGTGGGGCAGGTCGTGGAAGTTCCCGAGCGCAGGCTCGATGCATTCACCGCCGCATATTCTTCGAGCCATGGATATCATGCGCTGGCGGCCCTGGCGTCGGCGGCGCAACGGGCCGGGCTTGACCGCAAGACCGCGCTGATCGCAGCGGCGCATGCGCTGGCGGACGGAATTCAGTACTGGCGCGAGAGCGGATTGGGCCTGGACCAGCTTCTGCGCGAGGCGGCAACGCCTGGAGGCATTGCCGCCGCCACCCTGCAGGCAATGGATCGGGCTGGTTACGCAGCGCTGGTTGCGAAGGGCATTCAAGCGGGAGTTCGGCAGGCGAAACAGAACGCGAGAGCTTCGCATCCTGCCTTGCGATCGTAGGCCCAGTCGAGCGGGCTGCCCACATTGTATTTCTCCGCTCACGTTGCCATCGCGCTCGAATCCGCCAGTCAACCCGCAGTCGTTTGCTGAGCCGGTTACCTTCGTCATCAAGCGGTCTAGGTGGAATCTGCAAAAATAGAGAAGGTGCAGTCGCCGCGAAACTCTTGCGGTCATCCACTGATATGGAAGTCCTCACAGCCAAGGCGATCCGCCGCAGCACGCGAATCCGGGTGGAGATCCCCGTCAGCATCATCAGTCTGGACCGGCAGAGGCCATTCGGCGACCGCTGCTTGTTGCTGGTGGTGAGCGCGCAGGGATGCGGGTTTCGCAGTTCCGAAGAGTTGCAGGTCGGCACGCCGATCATGATCAGCAATCTTCCAGACGGAGGCAGTGTCACAGCCCACGTGGTGAACTGCGTTCCCATGGGAAGCGATGGCAAGTACTTTCTTGTCGGCGCGTCCCTCTATACGCACGGGAATGTTTGGGGAATCGCAAATCCCCCCGAAGACTGGAACCTCGCAGCGAAGAATGATCCCTCTGCCCAACAGGTTGCCGCTCCTCCGGCGAGAGGGAAGAATGCTGCAGGGCCCGCAACCGCGGGCGCTCAAAAAAAAGCCTGGCCTTACAACCTCTTTGCCGAGGGCGCCGAAGCGCCGCTGGGGCGCAAGTAACCCCACCTTAGCTGGAAATCAAAGAACCATCAGCCTTTGTTGTTCTTTCGTAACTTCTGCGTTGGCAGAGGCGCTGCGATACTTGGCGAGGATATGTCCGACAAGCCAGAGTCGCACGCCGCCGCTCAGCCGGGACAAACGCACGGCATAGTGGAGCGGCCGTTTCGGGTGAAACTGCGCGGGTCTGTGCTCGTGTTGCTCCGACTACCGAACAAGCGCTCGTTGCGCGGCGCGCTTCACCAGCTTTCCATCACCGGCGGGGTGATTCATATGGAAAAGCCCCTGGATGAAAAGCTGGAAGTAGAATTGATTTTCCACATCCGCGAGAAGACGATTCGCGGCAAAGCCCAGTTACTGTTTCCGATGTGGGCGACGCAGGGCTGGATGCAGCCGTTTCGCTTCGTCGATCTGCCGGATGCAAGCCGCGACTTGCTGGACATGACGCTGAAATCTTTCCTGCAAGAGGCCAAGGCCACTGGCGCCGGCGCATAACGATTCCCATCTTCTTCGCTTGGATTGCTGAAAGCCTGGCTATTCCTCGTTCCGGACACTCCTCGCACAGCACAGGATCCCTGCGGCGGCGCTCAGGATCACTTCGCGAAAGGGTTTCTGGAAATTCCCGTTTCTGGTTACTCCGGTTACGTTGGTGACCGGGAGGCACGGGCCTATGATCCGGAGATAAGGAACCTCTCATGAAACGCCTCACCTTTGTGGTCTCGCTCACCAACAACAGCAACGATTATCAGCAGGAACAGGCGGCCGCGGCCGAGAAGGCAGCGCGCAGGCTGGGCGTGGAGGTCAAGATCATTCACGCCGACAACGACGCGCTGGCGCAGAGCCAGCAGTTGCTGCACTTTGTGCAGGATTCGTCGGTGGCGCGTCCGGACGCGATCATGTTCGAGCCGGCCGGCGGCACGGCGTTCCCCCAGGTGGCGCGCGCGGCGGCCGCGGCCGGCATCGGCTGGGTCGTGCTGAATCATGACGTCGACTACATTCACGAGCTCCAGCGAACGTATAAGGTTCCGGTATTTGCCATCAGTTCCGACCACCAGGAGGTCGGCAAGATCCAGGGTCAGCAGTTTGCGGCGATGCTGCCGAATGGCGGCACGGTGCTGTACATTGAGGGGCCGGCCAACAGCTCGGCGGCCAAAGACCGCACCGCCGGTATGATGAAGGCCAAGCCGGCGAACATTCAAATCAAGTCCATGCGGGCGAACTGGACCGAAGAGAGTGCGTATCGCACTGTGAGTTCGTGGCTGAGATTGCGCACCTCGCTGGAAAGTCGCATTGACATCGTCGGAGCCCAGGACGACAGCATGGCCATGGGAGCCAGGAAAGCCTTCCACGATCTGGCAGAGGGAGACCGGGCGCGCTGGATGCGCATTCCCATCACCGGCTGTGACGGCATGCCCAAGACGGGGCAAGCCTGGGTGAAGAACGGCACGCTAGCGGCGACCATCTTCATCCGTCCCAACACCGATCTGGCAATCGAGATGTTGGTAGAGGCGTTTAAAAACGGCTCGACCTTGCCCGAAAACAAAGTAACGGTGCCGGAGTCGGTGCCTTCCCTGGCAGAGTTGGCCGCCGCGGCCCAGAAGTTAGCGCGGGCAGCAAAAGTTTAGAAAGCCGCTTCAAAATCTCAGAGGTTTAGGATTTTCGCTGGAAGAGTTGTGCTGCGACCAAGCGTCGGGATCAGAAATAGGGTCCGCGAAATATGCTAGATTGAGTTCGCGGGCCCATAGCTCAACGGTTAGAGCAGCAGACTCATAATCTGTTGGTTCCAGGTTCAAATCCTGGTGGGCCCACCAGACGGCGCTATTCTCGGGAATTCCAGTCCTCACTGCACAATTAAGGTGAACGTGGCCGTATGCGTAATTGCGCCTGAGGTTCCGGTCACCGTGACCGCGTAATTCCCGGCAGGCGTTCCGCTCCCCCCGGTACCGCCCGGTCCTGATCCCCCTCCGCACGCCAGCAGCCCGAAGGCCATGGGGAGCACTAGCAGAAAGGCGGCAATTGCGGCGCGCGGCTTGCGCCCTGGAGCCGCAAAGGCGGCAAGGTAGAGAAGCAAGCCAGTGGCGGTAGCGAACCAGCCGGGCCCTGGCAAACAGCCAAGGGACCGCACTGCGAGGGCGGCGCTCCGTGAGGTTGTACTCACCGATATCGTTCCTACGCCCGGTCCGCTTCCCAGAGTATAGGAGTTGGGATTGATCGAGCATGTCGTGCCTTGAGCTGGCACGCTGCAGGAAACATTCACGGTAGACGAGAATCCGAAGAACGGATTGACTCCCAGGTCATTGATGTAGGATGCCGTCTGCCCCGCTGTCACGGTCTGCGAAGTCAATCCCCGGTCTGCGACCGTGAAATCCGCCACAAGGTTCAACGACATGTTCGTGGAACTGGAGCCGCTATAGTTGGCGTCCCCCGGATAGCTCGCCGTGATGTTGTATTGGCCCGGTGGCAACTGCGTGGCATCGAAAGCGGCGGTAGCTTGAGTCGTGCCGTTGGACGTGGCTCCGGCGACCAATGCAGCTGTGTTCAAGGCGGCCCCGCCGGATGTGAAATTCACGGCTCCCGTAGCTGGAGCACCCATACCGTTCGCCGTAACGGCCGCCGTGATGAGCAGGGATTCCGCTGACTTCTGGGAGCTAACAGCCGTGGTTGTAGCCAGTTGGCTGATGGTGAAATTGATCGGAGTAAGGTCCAGACTGGAATTGAAGCTATTGTCGCCGTAGTAGCCGGCGGTTATCGAATGCGTGCCTGCGTTGATAGCTGTGAGGGCTGGAGTCAAGGCATTTGCGTTCGAGTCCAGCCACGCCGGCCCGGCACCACTTCCGTTGTTGTCCCAGAAATTCACGTACGAACCGGGCGTCCCGTAACCGGATTGCCCAGCGACGTGGGCCTGAAAATAGACCGGCGTTCCATAAGGGCCAGCGGAAAATGGGACCAAGTTTCCCCCGGAATCCGTAGTCAAGACGGAAAATGTGACGGATGTGTTTTCCGGCTGGATGCTGACTTGCACGGGAGGAGCGGAATCGCTTCCGCCATACGTGGCATCCCCCGCATAATGCGCATCGACCTGATAGGTTCCGCCCGGAAGGAGATGCGTGACCCCGGAATACGTCCCCGCAGTGCCGAGATTGAAGATGTCGATCGTACCCTGCCCGGCGATATTCCCGGCAGGATAATTCGATAACCAGACTACGCCTGTGGCTGTTCCGGCGCCGCTGCTGGGAGTCACCGCCCCCGACACGTTCATGGCAGAGCCGTGCACCGCCGACGTTGGACTGATCGAGAAGGTCGTCGTTGTAGGGTTAAACGTGACCGTATTCCATTGATTGATCAGATTCGTGACGTTGACAGACCCCAGTCCGGTGGCCAGGTCGTAACCTTTTGCGGATTGATACTTCGCGCTGGAGGTACCGTAATTGGCTTCTCCGGGCACGGCGTTGTTTCCGACGGTCACGTCGTTGAAGACGCAGTTGCCAGCAGGCAAGGTTGTAGCTGAGGCATTGCATTGGCTCAAGGTCTCGGCCGCCGCCAGCCGGTATAGGACATAGTTGGGCTGGCCTAGCCGCGTCAAGGCGTGGTTGGCGACCAGCCCCATGATTCCTGCGAAGGCCGGCGCAGACGCCGAGGTTCCGCTGGCGCCATAGAAAAAGATTACTCCTTGCGCATTCGGAGTACAGGAGCCGCGAAGGCAAATGAGATAGGGATCGTGCGCGGCGGCCGTTAACGAAACATCAGGAAGATCACGGGCACCGTCGGAAGGGATCCCGGCTACGCCGGTTTGCCAGGAGGGCTTCGCAAAGAATGAACTCGCCCCTCCGCCGCCCGCCCAGATGTTGGGTTTGCTGCAAGATGCGCAGCTATCGTTCCACACGTCCTCCGGTATGTAGGAAATTGCCGATTCCTGAGTCCCTTGCGCATTGGATGAACTCCAATACGTGCTGTTGTGGCCGTTTTCATTGAACACGGTCCCCCCGACTGCCACGGTATAGGGGCTGGATGCCAGCACATTCACCGACAGGCCCTGGGTGGCAGTTTTTTGGGTATTGGGGTTATCACAGCCTGCCGCTCCCGAATCCCCCGAAGCAACCACGTAAGTGATGCCTTCGGCCGCGGCTTGCTGTGCCAAACTGGACATGCCCGCCGCCTGCGTGCTGGTGTAGTGCGCTTCACAGTCGCCGAAGCTCTCGCTCATCACATCCGCCAGATTGTTGTCGATGATATACACCTTGGAAAGATCGACGCCATCCGTAGTAGCCGTGGATTGGGAAACCACGAGCGTGATCCAGTCCGAGGGAGCGACAGCTCCGGCCCACGTCGTATCCAGCACCGCCTCTGCTTCCTCATCTCCGCCCAGATCTCCGGGGTCAGGCCCATTCAGAATGACATTTGCCGGCGTGGCCTGGTCATACATCCAGTAATGAAAAAAGGAAACGTCCTGAAGATTGATGTTGGTGCGGCCTATGATGGCGATCTTTGATAAGCCGGATCCCAGCGGATTGAAATTATAGATAGTGTAATAATCCGCCGGCCCAAGCGCGTGTGCGCCGCTGCTGGAGGTGAACACGGGATGGCTGGACTGCAGCGCCTTGGCGGTGAATTGGGCTTTCGCCAGATGCACCTGCGGCCTTTTATGAAAATCGTGCAGGGTGAAAACGCCGGCAACGACGGGTGCCAGCGCTTGGGGAATGCTGGGCTCCGAGGAGTTAGCCCAGTGAGATTCGCCGCCGACCACGAATTTTCGGATGGGCGTAGCGAATGCCGACTGCACCAGTCCGGCTGTTCCGGAGAACTCGATGACGGTTCGTCCCTTGCTGACCACGATGTTGTGGAAGCCCTCGGTTTCCAGCCAGGCAGTCACTTTCTGCATGTCGCCGTCCGCAGGTCCGAATTGCTCCCCAAATTTTCCAGGCGTCAACCACTTGCGATATTGCCGGGAGTGCTTGTCCTGCTGATCGTCAAGCAGCTTTCTAAGTTGCGCCTGCTGTTCCGGGCTTCGCTTCAACACCAGCAGCATGCGGTCCATTACAAGGTCGAGGGGGGCGGCGCCTGCATCGAACTCTGCGCGCGCCCATGGGTGGACATTGCCGGGCACAGTAACCCGCTTCTGATTATCCACTGGTTCCAACAAGCGCGGAGTAACTTGCCCGGAAACGCCCGTAATAGTTAAAACCACGAGGACAACAAGACAATAGATTGAGTTTCGCCAGGAAACACCACTTACATCCATTTGAAGTCACCCTGGGACCGCGAAAAGGACGCCATTCTACCTCTTTCCTCGAGTGTTTGCCGTGATTTTAGTCGCCCGAGGCGGGTCAAATAGCTGAACGTGCGACTTATTGCCTGAGTGCCGAAGGTCGAGTTACCTTTGCGGGCACCCTGCTTACCCAATCGTTGACACTGCCGGAAGCGGCACGTACAGTCGGCGGCAGGATTGGCATTCCATTCACAAAGAGTTCGAGCCGGAGGCGTGTATGGGGGTGAGACTATTCTGGGTCGGGGTATTGTTGTGCCTGGGAACTGCTGCCGGATTGGCGCAGGATCCTGCCAAGGTTGAACCTAAGCACTACAAGCTCGATTTCGAGAACGACCGGGTGCAGGTTATTTCGGTGCATTATGGGCCGCATGAGAAATCTTCGCTGCACGAACATCCCGGAGGCGTGGTGGTCGTTCTCACCCAGGCCCACCTGCGCTTCACGGATGAAAACGGGAAAGTGCGCGATGTATTTTCCAAGCCCGGCGAAGCACGATGGTATCCTCCATTCAAACATCGGGTCGAAAACCTGGGAGACACGTCTTATGATGCGGTGTACGTGGGCCTGAAAGGAAAGGTCGCTGCCGCGAACAGGACGGAGGACCCGGCGGCCACCCTGGAGGAAGCGAAAAAGATTGTCGCGGAATCTCTGCTGGCGGCGGGACAACATTAAATCTGGAGTTGAACCAAGCGCCGCGCACCGGTTCGCGCGGCTCTGCCGGCTGTATTTGGCGGGCGCGAGCGGCCGAATCGCATGAGCCGGCTTCCCCCAAGTCCTTCTTCTCACTGGAAAGCTGCCTGTTTGCTGGGCGCGGCGAGCTTACTCTCCTTCATTTATTTCTTCGAGGGCGGAGGATGGAACCAGAACTCCCGCTTCGATCTTCTGCGCGCCATTGTCGAGCGCCACACCCTGCAGATTGACGCGTTTCACGAAAATACGCAGGACAAGGCTCATTTCCGGGGACATTACTTTTCCGATAAGGCTCCCGGCCTCGTCTTTCTGGCCGTGCCGTTTGCGGTGGCTGCACGTCCTGCCATGAGGATTGCAGGGATTGATCCGCAATCCCCGCGGGGCGAATTTGCTCTGTCCTATCTGGTGACTGCGGCAGCGGTGGCGCTGCCGGCCGCCCTCGCCGTGGTCTGCTTGTTCTATCTGTCACTGCGGTTCGGATGCGATGCAAAAGGGGCTGCGTTTGCAGCGATGGCGATGAGCCTGGCTACTCCATTATGGACCTATGCCAGTCTGTTTTGGGCGCACGCGCTGGTGGGAGCCTGCCTGCTGTTTGCCTTCGCCGCGGCTTTGAAATTGAAACACAGCGCCACGGCGCGGAACGATCTTGCCTGGGCTCTTGCCGTGGGGCTGGCCGCGGGGTGGGCCACGGTAACGGAATACCCCGCCATGCCCGCTTCCGCTGCGCTGGCGCTGTTTGCCTTGGCACAGGCATGGCCGCGCGGAACGGCCGCTCGCGCACGCGTATCGGCCGGAGTTGCCATCGGTGAAGGGATTTGTGCCGTCGTCTTGTTCGGCTACCTGCATGCTGCGTTTGGGGCGTTCCGCCCGAGCTACTCGTATTACGATCCGAACTCGTTTTCGTTCATGCAGCAGCAGGGTTACATGGGATTAACCTATCCCCATCCTGACCGGCTGCTGAAGCTTTTATTTGGATGCGCGCGCGGTCTGTTCTTTGCGTCTCCGGTAATGTTGTCGGCGGTCGTGGGGCTGTGGTGGTTGTGGAAGAAGCAACGTTCCGCAGCTGCATTGGTGGCGGGGGGAATTGCGAGTTACTATTTTCTGTTCAATGCTTCTTTCTATTGGTGGAAGGCGGGGCTCACGTTTGGGCCACGATACGCGGGGGCGGCGATTCCCATCCTTTCTTTGGGTGTAGCAGTGTGCTGGCGCTATGCAACGGCGGGCTGGCGCGGCATGATGGCTGCCCTGGCCGTCCTCAGCACATTTGTGACCCTGATGGTCGTTTCGACGACTTCTCAGTTGGCCATGCAGGATAGCTGCCCGGTTGTGCACTCATCGTGGCCGGCTTTTTGGTCGGGCCAGATGGCGATGAACCGCGAGTCCATGCTGACTGCGGCTGAAGCTGCGGGTGGGTATGGCGCCTTCAATCTGGGCCAATTGCTCGGGCTGCGCGGACTTCCCAGTCTGTTGCCATTGTTTGGCATCTGGGCGATCGCCGCAGCCCTGTGGTGGCGGATTTGTGACCCAGAGAACTCCGCGTAGGGACAGCAATCCCTTGGGCCGTCCGGCCGGGCGCCCGAATTCAGACTTGTCCTCGCCTTGCGTCGCTACGCTTCCGTTGGACGAGCCAAGGGCTGTCCCTACGTGACATAGCTTGCTCCTGTAAGATATCTCTGAGATCCAATATCTGAGGGAGTCATGGCGCATAACGTTTTTTGCGTGAAGTTCAAGAGAGAGCTGCCCGGCCTGGACGAGCCACCATTCGACAACGAACTGGGACAGAAAATTTACGACAATGTTTCCCAGGAAGCCTGGCGGATGTGGACGGAACATTGCAAGATGCTGCTGAACGAGTACCGCCTGAACCCGGCGCGCCGCGAGGATCAGGAAGTCATCGTTAAGCAGCTGGAGATGTTCTTCTTTGGCGAGGGATCGTCTAAGCCTAAGGAATACGTGCCGCCCAAGGAACAGTAGCACCCTGCGCGCACCGTGCGCAGCCGACGATCGCCTCCCCACATCCCCAATTACGTCTAGTCTACCGTCCTCACGTCGTCGGGCAAGGTCATTACAAACTTGCAGCTCCCGGTTGTGAGGGAGCACGAGAGCGTTCCACGGCGCAGGATTTTCACCGGAGTTTCGTCCGGAAACGTGAGGTGATAATCGGCCGTGCGCAGGGCGTCGCTGTAGGACTTCAGCTTCTCGTCTCCGCTGACGAACTTCACGGCCTCAACTTTGGCTGCAGATCCGGCGCCACCGCTGAGCAGCACGAAGAAGTCCGCATTGCCGGTTTGCGTGGCTTTGCCTAGTTCGACCGTCCTGAGGCGTTCGAGCTCGTCTTTGGACTTGGCGATCGCGGCGTCCGCCTTCGCGTCGCCTCCGGCCAGATTTGCCAGGCGAGCGCGCGTTTCCGGTGTGGGACGCAGTCCATTCATAGAGAGCGCATAGATTCGCCGGGCCTGATCTTTGTCGCCACGCCTCTCATAAATCTGGCCCAGGTGGTCACCCACTTCGCCGTGATGTCCCAGCGCCCACGCGGCGGCGACGTACTTCTCCGCCTTGTCGAGATTGCCTTCATCGAAATGCACCCAGCCCAGGGTGTCCCAGTAAGCAACCAGCGACGAGACCAGGGGAAGGTCCTTTTGCGTGAGGCGGTCCAGGGAGAGGTTGCGCAACGCCGCTGCCGTCGCTGAGACGGCAGATTCGGCATACTGCTGGGCGCGATCCAGATGAGCTTTCTTTAACGAAAGCTGGTACGCGATATTGTTCCACACCAGCGGAGTCGCATTCATTTCCACCGCGTGGTCGAAAGCGGCCAGCGCCTTGTCGTCCTGACCAAGATTCAGGTAGGCATCGCCCAGGCCGATTTGCAGCTCGGGACTGTCGGGGGTCAGCGACGCCGCCTTCTCGAGCTCCGGAACAGCCAGATCGTACTTGTGCCATTCGGCATACATCGCGCCCAGGTTGGCGTGGGCGAACTTGTCGAGCGGATTGTTCTCCAGCTGCTTGCTGAACGCTTTTACGGCTTCATCGTACTTACGTTCCTGCCAGTACACCCGGCCTAAATTGTTATAAGCGAACTCGTCATACGGATTGACTTCGATCTGCTTCTGGAAAGCGGCGGCCGCTTGGTCATTCTGGCGGGTCTGGAGATAGATCAGGCCCAGATTGTTCCAGGCAAACTTATTTTTCGGATCGACCTCTGTGGCGCGCTTTAACAGCACCTCCGCCAGGGGCAGGTTGCCGTTGTCGGCGGCGGCGCGGGCGCTTTCGAGCAGATCGTCCGCCTTCATGTCGGCAGGCGGAACCATTCCGCCGGCGCTCGCGTTCTCTACGGATAGCAACTGGGCCAGATCGCTGCCCACGGCACGGCGGAAGGATTGGTAATCGGAAGCGCGGGCGACGGGCAGATCATCCTGATGCAGGGTGAGCTTGCGCCCGGCGGTAAACACGCCGTTCTGCACGTTGTAGGAAGCTTCGTACTCGGCGTAATCGCGTTTCAGAGAGAACGCCAGCGGCGCGCGGGCCGTGTATTTGGCGGGCAGTTCGAGCTTGAGGTGGTACGAGTATTCGCCTTTGGGGCCAAGCTTCAGAGGTTCGGCATCGGCGTCGCTGTCATCGTCGTTCACATCAGGCAGGCTGAACTGCACCAGCGGGAGGGGAATCTGCGTCTTCTTCTTGGACCAGTCCAGAAAATTCGGCTTCGACACGTCGTAAGACAGGGTGAAGGGCTCCCTGGTTGCGGCGGGATCGCTTACGATCAGATGGGTGATGTCCCCGCCCAAGCCCACATTGATGTTCTCGGCAACGCGCTGCCAGTTCGATTGCGGCACGCGGCGGAAGATGGAGCGCAGCAGCAGTTCTTCGTCGCCGCGGAATTCGTATTGCACGTGCGCTTCCAGCTTGCCGATCTCGTTAACTTTTCCCGTCACCTCGGAGCGCTCGCTGTCGGGCATGGGCGTATCGGCAGGAGTATCTTCCAGGTGCGGCGCAACCCCGGTACTCGCCGGCGGGATCACCAATGCCTGCTTCTTGCGCAGGGTGTAGGCGAGCAGGCGAAAAGGAGCTACTTCAGCCGTAGTGTCCATCCAGACTTCCTGGCCGCCCAGAGGCAGCATCGTGATTACGTGATCGAATTGCGAAGGCGACGGAACGTCGGGATCCAGCTTGCGGCTGGAATTGATGAGGACAGAGTTGGCGTGCAGCCCTTTCGCTTGCAGGAGCGACGCCAGCAATGTGTGCTTGTCCTTGCAATCGCCATACTGGTCCTTGAGAACATCGGCGGCGGAGTGCGGCTGGTAGCGGCCCAGTCCCAGCGAAAGACTCACGTAGCGGAAGTTCTTGGCGACGTAGTCATAGAGGGCTTCGGTCTTTTCGAGATCGTTGCTGAGGCCCTTGGTCAGTTCGTCCGCCTTGCTGCGAACTTCCGGCGTAGGGATGCGGCGGTCTTTTTCCAGATTGGCGTACCACCGCCCCAGCTGCTCCCAGCTTTCAAACGTGGTCAGCTGAATGTCAGGCCGCTCCTCATCGCGGCGGCGCTTTTTCTTCTTCTTGTCTTTCTCCTTAGATTGCTGGTCGTCCTCGCGCTCCAGGTGCTTGCTCTCCCAGTGATAGATCCGGCGGCCGTTTGCTTCCGTGATTTTCGCATCCATGCCGGGCTTGCACTTCAGCTTGAGGGTGCGTCCGGAAGGGACGTCGACGTCCAGGGTTTCATCGAGATCGATATTTGTCTTGTCGAATTCGTAATCTGCCCAGAATTGCCCGGCGGCCAGAGGAGTATGAATCACTGTCACCATGTCATATTCGAGGACTTCGCCGGGGCGAAGGCCTGGGACCGTGATGTGCTTCTGGCGGTAATCGGTGTAAACCGGGGCTTCGCGCTCGATGGGCGCGCTGAGATCCTGAACCGCATCCTCGCCCGCCTTCACTACCGTGCCATCTTGCTTGAGCACCCGAACGTAGGGAATCTCGACGCGCTCGCTGGCCGAGTTGTATCCCTCCTGCAGTTGTCCCCACTGTTGGACTCCGGCTTCACTTTGCACCCGGATACGGGCTACGGTCTCTTTGCGCCCGGTACCGTCGGCCTCGAAGCGGTAGGTCGACTGCATCTTCTCGATCACGAAAGACTCGCGCGTGTAATCGTGGCCGTTGCTTTCGGGCTTGGGAGCCTCCGGGCCGGCGGCATGCTTTTCCGCGTTGGGAGTCTGCGACTGAGTTTGTGCCGGCGGCACGGCGTCAGATTGCTGTGCGCTTGCGGCCAGGACTAGCCCGCAAACCAGGATAGGGATAACGAAGCGAGGACGCATAAGTTAGAAGGGGGGAACTTGTTTGTATTATCCCATGCGCGGCGAGCAGGACCAACGCGAGGGTGAGGAAGTCAGAGCAGGTGTGTTTTTCTTATCAGGATAATTGTTTGTCATATAAATCCTGTGATTCTACTCACATTTTCTTGTTTCAACGCCAAAAACCAAGGGTAAAATGCGCGGAGATAGTCCTGCCGGGCCAAGTCGCCGCGGCAGGCGTGACGCATACCGTAACTTGCGCCACGATCTTTCCGTTCGGAGGTTTTGCATGGAAGATCGGGCCCCTGTCGTGTCTCCTGCCGAGCAGTCCTCTTCTTCGATGACCAAGCCGCATCCTCATGAAGGCCGCGGAGCCTGGGTGTTAACCGCCTATGGCATCTCGGGGCTGGCGCTGTTTGGAGTACTCGCCTACTTCTTCTCGGACTTTATCGCTCACTAGTCCAGGGACTGTGGTAGCGAACGGGCGTGCGCGTCCGCGGCTTAAGGATTTGTGTGTCCGCGGACTCCGCCCCTGTCGAAAGGGGCCTGAAGGGAACGTGCTACAATTGGCGGCCTCAGGTTCTCGCTTCGGCACTCAGCACTGAACCCCACGCAAGGAAATGAAGTACCGGGAAGAAATCTGTGCCTAAGACTCCCACATCCAGTCCGACGCCAATCACATACGCCGACGCCGGGGTTGATATCAGTCGTGCGAACCGGACCAAGCAGCGGATCAAGTATCTGGCTCATAAGACCTTTACCCGCGGCGTATTGAGCGAGATCGGCGGCTTTGGCGGGCTGTTCGCGGTGGACAAGACCAAGTACAGCGATCCCGTGCTGGTATCGAGCGTTGACGGCGTGGGCACGAAGCTGAAGATCGCCTTTGAAATGGACCTGCACTCGACCGTGGGCGCCGACCTGGTGAACCACTGCGTCAATGACATTGCGGTGCAGGGCGCGGCTCCCATGTTTTTCATGGATTACCTGGCCACGGGCAAGCTGGATCCCGCCATCGCCGAGAAGGTTGTGGAGGGCATTGCCGATGCCTGCAAGCACAATGGATGCGCGCTCATCGGGGGAGAGACCGCCGAGATGCCCGGGTTTTATCCCGATGGCGAGTACGATTTGGCCGGCTTCATCGTGGGTGTGGTGGATCGCGAGAAGATTGTTACCGGGAAAGACGTGCAGATCGGCGATATCGTTCTTGGGCTGCCTTCCAACGGCCTGCACACCAACGGGTATTCCCTGGCGCGCAAACTGCTATTCGAAGTAGGACGTTATTCCCCCGAGACCTACGTGAACGAGATCAAGAACAAGGTGGGGAATGAATTGATGCGCACCCACAAGAGTTACTGGCCGGTGCTGCGAAAATTGATTGACGGGCAATGCGTGGCAGCCTTGGCCCACATCACCGGCGGCGGGATTACCGAGAACCTGCCACGGGTGCTGCCGCGCGGTACGGCCGCGGTAATCGAGTTGGGATCCTGGCCCGTACTTCCGATCTTCGAACATCTGCAGCAACTGGGAAATGTCCCGCAGGAAGAGATGCTGCGCACCTTCAACATGGGAATGGGCATGCTGCTGGTAGTGCCTTCCGCGAAATTCAAGAAGACCCAATCGGTGCTGGAGCGTGTCGGCGAGAAATATTACACCATTGGGCGAATCGTAAAGGGCGAACGCAAAGTCACCTACAGCTAGGAATTGTTGCTTCTTGATTGTCGGCGCAGGGCGTTCGTCAACCATCAAGAATGAACCATCAACCATGCACTCCTTAGGAATTCTTCTCTCCGGGCGCGGATCGAACTTCGTCGCCATCGCCGACAGCATCGCGGCCGGACGCATTCCAGACGCGCGTATCGCCGTCGTGATCTCCAACAAGGCAGAGGCTCCCGGAATTGCGGTGGCGCGGCAGCGTGGGCTGGAAGCGCTGGTGATTCCCTCCAAAGGCAAGCCCCGCGAGCAGCATGATCGCGAAGTTGTCGCCGCACTCCAACGCCATGGAGTCGAACTGGTCTGTCTTGCCGGATACATGCGGCTGCTTTCTCCCTGGTTCGTGCAGCAGTTCCCGCAGAGGATTTTGAACATCCATCCTTCCTTGCTGCCCGCCTTCCCCGGACTGGAAGCCCAGCAGCAGGCGTTCGCCTACGGCGTGAAAGTCTCAGGCTGCACCGTGCATTTTGTGGATGAGGAACTGGATCACGGGGCGATCATCGTGCAGAAGGCAGTGCAGGTCGCCGATGACGATAACGAGCACACGCTGGCCGCCAGAATTCTGGAGCAGGAGCATATTGCTTATGGGGAGGCCATTCAACTGGTATTGAGGGGCGGTTACAAGATTGTCGGGCGCAGGTGGGTGCAAAGTCAGAAGGCAGAAGTCAGATTGCAGAAGTAAATCCTCCATTCATCCGGACTTCAAAGCGACGCCTTTTGCGGTTCGGAGAGATGTCACGAATATCGATGTCAGTTCGTCCGCCTCTTTCACCAGCGACTCCAGCTTCGCGCGACTGCCAACCGCTGTTTCCGTGAGCAGTTCCAGCCAGAAAACGGCCTCATCCGCCTCTTCGAGGACAATACCGAGTTTCGCGACGAACTCCGCCCTCGAGCGAGCCCGGCAAGCCGCTCGATAGTTCGCCCCGATGGAAGTGGCAGCTCGAAGCAGCTGCCTCACCATGATCCGGGATTCCTCCGAGAATGTCAGGTCTCTACAAGCCCGAATCGTACAAAGAGCGAATTGCTTTGTCCGCCATTTGAGATCAGTTGCAGGCTGGGTCACTTCCTGATCCTGCAGCATTGGCCGGAGAGAATGATGTGACGATCATCACAATCAGGGCCCAGTTGTAAGGTTTTCCCGATTTGGTCTCCGACGTGGCGTAATGGGTCTACTTCTTCATTCTGTCTTCTTACCTCTGCATTCTGACTTCTCACTTCTGCATTCCTTCTTCTGCATTCCTTATAATGTGTTCTCCCATGTCAACCTTCGCCCCAGTAGACGAACAACTCACCTACATCAAGAAGGGCGCTGCAGAGATCATTCGCGAGGGTGATCTGCGCGCCAAGCTGGAGAAGTCGCGCGCTTCGGGCAAGCCCCTGCGGGTGAAGCTCGGAATGGACCCTACGGCGCCCGATCTACACCTCGGGCATACAGTTGTGTTGCGCAAGCTCAAGCACTTTCAGGATCTGGGGCACACGGCCATTTTTCTGATTGGGGACTTTACCGGGATGATCGGCGATCCTACGGGACGCTCGGTGACGCGGCCTCCCCTGAGCCGGGAGCAGATCGAGCAGAATGCCGAGACCTACAAGGAACAGGTATTCAGGATTCTCGATCCCCGGAAAACGGTGATCGATTTCAACCGGCGCTGGATGGGAACGCTGACGGCGGATGATTTCGTGCGCCTCCTGGCCAAGTACACAGTATCGCAACTGCTGGAGCGCGAGGACTTCCACAAGCGTTTTCAGGAGGAGAAGCCCATCTCGGTCCACGAACTTCTTTACCCGCTGGTGCAGGGATACGACTCGGTTGCGCTTCAGGCCGACGTCGAACTCGGCGGCACCGATCAGAAATTCAATCTGCTGGTGGGCCGCGAGCTGCAACGCGCGTATGGGCAGGAATCGCAGGTGGTGCTGACCACGCCGATTCTCGAGGGCCTGGATGGTGTGCAGAAGATGTCGAAGTCCCTGGGGAATGCGATCGGGATTCACGAGCCTGCGCTGGAGATGTACGGCAAGGTCATGAGCATCTCCGACGAGATGATGTGGCGCTACTACGAACTGCTGACCGACGTGCAGGTTTCCGAAATCGAGCAGATAAAGCGCGAGGCGCATCCCATGCAGGCCAAGAAAGATCTGGCGCGCAGGATTGTGGCCGACTTTCATGCGGCGGAGGCGGCGCAAAAGGCGGCGGAGGATTGGGCAAAGCAGTTTCAGAAAGACGAAGTGCCGCAGGACGTGGAAGAGATTCCGGTCAGTCTGGGTGAGGTGGGCGGATCGAAGGATGAGCAAGGCAGGAATCTGGTTCGCGTTGATCGCCTGCTGGTGAAATGCAAGCTCGCCGAATCGACAACGGATGCTGCTAGGAAGATCAAGCAGGGCTCGGTCAGGGTGGAAAACGCGGTTGTCAAGGAGCCGCGCATCGCGCTCGCCGGCCCGCCCCCGGCACGTCTGACGCTGAGGGTGGGCAAGCAACTGAAGATCGCTGTAATTGACAGGTGAACCATTGATGCAAGGAAGCCGCCCTCGGCGCTCCGAGCGAAGCTCGCCCATAACCTGCCGCCCTACTCCCTTAACCTGTCATCCCGAGCGAAGCAGAATTGCCGTTTTTCGGCAATTCTGCGCAGTCGAGGGACCTTGTGTCTTCTCCCGCAATGCCGCAGGCTTTCCGGCGGCCTCAGTGAAGCAGTCCGAAAACGGCCACGCCGTTGGTGGTTCCCACGAATACATTTCCGTTGGCGATAGTTGGCGTGATGAATTTATTACCGGCGCCGAACTGGTCGCGGCCGCCGGCCGCCTGATTGCTGTTGTAGAGTTCCTTCAGGGTCGCGGCATCATAGGCGTGGAGCACGGCGGGGTTCGTATTCTCAACGGCCCACACGATTGCGTTGTTGGCGCCGTTGGCGGAGATGCTGGGCGTCGCGCCCGGATACGCGAAACTGTTTGCCGTCTTAGCGGACGCGGAGAGCTGCGCGTTATTCATTTTGAAGCCCTGCAACGGCCCTCCTACGGAACCGATGTACACCGTGCCATTAAAGAAGGCAGGCGCTGAAAAAACCGCTCCGGGGAAGGCTCCGGAAATTTCCTGGTAGATATTGTTGCGACTGGGATCGAACTTGCCCATGGAATCGCGGTCCACCACGTAAAGATTCGCGTCTTTGCCTGCGCCGACCGCGAGACGTTTCGCTTGTCCTGAACCATCCGTGAGATCAGGAAGCACCATGGGGCTTCCCGAGCCCAGATCGCCATCTGTGCTGTTCTCCGTCGCCTGGTTGAACATTTCAAAATAGTCCGCGACCGCCAATTGATTTCCCGTGGTCGAGATCTTCAGAAAGGCATTCCCATAATCGCTTTTTACCGGAAACCCGCTCGCGTTCAGGGTTGTGTCGAACGTGCCGTTGGCTTCGAGTACGTAGATGTTTCCCGCACTGTCTGCCGCCGGCGCTCCTCCGGACATCCAGATTGCGCCGTCGTTGCCATTGGGCGTGACGTTCAAAACGCTGGATTGCGCGAGCGTCGATGCGTCATAGCCCATGATCCAACCGGTGTAAGGCCGGATATCACAGTGCGAGGCCCACGTCGTGTAAACGATGCCGTTCAGCAAGAGCAGACCGGGGCGCTCTTTGTACTGACCCGGATCGAAGTTGACGTTCGTGCCATCGCTGTTGTCGCCGCTGCCGGGATACGTAGCCTGAATGTCGACCGGACTGCCGGGGAGATCGGTACCCAGCGCCAGATCGAGGGCATGCAGGCGCTGGTGATAGCTTGATCCGCTTTTCGACATGGCCACGAGGTACACGGTTCCGTTGGGTCCGTGCTTGCGGTCAATGACGGGCGTGGCCGTCACTCCAATCTCGGGCTCGACCTGGTCGCAACTCCGCGGGTCGGAGGTCGTTTCGCCCGACTTCAACATTGACGTACTCCACAACGTGGCTCCATTGTCGGCGTCGAAGGCGTAGATGGTGTCGTCTTCGGACGCCACGATCAGGACATTGTGAGTTCCCTTACCCGGAATAGCTACAGCTGAGGCATAGAGGGGCTGGGCGTCCACTTTGCCGTCCACTGCATAGAAGCCGCGCTTCCCAAAGCTTGAGGCGTTCACGTTGCCGAGGGTGAGGGTATTTTCGCTGAGGTTCTGGCCGGTGCGGGCGTTGTCGTTGTGATAGGTCAAGACATCAACACCTGAGCTCGCGGGACTGGGGGTGGGGGTAGGAGTTGGACTGGAAGGGTCCCCTGACCGGGATGAGCTGGTCCCCCCGCAAGCGGAGAGAAACAGGGCGGACAAAATCAGGAGGAGTGCCGTACCCGTCTGCGCAGGGCATGCGCCTCTGCGGATGGAAGAGAGGGATGTCATAGGAAACCGCCCCGCGTTTCGCTCGGCATTCCCTGTTTAGAAAGCAGATCTGCGGGGAATGTTGCCGGGGCTCGATACCTTTCTGCTAGTCTCATGTGCTTACATGCGGGCTGCGGCCATTCTCGGACTGGGATGTTCTGCTAAGCACCTGACCCCATTCCAGACGGAAAAGTCGATCGAATGGCGGCTGGGCATGCCCTCTGCCGGGGATCAGGTAGAAGTCATCCTCTTGTTTGGCGGAGATGGGACCATTCATCGCCATCTCGGGCACCTGGTGAAGCTTGGCGTGCCAGTGCTGGTGGTGCCGGCTGGAAGCGGGAATGATTTCGCGCATTCGATTGGATTGGGACGGGTGCGCGATTCGCTGGCTGCCTGGGAAAGGTTCTCGAATGGCGGCAGTAATGTGCGCGCGATCGATCTCGGAAAAATTTCCCCATCCGGCGCTGCCGGCGGGTCAGCGCCACATTCCTACTTCTGTTGTGTCGCGGGGGTCGGGCTTGACGGGGAGGTTGCGCGGCGCGCCAACGCACTGCCCCGCTGGTTGCGGGGGCACGGGGGATACGTCTTCAGCATGCTTCCCACGATCTTTACCTTTGCTCCGTTTCCCATGAAAATCTATACCGCCGGAGAGGGTTCCGGTCGCGCAACGCAGAACTGGCTGGTTCACAGTGAGCGGCCGGCCATGCTTGCCGCCTTTGCCAATGCTCCCCTCTATGGCGGCGGGATGCGCGTCGCGCCGCAGGCGAGCATGGATGATGGCTTGCTCGATACCTGCATCGTCGGCGATGTCAATCCCTTCAAACTCTTCTGCATGTTTCCCACGGTGTACGCGGGAAGGCATTTGGGAATGCGCGAGGTAGAGTATTTTCAGGCGGCCCGAGTGCGGATCGAAACCGGGGAACCCATGGATGTTTACGCCGACGGGGAGTATGTTTGCCGGACTCCAGTTGAGGTGGCGATCGAGAGGGCTGCTTTAAAGATTGTGACCGTTCGCTGACGCCGCGACCGGAAAGCCCAAGGTGCTGTCCCTACTGTCAGGCCAGCCCGCGGCTGTCCCCTCAGCGAACTCCAGGTGCTACACTTTCCTACATGTCTGACGGACGCTCGCGAACCCTGCTTTGGATTCTGATTGGCGGTGGAGCGTTTTTCTTGTTCGTGCTCGCCGTTTTTACCCTGGTTTATCTCACCATGCACGCCGGCACCAGCGATAGCGGGCTGGGCGGTTTCGGGGATCGAATCGGGGTGGTGGATCTGGAGGGCGTGATTCTTTCGCCGCAGCCGGTGGTCGGCCAGCTCAAGAAATTCGGGGACGACTCATCCATCAAGGCCATCATCCTGCACGTGAATTCTCCCGGCGGAGGTGTCGCCGCTTCCGAGGAGATTTACCGCGAAGTGAAGCGGATCCGCAGCGAGAAGAAAAAGAAGGTCGTGGTTTCGATCGAGACCGTGGGCGCCAGCGGCGCCTTCTATGTGGCTTCCGCCTGCGACAAGATTTATGCCGATCAGGGCAGCATTGTCGGATCGATTGGCGTGATCGCCCAGTGGGTGAATTATGGCGACCTGCTCAAGTGGGCCAAGCTCAAAGATGTGGTGATCAAGACCGGGGAGTTCAAGGATACGGGCAATCCGGCGCGCGATCTTACTCCCTCGGAACAAGCCTACATGCAGGGGCTGATCGACAACATGTTCGGACAATTCATCAAAGCGGTGGCTGACGGGCGCGGCTTGAAGTACGAGGATGTGAAGTCGATCGCCAACGGCAAGGTCTGGACAGGCGAACAGGCTCTCGGAATGAAGTTGATCGACAACGTAGGCGACTTTGAGACTGCGGTAGCGGATACGGCTAAGTCGGTGGGGATCCACGGCGAGCCGACTTTGGTGCATCCCGAGAAGGATCGCCGCACATTGATGGACCTGCTGCTGGGGGACGTATCCCAATACCTGCCCAGCACCGAGAAGATGCTGGAGCAGCACGTCGGGTTCTATTATCTCTGGAAATAAACCTGAGCGTATGTCATGGGCGTGGGACACGTTGCCATTGCGTTGGGCGCGTCGCGGGCAGCGCCTCGCGTGAATGCAGGCTGGCTGGTGTTCGCGGCACTACTCTCTGACTTTCTGCTCGGCATCTTCGCCTGGGCAGGCTTGGAGCACGCGGCCGTTCCTGACAACTACGCATCCAGCCACTATCTGCTGTTCAGTTTTCCCTACTCGCACGGCTTGGCGGCACTCCTGCTGTGGCCGCAATTCTGGGATTTCTAATCTCCCGAGCTTACAAATTCGAAGGCCGGCGAATCTGGTTAATTGTGGCTCTGGTCGCGCTATCCCATTTCCTTCTGGACGGACTGGTTCACGTCGCGGGACTGCCGCTGCTGGGAGAAGATTCTCCGAAGTTGGGCCTTGGACTTTGGAACCACATGCGCCTGGAACTCTCCCTGGAGACGCTGATGGCGGCCGCGGGCATGGTGGTCTATTGGAATGCGGCAGGATCGCGCAGCTCCGCTCTGCCTCGCTGTGGCATGGCCGTCTTTGTAGCCCTTGTAACTGCCATGACATGGACTCAGCTTCGGGTCTCGGTGCCGCCCAAGCCGACGCAGTTGACCGTTGCCTGGATCATCGTTCCGCTGCTGTTCAGCGCGGTTGCGTACGCACTCGACCGAAAACGCGTGCAGGGGGCCACTGCGGCCCGTTAGCCGGGGTCCTCAAAACGCAACTTGCATCCAAAGCCTGAAATTTGAGAGAGTTATGGATACCGGCGGACTTGAAAGTCGAGTCTGTGCCACCAGGGATCGAGAGTTACCGTAATTTTAGTCCGAAAAATCTAGAGCTTGGGTGGAGAGGGGCGTTATGACCAAAGCCGACCTGATCGACGAAGTCTCGCGTTTAGCGGAACTTACGCGCAAAGACAGTGAAGTGATCGTGGAAACAATTTTTGACAGCGTGGTGCGTTCGCTGCGCGCCGGCGACAAAATTGAGATCCGCGGCTTTGGCAGCTTCCGTACCCGCCAAAGGCGTCCTCGCGTGGGACGCAATCCGAAGACTGGAGAACGGGTCGAGGTTCCTGCCAAGAAAATTCCGTTCTTCAAACCCAGCAAGGAGTTGAAGGACCTGGTCAACGAGAGCGGCGCGGGTGCGGCGCCTGCGGCGACGGCCCCGCCTCCGGCTACTCCGCCTACGGCCTAGGATGCTTCCGGTACGCCTCTCACAGAAACTCCGCCGCTTCGTCTAACTGGAATGCGCTTGCACAAGCTGTTATCCCTGCTCTTGTTTACCGTAGTCTGCTTCGCGCAGACTACGCCGCCTGACACTGCCGCAGGACGCCAATGTACAGCCTGGCTCCAGGCTTTCAATCGTGGCGATCACGACTCCCTTCAGCAATACCTGGAAAAGAGCTTTCCCGCCAGACTCAAGGATCTGGATCGCGAGTTGTCGTTTCGCACTATGACGGGCGGATTCGACTTGAAGAAAGTGGAAGAGTCGAGCCCGGCGAAGCTGGTCGCACTGCTGCAGGAGCGTTCCTCCGATCAGGTAGCGCGGCTGACTTGCGAGGTAGGCAGCGACGAGCCGCACCAGATCAGCAACCTCGAACTGGCGGCGATTCCTCGACCTGCGGACCTCCCTCTTCAACGTCTGAACCAGGCGGAACTGCTGGCCGCCACGCGAAAAAAAGTGGAACAGGATGCGGCAGCCGACCGGTTCGCCGGCGCCGTGTTGATCGCCAAAGGGGGTAAGCCGATTTTTGCCGAGGCATACGGGATGGCGGACCGGGAGCACAAGATACCGAATACCTTGAAGACGCGGTTCCGGATCGGGTCGATGAACAAGATGTTTACGGCGACTGCCACGCTGCAACTGGCGCAGGCCGGCAAGGTGCAACTCACCGATCCCGTCGGAAAGTATCTGACCGACTATCCCAACCAGGATGTCGCCTCCAAGGTAACGATCCACCAGTTGCTGACCCATTCCGGCGGCACGGGAGACATTTTCGGCCCGGACTTTGACGCGCACCGGCTTGAACTGAAGACGCTCCAGGATTATGTCAAGCTCTACGGCAAACGTGCGCCCCAGTTTGAGCCCGGCAGCAAATGGGAGTACAGCAACTACGGATTTCTCCTGTTGGGAGTCGTGATCGAGAAGGTAAGCGGCCAGAGTTACTACGACTATGTTCGCGATCACATCTATAAACCCGCCGGAATGGAGGCGACCGCTTCGGATCCGGAGAACCAGCCGGTGAGCGGCCGCAGCGTCGGTTACACCAAGATGGATAGTCCTGCGTGGCGACCCAATACCGACACGCTTCCGTACCGCGGCACTTCCGCCGGTGGCGGATATTCGACGGTGGAAGATCTGCTGAAGTTTGCAAATGCTCTGCAGCAGCACAAATTGCTGGACGCGCACTTCACGGAGTTGCTCACGACAGGAAAGACGCAGACTCCGATGGGGAACTATGCCTACGGATTCGCGGATAGCACCATGAACGGGATGCGGTGTTATGGGCATGGCGGCGGGGCGCCGGGAATGAATGGGGATTTGGAAATTTGTCCGGATTCGGGATATGTGGTGGCGGTGCTCGCCAATCTGGATCCGCCGGCGGCGCAGCACGTTTCGGAGTTCATCACGAACCGGCTTCCGGAGCGCTGAGGGCAGGCGCTCTGGGGCGACTGGACAGCCCCAGGGGCCGAATCTACCTGTTCTTGCTACTTACGTAGGTACAAGTCAGCCACTTTCAGGGCTAACTGCTCCGGATCGATGTCAGTTCGATTAGCCAGGACGATCACCGTTAAATCATCCTGAGGAAACCGCTGAATAGTGGTTAGAAATCCGACTGTCTCGCCGTTGTGCGACATGCGCTGGTGTCCCTGATAGGGATCGAGAAACCAGCCGAAACCGTAGCTCACCTGTTTGCCGCCGGGCAAGCTTGCCGGACCGGCCGAGGTCTGAACGGGGGTCAACGCCGGCTGCATTTCAACCTCGCTAAGCAGCATGTGCCGGCGCAGAGCGCGGTCCCATTTCGCCAGGTCGTCGATTGAAGAGTAGATGCCGCCATCGCCCAGCACGGCAGATGTGGAGCTCTGGTCGGTTTCTCGCCAGGTGTCGTTTTCTCTGCTGTGGCCGTAGGCGCGGTGCGGGACTTCGTTCTTGCCCTTCTCATAGGCCAGGGTGTCATTCATGTGAAGAGGCGCGAAGATCCGATCGTGCAGAAATTCGCCGAACGGCTTTCCTGAAACTTTTTCAACGATCATCGCAAGAACTGCGTAGCCGGAGTTGCTGTATTCCCATCTCGACCCAGGCGGGAACTTCCCGGCCGCCTGCTGCTCCAGCAATTTCAAAACCCCGGCATCCAGAATCTGTGGAATTTCGGCGGGCACCGTGTTGGGATATTGCGCAGTCAGGAGGTCCTCGTAATCGGGCAGCCCGGAAGTGTGGTTCAGCAGGTTGCGGATCGTGATCGGTTTTCCATACTCCGGAAATTCGGGGAAGATGTCGGTGAGGCGGTCCTCGTAGTGCAACCTGCCGTCCCGCGCCAGCAGCATGATGCAGGCGGCGGTGAACTGCTTGGTGAAGGATGCGAGACGAAAATTCGTATCCGGGCCGATCCGGTGCAGTGTGCGCAGATCGGTGACGCCGTAGCCCTGGCGAAAGACGGCCTTCCCGTTACGGACCACGAGCACGGCCGCACCGGGAGCATGAGTGGACTTCAAAGGCGCGAAAACAGCGTCAATCTGATCCGGGGAAGCCTGGGCCGAACAGCAAACTCCGAATGCGGCAAAACACGCAAGTATAGATTTGATCAGCACGCTGTCTCACCTCGCTCCAAGGCTGGACGGACGTATACCCGCTGCTCCCATCAGGCGGCCGGTCCTTCCTTTTTCTGCGCGATAGGAAAACAACAATTCCGGATGGCAGCTGGTACAAAGGGGGGATGTATCGATGTTCTTGCGGGCAACGCCTGCGGCCAGCAACTGCTGGCGATTGGCCTCCACCAAGTCTAGAAAGATGTGCTTTGGCAATTCGCTGTGGCCGGGCGCGCGCGCCGTGAGGAACAGTAGCGGATACTTTTCCCTCACCGGATCAGACTCCTTCACTTCACGGAATAACTTGTCGGCATAGGCGAACTGCGAGTGGAATCTTGTGCGGACCTCTTCACCGACCTGGTAGCAGCACCCGTGAATCCCCGGACCGATTGCTGCCTTAAGATCGCGCGGGCGGCTGCCGAAGCATCGCATCATCTCGCCCACGCCTTTTTCTACGATGCGTTTCACGGTACCGCGCCAGCCCGCGTGAAAGACTCCGACGGCGCGACACTTCCCATCGACCAGGATCACAGGCAGGCAATCGGCAGTCTGGATGGCAAGCAGCAGCCCGGGCGTATTTGTAATCAGGCCATCCCCGGTGAGCGGCTCTTCCGGTTCCGCAGCGATGCAATGAATGATATCGGAGTGGACCTGCCGGAGCGTAACCACTGGCCAGAAGGGATGCCGGGGACGCGAGCGCCGGCCCGAGATCGCTCCCAATTGGCGGAGGAAGGCGGCACGGTTGCGCTCGACCGCCGCCCGCGAATCGTCTTTAGTGAAGCCCAGATTAAGATCGCCCTTCCGGTAAACGCGCGAACATCCTCCCGCACGCGTGGAAAAGCCGTGCAGCAGCCAGGGATGCTGGCTGAGATGGCGCGCGCGAAGAATAGTCAGCGGATGCTTTTCTGAGGCCCGGGTAGTCGGCACCCATCCATCATAAAGGACACTACATACCTAAGTGATCTTGGCCACGTCACGAGACGGAATATGCTGGGGAAAGAAAGCCATGTCTACCGAAAGGGAGACGTTTCGCTGGTCCGACGCATACAGCGTGAACATTGCCGTGCTCGACGCCCAACATAGGAAGCTGATTGCCATCGTGAATCAACTGGATCAGGCGCTGCGCACGGGCCACGGAGGTACTGTGGTGGATACGGTGCTGGCGCAACTGGTGAATTATGCCTTCGAACACTTCGCGACCGAGGAATCGCTGATGAAACAACACCAGTATCCCGGACTTTCGACTCACCGGGAGCACCACGAGGAGTTTCGTGAGAGGATGACCGAATTTCTGGAAGCTCAACGCGCCGCCAAACCCTGCGTGCCGGTCTCGGTCATGCTCTATCTTGAACCGTGGTTGAAGGAACACCTGCTCAAGACAGACCAGCAATACAGCGCGTACCTGAACGCGCGGGGAGTGTACTGACCGGGCTCCGCCTCGAGGTCGAAGGCCCGCGATTCCCGGCCGCATTTCCATCCCTTGCTCCGTGCCCAGATGGGCTTCAATACTTCCAGCTTTTCAGGTCGGCGCCATCAGGCGCGGTTTCTTCCATGTGTTTCACCATCTCGGGCCAGTAATGCTGGTTAATTCCCGCGGCGGGATCGACCTCACCGGGATAGCAGTGCGGCTTGCGCATGCCGAATTCGAAGGTGCCGCGGAAGTACGGGTCGGTGGTCTTGTCCAGGAAATCTTTCAACAGATGCACGGCGCGGTCCAGATAGAACGTGTCCGCCTCCCCAACGTAGAAATGCAGCTTGCCGGCCAGTTTTGGGCCCAGGGTCTTCCAGTCGCGCTGCATGATCGCGCTCAGGTCGTAGTGCTCCTTCCAGTATTTCGCGACTTCGTGATCGATTTCGCCGCTGCGCTTGTCGAACACAGGCTTGGGATACCCGTCTTCGCCCACCGAACTGAACACAGCCTGCCAGGTATCGAGTTGCTCCCCGGAACGGCTGTGAGTTCCCTGCACCAGTTCGTAGCGATTCATCTGTTCCATGGTGGAAAGCACTGTGCCGTCGGGCTGGCGCACCGATGGACGCGGGACGCGGGTGTAGGGACTTTCGATCCAGTAGGCGTTCTTGTCGTCGTACAGGTTGATGGTCATGTAGGCGCGGAAGTCGATGGGATCCGGGCAAAATACCCAGGCGCCGTTGTAGAAATCGGGATAGAAAACCTGGGATGCGAGACTCTCCCAACCGCCGGTCGATCCCCCGTAGACTGCCCGTGCCCAGCCCTGCCCGATGCCGCGATACTTGTGTTCAATGTAGGGAATCAATTCCTGCGTGATAGCGTCGCCGTAGGGGCCCACATTGGCCGAGTTCACGGCGTAGGAGTCATCAAAATATGGCGTGGCATGTTGAATGGTTACCACGATCACCCGCGGCACCCGCCCGGCAGTCCAGTCCTGGTACAGCTTGTAGCCCATTTGCGCCGCGCCATCCTTGGCATCGCCCGGAGGTTCGGTGCGGAAGGAAAGGACGCCGGGCAGGCCACGATGAAAATGGTCTTGCAGGACGAGCACGGGATAGTGGGCGTCAGGATGCTCCTCCCAGCCATCCGGCACCAGGATGACGGCGCCCAGGAATGTCGGCCTGCCCCAGAATCTGGTGAGCAGCTCGCTTTGGATGCGAATGTGCTTTACCCATTTGTTGTCCACGATCTGATGCTGATCGTTGGATGAGTCCCAGCCCACGACAGAGTCCACCAGTTTGGCCTCGTCTTCCACGGGCGGTATTTTTTGTGCGAGAGAAATGCGGATGGTCTGCGGCGTTTTGGGATCCAGATGCACCCTCTGCGGCTTGCTGTAAAGATTTCCCGGCTTCACCTGCCAGTGCTGGCCTTCGCCTTTCTCGGGCGGGAGTTTGATGGTTCGACCGTTGCCCAGATGAAATGTCTCGTAGATGTTCAGCACCGCTTGCACCCAGTAGTCACCGGCCGGGACATCCTTCAGGCTCTCCGCCGGATAGCCGAGGGTCGAATTGTCGATCACTGCCGGGGCCCCCGGGGTTAGAGCATCGACATCGATGCCAAACACTTGCTGCGAATCGGGGACGATAAAGTTCACCTGAAAGCGCGGCTCCTTTTGATCGTTGCCGGAAATCAATAACAAGACGTGGCCGTCGAGGGCAGTGGCGCTCATTTCTTGGGGAAAGGAGATTTCAAAGCGGGGCGCTGCCGGCCTTGCCGATTTCTTTTCGGCAGCTGTCGCTGAAGGAACCGAGACCAGCACGGCGGAGAGGGCAACCAGAAAGCGGAACGAGTTCGACATGGGAGCGGATTCCTCGCGACGGAGATGTATAGCAGCGTCCTCGATGCAGGGTCAAGAATGATGCGTCCGCAGGTTTGCGAGCACCGCGTGCCCTCCGCTATAGTCTTACCTATGTTCGAGAACTTTACGGCGACGGATCGCTGGTCGAAGAAGCAGGTCCACTGCGTGTTCCAGTCGCAGATTGTCGCGATTTCCACTCGCCACGCGGACGCGGTCGATTACAAGTTTCTGGTCGGTGGGCACAAGGTATGGGTTGTGCTTCCGCATACGGCCTGGGTCGAATACAAGAAGAGAACGGGCCGGACTATTACGGACTCATTGGCGGTCGAGATTGCCGGCCACTACCTCAAAACCGCGCTCGAATCGGGCGAGGGTCTGGGGCGGGAAATGTACACCTTGACGGTGGAAGAGACTCTGGCCCATCTGGATGCGGCTGTCAAGGAAATGGAAGCGCAACCCGTTGCCGGAACCAGCGCCCAGAGTTAAATCACGACCGCTTCTTTGTACTCCCCGAAGACGCGGCGCATCGCGTCCGAGATCTCTCCCACAGTCGCGCAGGCTTCCACTGCGGCAAGAATCCGCGGCATGAGATCTGCGCCCGAACGCGCTGCCTCCTCCACCCCGACCAGTGCGGACTTCCACGGACCCGGTTCCCGCTTTGCCCGGAGCGCGTGGACGCGTTCAATTTGTTTCGGCTCCAGCGCCGGATCGATGCGCTGGATCGCGATCGGCTTTTCTTCTTCGACTTCAAAGCGATTCACGCCAACCACGGTGGCTTCCTGGCTGTCGACCTGCTGCTGGTATTCATAAGCGGCATTTTGAATTTCCTGCTGCACATAGCCGCGTTCGATGGCTTTCAGCATTCCGCCCAGGACTTCAATTTTGCCCAGGTATTCGGCGGCCCGCCTCTCGATCTCACTGGTCAGAGTCTCGACGTAGTATGAACCCGCCAGGGGGTCGATGGTCTGCGGCGCGCCGGACTCATACGCGATCACCTGCTGGGTACGCAAGGCGATGCGTGCGGCCTGCTCGGTGGGCAAGGCCAGGGCTTCATCGTAGGAGTTCGTGTGCAGCGATTGGGTGCCGCCCAGGACCGCCGCCAAGGCCTGGATGGCCGTGCGGACAATGTTGTTCTCCGGTTGCTGCGCAGTGAGGGTGGAACCGGCCGTCTGGGTATGGAAGCGGAGCATCCAGGAACGAGGGTTGCGCGCCTTGAAATGCTCGCGCATGATGCGCGCCCACATGCGCCGGGCGGCGCGGAATTTCGCAACTTCTTCCAGAAAGTTGTTGTGGGCATTAAAAAAGAATGAAACCCGCGGCGCAAATTTGTCCACATCCAGGCCGGCTTTGATCGCCGCCTCAACGTAAGCCATGCCGTTACCCAGCGTGAATGCCACTTCCTGAACCGCGGTGGAGCCCGCCTCCCTCATGTGGTATCCCGAGATCGAGATCGTATTCCACTCGGGTACGTGTTGGTTGGCCCAGGCAAACATGTCGGTGATAATTCGCATGGCCTGGTGCGGCGGATAAATGTAAGTCCCGCGTGCGATGTATTCCTTCAGCACGTCGTTCTGAACGGTGCCCGAGAGTTTTCCGATATCGCCGCCCCGTCTCCGGGCTACCGCGACATATAACGCCAGCAGAATCGAAGCGGTGGCGTTGATGGTCATGGAAGTGGAAATTTTCGTGAGATCAATCCCCGCGAACAGACGCTCCATATCTTCGATGGAATCGATCGCCACGCCGACCTTGCCTACCTCGCCGGCTGCCAGCGGGTGATCCGAATCCAGGCCGATCTGCGTGGGCAGATCGAAAGCTACCGAAAGGCCCGTTGTACCGTTGGCGAGCAGGTACTTATAGCGCTGGTTGGAGGCCTCCGCATCGCCCATGCCGGCATACTGGCGCATGGTCCAGAGGCGTCCGCGGTACATGGTGGCCTGCACCCCCCGGGTGAAGGGATATTCGCCCGGGTAACCCAGTTCGCTTTCGTAATCGAAGCCTTTGAGATCGGCCGGCGTATAGAGGGCCTTGACCGGAATATGGGAGGAGTTCTCGATCTCCCTCTGAGGCGCGGGAGCGTTCTTCAACTCTTGGGTCATGGGTCCACCCGGCGAATAGTTCCGCCAAATTCGTCGATCCGGATGCGTTGGGCGCTCAGGAGCGCTGCCGCTTCTTCCGCACTCTCCAGAACGAGCTCAGCCCGAACCAGGCAAAGGTCACCGCGAAACAGACCGCCACCGCAACCCGGCCTGGGCCCACCTTTCCCGCGTGGTACTTGCCGTATTCCGCATAGCTCGCCCCGGTGAAGCTGACGGCCATGAGCAAAAAGATGACTCCGGTCAGTTCCAACCACAATTGGTGCAGCACATTGCCGAAAGAACGGGCGGTGGCGCGAGCAGCCCCCTTGAAGGCATTGAAAGTGCGGCTGCGGCCAGCCTGTTGTCCGGCCACGCGGGCCACTACACCCACTTTTCGCCAGGTTGAGACTTTGCTCACGACCTCGATTTTAACAGGCTGTAGAGCTACAATGGCGCCACTCTGAAGGCCGTCGCGGAACGCACCCCGGTGCGGTGAATCGCCCGGCTATACCGGAAGAAGGAGTTCGCAGCGCGGCTCGACGGCCCAGGGGGCTGTCGCACGGAAACTGTTCTCGCGCCTGGGGCATCTAAATTAGGAGAAAGGCATTATGCAGACTTCTGCGGCCGACCTTGATCAACTGAAATCCCGCATGAAAGCTACCTGGATGGCCGGAGACTTCGGCCAGATCGCGAACTTTACCGCGCAAGAAGCCGAGGCTTTCGTCGGCCGCATCGGCATCACGCCCGGCGCTCGGGTTCTGGATGTCGCCTGCGGCACCGGAAACACCTCGCTTCCAGCCGCGCGCGCAGGGGCTTCTGTGACCGGTGTCGACATTGCCACCAATCTTTTGGAGCAGGCGCGGAAGCGCACTGCTTCCCAGGGACTCAAGGCTGACTTCCGCGAGGGCGATGCGGAAGATCTTCCCTTCCCTGATCACTCCTTCGATGTGGTGCTAAGCATGTTTGGCGCGATGTTTGCGCCGCGTCCGGAACGGGTTGCCGCCGAGTTGCTGCGGGTCTGCCGCCCTGGAGGCGTGATCGCCATGGCGAACTGGAGTCCCCAGGGATTCGTCGGCCAGAATTTCCAGATCATGGCCAGGATGGTGCCGCCGCCTCCTGTGCCCCCGCCCATGCTTTGGGGAGACGAGGCGGTAGTACGGCAACGGTTGGGAGGGGGCACGAAGCAGATCAATTGCACACAGCAGCATCTGACTTTTGCGTATCCATTTCCGCCGAAGGAAGTGGTGGAATTTTTCCGGCAATATTTCGGGCCGACGCAGATGGCCTTCGCCCGGCTCGACGAACCGGGCCAGGCGGCACTGCGGTCGCAACTCGAGGCGCTGTATCACGAACACAACCTCGCCAAAAACGGGGGCACAGAGATTCACGCCGACTACCTCGATGTGCGCGCTATTCGCGCCTAGTGCGTGAACATGGTAATGTGAGTTTTTAGGGGGAACAGTGGATCCACAACTCAAGCAACTGATGAAGGAGCTTGGCGACGCAATCAACGAATCTCTATCCGACTCCGAACAGATTTCCGAAGTCGTTTCGCGTATCAAAGAGGGTGGATACGATATCTTTCTGGTTCTCGAAGCAACGATCGGGGTGAGCAAGCAGGGAGAGAAGTCGCAGGACAAGACCTCGCTGGTCTCCACCATGTCGACCAATCCAGACTTCAAGATGAATGATCAGGATATGAAGTTTCTTAGGTCGCTGCACATCAAGATCGAAGAAGACAAGCACGGCAAGGACAAGTAATCGCTGCCGAGGCAATCAGAACTGAATCGAGTCATCTGCCTTTCCGAATGATTGGCCTCGATAACCAACCCCGGTGATCTCCCGCTCCTGACAAATCCAAGTTGGCGAATGTAATCCCTCGCGACGGGGCTCCCCGCAGTGGAGTCGATGGAAAGCGCAGCAACCCCGTATGCCGTGCTAACATCTACTGTTTTCTTCTCAGGGCCTGCACCCGACTGCGGAGAAGAACGCCATCTGAGGGGCACGCATGAAGGACACTCTTGGGGTTCTGTTAGCAGGAGGTGCCGGCGAGAGACTTTATCCCCTCACTCGCGATCGCGCCAAACCGGCGGTCACCTTCGGCGGAATCTACCGCATCATCGACATCACGCTTTCCAACTGCCTCAACTCCGACCTGCGGCGGGTTTATATTCTCACGCAGTACAAGGCGCTTTCGCTGAACCGCCACATCCGCGAGGGATGGAACATTCTGGGGCGGGAGGTAGGCGAGTTCATCGAAGTGCTTCCCCCCATGAAGCGGGTCAGCGACCAGTGGTATCAGGGGACGGCGGACGCCGTCTACCAGAACATTTACTCGATCGGCTCGGAACAGCCCAAATACGTAATGATCCTTTCCGGAGACCACATTTACAAGATGGATTACGGAAAGATGATGCGGCAGCACCAGGATTCGGCCGCCGACATCACGCTGGCGACCATTCAGATCGATCCCGATCAAAGCTATCACTACGGCGTGGTGGACGTAGATCAAGAGGGAAGAATTCACGGCTTCCAGGAGAAACCAAAGGTAACGACACTTCGCTCACCTCTCAATCCGGAAAAGATCGCAGTCTCGATGGGCGTGTATGTCTTCAATGCGGATGTGCTGATTCCCGTGCTGCTCAAGGACGCCGAGGATCCGCAATCGAGTCATGACTTCGGAAAAGATATTTTGCCGAAGATGGTGGAGGATTATCGCGTCTATGCCTACGACTTTGTCGATGAGAACAAGAAAGAAGCGCTGTACTGGCGCGATGTAGGGACGCTGGAGGCCTACTATGAGGCCAATATGGACATCGTGTCGGTGTCGCCTATCTTCAACTTGTACGATGAGCAGTGGCCGATCCGCACCCATCAACGGCAGTATCCTCCCGCAAAGTTCGTCTTTGCCGAGGCAGGACGCACCGGCACAGCCCTCGACTCCATCGTTTCCGGGGGATGCATCGTCTCCGGCGGATCGGTGAAGAATTCCGTGCTCTCTCCCGACGTGCGCGTCAACTCCTTCAGCGAGGTGGAAGACAGCATTTTGTTTTCGCACGTGAGCGTGGGACGCCGGTGCCACATCCGGCGCGCGATTCTGGATCGCGACGTGCATATCCCGGAGGGCACCACTATCGGTTACGACGCTGAAGCCGACCGCCAGAGGTATTTCGTGACGGAGAGCGGAATCACGATTGTGACGCGCGACTACTCGCTGTTCGAGAACCCGGTCACGGTGGATTACTTCATACCAGAGTAAGCTCTTTGCACGTGTAACATCCCCACCGCGCTGATTACTTTGCGCCCCCGCCGTTCGCCGCCGTCACAGGAACCACATTCCCCTGCTCCAGCGAGTTGTTGAAAGCGGGCAGATCGTCTTTCATCAGCTTCCGGTAGTCCGCATCGATACCAGCGATTTCCGATTCGTATCCCTGCAGCAATTCCAGTTGCGTATCCGTGGGAGCGAAGTCGGCACCGCCGGCGACATCGCCGCCTCCGCTGCCAACCTCGGCATTGAGCCAGATCAGATTCAGATATACCTTGTACGGCTCCACGAAGTACTTGTCATCGCTGTTCAGAAGGGCCTGCGACACAAACCTGTTCTCGATTGCCAGCAACCTCTTGTCGAACTCTTCTGCGGCATTCAACAACTCGGCTTTGCGCTTTGCCTCTGCCTCGCTCCCGGCCTGGGATAAGGCGGGCGCGGGCGGGGGGCCCTCATAGTCGTCATCATCGTCCGCGGCGGTCTTGTCCTCCTCCTTCTTCTTCGGCGGACGCAGCATCGCCTTGATGACCTCAAGTTGCTTGCGCGTCCACTCCATCTGGTTGACCTCGTCGGATACATGTTGAATGTCATCGCGAATCCGCAGCAGAGTCTTGACCGAGAGTTCGATGTCCGCTTCCGATCCCGGAGTATGCGGGTCACGGACGACCGTGAGCGGTTGTGTGTAGGACTTGCCTTCGACTGTGAGCCGGACGGTGTATTTCCCGGGAACAACGATCGGGCCTACCTCAGCCGGCTTGGAGCCCCAGTGCGTGATGGGACGCGAGTCGGAGTCGCGGAAGCGCGGCTCGTCCCAGATGTGCGGGTTGTCGGGCGCCGCGGTCCGCAGAGCGACGACTCTCGGCGGCTCGTGGCGCAGATCCCAGGGCACTCGATTCATGCCTGATCGAGCTTTGGTCTCCAGCTTTCGGATCACCTTGCCGCCGGAATCCAGGATCTCAAGCTGGATGGGATCTTTCGGAGCTCTAGTCAAGCTGAAAGTGAGCATGGCTTGTCCGCCGTGGGTGAAGCGGTAATTCTGCCGCGGCTCAAACAGGGCCACGGCCGCATCCGAGTGGCTCTTTGCCATTTGCTCCAGCGGAGTGATGTCGTCCAGGATGTAGATGCCGCGGCCGTAAGTGGACACCACGAGGTCGTGAAAATCTTTCTGCACCACCGCCCAGGTCACCGGGGCGTGGGGCAATCCCGTGTCGAGAGCAGTCCAGTGGCCGCCGTCATCGAGCGAGTAATACAGACCATTTCCCGTGCCGGCAAACAGCAGGCCTGCGCAGTTGGGATCTTCGGCGATGGTGCGCACGTAGGACAACGGATGTTTCGGCAGGTTGGCGCTGATCAGCTTCCAGGTCTTTCCCAAGTCGGTGGTTTTGTAGATGAACGGATCGCGATTATCGACCAGGTGAAAATCCACGCTGATGTACGCAGTGCGGGCATCAAACGTCGACGGTGCAATGCTGGTGACGGTGCCCAGGGGCGGAAGGCCGGAAATATTCTTGGTCACATTCGTCCAATGCGCGCCGTCTTCCGTATGCCAGACCTGGCCGTCGTTGGTGCCGGCCCAGATCAGCCCCTTTTGAATTTTTGAGGGCGCCAGGGCGAAGATAACTTCTCCGTAGAACTGGCCGAGGTTGTCGCCGACGATTCCACCCGAGGGAACGATATGCGCGGGATCCTGCGTGGACAAATCGGGGCTGATCACCGACCAGGATTGGCCGCCATTGGTGGTCTTAAAGATGACCTGGCATCCGTAGTAAACCGTGTCGTGATCGAAGGGATCGATGGCCAGGGGCGCGGTCCAGTGGCAGCGATACTTGATCTCGTTGGGCGGTGAATCCAGAGTGTGCATCCAGGGACTGACCGAGCGCGCATGCCTGGAGCGCGCATCCCAGCGGGTAACTTTATTGCCATAACAGGTGGCCCAGACAACGTTGGGGTCCGTCAGGTCGGGAACGGTGAAACCGGATTCGCAGCCGCCCATGGCGTGGTCCCATCCGGTTTCGCGCGAGTCGACGGGAACGCTGGGGCCGCGCATGTTTCCATCGTCCTGCATGTTGCTGTAGAAGTAGTAGGGAATCTGGTTGTCGACATCCACGTGGTACATCTGCCCGATGGGCAGCGTGACGCGGTGAAAGCCGCGCCCGTGGACCGTGGTGATGTTCATGCCGCCATCATCGGTAATGACAAAGCGGTCGGCATTGGCGGGGTCGATCCAGATATCGTGCGTGTCCCCACCCCAGGGAACGTCCTTGAAGTTCTCGCCGCCGTCCAGCGATTGATGGAAAGAACTGTTGGCTACCAGAACCTCGTTGTCGGTGGCCGGGGAAACTGCCAGTCGAATGTAGTACCCCGCCCGGCCAATCAGATCTCGCTCATAGTTGACCGCTTTCCAATGCTCGCCCCCATCCTCGGAACGCCAGAGCGAGCCCTGATCCCTGGTCTGAATCAGTGCAAAAACGCGGTTGGAGTTTGTGGGTGCAACGGCGACGTCGATCTTGCCCAGCGGCGTGTGAGGCAGGCCATGCTCCTCGAGGCGAGTCCATTTGCTTCCCCCATCGCGGGAAACATAGAGTCCGCTGCCGGGACCGCCGCTGAACTCTCCCCACGTGTGCATTTCGACCTGCCACATGCCGGCAAATAGAATGCGCGAGTTGTGAGGATCCATCGCCAGGCCGGAGCAACCGGCGTTTTCTCCCGCAAAGAGTACGCGCTCCCAGCGGTGCCCTCCGTCGGTGGTGCGGTACACGCCTTTGTCCTGCTGCGGCCCCGTGACCCGCCCGAGAACGCAGGCGAAAACCGTGTTGGCATTTGAAGGATCGATGACGATGCGGCCAATCCGGCCGCTCTCGGGCAGGCCCATGTTCGTCCAGGTCTTTCCGGCGTCACTGGACTTATAAATTCCATTGCCCATGACATCGCTGTCGCGAATCACCCACGCCTCTCCGGTTCCTGCCCAGACGGTGCTCGGATCAGACGGCGCTACCGCGAGAGAGCCTATGGCTGCAGCGGGCTGTTTGTCGAACACGGGCGTCCAGCGATTTCCGCCGTCAGTCGATTTCCATACGCCGCCCGATGCCGCTCCCGCATAGTACGTGCTCGGATTCCCGGGGACTCCAGCCACCGCCGCCACGCGATTCCCAACCTTGGGGCCGGCAAAGCGAAAACGAAACTGGCCTTCCTCATCCGAGTCCGGCTGCTGCCCGTGCACAAAGACAACACTGCCCACGACCGCCATCATCACGAATAGCGCGAGTCTTCGCATCACCATTGAGGGGAGACCTTCCTAAACCGCGGGACATCTTACATGCGTGACGCGAAAACACCAACTCCAACGCAAGAGTTACAGCGGATTTTGCAGCTGTGACTGATGGCGCGGCCACTGCGCCTGCGGGAACGCTGGAATCCTTCGCCGGGACTGACGCATCCGTAGTTCGGAAAGGCAGGAACCATGGCACGAGTATTCATTACCGGATCGTCCGATGGTTTGGGCAGGATGGCCGCACAACTACTCATCGAGCAGGGGCACAGCGTGGTGTTGCACGCCCGCAGCCAGGCGCGCGCCCAACAAGCCCTTAACGCTGTACCGGGAGCAGAGACGGCGGTAGTCGGCGATCTGGCCAGCATCGCGCAGACCCGGAGACTCGCCGATCAGGTCAACGAGCTCGGCTCGTTTGATGCCGTCGTCCATAACGCAGGAGTGGGCTACAAAGAGCCGCGGCGCAATGAAACCGAGGACGGCCTGCCGCAGGTGTTTGCGGTCAATACCCTCGCTGCCTATATTTTGACCGCGCTGATTCGGCGGCCCAAGCGGCTGGTTTACCTGAGTTCGGGCTTGCATCAGGGCGGCGACGCCAGTCTTAAGGACCTCGCGTGGCGAGAACGTCCCTGGCGGGGACAGCAGGCTTATTCGGACACGAAGCTGCACGATGTCATGCTGGCATTCGCGGTCGCGCGGCTCTGGCCGGATGTTCTCTCGAATGCTCTCGAGCCGGGATGGGTCGCTACCAAGATGGGCGGCCCTGGAGCTCCCGACGACCTCGAGCAGGGATATCGCACGCAGGTGTGGCTGGCGGTCAGCAATGATTCCGCGGCCAAGGTTACGGGCGAGTACTTCTTCCACATGCGCCCGCGACAACCCCATCCCGTGGCTCGCGACGTACAGCGACAACAGATGCTGCTCGAGGCATGCGAGGAATATTCCGGGGTGAAGCTGCCGCCAGCATGAGAAGTACCGCGGTCCGAGCCGGTGGGAGCACTGGGAAAAAAAGAAATGGGCACCCCGCGGGGTGCCCAAGTCATTTTCACATGCCGCTAGTGCGGCTTCTTGTCTTCATTCTTCTGGTCTTGCTTGGACGGTGGAGCTTGACGCTGGGGCTGAGCACGCTCCTGGGGAGCAGGCCGGGCCTCAGGCGGACGTGACTGCGGACGTTCCATCGGAGGAGCGCTCTGCTGGCGCGGCTGGGGGCGATCCATGGGCGGAGCACTCTGTGGACGCGGCGCCGGTTCGGTCCGGGGCTGCTCCGAGGGGCGTTCGTTGCGCATCGGAGGCTCTGGACGGTTCGGTTGCGGGCGATTTACATCCGGCCGGCCCATATTGGGCTGGCTCTGAGCAGGCATCGGTTCATTCGCCCGTGGCTGATTCGGATCGGGGCGGTTGTAAGGCTGCGCCGAGGGCGGGCGATCATTGCTCGCGGGCGGCGGACTGGGCCGCGCAGACTCCGGACGATTGTTCGGAGCGGGCTCAGGACGATTCGGCTGCGGCGAAGGACGATCGTTCCGGGCCGGCGGAGCATTCGGCTCCGGACGGTTGTTCGGCGCAGGTTGGTTGGGCTGCGGCCGGTTCGGCTGCGCCGATGGCGGACGGTCGTTGCGCGCCGGAGGAGCGTTGGGCTCCGGGCGAGCATTGGGCGCGGGTTGATTCGGTTGCGGCCGGTTGTTTGCAGGATTGAATGCCGGACGCTCGTTCCGCGCCGGGGGTTGGTTTGGCTGCGCGCCGGGCCGATTGGCGGGCGCAGGCTGTGCCGCGGGCGGCGGGTTTCCACCCGGACGCGTATTCGCTGCCGGATTGCCGGGTTGCGCGGGCCGATTCGCTGCTGGAGTCGGCTGCGCGGGCTTGGCGGGCGGCGCCACGCGAACTTCGCGCGCCGCTGGAGTATTCGCCGGCCTCAGCTTGGTAAGTTCCTGCCGGGCGATTGGTACTCCGGGGTGTTGCGCCAGCACCTGTTGTCTGGCGGCAAACGACGGTGGCGGCGGCGGCGGCGCTGTCTTTGCGATTACTGGACGGCTGGTCACCGACGGCGGCGGAGCCGCCACACGGTTGGCTGTATTCGCGTGTACCCCGAGCACGGACTCGCGCGCGGGCGATACGGCTGCCCGGGCACTCACCGGCATGGCCCGGAGCTGCTGCTGATTTATCCGCACCGCGGATTGGGCTACCGGTTGGGCGTTGGCGAAGGAACGCTGCGGCACCGCCATGACCGCGCCATTTACGTTCCGGTTTGCATACGTAACGTTGTTGATCGTCGTGCTGTTGTTGTTGATGACGGTCGTGTTGTAGACATTCGTCACCGTAGTCTGATTGACCGTAGTGTTGGTGACGTTGACGCGATTCACGTAGGCCGGGCTCACGCGGTAGGACGGAACATAGACCTCACGCGGCCCTAACGGGAACCACGCAACCGTGCCCCCGGCAACCATGCCGCCGCCCACGAATGCGACCAGAGCCGGCGCATACACGGGGCGCACTTCTCTTGGACCAGGGATCCAACCCCACCTTCCGTAGACGAACGCCCAGCGGCCATAATGGAAAGGTGCATAGCCCCAGGGATTGTCATCGACCCAGGTCCAACCCCAGGGATCGATCCAGGCCCAGTGTCCGGTGTGGTAAGGGGCCCAACCTGCGTCTACGCGCGGGAACCACGCATAGCCGTAGTCGGGAGTAGGACGCCAATCGCCGTAGTCATCGAGATCCTGATATCCGACTACGCGCCGATCACAGTAGCGGGCCGAGGGGGAATCGTGATAACGCCGTTCGCGGCGGTCAGCCCAGTCGTCGAAGTCGTCGGAGCGCCCGATCTCGTCAACTTCCGCATTCAGGGAATTCGTTCCGCGGAAAGTGAAGCGCTGACCTGCGTGCATGGTATAGCTCTGGCCGTTTCCCGTGGATTCTCCTTCTCCCTCGCGAACCATAACCACGGTGGAATTGCCGTCTTCGGCAGCGTCCACCCGGTAACGTCCGGGCCGGAAGATGGTGAAAGCCTGGTTCGCGGTATCGATTTCGAAGACGTCATCACGGTCCAGATCCCATACCCGCACGTTCATGCTGCCGGCGCTGAGTTCGATCTGGGTGGTGCGATCGTCGAGGTTAAGAATAGAGAAGCCAGTGTTGGACCCGATATGGATGGTGGCCGATCCCAGCTGCAGTTCGGCCCGGGAGTCGCGATCCGCCCACAATTTATCTCCGGTGGTGATCGGACGATTCGGAACCGCCTGCACCCACTCGTCTTCGCCTGCGGGCTGGAATGAAACCGAACCCTCGATGTATCCCAGGCGGGCGACGCGGCCGGGAGGATCATCCTGGTCCTGCGCGGCGGCAGGAATTTGAAAAACCAGGGCAAATAACAAAATCGCAGAAATTACGCCCCAAACCTCAACCTGCCTGTTCCAGGCTGAGAGTTTCCTTGCCAGGTTATTGCTCATGAACTTGACCCTTTCCGGCGCGGCGTTCGCGCCCCGAGCACGCCATACCTGTAAAAACACGCAACCGATCAGAAGTTGCTGGGCCCCTACGCGGCTCAGAGTGACTTGAGGCCTATGACAATGTAGATGCTGTGCCAACTATATCCGGCATAGGGTGATTCTCGTAGTATTTCCGGGGACACATGGGTTACCGGAGGTAACCGAAGTTTTGCCCTTCTGAGGTAATTATGACCGCCGCGCCCACGTTTCCCTCAGCGCGCAACACGACGCAATACCACATTGCTACCAGCGGATGTGGCCAGTTCCGGATGGCGAATGGGATGACCCGCGGAAGCTGTTCCGCAGACTGCTACAATTCCCTGTTTCGCTTCGGTTATCAGGGGCTGCGAACCACGGGCTGACAAAACACGTATCGAATCTTGGGCCTGCGGTCTCGATCATCCAGGCCACGTCTCAGTAAAACGATTTCCGGGGAGCGCAAGTGGAGGACGTCCAGGTCGTTGCGATGCTGGTTCGGCGATGTATTGCCGGCGACGCCGCCGCCTGGGAGGAAATCGTGCAGACTTACACCCGGCGTATTTACAACATTTGCTATCGATTTGCGGGATCGGCCGACGACGCCCAGGACCTCACCCAGGAGGTCTTCATCAAGATGTACCGCACTCTTTCCAGCTACGACCATACCAAGGGGGCCTTCGTCACCTGGGTAAGTACGATTACCCGAAATCTGCTGGTAGACCATTTCCGCAAGACCAAGCAGGACCGGATGACCGACTCCATGGACTCAACCGCGTCCGACCATGAGGACGTTCAGCCCCTCAGCGAGCAGATTCCCGATCCTTCCGCGCCACCCGATGCCCGGGTACGCCAGCGGGAGGTGAGCCAGACGGTCCATACCGCTTTGGGCAGACTTTCTCCCGAACTTCGGGAAGCAGTGATTTTAAGGGACTTACAGGACATGGACTATCGCGAGATAGCCACCGTTTTGAAGGTTCCGGAGGGCACCGTGAAATCAAGAATAAATAGAGGGCGCGCGGAACTTGCGAGGCTCCTCCAACGTACCTATAGGCAGGTGATGTGATGCCAGATCACACCAATCACGGAATGCAGTGCAACGAGTTCGATTCGCTGCTCTCGGACGCCCTG
>DASREX010000138.1:0-26915 GCA_035651855.1 Candidatus Sulfotelmatobacter sp.
CCTCAGCTAGAAGCCAGAAGCTAGCAGCTAGGAGCTAGGAGCTAGGAGCTTCCAGCTATGACTGGACGCTGCAAGCGCTGCGCGAGTGCCGCCAACATGCGTTGGATTTCCAGGATCTTCGACTCCGCCGCAGCGAACTCGTCCGGGTTGAGAAAATGCAGATCGTTAGCCAAGAGCAGATGGTATTCCAGTTCACTGGCTGATCCACGCGCAATTTGAATGAACCTTCTCATCTCCGGGTCGGACCTACGCCCGCATCCCTCTGCGATATTCGCTCCGATGGATGCCGATGCCCGCCTGACCTGGGACGTGAGTCCATACACCTCATCCTTGGGGAAGGAACGCGTCCTCTGATAAACCCACAAGGTTAACTCGTGCGCCTTACTCCAAACTTTCAATTTTTTGAAATCTTCCATAGGACTGTCCCTTCCCGCCCCGGCTAGAAGCCAGAAGCTAGCAGCTAGAAGCTCTTCACAAAATTCTTCCCCGGCATCTGCCTTACTTTTCCGGTTAGCTCCAGTTCGAATAACGCGGCGAACAGTTCGGAGGAAGACATTTGCGATTCCAGCTTCTCGACCAGTTCATCGATGTGCGTGGCTTCGTCGGCTTTCAGCAGGCGCAGGATTCGCTTCTCGTGAGGAGGCAGCCCGTCATCTGGGAATAGAGATGCCGGGGCGGTGCTTTGGGATTCAGGGGAGGGGGCGGGGGTCAATGCAAGTCGCACTGCTGCAGGGAGATCTTCCCACACATCTTCCCAGGTCGCCACCAGCTTGGCGCCCTGCTTGATGAGAGTGTTCGGTCCCCAGGAATTCTTGTTGGTGACGTTGCCGGGCACGGCAAACACGTCGCGGTTCTGCTCCAGGGCCATGCGCGCGGTGATGCGCGTCCCGGAGTATTCCGCAGCTTCCACCACCAGCACGCCCACCGACATGCCGCTAATGATGCGGTTGCGGATCGGGAAATTCTGCGGCGCGGCAAAGGTTCCCAGGGGAAATTCGGAGATCAACGCGCCGCCCAGGGCCACAATCTGTTCCGCAAGCCGGGAGTTCTCCTTGGGATAGATCACGTCGACGCCGGTACCGAATACGGCCACCGTCTTGCCTTTCGCCGAGATTGCGCCGCGATGGCCGGCGGTGTCCACCCCACGCGCCATGCCGCTGATAATGACCAGACCCTGGACCGCGAGATCGCTGGCCAGGCGTTCGGCCATACCCGCTCCGTAGGGCGTGGGATGCCGAGTGCCCACGATGGCAATCCCCGGCTGGCTTAGCACTTCGGCATTGCCACGCACATAGAGGATAAGGGGAGGATCGTAGATCTCCTTCAGCCTCGGGGGGTACATGGGATCTTCGAGCGAACACAGGCAGACTCCGGCGCCGGAGGTGCGAGCGATCTCTTCGCGGGCCAGTTCCAGCGATCTGCCGGTGGCAATTGACTGCGCGGAAACGGCCTGGATGCCGGTTTCCTCCAGCGCAGTCAGCGCCGCGCTGAACACATGCTCCACGGACCCGAAGTGTTCCACCAGTTTGCGGGCACGGGTGGGCCCCAGGCCCGGCGTCAGCAAGAGCCCCACCCATTCCAACAGGTGGGCAGCCGGCGGCGACACGACGGCATTGGCCACAGGAGACTCCGAGCGGACTGTACTTACCCGCGCGAAATGGTGTCAAGGTCACATGTCACAGGGCCTTTGCTAGTATTGTGGAAAGAATGAGAAAGCTGCGCATTTCCGCGATTTCCTACCTGAATACCGCTCCTCTGATGTGGGATTTCGAGCGCGCCGCGGCGGGCTCCCGTTTTGATATTTCTTACACAATTCCTTCGGCCTGCGCGCGCTCTTTGGCGGAGGGGAGCGCGGACATCGGAATCATTCCCGCAGCCGCGTATCCCCAGATTCCCGACCTCCAGATCCTGCCGGATGTTGCCATTGCGTCACGGCGGGCCGTGCGATCGATTCTGCTGGTCAGCAAAGTACCGCTGGAGAAGGTGCGGACGGTCGCGCTCGATACCTCATCGATGACCTCGGCCGCGCTGGCCAGGATTGTTCTGCGATGGCTGGGCGGAGAGCGGCAGTACTCGCCGATGGCCCCCGACATCGAAGCCATGCTGGCGGGGCACGATGCGGGACTGGTGATCGGCGATCCCGCCCTGCAGATTGACCGCACGCGCTATCACACGTTGGATCTGGCGGAGGAGTGGATCCGGGTTACCGGCAAACCATTTGTCTTCGCGTTCTGGGCGGTGCGGAGCGCGGCGTTGCCCCAGGCAGATCCGTCGCTCGATCTGGGAGCAATCTTCCGCGATTCTCGTGATCACGGGCTGGAACCCTCCAGCATCAGCCAAATCACGCGCGACTGGGCCGGTAAATTGAAATTGAGCGAGGGAGAGATACGTTCTTATCTGACGCAGAACATTCATTATCGCCTCGATCCCGAATGCATAGAGGGTCTGCAGATGTTTTATCGCCATGCCGCAGAGATTGGAGCTCTGCCTGAAGTGCCGGCACTGCATTTTCTCGAGGCCGAGAGAACTCCCGCCACGTGACGGCAACCCGCGAAGCAGACGAAGAATCGCCCACCGTAACTCGAAAGCGGGTTCCGTTCCTCCGCGCCGTTTGTGGTTTCCTGCCCTTTCTTCGGTTAAGCTGAGAACGAACTGGCGGGCAGATGAGCTTGTTTCAGCCAATTCCGAATGCCGGAGCAGGCGCCGATGCCACGCGCCCACTCGCCGACCGGATGCGCCCGCGAACTCTCGACGAGTACGTTGGCCAGCAGCATCTGATCGGGCCAGGAAAGCCACTGCGCGTCCAGATCGAGCGCGATGACTCGGGCTCGCTCATCTTCTGGGGGCCTCCCGGAACCGGCAAGACCACGCTGGCGAAGATCATCGCCAACATGACCAAGGCGGAGTTCATCGAGTTCTCCGCCGTGCTGGCCGGGATCAAAGAGATTAAGCAGGTGATGGCCGATGCCGAACGGGCGCGGCAGTATGGCACCCGGACCGTGGTTTTTATCGACGAGATCCACCGCTTCAATAAAGCCCAGCAGGATGCATTCCTGCCTCATGTCGAGAAAGGCAACATCCGGCTCATCGGGGCCACGACGGAGAATCCATCGTTCGAGATCAATTCTGCGCTTCTGTCGCGTTGCCGGGTGTATGTACTCCAGCCCCTGACGGAGGAGGAGATCGTGCTTCTGCTGCGGCGTGCCATGGCCGACCCGGAGCGTGGACTCGGCGAGTTAAATCTGCGCGCCTCGGACAAGGTATTGCAGACTATCGCGAGCTATACCAGCGGTGACGCCCGCAGCGCCTACAACGTGCTGGAAGTAGCGGCTGGACTGGCGCAGGAAGATGCGGAGGGCGGCCGCCAGATCAACGAAGAGATCGTCCGCGATGCGCTCCAGAAGCGCATTCTGCTTTACGACAAATCCGGGGAAGAACACTACAACCTCATCTCCGCATTGCACAAGTCAGTCCGCAACAGCGATCCGGATGCGGCTCTGTACTGGCTTGGCCGCATGCTTGAGGCGGGGGAAGACCCGCTTTACATCGCGCGCCGCGTGGTGCGGATGGCCGTGGAAGATATCGGGCTCGCGGATCCGAATGCGCTCTCGCTGTGTATGGCGGCGCGGGATGCCGTCGATTTCATCGGCATGCCGGAAGGCAACCTGGCGCTGGCGCAGGCGGTGGTTTATCTGTCGGCCGCACCCAAGTCCAACGCGCTTTACACGGCTTATGGAGATGTCCTGAAGGATGTGGAGAATACTGTTGCGGAGGCTGTCCCCTTGCACTTGCGCAACGCCCCCACCAAACTGATGAAAGGCCTGGGCTATGGCAGAGGATATCAGTACGCCCATGATCTGGAGTCGAAGGTAGCGGACATGCAGTGCCTGCCTGACAGCTTGCGCGACCGCACGTACTACCGTCCTACGGATGCAGGGATTGAAAAGCGCATCCGCGAGCGGCTGGAAGAACTCAAACGCCGGCGTTCGGGGCCGGGCGCGAGCGGATCGAGCGAAGAAAAGAAAGAATCTTAGACGGCTGCAGCTTCATCTTTAATCCTGTAGTCGGGTTCCCAGGCCAGGCCTATGGCTACACTTCCTAATCTCGCCAATCCGGACGTCACGCCCCGCATACAACATGCGGACTTCATCGAAGACCTGCAGCGGGTCCAAAAGGCTGCCCAGAAAATCACTTCGATCCTGGATCTGGATCAGCTGATTGACAGCGTAGTGGCTGAGGTTACCAGCTCGTTCGGGTGCCTGGAAGCAAGCATCTACCTGCACGATGAAGAGCGGCGCGAGATGGTTCTGGCGGGCGTACACGGCTGCGAGATTCACCATAAAGGCCACCGGCTGAAAGTCGGGCAGGAAGGAATGGTGGGCCATGTCGCGGCCACGGGCCAGCTTCGCTACGCCCCGGACGTGCGCACCGATCAGTATTACGTTTCGTGCGGGCCGGGCACGCTTTCCGAAGTAGCCATTCCGCTGCGCGTGGGCCATCGGGTGGTAGGAGTGTTCACAGCCTCGCACCCCGAGTTGGACGCGTTCCCCAGACAGCAATTAAGAATCCTGCAGGCGCTGTGCGACCACGTAGCCGTGGCCGTCTACAACGCGCAGCGGCTCAAGACCGAGCGCGCGGAGCGGCTCGCGATGGATCGCGATGCGGACGAGGCGCGCGCCATTCAACAGGCTCTCCTGCCGAAGAGTTCTCCTTACGTGCCCGGTTTCGTGATCTCAGGCCGCAGCGTTTCCGCTCGGGCCGTAGGTGGCGACTGGTACGACTTCATCGCCTTTCCCGACGGGCGCTGGGGAATTGTGCTGGCCGATGTTTCCGGCAAAGGGACTGCCGCCGCCCTGCTGATGTCGGCCACCCGCGGCATGTTGCGTTCTCTGGCGGAAGCCTGCTGCAGCCCGGACGAAGTGCTGACCAAGCTCAATCAATTGCTGGTGAATGATTTCCCCGCAGGAAAATTTGTGACCCTGGTCTATGCGGTATTCGACCCCGTGGCCCGCAGCGTGGTGTTTGCCAACGCAGGCCATTTGCAGCCGCTTTTGATCGATGAGACCGGCGAACACTTTCTCGACGTGGAGCGTGGGCTTCCTCTGGGCCTTTCCTGCGGAGACTATTCCGAAACCAGCATTTCATTATCCCCGGGAGCCAGGCTGATCTTTTACAGCGATGGCATCACCGAGGCGGTGGACGAGCGGGAGGAAGAGTATGGCCTGTCGCGCCTGGTGGAGCATGCCAGGATGCCGGACGCTTCGGCAGTGACCATCATCGATGATGTGCGGGCGTTTGCGAATGGTTCGGGTGTGCGCGACGATGCGACCGCGGTTTTTCTGGGTGTGAAGGCCTGATCAGCGCATCCGGCTGCGATGGTCCTTCAGAATACAGCGGTCCATCACCACAAAGATTCCCGCCTGCCGCGCCTTCTCTGCTGCCTTTTCGTGAATCACATCCTCCTGCATCCAGATCGCCGGCACTTTGAGTTGAATCGCCTGGTCAACCACCTCCGGCACAAATTCCGGCCGGCGAAAGATGTTTACGATGTCGATCTTCTCCGGCACCTCCAGCAGCGAGGCGTAGGCCTTCTCGCCCAGGCACTCCTGGATCTGGGGATTTACCGGAATAATGCGGTATCCGTGGCTCTGCATATAGGCCGAGACGCCGTGACTGGGGCGTAACGGATTGCAGGAGAGTCCGACCACAGCGATGGTCTTGGATCGCTTCAGTAAGCCGAAGATTGGGTCCGGTTGCGGCAGCGAGGCCAAGGCTCCTCCGTTACTTCTTATTGGATGCTTCCAATTTCTGCTTGTACATTTTCCCTGCCAGATTGCGAATGGTTTCGGACACTTCCTTATTGCCGGCGAGATGCTTTAGATCCGCGACCAGCAGGTTCTTCATCAGGCCCAGGCCGAGATCCAGAGGAGTACGTGGATTCGCGACCAGATTTCGCACGACCTTGTAATTCTTCATGAACCGCCGCTTCAGCGGAATCTGGCGCAACACAGCCTCCAGAACATTCTTCTGGCTGGCGAATTTTTCCACTTCACCGTCGGAAAGCTTGGGCGCTTCGAGAACCGCCAGTGCGACCACTTTGGTGCCGTCGCGAATCAGGATCGAGCGTTCTTCCTTGCTCCCTTTCAATGCCAGTTGAATGCGGCCTTTGACGTCGAGAGAATTTATCTTTTGCAGCGTGTTCTCGCGCTTGGGAGGGGCCGGGGGTTTGGCCGCGGCAGCGCGCGCAGCCGCCGCTGGCAGACTCGGCACAACGGCTGCGGCCGGGGGCGCTGGCGACACCGGTGTTTCCTCCGCATGTGCCTCGGATCCCTCGGCGCTGCTGGAGTCGGGCAGAAGCAAGTCCATCACCCCGCCAATGGCATGAAAGGGTTTTTCTCCCTCCTGGGCAATGTCGTCGGCGTGCTCCTTCAAATATGCGAAGACCGACTCGTCTTCCGCCCCGAACGTCGCACCGGAAGCATCGCCGTCATCGGCCTGGTTAGCAGGATCTCCGGCTTCGGCCTGCGGAGTCGGCTGAGGACTCACCGGCGCTGTCGCGGCAGCATTCTCACCGGGACGGGGTTGCGCGGCTCCGGCCATCGACTTCTCCAGTTCCGCCGCTTCCTCTTTTTTCAGATACGGATTGGCCTTCAGGGCCTCGATCACGTTTCTGCTGGATCGCACACGCGGGCTCTGAAGCATGACATCGATGATGTCGCGCATAGCGGAGCGGGCGAGTTTCACAATCTCCTCTTCCCGTACCGACGCGTTTTCCAGCAAAACGGAGAGCAACGCAGGCCGCAAGTTATCGGCAGAGATCAGGTAGTTCAGCACCTCCTGCGGGGTCTGGGGATCGGCGGCGACGGCCAGCGAAGCTTTGATATCCCAACCGGCCAGGGTCATGCGCGCCAGTTCACCGAAGACTTTGTTGTGGCGCGCCAGATGAACCAGAATCTCGATGTTTTCCGCGGGCGAGACCTGCAGCGCCCCCCGCGCAGCAAACTGCATCATGTTGGACGGCAACTTGGAAGCGCGGATCTGGTCAATCATGCGCGCCATAACTTCATACCTCAACCCCAGCGAATGTACGATCGCCGCTTTCCGTATGCCCCGCTGCCAGGGACTCAAGATCGCGTACCGCCAGTGCCAGGTCCCTGCTGATACGGTTCGGCTTATCTCGCGAGAATTCGTCTCGTAAAGTCCGATAGTACCAAAGCGTGCCTTCGCGTCCACCGTTGAAACGCAGCCAGACGGACTCGCCGATGTCGCGGTAGTCGCTCAGGATCGACCGCACATTGTTGAGTTTGTCGGCGGCCGAGACCAGGCGCGTCCCAGCATCCTCCCTCCGCAGCCGTGCCAGGTATTGTTCCTTACGCTCGCGCCACGGAGCTTTGGGAAACACGTAGGCATCGGTGCATCCGTCTACAATTTTAGCGACGCGGGCACCAAACCGGCGGCGGACTTCTTTGAGCATCGGCGCTCCTCCGCAATCCTCCACCACGTCGTGCAGCAGGGCGGCGATGGCCAGATCCTCATCTCCCCCGGCCTCCAGGACAAGAGACGCGACGCCCATCAGGTGAGCGAGGTACGGGATGGTCGAGGCTTTGCGAGTCTGATTTCTGTGTTTTTCGGCGGCGAACTGGAAGGCGCGCAGGAAGCGCGGCCCCAATTGGATCTTCTCCCGCGCTCCGCCCCTCTTTCGCGGTTTTGCTTTGAGAGGCCTCACTGCTTCTCCCCGCGCCGCGCCAGCAGGTAGGCGCGAATGAATGGCTGCAGATCGCCATCCAGCACGCGATCCACGTCGCCCACTTCCATTTTCGTACGATGATCCTTGATCATGCGGTAGGGCTGCAAAACGTAAGAACGAATCTGCGATCCGAATTCGATGTCCAGCTTCGAATCCTCGATCTTCTTGGTAGCGGCGCGCTTCTTCTCCATCTCGAATTCGTAGAGCTTGGAGCGAAGCATGCTCATCGCGCGCTCCCGGTTCTTGTGCTGCGAGCGTTCATTCTGGCAACTGTCGACCAGGCCCGTGGGAATGTGCGTGATGCGCACCGCGGAGTCGGTTGTGTTCACGTGCTGGCCACCTTTGCCGCTGGAGCGGTACGTGTCGGTGCGGATCTCATCCGGCTTAATGACAATCTCGATGCTGTCGTCAATTTCCGGAGATACGAAGACGCTGGCGAACGAGGTATGCCGCCGCTTGGCCTGGTCGAAAGGTGAAATCCTCACCAGCCGGTGCACCCCGATCTCACCCTGGAGAAGCCCGAAGGCATAGTCGCCATTCACCGCGAAGGTCGCCGACTTCAATCCAGCTTCCTCTCCCGGCTGGTAATCGTAAAGGACCGTCTCAAAGCCCTGGCGCTCAGCCCATCGCAAGTACATGCGCAGGAGCATGTCGGCCCAGTCCTGCGATTCGGTGCCTCCGGCGCCGGGGTGGATGGTGACGATGGCATTGCGCGAATCGTTCTCGCCCGAGAGCAGCGTCTCGGTCTCCAGCTTGTCGATCAGATCGCGCAGAGAGGAGATCTCGCGCTGCAGGTCGGTATCGACGTTCTCGCCTTCCTTCGCGAGGTCGAGATAGGCATTGATATCGTCGCTGCGGCGGCCGAGGTCGGCGTCTGTAGCCAGTACGTGCTCCAGCCGCTTCTTCTCGCGCATGACCTGCTGCGAGCGCTGCGGATTGGACCACAGGTTGGGGTCGGCGGCCTGCTTTTCAATTTCGATTAGCTGCGGACGGAGCTTCGCCGCGTCAAAGATACTCCCGTAGTTCGTGGACTTTCTTGCTCAGCTTGTCGTATTCCTGTTCAATTTCCTGGTTCATGAGGAGGTATCAGCCTTCTTGCGAATGCGCGGAAATGCGAAGCGCCCGGCGAGCGCTCCTGTCGAAATTATCGCACAGGCATAGGCGAACCAATCCCCATAGCGGGTGTAGAACGTAGTGACGAAAGTGAGGGAATACGGCGCCAGCAGTGCTGTTCTTTCTTTGCGCGGGATGCGCGCCGTCACCCGTCCGTAAGGATCGATAGAGGCCGTCACCCCGGTATCAGTCGCGCTCAGGATCCAGCGGTCATTTTCGATGGCGCGCATGCGCGTCTGATTCAGATGCTGGGCATAGGCGCCGCTGTCGCCGTACCAGCCGTCGTTGGAGATGTTGACGAAGACCTGGGCGCCGCTCCTGGCAAACTGGCGGACTTCGTCGGGGAAAATAGATTCGTAACAGATGAACGTGCCCAATTGCTGGCGTCCGGCATCCAGAGGGCGGCGGGAAGTTCCACGCTCAAACTGTCCCACCTCTTTGGTCAATCCGCCGGCAAACGAAAACAGACTGGGGAACGGCAGGTATTCTCCAAAGGGAACCAGATGAGCTTTGTCGTAGCGTCCCTGCCATTCGCCGCTGGAGGTGACCAGCACCGCGGAGTTGAACAGCGGTCCCTCGGAGTTCACAGTGGGAGAGTCGCTGCCGATCGCGCCGGCCACGACAGGAACCTTGGCCTGCCGCGCCAGCTCGCTGACCGCTTCGCGAAAGTGGGGCTCGTTGGTGAAAAAAGGCGCGGGCGATTCCGGCCAAACAATCAGATCCAGCTTTGCCCCGGCATTTCGAGTTGCGCTCAGCGTCAGGCTGGCCAGTTCAGTGAGCGTCTGCTGGTAATAGGCGGGACTCCAATTGGCGGAAACCGGGATGTTCTGTTGAACCAGGAGCGCGGCGTGATCCGTGCCGGCCGGCGGAGGCTCGACTAGCCTGCCCGCCTGCAGAACCGCGGCGGCAGCAATAGAGGCGGCGAGCATGGGGCCACGCTTCTGGCGTGGAACCAGGAAGGCTGCCGCCACGGCCATGTTTACCAGCAGAATCTCGAACGAGACTCCATAGACGCCGGTCCATGCGGCGATGCGCGAGAGCGCGACATTATCTACTTGCGCGATGCCCAGCAGGGCCCAGGGAAATCCGGTGATGCGAGTGCGCGCCAGTTCCACGGCTACCCAGAGAAATGGGGCGAGGACCAGTGCGCGCCGCTCATTGCGATGGCGGGCCGCCAGTGCCACCAGCAGTCCGAACAGGCCGTGATACAGGCCGAGATAGCAGCAGAACAGAAACAACACCAGCACCGCCGCGGGCGCGCTCAGGCCGCCGTAGTGGCGCATGGTGTCGTAGATCCAGTAGCAGGTGCCGGCGTACCACACGATGCCGCAAACGTATGCCAGCAGGAATCCCTGCGCCAGGGTGGCCGGCTGCAGGCGCGGCGAGCCCTCAATCTCGAGTTCTCCGGCCGGCCGGGCCCGGAGCAGCGCGATGATCAATGGCGCCAGCGCGAACCAGCAGAGAACGTAAACCCCGGGCAGGGGAAAGATCAGGACCTGCAGAATAGCCGAGACTGCGACCAGGAGCCAGGCGCTGGAATGAATCTGCCGCACGCGCCAAGAATAGCAGTTCCGGTAACGCCGCACCCGGACGAGTATTCGTCCTCAGTCTTCTTTCAGGGCGAGCCTGGAGCGAACGTAGGCGACGATTTCCGGCGTGACATAGTGGGGCGGGGTGATGCGGAACATCGGACGGCCGCCGACCGGCTTCAGGGAAACAGACTGCCAGGCAGCCTCTCCGCCGCTGTCATGCCAGATGACCGCGTCGGCGCGGTCGAGGAATTCACGCGCGGAATTCTTGAAGTCGGCAGTCCGGGGATCGAGCACTGTCACATAGAGATCAGGACGCAGGAATTTCAGCACGCTATTGGATTCCATGATTACGTGGCGCGCGTCCTGCAACCGCTTGCGCAATGCCGGCATGGCTTCGGCAAGACGCCCCTGTTCCGTGCGCACCCACAATACCCGCGCCGCCCCGGCCAGCAGGAATCGCGAGGTGTCCGACTGGCCTGTGCGGTCGCGCTCTTCCGTGATCGCCCACGCGTGATCGCCCGTGGCGCAATCGCAGGGCTCCCCGTGGGCAGAGCAGATTCCGTGACCATACTGCGTGATCTTCGCCGCGATCCATTGGAATTCCGGCAAAGCCGAGATCAGGCCAGCGACCACGCTGGTCTTGCCCACACTGCGCGAATGACCGCCGATGACGACCAGGGCCACGGCTAATCCTTTTTGGCCAGGCGCGCGAGTGTGGCCAGTTGCTTGAGGTACTCGCGCAAGGGCTGGGCCGGAGTTCCCCAGAAGGCGACGCCCTTGCCGCGCAGGATCTTGTTGGGAAGAACCCCGCCCTGGCCGCCGAGCATGACTCCCTCTCCGATGCGGGCATGTTCCCCGATCCCGACCTGCCCACCCAGGATCGCGCCGTCTTCAATGACGATGCTTCCCGATAGCCCGGTTTGCGCCGCTATTACGACATCTTCCCCAATCTGACAGTTATGCCCGATGTGGACGAGGTTGTCGATCTTGCTTCCGCGGCGGATGCGGGTCTCGTCGAGAGCGCCACGGTCGATGGTGGCATTGGCCCCGATCTCGACGTCATCCTCGATCAGCAGGCGTCCGACCTGGGGAAATTTCTCATAGTGCCCGGTCTTGCGATCGCGCACATAACCGAAGCCATCGCTTCCCAGGACGGCGCCCGCGTGCACCAGCACCCGGTTCCCGAGTGAGGTTCCGGGATAAATCGTCACATTCGGGTAGAGTTCGCAGTCGCAGCCGATCGATACCCCCGCGCCCAACGCGCAGCCTGCCCCGATTCGGGTGCCATCGCCGACCTGAACGCGGGCAGCGATTACAGCCCGCGCGTCCACAGAAACGCCACTGCCCAATCGGGTCGATGAGTCGATTACGGCTGACGGGTGCACCAAACTGTCCGCATCCTTCAGTGATCCGTCACGCAGCATTCGCGCCGCGCGCGCGAATGCCATCTTGGGATGGTCGCTGATCAGAAGGGGCTTCGGGCAGGAAGCCGGAAGCGCAAACTCGCCGATAATTACGGCCCCCGCAAGGGACTGCAATGCGGAGGTCAGATGTCTTTCTTCGGCGACGAATACCAGGTCATGCGCCGCAGCGGACTCGATGCTGGCAACTCCGCTGACTTGCAGGCCCGAGTCGCCCAGCAGCCGCAATCCGAGAGCCTCCGCCAGTTGACCTAACGAGCGCTTCATCGCCTTCACTGTATAGCAGCGGGGCGCGAAGAAGGAAGAGGAGTGCGCGGAAGAAAAGTGGAATCGCCTAGATTCGATCCGCTTCGAGTTTATGGATGTGGAGCGAAAGTTGAGGGGCCTGCAGCGCGGCCTGGGCCGCACTGCAGGTCGGCGCGTTCTGGCACATGACAAAGGTCGCACCCTGCGAGGAGGTCACCGCATTGCAACCGCTGGCGTTTGCGCCGGGCGTCAGCGTCCAGGTTCCGGTGACCACGCCGTTGGTCAACGTTCCCGTCTTGGTGGTCGTCCCGTTGGATTTACCCGTCAGATTCCCGCTGAGGGTCAAAACGCTGCCATTGGTGGACGAGGTGACGGTCAGGTCGAGCGTGCCGGTTACGTTTCCACTGGCGTCGGCCGAAAACGAAGCCTTGCCGGTTTCTGTCTGCGCATTCGAACCCGTCGCAAAACAAGAGCCTTCGTTGAAGAACCCGAATCCTTTGATGTCTAACGGGCCGCTGTTGGTGACGTCAAAGGCAACCACAAAATTCAGCAGGCTCGCCTGGCCGCCGCTTGGGTTGATGAGCTGGGCTTCCCAATTTCCGCTGGTGGACGTATTGGTCGTCGTGGACGGATTGTTATTCCCACAGCCTAAAACCGCAAACTCCAGCGCCAGCACGACCAGGATCGCAAGCCTTCTCATGAACCTTCCTTGAATGGGATCTTTATGAGAATAGAGAGATGCGGGCGGAGGCGTCAATGGATGCAAGCGGGGCTTGGGTGTGGGGTCTTAGGTCTTGGGCCTCGGGGCTCGGAACTCGGGACTTGGCTCGGGGCTTCGAGGCGCCTTCACGGGCAGCCGCGAGCGAATATCCGCAAGAAGCGGCGCCTGAAGCCCGCAGCCTGGCTACACCTTTGTCATGGTAAACGTACCGGTGCCGGTGCAAACTGCGCTTCCGGTCAACGTCCAGTTGCCGGTAATGGTATTGCCATGAGCGGTGCCGCTAAGGGTAAGCGTGTTGCCGGCGGGCGTCCCCGACTGTACCGACATGCCAAAGGTGCCGTTTACCTGTCCATTGACGCTGCCGCTGAGCGTGAACGCGCCCGTCTCGGTTGTATCCGACTCAAAGCACGAGGATGTCTCGGTGAAACTAAAACTCGAGACGGTCACCGAGCCGTCGCCATTCACATGCAGCGTGGTGCCAAACGCGAAGGCGGTGGTATTGCCGGTGCTTAGGAGCGTGGCATTCCAATTCCCGTTGATATTGGCGGGGTTCGAGCCTGAGCCACATCCCGCCAGGGTCAGTCCCAACACAAGCAAAGCTGTTACAACGAACTGCTTCATTTCGTAATTCCCCCGGGTCAAAGTCCGAAGGGCGCTTAAAAGTAGATGCGGAAACAGGTCAGCCCGGTGGCTTGGCCCTGGAGTAGATTGGCCAACCCGAGGCATACAGTCGCGGGTTGCGGTAAGTTGTTGAGCCGGCGCGTCCCGGGAAGCGGCGCATCCTGAAGACGCCGCAGGACGCTAAGCTCCGCGCTTCGCCTTCAACTCCGCCAGCAACTTTTCGACGCGGTCCTCTTTTTCGAGGGCGGCCAGCCGGTCGTCGATATCCTCGGACGCAAGTTCGCCTTTGGCCTGGCCGACGGCTTCGGAGTGAGCCACCTTGCGTTTCATGCGATCGAAGGCTGCAGCCTTGGATCCGTCGCCGGAGGCCATGCGGGCGTCATTGGCTTTCCCTACGGCTCGAGCGCGGCGATGCTGCGCGATCAAGACGTCCGCCTTGGCTTGCGCTTCGGTAAGCTTCTGCTCCAACTGGCGCAGGGCGCTCTTCAGATTTTCCACTTGCGCTTTCTGGTCGGCCACCTGTTGGGTGAAGTTCTGGCTGAGCTCGCGGTAGCTTTCGACGCGCAATAACGAGGCCCGCGCCAGGTCGTCTTCTTTCTTGTCGACCGCGAGTTCCGCCTTGCGCATCCACTCCGCCACTTTCACCTCGTTGTCTTTCTGCTTTTTCTCGAGCAGGTGCTGGTCTGCGATCGCGATCGCCACCTGCGTCTTCACCTGCAGAAGCTGGTTCTGCATGTCGAGAATGACCTGCTTGATCATTTTTTCCGGATCTTCGGCCTTGTCGATCAGGTCGTTCAGATTCGCTCTCACCAGGGTGGAAACACGTTCTAGTAGTGCCATGGGGAACTCCTTTCTAGCTATGAGTTGTGAGCCGGCCGACGGCTCGGCTTCGAGCTCTCTTGGTTGTATGCGGGCCGACGATGCTGGCCGCGCCAATAACGATTGCGGTCACTCTGTACCTAATGAACCGGGCTGGCGCCCTTGTCATGACAATCTCCTCTGCACCGCTTCGTGCGACTGGTGAATCGCGGCACAGTGCGGACACTCCACTTCTTTTTCTTTGCGTCTCCACCCTGCACCGATCGCCACACCAATGGCGACTCCTGCCGCCAGCCAAACACCGACATTGCCGGCCAGCACGCCGAAGACGGCTCCCAGCACAGCGCCAAGAGCGATTCCTAATCCCGGGTGTTTTGGTCTATTGGGCATAACTCACTCCTGAAGGGCTACCCTTTCTGGTTCCGACTCACGGAACCGCATGTCGGACGGCGAACCGCGGGAACAAGCCCCGGCCTGTTCCCGCACCCCTCGCTATGCTTTCGGCAACTCCGGGGGCTTTGGCCCCTTGTCGCCGATCGCCTTTACCTTGCTGAACAATTCCGCCAGCGGCATGCCCGACAGGGTCTCGAATAACGCGGGCATCTGCGCCGCCATCTTGGTGATGTCGCCGGTAATCTTGTTCAAGCCGGCCGCCTCCCCGTTGCCGGTGGAGACGATCGTGATCTTGTCCACATTCGCCAGCGGCGCGGCTAACGCCTTCACCACCTCCGGCATGCTGGCGAATAACTTGTCGATCACCGCCGCCTGGTTGTACTCCTGGTAGGCTTCGGCCTTGACGTTCATGGCCTTGGCTTCGGCCTCGCCTTTCTTGAAGATGATCTCGGCTTCGGCCTCGCCCTGCTGGCGAATCGACGCGGCATGTCCCTCGGCTTCGGCCATCAAGCGCTGTTTCTCGGCTTCGGCGAGCGTCTCGATGCGCTGGCGCTCGATCTCCGCCTGCTTCAGCACGGTGGCGATCAGTTCCTTCTCGCGGCGGTTGATTTCCGCCTCCTGCACCTTGACCTGCTGCTCCTTCTCCACCTGTTGCACCTTCACCTGCTCCGCCACCACCTGCTGCTGCATGATGTTGGTCTGGATGTCGTAGGCCTTGTCGGCCTGCGCCTGCTGCCGCTTGGTGACTTCGAGGAACTGGGCTTTCTTTACCTCCAGGTCGCGCTGCGCTTCGGCCTGCTTGGCCAGCGACAACGTCTCGGCCAGCACCCGTTCCTGATCGGCCTGGGCGCGAGCGACAGCGGATTCCCGCGTCGCCAGCGCGCGCTTGATGGCGGTATCGCGATCCGCTTCCGCCGCGGCTACGTCGGCATCGCGCTTGATGCGGGCTACATCGGGACGTCCCATGTTGGTGATGTATTCGTTTTTGTCGCGGACTTCCTTAATGGTGAACGAGATCACCTCCAGGCCCATCTTGTTCATGTCGTCGGCACAGGTGGAGCGCATCCGGTCGGAAACCATCTCCGGCTGCTTGACGATTTCTTCCACCGTCAACTGCCCGATAATGCCGCGCAAATGGCCTTCCATGACCAGGCGGATCAGGCCCTGGCGCTCGTCGTCCGTCTTGGTCAGGAACTGCTCGGAGGCAGTGAGAATCGACTCCGTGTCGGACTTCACCTTGATCTGCGCCACCGCTTCGACCGTGACCGCGACGCCTTGCTTGGTATAGAGATCCTGCTGCGGAGCCACATCGAACGACATCAGTTCCAGGGAAAGCTCGCGGCAGATCTGCACCATGGGCAGGACCATCGTCCCGTGGCCTTTCACGACGCGCGTGCCACCCAGTCCATAGACGATCAGGGCCTCGTGCGGCCCGGCTTTGCGGTAGATCCTGGCCATGCCGCTGATCAGAAACAAAACGGCCATGACGGCAAGCGCGGCAAAAATCCAGATTTCAACTGCATGCGGTATTTCCGGCATAACGCCTCCTGTTAAAGCTCAGTACGCAGTACTCAGCGCTCGGTTGTGAGATCTCGCGCGCGGAAGCATCTGCTCTGAGATCTAACGACTGAGAACTGAGAACGTCCCCGCCCGCCCACTCGGAATGGGCGACCCGCGGCTGCAAATTGAACTTGATGATCGAATGATTGCCGTACCAGCAAAACCCCACCACCACGTAGGCGACCAGCAGCGCCGGCAAGGCGGCGGGCGGTTTCAAAGCGCGGATGATCAGCGTCGCCAGCGTGAACATCAGCAGCATCACCGCCATGATTCCCAGGCCCAATTCCAACGCCCCTTCCCGCGAGGTGTAGCCGTTGGGACGCCAGTTCGCCTCGAAGTGAACCGCCATTCGGGAGGGCAATTGCTCCCACACATTGCGGTACTCGGCGGCTGAAATGGGCAATGCCAACCACATCAGCACAACCAGCGTCTTGTAGCAGTTGCGTCCCATGCGTCCTCCCTACTTCGCCGTTTCGCTGGCGCCCGATTCGTGCAGTTCGCCGGACAGTTCGCTCCACAACGCAACATAGGCAATTCCCTTTTCGAAGCGCGTGACCACGACTTCCGTTCCTTTTGCGATCGCGCTGCCGTCGTCGCTGCGCGCCCCGCATACCCTGCGCGTCCCCATTTGCGAGTAGATCAGCTCGCCGGTGCCGCCCTGGCGAATAGGCATCGAGAGCTTCCCGAGCACGCCGACCATTTCAAAGTCCGCGGGGTCGAGATACTCCTGGTCTGAGATCAGGACTTTGGTCAGAAATAAAAAAATGATTGCGCCTCCAATCAGGCCGGCCACAATCGACAGCGACAGCGCTGTACCCACCCAGAGCGCGGAAAATCGTGTCAGGAGATACCCAGTTCCGCCGAACCACGCCAGGAACGCGGCCAGCGAGGGAGGATTAAAAGGCGATACGCTCGCCCCGTGATGTCCCGGTCCAGAGTCCGCACTCGCCCCGGCCCCCGCGTCTGCGTGCCCCTCCGCTCCGGAAGCGTGTCCGACCGGAGCGTGCGCCGCGGGGACATGCGCACCGGCATGACTGTGGAGGTGCGGCAGGTGCAGCTTGCCAAAGCGCGATCCCCCAAGGATGAACGAAAAGAAACTGAAGCAGAAACCAACGGCGAAACAGATCAGGTAAAAATCAGACCAGGTCATCGCATCCGCCTCCCTTCTCCCGCCTCCCGGCGACGATGGTTCCCGGCAGCCGCCAGTTCGGGACGCAACGCTTCGAGCAGGCGCTCGGCCAAGCCGGGCGTGTCGAGAATGGCGCCGAGCAATAGAAAGCACCGGCGGGTGTCCTTCTCGCGCGCAGCCTTCATCAGCACGTGGCTGACTTCCGGATCTCCGGCAAAACGCTCCGAGCCCTGTAACAGCCACACATCGAGTTGGCCTTCGGTGGTGCGCAGATCGGAAGTCAGCTCGGTGTGGTAGCCCTCCGGATCGTCCACCAGGAATCCCGGATGCACCTTGAAGAATTTGGCAAGGAGGGCGCGCGACGACTGGGTCATGTGCGGGCGCGTGCCGTTTTCGATTTGCGACAGGTACGACTGGCTGAGGGTCTGCCCTGGCCCCAGCTCCTGGCGAATGGCGCGTACCAACTCCTGCTGCGTCATGGGCCGGCCCAGGCCGCGAAGCGAACCCTCGACTTCCCGCAGGTACCGGATTTTCTCGCCCAGCTTCATAGCCGGTTTTATTCCAAATCGAAATATTTATATTGCAATATGCGATATCTGTCAAGACTTCTATTTCCAAGATCTTCAAGCACTTGAGCGGGTCTTCTTCTTTGAAGGGTGTGGAGGTGTCCTCGCCCGGGGGCAGGCATAAAAAGCCCCCGGACAGGCCGGGGGCTGCTTCAACCGCGGCGAAAAGGAATTGAATTACTGGTGCCGGCCGTTGTGCTTGTCGCGGTAGATCTGGCGCGACTGACGATCCAGTTGGCGGTTGGCGCGGGCGCGTTGTTGCGCCGTCAGCTTGCCGCCGTTGGCAGCTCGTTCATTCTTCACTTCGTTGTTGATGCGGGCCTCGTTGCGCTCCAGGTGGGCGGCTTCGCCGGCGGTCAACTGTCCGCTTTTCACCCCCTGTGCGATACGTTCCTGTTGCTTCAGTTCGCGCTGCCCCAGTTCCGTCTTGGGAGCGGTACGCACCTCGGAATTGTGCCGGTCCTCGTGAATCTGGTTGGAAAGGGCATTCTGCTGCTGATTGAGCTTGTCGCGGTCGGCCTGGGTGAGGGTACCGCCATCCTGCCGGCGCATGTTGCGCTCTTCTTTGTTCAGCGCTCCTTCTTTTTTCTCCAGGCTGACAGCTTCCCCGGCCGTGAGCTGGCCGTTCTTGACGCCCTCCGCGATACGGGCCTGCTGCCTTTCTTTTCGCTGTTGAATGCTCTGCCCGGTCGGTTCTGTGGATGGCGTCGTGCTCTGCGCCACGGCAGGTAGCGCGAGAACCGCCAACGCGGAACTGAACAATGCAATCTTGATGGTGCCCTTCATAAGACCCTCCATTCGCTTCTGTCGTTGTGATTTCATGATCCTGCTGGCTCTTGGCCACGGCAGAAGAAACACCGCCTGTAAAAAAATGTTGCGGGAACTCCTACCAGCTTGAGAGTTCAAGACTTATACCGAATTTTGAGGGCAGAAGGCAAGCACCTTTCCCGTGGCCTGCAGGGCTACAGCCCGGCTTCGATGCGGGAGCGGGGATCAAGATAGTCGCGCAAAGCGTCGCCGATGAAATTGAAGCTGAGCACGGCAAGCATCACGGCGAGCGCGGGGAACATGACCAGGTGAGGCGCATCAAAAAGATGGGCACGAGCGTCGTTGAGCATCGATCCCCAGCTGGCGGTGGGTGGAGGAACGCCCAGGCCGAGGAAGCTCATCGTGGCTTCGGCAAGGATCGCTCCCGCCATGCCGATGGCAGCCTGCACGATGACGGGTTGAATGATATTGGGAAGGATGTGGCGCACGACGATGCGCAGGTCGCCAGCGCCAAGAGCGCGGGCCGCTTCCACGAATTCGCGTTCGCGCGCGGCCAGCACCTGGCCTCGGACCAGGCGCGCGTAGCCTACCCATCCGCCCAGCGAGAGAGCGATCACCAAGTTGAAGACTCCGGGGCCGCGGAAGGCGACGAACGCGATTGCGATCAGAATTCCCGGAAAAGAAAGAAATGCGTTCATCAGAACGACGTTCACGAAGCGGTCGATGGCGCCTCCGTAATATCCCGCAATCGAGCCAATGATGAGCCCCAGGGTCAGGGAGGTGAGCACGACGCAGCCCCCGACCAGCATCGAAATACGCGCTCCGTAGATAACGCGGGAAAGAATATCGCGGCCCAGTTCATCGGTGCCAAACCAATGGGAATGGGAGGGAGTGCTCAACCTGGCGGGGAGATCGATGGCGGCAGAATCCTGCGGGGCAATCCAGGGTGCGAAGAGGGCGAAGAGTACAAAGACAATGACCAGCACTACCCCGATTGCGGCGAGCGGGTTGTGGCGGGCATTCGATGTAATGCGGCGATGAAACGGGATGGCGACGGTCGACACGCAGAGATGTTAGCGCAAACCGGTCCGACGGGGAGACAGAAGTTCGGATCGCCGCCTGGAGATTTGTGGAGGCGGAACGGAGGTCAAAGTCCCCGCCCTTTCGCATAAAACGCGACAAGGACGGGGCAACCCCCTTCCCCGTTACCCCTTCCCGGTTACCCCTTCCCGGTTCCCCTTCCTGGTTACCCTTCCCGGTTAGCCCTTCCTGGTTACCCTTCCCGGTTAGCCCTTCTGAATTACTGGCGAATTCGGGGGTTTGCCACCGAGTACAGCACATCGGTCAGGAAGTTCACGGCGACGTAGGTTAATCCGATTGCGAGGATGCAGCCTTGCACCAGATAGTAATCGCGGTTGGAAATGGCCTGAATGGTCAGGCGGCCGATGCCGGGCCAGGCGAAGATCGTTTCTGTGACGATCGCCCCTGCCAGCAGCGCGCCGAACTGCAGGCCGAGGACCGTGAGGACCGGGATCATGGCGTTGCGAAGCGCGTGGCGATAGACCACCGTACGCTCGGGCAGGCCCTTGGCCCGGGCGGTGCGGATGTAGTCCTGGCTGAGTTCTTCCAGCATCGAGGTGCGCACCATGCGGGTCAGGATTGCCGCCAAGGCGCCGCCCATGGTGATTGCGGGGAGAACCAGGCTGGCCCATGATCCCGCGCCCGAGACTGGAAGCCAGCCCAGCTTGATCGCGAACAGCAAAATGAGGATCGGGCCCAGCGCGAAATTGGGGAACGACAGGCCGAAGAGGCTTACCACAGAAAGCAGGCGGTCGTCCCAGCGATTGCGGCGGCGGGCGGATCGAACGCCTGCGGGAATGGACAGCACTACCGCAATCAGCAACGAGGCCAGCGTGAGGCGCAAGGTATAGGGATAGCGCTGGAACAGGAGTTTGGTGACGGCCTGGTTGTAGCGGATGGAACGCCCCAGGTCCCCGTGGACGACGCCTTTCCAGTAACGCAGATATTGTTCACCGAGGGGAGCGTCGAGGCCATAGACGTGGCGGGTGGCAGCGATGTCAGCCGGCGGGGCGCCTTCGCCCAGCATCTGCTGGATGGGATCTCCCGGAACCAGGTGGATCAGCAGAAAGACAATGCTGACCACAAGCCAGATGACTGGGAGGGTATAGAGGACGCGTTGGAGAAGGGATTTCAGTTCTCGGTTCTCGGCGGTCGGGATTTAGTTCTCATGCTCCAGGTATGACAGGGTTCGCATTGGCCTGATCGCGACCGTCAGCTTCCGGCACCTTTGGCGGCTTCGGCCTCCCCTTCCCCTTTGGCCACTTTCTCAATCTTCACTCTAGCGATGCGGTGGCCTTCCAGTTCCTCAACGGAGTAGCGGCGGCCTTCATACTCGAAAGTGTCGTGCAGATCTGGAATACGCTGCAGGCGGGCAAGTATAAATCCCGCCAGCGTCTCGAAACCGGCATCGCGCGGAAGAATCAGGCCGTATTCCGTTTCCAGGTCACGAATGTTGACGGAGCCCTCCAGCACCAACACAGACTCGTCTTCGAATGCGGGCTCGCTAGGGGAGACGTCGAATTCATCTTCGATATTGCCCACCAACTGTTCCAGGACATCTTCTACGGTGATCACTCCCGCCGTGGAGCCGAATTCATCAACCACGACGGCGAGATGGCGGCGGCGCTCTTTGAACTCGGCCAGCAGTTCCGCCAGCACCTTGGTTTCGGGAACGACGACTACATCGTGCATGATCTGCCCAATCTGCATGCGCGAGATGCGGGTGGCGGTGGTCTGGCCGAGATTGCTGAGGCGAAGACGCATCCAGCGCATCAGGTCCTTGTAGTACAGCACTCCTACGATGTGTTCGGGGCCGCGCTGGGGATCGTAAACCGGGATGCGGGAGTGCTGGCCCTCTACCACTTTGACCAGCGCTTCATCGAGCGGCATATCGGAAGGCAGAGAAAAAATGTCGGGGCGGGCCACCATGACCTCGCGCACGGTGATGCTGTCGAGTTCGATGGCGTTGTGAATCATCTCTTCCTGGAACTCGGGGATCTGCCCGAACTGGCGGCTGGCGGTGACGATGAGCTTGAGTTCGTCAGGCGAGTGGACGGCGCCTCCGCGGCGCGTGGGCTGTGCGCCAAAAGCGCGGAGCACGAGGCCGCCCGACCGTCGCATGAAAAATAACAGAGGGCGGGTGAGGGTAAGAAAAGCTTCCATCGGGGCTGCCACGGCGAGTGCAATCTGCTCGGCGCGCTGCAGGGCCAGGGTCTTGGGCACAAGTTCACCCAGGATCACGTGCATGTAGGTGATCAGAGTGAAGGCGATGGCGATGGCGATGCCATGGGCATAGACCGCCAGGTGCGGCAGGCGCTGCAGGAAACGCAAGTTGCCGACCAGGCCCGCCACCATGGGCTCTCCAATCCAGCCCAGGGTCAGGCTGACCATGGTGATCCCGAGTTGCACCCCGTTCACGACTTCATCCAGATGGGAGTGCAGGCGCTGCACGATCCGGGCGCCGATGCGTCCCGCACCGATGAGCTGCTGGATACGGGTGTCACGGACGCTGACCAGCGCGAATTCGGCGGCGGCGAAGAACGCATTGGCTGCCACCAGGAGCAGGATCAGAAAGACCCGGAGCAGCACGAAGGCGATCATTGAGGCCTAATTTTAAATGAAAGCAGCGGCCGGGACCCAGTAATCAGTGCCAAGCAGGTGGGCAAACTGAATTCGGAACCGCACCTGCGAACTCGGTCAGGCTTGCAACGGCGCGCTCAGGGGCCTCGAGGGTGAAGACCAGGCAAGATTCTGCCAGCCCGGATGGCCGAGGGCGGACTCCCCGGATGCCCAGGGCGTCAATCCTGAGTGCGTTGGATCACAAGTTTCTCATAACAATTTACGCTATCCTTTCCAGTACAGGATGGTCTAACTGGCAGATGACAGAGTGGGTTAAGGCTCGAGCACCCTCCGTCATCGCGGACTGAAGTCCAGCTTTTCTGCGGACTTCAGGACACTCGCTGAGAACAGGCGCACGCGGAAGCCACTTCGCAAGGCAGGGCCATTTCGAAACAATTTTCTTTTTTCACGTGAGTTCAGGAACAAAAAGCAGGCGTCCGGCGTACATAGGAGTGAGGGCGCGATGGCTCCCAATCTCCAGCTGGCGGTAAATCGAGGAGGAGTTGTGAACGGTAACGGAACAAATGGCAAAAAGAAGCGTCGCAAGCTGATTATCTGGGGCAGCGTAATTGCGGTGATCGTGCTGCTTATCGCGGGCGGTGTTTTCGCGGCGACGCGCGGCGGCACTAAGATCGACCCCTCCAAGCTCGCCAAGGTGGAAAAGGGAGACCTCGCGAAGAGCGTAGTGGCAACGGGTAAGGTCACGCCCATCACTAAGGTCGAGGTCAAGTCCAAAGCCAGCGGCATCGTGAAGAAGCTGCTGGTCGATTACGGCGACCGGGTGAAGAAGGGACAACTGCTGGCGCAGCTCGACAAGGTCGAGATCGAGGCGCAGGTGGAGCAGTCCAAGGCAGCCCTGGAAGCGGCGCAGGCGAGCCTGAAGAGTTCGCAGGCTGATTTCGAGCGGGCCAAGGTGGATGCGGAAGGTCCGGATGTTCCCCTGTTAAAACGGGCCTACGATCGCGCCGTCAACATGGCCAAGGATGGAGTGGTTTCGACTTCGGCGCTGGAAGATGCGCAAAAGAATTATGAGCTGGCGCTGAATAAACAGAACGTTTCCAAGGCCCAGGTAGCCGTACTGAAGGCCAAGATCGCGCAGTCTCAGGCGAACGTCGCTCAGGATCAGGCCAACCTGAAGCAATTGGAAGAACAGCTCAGCTACACGGACATTATTTCGCCGATCGACGGCATCGTGCTCTCGCGCGATGTGCAGATGGGCGATGCGGTGAGTTCGATTCTCGTACTGGGATCGTCCGCCACCCTGGTGATGACGCTGGGCGATACCAGCGAAGTGTATGTCAAGGGCAAGGTGGATGAGAGCGATATCGGCAAGGTCTATCTCGGACAGCGCGCTCGCATCAAAGTGGAATCGTTCAAGGACAAGACCTTCGACGGCAAAGTCACCAAGATTTCTCCGATGGGCGTGGAGAAGGACAACGTCACGACCTTCGAAGTGCGGGTGTCGATCCAGAATCCGGGCGGCGAGTTGAAGGCCGAGATGACCGCGAACGCGGAAATCATCCTGGAAGAACACAAGAACGTGCTGCAGATTCCTGAAGGCGCCATTCTCTACGACAAGGACAAGAAAGCGTCGGTAGAGATCCCGAACCCGAAGGCCAAAGACGGCAAGGAAAAGCTGGCCGTCAACATTGGAATTTCCAACGGAGCCAAAACGGAAGTGCTCAGCGGCCTGAAGGAAGGCGACCAGGTAGTACTGCAGTAAGTGCAAAGGTTGTTGGGCTTCGGGTCTTAGGCTGTAGGTGTTAGGTGAGAAATGATGTTGAACCTAAAACCTGACACCTAAGACCCAATTGCTTTTTCGGGCAATCTCCATGACTCTCCGAGAAATCCTGCGGCAAGCGCTGGCCACCTTCCGGGCGCACAAGATGAGGACGTTCCTCACCATGTTTGGCCTGGTGTGGGGGATTGCTTCCGTCATCCTGCTGGTGGGGCTGGGACGAGGGTTTATCGTCGACCAGAAGAAGCACATGGAGTCGCTAGGCAAGGACCTGGTCATCGTGTGGGGAGGGCGGACCAGCTCGCAGGTAGGAGGGCGGGCCGCGGGCAGGGAGATTCATTTGAATGTGGATGACGCCCGGCTGATTCGCGATGAGTGCTACCTGGTGAAGAATGTCAGTCCGGAGCTGCGGAGAACCATTCCCGAAGTGAGCCAGTTTAATTCGGCGAATCGCGGCGTGGTCGGCATGTGGCCTTCCTACCAGGACTTTCGGTCGCTGAAGATCTCCGAAGGGCGGCTGATTACCGACGACGATGAGCGCGAGGGGCGGCGCGTGCTGGTGCTGGGATCGAAGGCATACCGGCAGTTGTTCCCCGGGCAGCCGGCAATCGGGGCAACCGTCCTGGTGAAGAGTGTGCCCTACTCCGTCGTGGGAGTCCTGCAGGAGAAGAAGCAGAATTCGAACTACAGCGGCCCGGATAACGACTATCTTTTTGCCCCGTACTCCGCGGTCTCGCGGGACTTCCCTCCTCCGGAAAAGCCAGGTGCGGGAATCACGCGCGGGTATCTGGATGACATCGTTTTCGAAGTTGCCAATCCGGAAGAACATGAGGCCGGGGTGCTGCAGGTGCGGCGAACGCTGGGACGGGTGCGGCACTTCGATCCGCAGGACAAAGATGCGCTCTTCATCTGGGACACGATGGATGGGGCCAAGCAACTGGCCAGAATCTTCGGCGTGGTCACGCTGTTCTTCGGTTGCGTCGCCATCGTGACGCTGTGCCTGGGCGGCATCGGCGTGATGAATATCATGCTGGTATCGGTCACCGAGCGCACGCGGGAGATTGGGACACGCAAGGCGATGGGCGCGACCAAGCGCGACATCCTACGGCAGTTCTTTGCCGAATCCGCCATGCTCACGGTCGTCAGCGGCGGTCTTGGGCTGGCTTTTGGCGTGGGCACCTGCGTCCTGATGAAAGCAGTGCCGCTGCCGGATTTTGTGCCGCATCCGATTGTTTCGCCGGACGCGGTCGTACTTTCGATTTTCACGCTTTCTTTGATCACCGTGACCGCGGGCATGTATCCCGCCCAGCGCGCCGCGGATATGACCCCTGTGGAGTCGCTGCGCTATGAATAAAAGAAATCAGATCGCTTCTCAGTTGTCCGGGTCCAGCCGGTTCGCCTTGTACGCGGCCGCGCTGGTCGTATTCGCATCCACGGCGCTGTTTGCCTCGAACCCGCAGGGCACCTTCGAGAAAACACTGCAGGTGAGCGGTCCGGTGGACCTGGAGGTGCTCACTCATTCCGGAGACGTTACGGTGCGCGCCGGTTCCTCAGGATCGGTGTTTATCCGCGGGAAGATTTTTGTCGGCGACCGCTGGTTTGGCGGGCGGCGAGAAGGGGATGTGCACGCCATTGAACAGAATCCGCCGATCCGGCAGAGCGGCAACAGCATTCACATTGATTATGTGAGCTACCGAAACATCTCCGTGGATTACGAGATCACGGTTCCGGCAGAGACAACCATTCGCACCCGCAGCGGCTCGGGGGACCAGACGGTGGAAGGCACCCGCGGGAATGTGGATGTGCAGACCGGATCAGGCGATGTAAAGCTGGCGAAACTCAAGGGCGAGATCCGCCTGCAAACCGGCTCCGGTAACATACGTGCCCGGGAAATCTCCGGAATGGTGCGAGGCGGGACGGGCAGCGGCGATGTCGAGATCGACGAAGTTGGATCGGGAGATGTCGACCTGCATACCGGCTCCGGCAACATCAACGCGCGCGGAGTGCAAGGCGGCTTCCACGGCGAGACTGGCAGCGGCGACGTGACTGCCGAAGGCAGCCAGGCGGGAACGTGGGACATTCGGACCGGATCGGGGAATGTGCGTCTCCGCCTGCCGGAGAGCGCCGGTTTTGACGCCGACATCTCGACCAGTTCCGGCACCATTGACGTTGGCCGGCCCATCGAAATGACGGTGCAGGGACGGGTGGGAGATTCGCACAAGTCGATTCACGGAAAAGTGCACGGCGGCGGCCCAACGCTGCGCGTGCGCACTGGATCGGGAGACATTACGATTCAGTAGAGACAGAAGTCAGAAGGCAGAAGTCAGAAGGCAGATTGCAGAAGTTAGAAGCCAGATTGCAGAAGTTAGATTTCAGATTTCAGATTTAAAGATAGTACCGATTGCTGATTCAGATTCGGGCGTATGACAATCTGAAATCTGAAATCTTAGGTCTTATTTCGCCTATGTTCTTAAAAGAGCTCATTTTGCAGGGGTGGCAGGCGCTGATGCGGGATCGCATGCGGTCGGCGCTTACCATGCTGGGCATTGGGTGGGGCCTGGTGTCGGTTGTTCTGCTGCTGGCCTACGGGCAAGGGCTGGGGGGCTGCGTGCTCAGCGCATTTCTCAACATGGGAAACAACGTCATCGTACTGTGGCCGGGGCAGACCAGTTTGCAGGCGGGCGGGCAACGCGCGGGCAAGAAAGTTACCTACGAACTGGAAGATGTAGAGGCCATTCGCGATGAAGTGCCGCTGGTACGAGCCGTGAGCGGCGAGATCGACCGCGACTTTGGATTCAAGATCGGCACGCGCGTGGTTTCGATCATGACGCGCGGGGTAGAT
>DASREX010000139.1:0-3908 GCA_035651855.1 Candidatus Sulfotelmatobacter sp.
GCCAGCCGGTGGCGGCCGGCGCATTAAAACCAGGATCGCTGATTGCGGTCGAGTTCGACTCACAAGGTAATGGCCGGAACCTGGCGCGTGAGATCTCCATCCTGGCGCTGCCTGGGACACGCTATACGTTCGTAGGGCAGGTGGTCCACCTGGATCTGCGCGCCGGATTGCTGGTGCTGAACTCCTCCATCGATCACAAGACGTACGAGATCTATCTCAACCCCCAGACCACGCCGGACGATAATCTTCACGCTGGTACGAACGTGACCATCACCGCGAATTTTGAGAATTCACGCTATGTCGCCAACCATGTGACCGTTACTTCCGATTCCAAGTAAATCGGGCCTGCTCCCGGCGTGAAGTTAAAGCCGCCGCGCCCGCAAACATAAGTCGCGCAGTTGCTGGGCGGGAAGACTGACTATCGCAGCACTTGAGCGTTGCAGGCGCCGTTTGTGGCTTGCGCGGGCGGGCTGGGCGGAGTGGCCCAGGGAACATTCTGGAAATCGAAGAATTCCGTCATATCCATCTGAGCGGCATCCCGCTTGGTCAGCGAGGGAACCTGGAAGCGGGCTTCGATCAGCTTGAGAATTGCCGTGTAATCCGCAACCGTGTGCGATACGTAATTCTTCTTGGTGAAGGGTGAAATCACCAGCAGGGGCACGCGGTATCCGGTGGAATCAAAGTTGCAATTCGCCCCCTTGCCGGACGCGCAGACGTCTCCGGGCAGCAGGTCGATCGGCGAAATGCCGTCCGGATTCTCCGCCGGTTGCGGGGGTACATGGTCATAGAAGCCCCCAGCCTCGTCATAGGTGAGGATGAAGACCGAGTCCTTCCACGAGGGGCTCCCCATGAGCGCGTTAATGAGGCTTGCGACGTAGGCAGCGCCCGCCTGAATGTTGCCTGCAGGATTGGGATGCTCATCCAGATTAGAAATGTATTTGCCTTCAATGAAAGCTACGGCCGGCAGTGTGCCCGCCTGCACATCGGTTAAGTATTGCGAGATCGGCACCACGTTGCTCGGCAATTGGTTCGGCGGGCCGTAGTTGCGGAATTGCGTGAGATAAGTACAGGGGCCGCTGGAAGGAGAGGTATCACTCCCATCCGGCGTACTGGTACAGGTGTCATCCGAGTAGTAAATCTTCCAGCTGATACCCGCCGAGGTGAGCGAATCGAATATGGTCAAGGCCTGCAGGGAAGCGTTATCGGCGGCGGAGGTTCCCGGGGGATAGGCATAGCCCTGCGAGGTCGCGGCGAACAGATACAGCCGGTTCACCTGGGTGCGGTCCATGACCGGAGCGAACCAGCGGTCGGAGGTGGCAAAGTTGGAGGCCATGAAGTAGTAGTAATTCAGATCGCTGCCGTCGTAGTAGCCCATGGCGCGCGCTCCGGCGGTATCGGAGTAGGGAGGGACCGCGCCGGCCTGGTTCTCGTCATTGGCAAATTTCGCGGCGTTCCAGACAAAGCCATCCATGGTGGCCGTGCTGGATTCCGGGTGCTGGAGATTCCAATCCAGGTGGCTCTCGTCCCAGGAGGGACTGAGATTCTCGACGCACTCGGTCGCCAGGTGAAAAGCCGAAATGCTGGGGCCGTTGTTCCAGCCCGGGTTGGAGGAATGCGGGGGCAATCCGTCGAATTGCTGCGAGGGATAACCGTTCGCAGCCCAGTATGCGGGCAACTGTCCGAAGTAGTGGTCAAACGAGCGGTTCTCCTGGGCCATCACAATCACGTGGTTGATGGCGGTCACGCCAGGATCGAGGGGAATTGGAGGCGCGCCGGGTCCCTGCTTCAAACCCTGGCAAGCGCAGATCAGCAGCGTGAATCCGATCACGGTTGCGGCTGCGCACTCTCGTTTCTTCCCAAAGGTCATTCAGGTCTTCCTCGCTGTCCAACAGTTTCAGAAAACTTTAGGCATCTGTTGGATGAGTTCAGCGCCATCTACTGTTGGCGTGGGCTTGCGCCTACAGGATTTCGCCCAGCTCGCCGGGCGTCGCGCTGGCGCAGGCCGTGCGGGACTCAGACCAGCACCCGGCTTGTACACGAAAGGCTGTTGCACTAACGGCACCTACCTCTTCGCCCTTTTTCCGCACTAAGCTCCGGAGTTGTCCCAGAAAGTCCCAGCCGGTTCAAAGGAATCTACAGGCCTGGCCGCCTCCCTGCTGGACCGGTACTTGTAAGACGCACGACCTCGGTAACCTCCGCTCCTGAGGGCAGATGTGTCGAAAAAATCTGTGTGTGTTTTTTCTGCTTCTGTCTGTGACAGAAGTTTGCGTGGCGGGAAATTCCGTCGTACCCACAACTACCCTGGCCGCCCTAACAGCAAATAACACCAGCGCAGCAGGCAATTTCAGCAGTCAGAGCAACGGCAATGCGGCGCCCGGGAACGTCAGCAAGGTGGACGTGCATTCCCTGCTTTATTCCGGGGCTACCACCAAGGTCTATGCCCACTTGATGCTCTGGTTCGGAGGGTCGAATCATATCAACGTCGGCTACACCTCCAACGATCGCGCCCAGGTGCAACGTCAAATCACTGACATGATCAGCCGCGGCATCGACGGAGTCATTATCGACTGGTATGGGCCGAACAACAGCGAGGACCAGGCCACGCAGTTAGTCATGTCGGAAGCTGAGAAACATCCTGGCTTCAGCTTTGCGATCATGGTTGACCAGGGAGCGATCAAATGGAACTCGTGCCCGGGATGCTCGCCTCAAGAGGCCCTGATTCAGCAGTTGCAGTACATCGAGCGGGCTTACTTCCCTTCTCCGGCTTACCTGAGATCGCAGGGACGGCCGGTGGTGACAAATTTCAATGTCGACCTCGCGTATTCGATTAACTGGGACCAGGTGGCGGCGGCGCTGTCGACCCAGCCGGTCTTCTGGTTTCAGAACAACAGCGGCTTCACGCATGCCAGGAGCGGCGGCAGCTATTCGTGGGTGATGCCAACCACGACCGACTACGGCATGGGATATCTCGCGAGCTTTTACCATGCCGGGATGGCGGACCCTGGCGGCGAGACCGTGGGAGCGGCTTATAAGGGATTCAACGACTCCATTGCGTCCTGGGGCTCGAACCGGGTGATGGGACAGCAATGCGGGCAGACCTGGCTGCAGACATTTTCGGAAGTGAATGGCCTGTACAACTCCGGCAAACAATTACCATCGCTCCAGCTTGTCACCTGGAATGACTACGAAGAGGGGACCGAGATTGAAACCGGGATCGATGGTTGCGTCCGCGTTTCGGCGTCGGTATCCGGAGATTCGCTGCGCTGGACGGTCGCAGGGAAGGAAAACACCGTTGATCACTACGTGGCCTATGTAAGCACCGACGGCAAGAACCTGATGTCGGTGGCTGAGGCGAATCCGGGCAGCGATTCCCTGAACCTGTGCAGTTATGCCCTTGCCAACGGGAACTATACCGCGTACGTGCAGGCTGTGGGGAAACCAAGCATCCTGAACCAGATGTCTGGCGCAGTGAAATTCGGACTGAATTGCGCGAGCGTCAGCGGCGGAGGCTCGGGGAGCGGAGGCACGATCATGGTGGCAGCTAATCCGTCTGTCATGACGATTCCTCCCGGAGGTACGGGGATGATGAAGGTGACCGTCACCCCGCAATTGGGATCGTTCAACGATGCCGTGGCATTGACCTGTTCGGGATTGCCGGCGAACCTAAGCTGTTCTTTCTCCCCGGCGACGGTCATTCCCGGGGCGGGCGCCGTCAGTTCCAATCTCACGCTGAAAGCTACTAGCCCCGCGGTTGCGGACCGGGGACAACGCCGGAGTTTCCTGGTGGCCACGGGACTGTTCAGCTTCGGCCTGTTCGGCGTAATGATCACGGACAAGATTCGCCGCCGACATATCCTGATCGCGCTCGGTTCCGTCCTGCTGATCGTTATGCTGATCGGGGCGACGTC
>DASREX010000140.1:0-10313 GCA_035651855.1 Candidatus Sulfotelmatobacter sp.
GATGTCACACTGGGCGGAGATATCGGGCATCAAGTTTTTTCCCGGCCGCGCGTGTTGTGGATCACTGCCGGAGTGATGGCTGCGCTCGGCTTCATTCCCGGCCTGCCCAAGTTCTCTTTCTTCCTGCTGGCGGCGGCATCCGCGTACCTGGCACGGCGCGCCCGCCAATCCTCCAAACCGGCAGAAGCGGCGGGAACTCCGGTCATGCCTGGCGCTCCCCTCACACCCGGGGCCAAGCCCGTCGAATCGCTGGAAGCCATGCTCAAGCTGGATGACTTGAGTCTCGAGGTTGGTTTTGGTTTGGTGCCGTTGGTGGACGCGAAACAAGGTGGCCAGCTCCTGCAGCGGGTGCGCGCGCTGCGCAGCAATCTCGCCTTGCAGATGGGATTCATCGTTCCTCCGGTGCATATCACCGACAACCTGCGGCTCAATCCTCGCGAGTACGTCGTCAGCCTGCGCGGGGTCGAGGTGGCACGCTGGGAGATGAAAGAAAATCATCTCCTGGCCATCAGCTCGGACGTTACCCCGCCCGCGCTGGCGGGTACGCCCACCCGTGAACCGGCCTTCGGAGTGAATGCCCTCTGGATCGAGCCTAGTCTGCAGAATCAGGCTCTCGCCGCCGGGTACGCGGTGGTCGATCAGACCTCCGTGATCGCCACCCATCTGGCGGAAGTGATTCGCCAGTTCGCTCACGAATTACTCAGCCGCCAGGAAACCAAGCGCCTGCTCGACCGCCTTGCCGAAAGCCATCCCAAGCTGATCGAAGAGCTTGTCCCCAAAATTCTCAGCCTGGGGGAAGTGCAGAAGGTTCTGCAGCAACTGTTGCGCGAACTGGTTTCCATCCGCGATTTGGCGACCATTCTGGAAACACTTCTCGATACCGCCGCCGTCAGCAAGAATCCCGTGCACCTGGTGGAGGCGGCGCGGCAGGCGCTGGGACGCGCTCTGGTGCGGCCCTTGCTCGGGGCTGACGGCGGCCTGCGGGTGGTCACGCTCGACACCTCCATCGAGGAGGAACTGGGGCATGCCTTCAGCGCCCAGCTTCCCGCAACCGTCACGGCGCAACTGCAGCCCTCCTTTGTACGGCGCCTGCTGGAAGGCTTGCGCGCGCTGGCCGGAGACCAGGTTGCCTTGGCCACGCCGGTGCTCCTCTGCGGTACTCCGGCGCGTTTTCATCTGCGGCGCTTGCTGGAGCCATTTTTGCCGCGTCTGGTTGTTCTTTCCCCCGCTGAAATTCCCCCCACGATTACAGTGCAGGCCGTCGGCACTGTGCGCTGATCAACGACGCTTTGGGTGACCTATGAATTCTGCAGCTCAGCTGGCTTATGACACCGCGGCCGAGGATGTCGGCGAACGCGATCGCCTTCTCCTCGAGCAGTTGCCGCAGGTTCGCTATATCGCCCGGCGCATTCATGAGCGCCTGCCTCGGCACGTGCCCTTCGAGGACCTGGTCAATGCCGGCGTGGTGGGGCTGATCGATGCCTTTCACAAGTTTGATCGCACCAAGCAGGTGCAGTTTGGCTCTTACGCCAAGTTTCGCATCCGCGGCGCCATCCTTGACAGTCTGCGCGAAATGGATTGGAGCCCGCGCGATTTGCGCCGCAAGTCGCGCCAGATCGAAGAAGCCCACAACCGTCTCGCCAATCAGCTGGGCCGCGCTCCCAGCGAGGCGGAACTGTCGGCGGAGCTCGCGATGACGCTCGATGAATTGCAGCATTTGCTGGGTGAACTCGACGGGCTGGAATTGGGGAGCATGCGGATTCACACGGATCGTGACGGCAAAGAAGAAGAGGCCGTCGATTTCGTTCCCAGCACCTCGGAGGAAACTCCCTTCTGTGCCTGCCTGCGCGGGGAGATGAAAGAGTTGCTGGTTCGCGCCATTGCCGAGCTGCCCGAAAAAGAGCGCCAGACCCTGGCTCTCTATTACTTCGAAGAACTCACCATGAAGGAGGTCGGCGCAGTGCTGGGAGTGGGCGAATCGCGTGTCTCCCAGATCCACTCGATTGCGATCGTGCGATTGCGCGCGCGCCTGCAGGAGTGGATGAGCGCCAACGCTGGCCCGGCCACCGAGCCCGAAGACTTGGAGGAATCGTGGAAAAAGTTTTAACCCAGGACGAAATCGATGCGATGGTGAGGGCCGCGCGGGGAGAAAAGCCGGCGGTCGTGCACGTCGGCCGCGGTCCCAAAATCGTTCATTGCGACTTCCGCCAGGCCGGACAAATCGGCAAGGAGCAGATGCGTTCCATCAACGCTCTGCATGAAGGTTTTGCTCGCAGCCTCACGCATTCTCTGGCCGCGTATCTGCGCATCGTATTCGAGGCCACGCTGGTTTCCGCCGAGCACCTTACTTACCGCGAGTTCCTGCTGCGCGTTCCTGAAACCTGCTACCTGGCCTCGATTGTCCTGGAGCCGCTGCAGGCAACCGCCTTTCTGCAGCTCGATCTCTCTATCGCTCTGCCGATTATCGATTTGCTGCTCGGAGGTCAGGGCAAGGGCGACTTTCCCCGCCGCGAAGTTACCGAGATCGAAGACCAGATTCTCGAAACCGTGGTGAAGATCATCTGTCGCGAGCTGCAGTCCGCCTGGCAGGCTCTTGCGCTCGAGTTTCGCTTTGAACGCCGGCAACAGCCGTCCCAGATGCAACGCCTGATGGCGCCCAGCGAAAAAATCCTCGCTCTCAGCTTTGAGGTCACCGTTTCCGAAGCTCATGGCACCCTGCAGGTATGTTTTCCCGCGGTGGTTTCAAATGCTTTGTTGAGAAAGCTGTCGCATGAGGGCGCGCCCCACAAGCATGCCGGCATCGGCGATGCCCAGCCCCTCCTCAAGCGCCATCTGCTTGACTGCGCTTTTCCCGTCGAACTGGGAGTGCCCGATATTCCTGTGCGCCTCGGCCAGCTCGCCGACCTGCAACCCGGGCAGGTGCTGCCGTTGTCTCGGCCGGCAACCTCCCCGGCGCGGGTCATTGTGGCGGGTCAGCAAAGTTTTACCGCCACCATCGCCCGTACCGACGGGCATCGGGCGGGTCGCGTGATCGAGCGTCTTGAGTTGTCGGAGCAGGAAAAGAGGCAAATGCCATGAGCAGCGCTTCCGCCACGGCGCCCCGCCAGGAACTCCTCCAGTTTGCCGAGAGCTGGAAGAAGATTTTTTCCGACGCTCTCGCGCAGCTCGTCGGCGAACCCGTCATCGTCGATTGTCAGTGGAAGCCACCCGACAATCTTCCGGCGCAGTCCGCCGAAGACTTGAATCTTCGCATCGGGATTTCCGGAGCCTGGACGGGCGCACTGCAGCTGCGTCTGACGGTCGCCGATGCCACCCGCATTCTTTCTTTGATTACTCCGGGCGAGAGTCCCGCGGACCTAGAAACGCAGCGCGCCAAATTGCTGGAGTGGCTTCGCTCGGTAGCCACGGTATCGGCTGCATCCTTGCAAGAGAGCTGGGGTGAAGTTGTTCTTGAGGTCGAATCCGTCTCCGACGCAACTGCCGCAGTCGCCTGGCTGTCGTGCTCTTCGGCAAAGCTTGGCAGCCTGACTCTATCGCTGCAATTCGACTCTGTCCTGGCCGAGGCTCTTGCGGCCTGGAGAGAAAAGCATCCGGCGGCTCCTATTACTGCCGAAGACGGGAAACCGGCTGAGGGGCAGGCGCCATCCTCGCCAGATCAGACTGAAGCTTCGAACGCCGCCGTTGAATCCGTTGAGCCGGAGAAGTCGCCCGAGCCAAATGCCGCGCAACAAAGTTCAGAAAACGCGGCGGCTTCTGAACCTCTCGAGGAAGTCATCGAGCCTTTGCCTGAAGGTTTGCCCGGCGAGCCTGGCAATCTCGACTTGCTGCTCGACGTGGAGCTTGGGGTCACCCTGCGTTTCGGCGAACGTCGCATGCTTCTGCGCGAAGTCCTCGAACTCAACGCGGGCGCGGTGATCGAGTTGGATCGACTGGTGCAGGAACCCGTCGATCTGCTTCTCGACGGCAGGGTCATTGCGCGTGGCGAAGTGGTCGTGGTGGATGGCAACTATGGTCTTCGCGTAACCGAAATCGCCGCGCCGGCCGCGCCTTTGTATTCCACTCCGGCAGCGGATCCGCCGCCACAGGGAATTGCATGACTCCTCGCTGGCCCTGGAAAGAATCACAGCCAGGCTTGGATCCTCCTGGATCGTTCCTTCCCCGCTGCGACCATCCCGGCTGCCACGTGACTCAGAATCTATGGTCACGGGTGTGGAGAAGCCACGGCGGCATCCGATGTAACGGTAACTGGTACTGCAGTTCCCAATGTCTGGAAGCGGCGCTGCTGGAAAAGTTTGTGCTTCTCTGCCAGCCGCCGCCCCTGCCTCGCGCGGTGCAGCATCGCATTCCCCTGGGCCTGCTTATGCTGGCCCGTGGGCTGATCAGCCAAGAGCAATTGCAGGCTGCCCTCACCGCACAGCGCGCTGGAGGCAGCCGCAAAGTGGGTCAGTGGTTGCAGGAAATGGGCGCCATCTCCGAGCAGGAAATCACCGCTGCCCTGGGCATCCAGTGGTGCTGTCCCGTATTCAATCTCCACGAAACCGCGTTGCCGCTTTGCGTCGATCTTGTGCCCCGGCCTTTGCTGGACTTCTTCCGCATGGTTCCGGTCCACTTTGCTGCTGCCCGCCGTGACCTTTATATGGCCTTCTCCCGGGCGGTTGATTACAGCGCTCTCTATGCGGTCGAACAGATTCTTCGTTGCAATACCCGGCCCTGCCTGATCGGGGAGAGCACCATGGATCACGTCCTTGAAAATCTGCGTCGCCAGCGCCCGGAGAGTACTCAGCGCGTTTTCGACAGCTATACCGATAAGTCAGAGATGGCGCGCATCGCCCGCAGTTATGTGCTGAGAGTTTCGGCCCGCGAGGTGCGCATCGTGCGCTGCGGTGATTACATCTGGCTTCGTCTGGAGGATCACCGCCAGCCTGTCGACCTCCTGTTCCGCGTGGCTGCCGATCCTCAAAACGCTTCTCTCCCGAAAACCGGATCGCTCGCTAAAGGCACACGTTGATCTGCCGATGAAAAACTCGGGCCTTGGCTTGCGCAATCCCACCAAGCGCCCGTGCCCGCTGCTTTCAGGAGGAATTCCAATGAAGCCGCTCGCGGTACTCATCGTGGACGATTCTTCGGTGATGCGCAAAATTATCGAGCGCTCTCTACGTCAGGCCGGCCTTCCTCTCGCCCGCGTTATCGAAGCTGCCAATGGTGCGGAGGCGTTGACTTTGCTGGGTAAAAATCCCGTGGATCTGATTCTGGTGGATATCAACATGCCGGTAATGGATGGCCTCGAGTTCGTGCGCCAGGCCAAGAACATTGTCGGAGAGACTCCCATGGTGATGATTACTACCGAAGGCAGCGAATCCCAGGTGGTTAAGGCGTTGTCTCTGGGTGCCCGCGACTACATTCGCAAGCCCTTCACGCCCGATCAGATGAAAGATCATGTGCTCCATTTGTTGGAAAAGCCTGTGCTGGAGAAAGCGCCATGAATTCCGGGGATGTCCTTTCCGTCAGCGCCCGCGAGGACAGCAGTTATCTTCTCGAACTCGCCGCCCGCGAAGTGTTTCAGATCATGATGGGATCGAGGCTCGAACGCGCCGAGTCCACCCCCGTGCATGCGTCCATGGAATTCACCGCCATGGTGGGACTGGCGGGGAGCCTCTGTGGCGTGCTCAGCCTGCGTTGCGGCAGCGACACCGCCACATTAATGGTCAAGCGTATGTTGGGCGACAACGTCGAAGACCTCGAGCAGCAGCGCTGGGATGCTTTGGGTGAGACTTGCAACATGATTGCCGGTAATTTCAAAGATAAGCTTACCGGCATCGGTTACCGCTGCCTGCTTTCCGTTCCCACCGTCATCAGCGGAGGCGATTACCGCGTTCACCCCCTCGCCGGCAGCCGCAGCGTCGACGTGCATCTCTTGTTCGAGGATCACCCCGTACAACTATTGCTGGAAGTGCACAGCTGAAGGAGAATCTTCCGGTTCTGATCGGCACTACTCGGAGTGTCGTACGCGGCTCATTGCGATCCGGACCGTTCTAGTTCGGCGCTGATCTTGACCTCGCCGCCTGTCACTTTGATTTTTCGTTGCCATTCCTTGAATCCAGATTTTTTGACTGAGATGGTGTGTTCCCCCGACGGGAGTTCTAGGTTCGACGGTGTGTTGCCCACGAAATTGCCGTCTATTTCAATATCCGCTCCTACTGGGTTGGACGCGATGGCGAGGCGCGCAGAAGGATCCGTTTTTGACATCTCAGGTGCCGGGGCGCTCCCGGATTTTGATTCCGGCGCAGTACTCGTGTTCAACGACCGCACCGTCGCACTGTGTTCCGCCCAGTTCTTCAGGATTGCCTTGCACGCCTCTTCCACCGATCCGCCCAGCGACAGCGTCGAATGACTCACAATCGAATCGCCTGTTTCCCGGTTGAATACCGCCACCTTATTCTTGTGACGTAACAGGCCCTTTCCGCCTTCATGGTCGAGCAGCACAATGTAATCAGCTTTCTCCTGGCGGTTATTAACCATCACATTGGGACAGCGCTCGCCAAACGTCTTGATGATTTCAGCCGTCTGTGGACGAGCTCCTCCGTGCACTGATGACCCGAATGCTCCGCCAGCGCCCCCGGCCTGTCCATTGACTTCCCAGGAAGTGCTGTCCGTGATGAATACACGCGCTTTGTCTTCCGCAGCGCACAACAGGGCCGTCCACACTAACAAACCTAAAACCATCAGCTTCTTCATTGTTCCTCTCAACCTGCAGGCATTCGGGGAGAAAACGATACTACTCTGAACTCGTGGTCAATCAATGACTTTCTTCGACTACGCTGAGCATGCAGAGAAGCCTTGTCCCGGCGATGTCCCCGGTTTTAAGTTCGGAGAAAGTGGCCCGACTATTAGAATGGATCGAGGGTAGCCAACATGTACTGGAAATCGCGAGTAAAAGCGATTGGGATAGGAATCGTTATCTTGGCAGTTGGATTGTTGCGAATAAGAGGAGGCACACAGGTCGTCATTCATTGGACAGGTCAGCCGATGTTTTCTTTCGGCCTTATCGCCGCGGGCCTTGTCGTTATTGCAACGTCATTGATGCCGGAACGATTGCTGCTCAAGTGGACCGCAATCACAAAATCAAAGCGCTCACACGTCCCAATCAGGTGACGCTCGTCGTGCCTGGGCAAAGTGTGCCCATGTTGCCGCTCTTATCGGGCAACCCTGACCGATCCGCAAGCTAAGTTAACTCGTTCTTATTTTTCCTTTCGCGCAACTCCGTTCTTTGCAACATTTCTCTGCACGCGTCTCCGCGCGCATTGGCATCCATCGTGCTTCCTGTCGAAAAGGAAGAGAAGCGCATGAACAGCGGACTCTATGCGGCGTGTGCCGGACTTCGCGCTAAGACGCAGGCGCTCGACGTGCTTGCCAATAACCTGGCCAACATCTCCACCTCGGGATTCAAAGCGGAGCAGCCCGTGTTTCGCTCGGTGCTGGCGCAAGCGACGCAGACCGTCCTCACCCCCATCAATGCCGCCATCAACAATTATGGCGTCCTCGGGGGCGCTCGCCTCGATCTCAGCTCCGGCAACCTGGAGCACACCGGAAGTCTTTTCGATATGGGGATCGAAGGCAACGCATTCTTCGCGGTGCAAACGCCGGGGGGCGTGCTCTATACACGCAATGGCGGCTTTCAACTCTCGGCGAAAAACCAGTTGGTCACGGCGCGCGGCGATATCGTTCTTGGCGAGCAGGGCCCCATCACTTTGCCGCGCGGAAAACTTTCCGTCAGTCCCGATGGCACGTTGTCCGTCGAAGGCGCGCTCGCGGGGAAGCTGCGTCTGGTTGAGTTCGCTTCCGGAGCCCAGCTCAATTCCGTCGGATCCGGATATTACTCCGCCGAATCCAGCAGTGCCGGCCGTGCTGTTCTCTCCTACGTCCGCCAGGGCACGCTTGAGGCAGCGAACGTTACCCCGGTCGGCGCGACGGTCAGCCTTATCGCCCTGCAACGCCAGGCAGAAATGTTGAAGCGTGCCCTGGGCAGCTTTTATTCCGAGTTCAACCGCATCGCCGCCGAGGACTTGCCCCGGATCTGAGAGGAGCTTCGCATGTTTCGCGCCCTGTTTACTGCCGCCACGGGAATGATTGCCCAGCAACTCAATCTCGACAATGTGGCCAACAACCTCGCCAACGCCAGCACCGCCGGGTTCCGCCGCCGTCGCGTTCAGTTTCAGGATCTGCTCTACCAGAACCTGATCATGCCCGGCGCCGCTGCGACCCAGCAGACTACCGTGCCCGCAGGTCTCCAGGTCGGCCTGGGCACGCGCCCCGCGGCTTCCGAAATTATCCAACTCCAGGGTGACTTCAGTTCCACCGGTAATCCGCTCGACTTGGCCATCAAGGGCGAAGGATTTTTTCAGATCTCGCTTCCCAGCGGGGATATCGGCTACACGCGTTCCGGCGCATTCCACCTCAGTCAGGAAGGAAACCTCGTGACCGCGGATGGTGATCCGCTCGAACCGGCCATCACGATTCCGACGGGCGCCACTTCCATCACCATCGGCGAAGATGGCACGGTGAGCGTCACCCAACCTGGCCAGGCACAGGCGCAGCAGGTCGGAAATATTCAACTCGCGCTCTTTCCCAATGCCGGCGGTCTCAACACTATCGGCAAGAATCTTTATCTGCCCACCACCGCATCCGGCGATCCCGTCACCGGTACTCCCGGCGGTACTGAAGGTTTGGGGGCCATCGAGCAGGGTGTTCTCGAACTCTCCAATGTCAATGTGGTCGAAGAATTTATTCAGATGATCCTGGCGCAGCGCTCCTACGAGTCCAACTCGCGCGTGGTGCGCGCCGCCGATGAAATGTTTCAGGATCTGAATAGCTTGCCCCGGTAAGGCGTGACTATGCGGTTTCTCGCGTGGACGGTCATCGTAGTGCTCATCGCGGGTGCGCTGCTTCTGGCGCGTGCCGCCGACACGAACACCACAATGGCGCTGCAGGATCGTGCGCTGGTAGCCGATGCGCGAATCACTTTGGCCGACTTGCTGCCGGCGCATGCTCCCGCTCTCCTGCGTGCTCGCGCCCACGCCCTTGATCTCGGACGTGCACCTCAGCCCGGTGCCGTTCGCGCCTTGCAGCACGATTGGCTGCAGGATCAATTGCGTGACTCCCCGTTTGCGGACTTGCTCATACCGGAGCGCGTGGTTGTGGAACGACTATCCAGCCCTTCTCACGAGAATGTTCTGGCGCGCCTGAGGACCGCGGTTGTCGAGTACCTGGAGCGTTATCTCGAAAAAGGCAGCTGGCTCGATTCTGCATATTTCGACTGGCCTGCCATCCTGCCGGATATTCCCTCTACCAGTTCCTTCCGCGTTCTTGCCAGCCAATGGGATCCTCGTCCGCGGGCGCTGCGGCTGCGCGTCGGGTGTGTTCCCCGACAAGCTTGTCTGCCTTTGTACGTGAGCGTTTATTTCGCGCGTCACAGCGACGTCGAAATTACTCGAGGTCTGGCGCGACTCATCGCGGAGCGGCCTCCATCTTCCTTCGTCGTTGCGAATGCTGCGCGACCCGAATCCTCCGCGACGAAGCGGGCGCCCAGGAAGTCTGCGCCTGTTCTCGCCCGGTCCGGAACCCTGGCCAGCATGACGGTGGAGAGCGGGGGCGTTCGCATTTTGATTCGGGTGGTCTGCCTGCAGAACGGAGTTCAGGGCCAGATCATTCGTGTGCGCAATCCCGAGTCGAAGCGGATTCTCCGCGCCAAGGTCATCGGCTCCGCCCAGGTGCGCGGGCCGGTGTAGGAAAGAGGAATTTATGCATGTTGTGATACTGCTGAGCATCCTGGCGATCGCGAATCCCTTCGCGCATAAGGGCCCGCGTGACACTTTGGCCGATTACATCGCCCGCGCCCGGCAATCGGAAACCGCACCCACAGCACCGCAGACGCTCGGCAGCCTGTGGGCGCCGCAAGGACGGTTCACCTACATCGCCGGAGATTACAAGGCTTTGAATGTCGGCGATGTCATCACCATTCGCATCGTCGAGGACACGAACGCCCGGAACACAGGCAGCACCGCCGCCAACCGCACCTTCGATACAAAATCGGGGATTACCGGAATCGCCGGCCGGGTCAATATCGGTGGTGTGCAGAACCTTTTTTCCGCCAACTCCGCCAGCGATCTGAAAGGCAAGGCCCAGGCGGCTACGACCACCACCTTGCGCACCAGTCTGGCCGGGCGGGTGATGGCGGTTCTGGCCAATGGCTCTCTGGTCGTGCAAGCCCAGCGCGATGTGTACATGAATAACGAACGCCAGAAAGTTCTCGTGCG
>DASREX010000141.1:0-26697 GCA_035651855.1 Candidatus Sulfotelmatobacter sp.
GTCTTGCACCCGCCGCTCTTGCAGACGGTATTCCCCCCACCGCTCTTCCAGACGCGCTTGCACCCGCCGGTCTTCGAGGCGGCGCTCTTCCGCTGCTGTCAAGGGCGGTATGTCCCCTCGCCGCTCGACCCCTTCTTGCGCCCGCGTTTGCGCCGCGTCCTCCGCATTCGTGCTTGCACTAAGTTCCAGATTTTCCAGATAGCGCTGCATCACTGGTTGCAGGTAGGCATTGATCACAATCGTGGACGTTCGCTCGTATTCGCGGAACTCGAGAAGAATCTGGTGCGAGATGGAAAGTGGAATGGATAGAGTCTTCAGGGCGTCCGAGACGGCCGCTTCGTTCTTCGCATTCGCAAATGAGAAGAGTAGCGAAATCGCCAGAGCCTGGGGTCTGGCGGCGGATACATTCGCGAGAAGCGAATGAAGTTCTTCCGGCGCGGGTGCAGTCAGGATCTGACCGTCTGCGGAGGTGCGCTCGTTGATGCCGAAGCGGAGCTCTTTCGGAACGAGTGGCTCGATCCGGTCGAAGAAGAAATCATAGAGCTTCGGACGCGCCTGGCGCCCGATTTCGAGGGCGTCTTCGAAACCCTTCGTAGTAATGAGTGCCGTCCGGGCGCCCTTGCGTTCCAGCAGAGTATTAGTCCCCACCGTGGTCCCGTGAAGCAGGATGAAATCCTGATCCGAGGTTATCTTGCGTATGGCTTCGACAATAGCTCGTGAAGGATCCGCGGGAGTCGAGAAGACCTTCAGCATGCGAAGCCGGCCCTCTTCCATCCACACGCAGTCGGTGAATGTGCCGCCGGTGTCTATCGCAATGCGGAGCGGTTGGGGGTGGCGGCGCATGTGGTCAGGGCGGAGCATCAGGGAAGCTCTGATTAAGTATCGTCAGAAAACAGAAGGTCCCTGGGCTGCGCAGAATTGCCGAAAAACGGCAAATTCTGCTTCGCCCGGGATGACAGTAAAGAACCTAATCAGAGATTCCCTAGGTTAACATCTGCGAAACGCCCCGAGACCCGCAAAACGCGGGGCATACGGGACTGGCAATTACAACCATTGGGATACAGCTATGAGATATGACTTTCTGGTGGAGACTTACGCGACTGAGAGGATCAAGGTTCTCAGCGTATGGAGCGAATTTCGCGATGAGGATTTGCGGGTGCGGCCCAACGAGAGTGATGCGCGGGGACGCAGCGTGCTGGAGCAGATGGTGCATCAGTGCATCAGCGAGGATTTGTGGTTTCGCAACATGCTGGCAATCGATGTGGGTGCGCCTCCGCTGCCAGAGCAGGAGAACCGGGTGGAATTCATCCGGAGGTACGCCGAAGACAGCGGAAAGCGGCTTTCAGGGTTGCGCTCTAAAGATGACGACTGGTGGGAAGCGGGGACGAAGTTCTTTGACGTGCCGCGTTCGCGGGCCTGGGTGATGGTTCGCAGGATCGCTCATACTTCGCATCATCGGGGACAGTTGATGGCGATGCTGCGCATGTTGGGGCGCGAGGTGCACAGCAATTACGGTCCTACGGCGGATACGGGTGGATTGATGGCGAATCACGCCCCGACGATTTACGCGTATGGGAGCCTGGAAGAATTACTTGCCGGAGGGCGCAAGGCTGAGTTACCGGGAACGGGTGGGAGAGCGGTTACTGAGAGGGCGGAGTGAGATGCTTGCGTGAAAGGACGTCAAATTCCCCATCCTGTCCCGCACAAGACGCGGGACAAAGATGGGGCACCCCTTCGTTCTGTCTACCCTTTGTTCCGTCTATTCTTATTTCTTCTACTTGATCGTGAAGGCTAGTGTTAGCAGAGTCTTTTGCTCGACCTCGTGCGCTTTGGCGCTGCCGGTTGCTGGGCTGGCGCCGGAACTGCGCTTCACGCTTAGCACCGGGCGATCGCCTACGATGCGCTTCAGGCGCGGGAGCATGTTGAACATGGCTCCCATATTCGCGGGCTCTTCCTGTACCCAGACGATGTCCGCGCTGTTTCCATGACGGGCAAATTCGGCGGCCACTTCGTCCTCCGGAAAGGGGTAGAGCTGTTCCAGGAAGACGATCGCAGTGCTCGTATCTTTTCTCCTCTTGCGTTCCGCTTTGAGTTCGTGGCCAATTTTCCCCGTGCAGATGAGGATGCGCTCAGCCTCCGCTACCTGGGCGTCCGGCAGGACGTTCAGGAAGCCTCTCTGCGTGAACTCCTCGAGGGAAGAGGAGGCGTCGGGATGGCGCAACATGCTTTTCGGCGTAAATACGACGAGCGGCTTGCGCCAGTGTCGCAGTGCCTGCCGCCGCAGCAGATGGAAGTACTGGGCGGCGTTGGAGGGTTGCGCGATTTGAATATTGTGCTTGGCGGCAAGCTGGATGAAGCGCTCGATTCTCGCGCTGGAGTGCTCAGGGCCCTGGCCTTCGTAGCCGTGAGGCAAGAGCATTACCAGGCCGGACAGCAGGTTCCACTTGGCTTCTCCCGCGCTGATGAACTGATCGATGATGGCTTGCGCGACGTTGACGAAATCGCCGAACTGGGCTTCCCACAGCACCAGCGATTCCGGATAGTCCCGGCTGTATCCATATTCGAAGCCCAAGACTCCAGCTTCGGAGAGGGTGGAGTTATAGATTTCGCAGCGGGCCTGACCGGGGGCGATATTCTCCAGCGGCACATATTCGGTCTCATTCTCGATGTCGATCAGGGCCGAGTGGCGCTGGTTAAACGTGCCCCGCCGCGAGTCCTGGCCCGACATGCGCACATGGGTGCCCGCCTTGACCAGGCTGGCGAACGCCAAAGCCTCCGCCATGCCGTAATCGACCGGGCGCTTGCCCATGCCCATTTCGGCGCGCTGCTCCAGAAGTTTTTTCACCTTGGGATGAATGTGGAAACCCTCTGGATAAGTGGTGAGACGGGAGGTGAGTTCCGAAAGTTCCTCGGAAGGCAGGCCGGTCTCGACGTCGTATTCGGCACGGTAAAGCCCGCCAAAATAGCTGTTCCAGTATTTGGGTAGCTCACGCAGCAGGGGCTTGTGCTTCAGGCTGCCGGCTTTCTTCTGGGCGGCCTCGAATTCGGCCTTGATGGCATCGGCTCGCGCCTGCGCGTCCGCCGCGCCAATGTCCTCGGCATAGATCTGCCACAGCGGCGGGTGCTCCTTGATCTTCTTATAAAGCAGCGGCTGGGTAATGGTGGGATCGTCGACTTCGCTGTGGCCGTGACGGCGGTAGCCAATCAGATCGATGACAACATCGGTGGCGAATTTGTAGCGGAATTCCGTCGCCAGGCGCGCCACCCGCACGACCGCATCCACGTCTTCCGCGTTGACATGGAAGATGGGGATGGACTGGCGGCGCGCGATGCAGGCGGCGAAGCGCGTGGAATGCTCTTCGGTGTAGTTCGTAGTAAATCCCAGAAGATTGTTGACCACCACGTGGATGGTGCCGCCCACCGTGTATCCGGGAAGGTCGGCGTAGTTCATCGTTTCGGCGAGGATTCCCTGTCCTGCGAATGCCGCGTCGCCGTGAACCAACAGTGGAAGATACTTCTCGCGGCCGCCTTCGCCGGTTCGGTCCTGCTTGGCACGGGTGCGGCCGACAGTAACCGGATCGACCGCTTCGAGATGGCTTGGGTTGGAGACGAGATGGATGTGGACTTTGCCGCCGCTGCGCGTAGGGTATTCGCCGGTGGCGCCCATGTGGTACTTCACGTCTCCGGAGCCGAGTACGCTTCGCGGGTCAACGTCTTCAAATCCGGCAAAAATCTCCTGCGGCGGGCGCCGGGCTACGTGGGCGATGACGTTGAGGCGTCCCCGATGGCTCATGCCCATCACCAACTCGATCGCCCCCAGCCGCGAGGCAGTGTCGAGGACTTCATCCACCAGTGGGATCAGGGCGGTCACGCCTTCCAGGGAGAAGCGCTTGCTCCCCAGATAGCGCTGCTGCATGACGTGCTCAAAAATGTCCGCGCGCGTCAGGAGATCGAGGATGCGCTGCTGATCTTCCTTGGGAGCTTCGGATTCCATGCGCTCGTAAATCCACTGGCGGCGCACGGGCGAATAGATGTGGTTGATCTCGACCCCGATCGTGCTGGAGTAGATGGCGCGGGCTTCGCGGGCGTATTCTCCTTCTTTCTCCAGTTCGGGCGTGAGCCGAGGGCGCAGGAAGCCTAACGGGTCGAGGTCGCCTTCGAGGTAGCCGAACTGGCGGTAGGCGGCGAACACGCGCTCGCGTTCGGGATTGCTCGCGGGAGCTTCAATTACGGCGGCGGAGCCTCCGTTGGAATTTTTCGATTTCGGCGTCATAAGAATGCAGGTTCTAGGATAAAGGATGCGGGGGCGCTGGTGCGAGATTCGGTATGGAACATCTTCACCACCGCGAGCACAGACGGGACGCTGGGTGAATGGAAGCCGAATTCCCACTCTGTTCTGGTCAAACAGAACCTCGCAAGAGAAAGGGCAAAGCGGAGATGAAGAGAAGAAGTGCACCCCGGCCGGACGCTTCCGGCAGCAGGGAAGGAGCACGGAAACAGCGGCAAACGCGGGTTCCTTGCTTGCTTGGCATTCCATTCGATGGGCAATCTTCGTATCTTCGCGGAGCAGCGGATGCTCCGCCCAAAATCCGGGAGGCCCTGGCTTGCGACGCCGGAAACCAGTGGACCGAAACTGGGGCGGATCTCGGGCTCAGCGGAATCTATGAAGACGCGGGGGATCTGTCGTTCCCGGAACAAGATGCGTGTGCGGCGATCGAGGCCGGAGTGGGTGCGTTGGTGCGTCAAGGCAAACGTCCGGTTTCGCTGGGCGGCGACCATTCCATTACGTTTCCCCTCATCAAAGCCCTGGCCGCGAAGCATCCGGACTTGACCATTTTCCACTTCGACGCCCACCCTGATTTGTACGAGGAGTATGAAGGAAACCGGCTCTCGCACGCTTGTCCGTTTGCCCGGATTATGGAGGCTAGACTGGCGAAGCGACTGGTGCAGATCGGAATTCGCACCATCAGCCGGCATCAGCGGGAGCAAGCGCAGAGATTCGGAGTCGAGGTGGTTGAGATGAGCGAGTTACCCGCTTACGCACGTTTGAAAGCAACCGGCCCGGTGTATATCTCGTTTGATATGGACGTGCTGGATCCAGCGTTCGCCCCGGGGATTTCTCATCGCGAGCCGGGAGGAATGTCGGTGCGGGAGGCGATCGCGCACCTGCACGCGATTGAAGGCGAGATTGCCGGCGCGGATCTGGTGGAATACAACCCGGTGCGGGACATTTCCGGACTGACGGCTACGGTTGCAGCCAAAATGCTAAAGGAAATTCTGGGCAGGATGGTCCTGCGTTAAGCGCCCGTTCTTCATCAGTTCCCAGCACAAGAACCGTAGGAGAGAGGGCAGGGATGAAAGAGAAAATCGATATTCTGAGATACAATCGGCGTTCGGGAGCAGCGGTTCGGGGCAGGTGAAGCACGGAGCCAGCTGCAGGGACACAGAGGTGAACTCGACAGCCGCGCTTCTTCCAAGCTGGCTGGGTATCCGCTAGAGTAGGTGGGAACGAAAGCTTTCATATGCCAAAACTATTTCAACAACACTGCAGGAAAGGCTTGATGGGCGTGCTATGTATGGCCATCGGGGCGACGGTAGGTTGCTCGAAAAGCTCGGCGCCAAATCCGCAGGCGGGCGGTCCGCCCGCCATGCCAGTTAAGGTAGTCGAAGCGCGCGCGGTTCCCGTGCATGATTCTTCTGAGTACGTCGCAACCTTGAAGTCGCGCGATTCCGCGGTGATTATGCCGCAGGTGGAAGGGATCATTACGCAAATCCTGGTGCATTCCGGGGACAAAGTCAGTGCCGGTGCTCCGCTGATGGAAATCGACCCGCTGAAGCAGCAAGCGACCGTGAAAAGCCTGGAGAGCGCGCGGGCCGCCCAGGAAGCGCAATTGAACTGGGCCAGGCAGCAGTATCAACGCACGCAGGGCCTTGCCTCCGCCGGAGTGGTGAGCAAGCAGGATCTCGATCAGGCGAAGGCGACGCTCGATGCGGCCGAGGCTCAGATCGGTTCGCTCAATGCGCAGGTTCGCGAACAGGAAGTGCAATTGCACTATTACAAAGTAGTAGCCCCACGATCCGGCATTGTCGGGGATATCCCGGTGCGAATGGGCGATCGCGTTACCACGCAAACGCAACTCACGACCGTGGATCAACCCGGCAGCCTGGAGGCCTACGTGTACGTGCCGGTGGAACGGTCGTCGCTGCTGAGGATGAATCTGCCGGTGCAAATCCTGGACAGCAATGGGAAAGTGGTCGCAGACACTCGTATCACCTTTATTTCACCGCAGGTCGACAATACGACGCAGACGGTTCTGGTGAAAGCGCGTATTGCGAATGGCAAAGACACGCTGCGGCAGTCCCAGTTCATTCGGGCGCGAGTCATCTGGGGAACGCATCAGAATCCGGAAGTGCCGATCCTGGCGGTCTCCCGCTTAGCCGGGCAATACTTCGCGTTCGTCGCCGAGCCGCAAAATGGGAGCTCGTTTATAGCTCGGCAACGGCCGCTGACAATCGGGCAGACTGTTGGCAATGACTATGAAGTTCTAGCCGGCGTCAAGCCGGGGGACAAGGTGATCGTTTCAGGAACCCAGTTTCTTTTGGATGGGGCGCCCGTGATTCCGCAAACTTAGCAATGAGTTATGAGACTGGCAGCGGATGTCCAGTACTCGATACATTCCACGCACTTCTTCGTTAAGAAATCGGGGAAATCTCCCCAAAAGTAACGGGAATTTTCATGTTTGTTGAGTTCTTCATACGACGTCCGGTATTTGCCAGTGTCTGCGCCATGCTGATTATTCTGGCCGGTGCGGCTGTGATTCCTACCCTGCCTGTCGCGCAATTCCCGAATCTGACGCCTCCCCAGGTGGGCGTGACCAGCTTCTACATAGGGGCGAGTGCGCAAACGGTGGAGAGTGCGGTCACGATTCCGCTGGAGCAGCAGATCAATGGCGCGGAGGGAATGAAATACATCACCTCCACCAGCGGCAATGATGGGACCAGCCAGATTCTGGTGACGTTCGATCTGACGCGCGATCCGGACCTGGCGACGGTGGATATTCAGAACCGCGTGAATACGGCACAAGGGCGGCTGCCAAGCGCGGTGAAGGCAGTGGGCATCACGACGCAGAAGACGGCGCAAAACTTCGTATTTGGCGCGGCCGTCATCTCCGACAACAACAAGTACTCCACCCTGTTCATGAGTAACTACCTGGACGTATATGTCAGAGACGCGCTGAAGCGGATCCCGGGAGTGGCGGACGTGGAGATTTTTGGCGAGCGCAAATTTTCCATGCGTCTGTGGCTCGATCCGGCGCGCCTGGCGGGTCGCGGACTCACAGCCCCGGATGTGGTCAATGCATTATCCGAGCAGAACGTCGAAGTCGCAGCGGGACAGGCGGGGCAGCAGCCTGCCATTCCGGGACAAAACTATCAGGTAAGCATCCGAGCCGTGGGCAGGCTGAGCGAACCCTCGCAGTTCGAGAACATCATTCTGAAAACCAACGCGGACGGCACTCTGGTACGGCTGAAGGATGTCGGGCGCGCGGAACTGGGAGCGGAAAATTACGCCTCCGACCTGCAATTCAACGGGAAAGACGCCGTCGGAATCGCGGTGATCCAGCTTTCCACGGCCAATGCCCTCGATGTGGACCGTCGCGCCCTTGCCGAATTGGACCGACTGTCGAAGAGCTTCCCTCCCGGCATGCACTACCAACTGGCATTCGATACGACCGACGCGGTGAGCGAATCGATTCGCGATGTGGTCTTCACGGTGGGTTCGGCGATCGTACTGGTCATCCTGGTGATTTTTATTTTTCTAGGCGACTGGAGGACGACGATGATTCACTTTATCGCCACTCCAGTTTCGCTCATCGGCACCTTCGTATTTGTGAAGTTGCTCGGCTTCTCGATCAATACGCTGACCTTGTTCGGTATCACACTGGCCACTGGCCTGGTCGTCGACGACGCTATCGTGGTGATTGAAAACATTGAGCGCCATATCGCTGGGGGCGAACGCGACTCGCGCAGAGCGGCGGCAGCAGCAACCGCCGAGATTACCAGCGCCGTGATCGCCACCTCGCTGGTGCTGGTCGCGGTGTTTGTGCCCGTGGCTTTCTTTCCCGGTACGACCGGCATTCTGTTTCGGCAGTTTGCGCTGACTATCGCATTTTCCATCGCGATTTCCGCGTTCAACGCCCTCACCCTGGCTCCGGTGCTGGCGGCAATTTTTCTGCGCGACTCCCACCGGCACAAGTGGTGGTGGCTGCAAAAGTTTGACGATGGCGTCGTCCTCCTCACCCGCGGGTACCGTAGCCTGCTGCATCACCTGTTGGAATACAAACTGGCAATGGCGGTGCTATTTTTCGCCGGCCTGGGGCTCACTTATCTGATATTCACGCGGGTGCCGACAGGCTTCGTGCCTGATGAGGACCAGGGATATTTCATTATCGTGATCCAGGCGCCGTCTGGAGCGTCGCTCGAATATACAAAAGGAATCGGCAAGCAGGTGTCGAACATTCTGGCGCACGTTCCCGAGGCGGAAGGAACGTTTTCCGTTGCGGGCTTCAGCTTTGCGGGAGCGGCAGCAAACCAGGGATTGATTTTTGTTCCGCTGAAACCGTATTCGCAGCGCAAGGGGGAAGAGCACGCCGCCAAAGCAATCGTGAACCGAGTTCGTCCCATGCTGTTTGGAGTTTCAGGAGCAATCGTGTTTGCCACGCTGCCACCTGCCATCCAGGGATTAGGTCAGTTCGGCGGATTTCAGTTTGTGGTGCAAGACCTGGGGGCACACACTTCGGAAGAATTGGCGGCAGCTACCCACGGCTTGATGCGGCAGTCGGCGCAGCGCAAGGAACTGGTCGGGCTGTATACGCCGTTCACGGCGAATGATCCGCAGTATCTGGTCACCATCGACCGGGAAAAAGCCAAGAGCCTGCATGTTCCGCTGTCGCAGATTACCGATACTCTGGGCGTGTATATGGGATCGGCGTACGTTAATGACTTCGATTTCAATAACCGGTCGTATCGCGTGTACGTGCAGGCGGACAAGCAGTTCCGGGCGACGTCGGAGGACATGAAGCGGTTTTACGTACGTTCGGATAACGGGGCGATGGTGCCGCTCGACAATTTGATCTCGATTTCGCAGACTACAACTCCGCAGGTCATCAGCCACTACAACCTGTTCCGCTCGGCGGAGATCGACGGATCCCCCAAGCCGGGATACAGTTCGGGCCAGGCGATCGCCGCAATGGAGAATTTGGCGATGGGAATGCCGCAGGGATTCTCCTACAGCTGGACCGGGCTTTCGCTGGAAGAACTACAGGCGGGCGGAACTTCGCTGCTGTTGTTTGGACTGGGTACGCTGGTCGTGTATCTGACCCTTTCAGCGCAATATGAGAGCTTCGTACTGCCATTCATCGTGCTGCTGGCGGTGCCGATGGCATTGTTAGGAGCGCTGGGCGGGCAGTGGATTCGCGGACTGCAGAACGACGTCTTCTGCCAGGTGGGACTGGTGATGCTGGTGGGTTTGTCGAGCAAGAATGCGATTCTGATCGTGGAGTTTGCCGAGCAGTTGCGTGAGCGCGGGGTGCCGCTGGTGGAATCTGCGGTGCAGGCTGCGACGATCCGGTTGCGCCCCATTCTGATGACCTCCATGGCATTCATTTTGGGCGTGGTACCGCTGGTTTTCGCTTCGGGCGCAGGAGAAAATGGGCGGCATTCAGTGGGAACCACGGTGTTCGGCGGCATGATCATGTCGACCGTGCTCAATCTGTTCTTCATTCCCGTGCTTTACCTGATCATCGAGGGCTGGAGGGAGCACGGGAAGGCTCCGGAACAGCGATAGGATTCGCGTCGGAAGGAAAGTCAGAATCCCCACTCTGCTTCTAACTCTTACGCGGCCTGGTTGCGATTCGAGCCGTTCTTGCTGCGGTTTTCTGGCTTTCGCTCTGCCGCTTTCTTTTTCCGCGCCTCTTTCCGGCGCATCCTGGCCATCCACTCGCGGGAGTACATCGTGCCGCGGCATTTGGGCGAGCCGCAGTGGCAGGGGGCGGGCTCTTCGTCATCGTACAGGTTGTAGTCCCACACCAGCTCTTCCCCGGCCGCGATGTCACGGATCGCGTACAGCCAGACGCGGCCCTTGACTTCGTCCACTTCGCAATTTGGATCGCAGGAGTGGTTCAGATACGCGCCCAGTCCCTCGCCGTCGATGACCGTCTTTCCATCTTCCAGACCGTACAGGTAGGTGCGGGAAACTCCGTCATAGCGGCGGTCGGCCTCTTCCGGAGTGATGCGCTCTCCCGCATATTCGACGATGCGGGCTCCTTTGCGAATGGGAGTGTTGGTATAAACGCCAACCGCGTGGATAGGTGAAGGGCGGACGACTAAGGGCATGAAACTAATTTCGCATGGGACAGGGAATTTGGGGAGAGGGAAAGTGATGCCAGCTGCAATTATGCGCCGTTCGAAACCCGTGAAGCGTGCGGGCAGCCCGGATGATCAGGGCTCATAGACGGAGCTGCCGTAGCCTTGTCGGCGGGCCGCTTCCTGCATGCCTTCCAGGCGCTTCTGCAGATCGCTGAGCTGAATCTTCAGCTTCTCCACTTCCTGCTGTTTCTCGCGCTGGCGCTCATTCCAGGCCACGTGCTTTTCATAGTTCCCGCCCGCGAAGCGGATCGAATTGTTCAGCGCGTCGATATTCCTCTGCAGGGATGCAATCGCGGTCCTGGTGCGAAGGATCTGGGATTTCCAGTATTCCGCCGGACGTTTCCCGTCCGGGTAGTTCGGCTCAGGACTACTTGCGGTGCCGGACGGCGAAGCGGTATCGGGCACTGCCTGCTCCGGGATTTCGTCATTCGTGATGACGCGGGGTGTCTTGGCGGTTGTTTTTTGTCCCTCCGTAGCCTTGGCCGACCGCTGTTTCTGCTGGCGCGCCTGTCGGGCTGCATCCGCCAACGATTCCGAGTCCTGGGCTTGGGCGAATCTGCAGGGGATCGAGAAGGCGAGTAGCACTAGCATCAAATTTCTGGTTCGCATAGTCATCGATGGAGGTCAAAATCCCCACCCTGTCGCATAAAACGCGACAAGGGTGGGGCACCCCTTCATCGTAGGTCTCATGCACAGGGGGAGCGACGTTACCTTCGTACCTTGGTGGAGAATGTCCTATCAGGGAGCATAATCGGCGATCAGGCTATCCAGTTTCCGGAATAGGGCGTCGTTGCCGGCCCGGGGATATTTCGCCAGAGCTTCGCGGTATTGGGGCAGGTTGTAGAGAAATGATTCGACCCGCTCTTTGTTCACTTCTTCCCAATAAGCGCCGTACCCCGATCTTTCGAGCCAGTATGCATTGAAGATCTGTTCGAACTGATGGCTCACAGGAACCGCCAGGTACGGCTTTCCGAGATGCAGGGCTTCCGTTACCAGGGAAAATCCTGAGTTGGCGATCACGGCTTTGGCGCTGACCAGGTCGCTGAAGAATCCCTCCAGCGAAGGCCTCTTGAACGTCACATTCCGCTCCGCGTTCTGACCTTCGCGGCCGAAGCCGTAGGCGACAAATTGCGCGCGCACGGAGCCGAGAAGTTTTGCCAGCTCGGGAGCGGGGGAAGTCACATACAGGAGAATGTGTTCGCGTTGGCTGGGAGCGGCATCCAGAATCTGCTGCCGCAGCAAAGGAGGGAAGAGGAACGTGTTGCGCTTGCGGACCGAGGCGGCAAAGAAAGAGATCACCAGGTAGGCGTTGGCCCGAGGTGTCATCAGTCTGGTGACAATCTTGGCGGCCGCGGCGTCGTGGCGGTACTGCCTGGGATAAGAGACCTGCGCATTGGTCAAACAATGCTGGTTGTCGATCGAGATGACAGGAAGGCGGCGCTTGTGACCGATGTGGCAGGTCAGCGGCTCGAAGTCGGTGATGACCAGATCGATCTTTTCATGATCAACGAGGGCGTTAAGGCGGGAAAGGCTATTCGCGGCTTGCGGAACCGTCATCAAGTTTCTGGCGATGGTGCGCTTGTAGCGGACGCGGTTGTTGACGTAGGAGAAGCGAAATCCGTAGATCTCGGTGACGTCGAATTTGTCCTGCAGATTTTGCAGGCCCCGGTCGAAAGAAGCTACGTGGACGCGATGCCCTTGAGCCACGAGATGCGTGAGCACTTCTTTGGCGCGCGTGGAATGGCCGGCGCCTTCACCATTGACTCCGTAGAGAATGTTGGCCATGGAATAAAGGCGAGTATAACGCGAAGACATGCCCGGCCCGGAGTGCCGGATTCCGGCCGTGCGTCTTCTATGGCTCTCGTTCCGCGAGGGGCAGGGCTACGGTGTCGATGGTCTGGGGATCGTCGCGCAGCTTGATGTACAGCGTCTTGCCCTTCGGCGGCGGGATGGCGAGCGCATCCTCCACAAAACCTTCCGGCACTCTGACCGGGTTCGCAAAATCAGCATCGGTGCTGACCGAGTCCAGCAGGAAAAGCTTGTCGCCATTCAGGGTGCACTGCTTCTCTGGATTCGGGACACAACGAACTCCGGTCAGGAGAGGAACGCGCACCAGACTTACCAACGGTTGCCAGTCCCCATTGACGCCATCGCCCGACACGGGACGGAACTTCAGCGGTCCAAAAGCCGAAGGACCGAGCAGTTTCATCGGATCGAGAACCGCGAGCACCGTCTTGGTATCTTGCATCGTGAGGTTTCCGTCTTTAAAGCTCAGCAGCACGCGGAAAGATTCGTCCGCCGTGGCTACTTCGATTTTCTCTCCCGGCGAGAAGGTCTCGGGTGCCTGGGTCTTGAGGAAGAAGTTCAGCCGTCCATCCTGGGGCAGTTCTTCCTGACTGCCGAGGCGAACGGCAGAGGGGGAAGATCCTGGATCCAGTTGAATGCTCTTGGTCAAAAGCGAAACCGCGGGGCGCGGGGCCTCGACTTCCGCGTGCAGATCCAGCGTGCGGGCATCTTTCAGAGTGGCACGCAGGGCCAGCGAATCGCCGGCATGCAGCCTGGTTTTCGCTGCTGTATCCGCGGTGGTCAGCTTCAACTCATCCTGCTGGTTGGCCCGGGTCAATCCCTCGGGAGTAAAGCGGATGCCGTTTACATCCAGGCTCTCGACCTGATCCAGACGAGTGCCCTTCAGAACGCCGTCGGCATCCCCGGCGTGGATGCTGAAACTATCGAGACGGCCGGCTTCGGAGTAGGTGTGAAGAGGAATCTCATCCGCGTCGTGCAGGCCGAATTTCTTGATCTGGATGGTGACCCATCCCGCTGTGGCCTTCTGCAGCGGAACTTTGACCTCCAGTTCGTCTGCTTTTGAGTTCTTCCACTCCGTAATCAGGCTCTTGCCCTGCTGGTCTTTCACCGCGACCTCGCTCACGCAACAGGCGTCGGCGGACTGCAGGTGCAGCGTGTCTTCGCGGCCCACGATGAGAGCGCTGGCATCTTTGGAGGCGACGATCCATTGTGCCGGCCTGGAGGTCCGGAAGCGATAGTGGGGGCCGTCGAAGCTTCGGAAGCCCCAGGAGCCGCGCAGGGTAGCGGCGACTTCACCCTCGAGATTGGCGGACTGCAATGCCTGCGTATCGACCACAAATCCCCCGCGCAGCGGATCGGGGGTGGCGGGCAGGTCGAGGCCCTTGCCGGATTTGGTATCGACATGCAGGACGAAATCATGCGCCAGCTGGGTGGCGAAGACCAGCGGCGCTCCTTCCGCCGGAACCACGACGGAGGGCTTACCGGCGCAGAAAAGCTGGGGTGGATCGACGGCCCGCAACGGCGGGGGCGGCGCGGTGCGGATCGGCGGCAGACCGATCACCAGAACCGATTTCGGGTTGCGGAATGATGGGGGATTGTTCAGGCGGAGATTGAGTTCATCCTTGTCGGGTAAAGCCAGCGCCGGGATGTACTGATACTGCGCGGTATGCGCCGTACCCAGAATGCGGGCGACGTCCACTACCGCTCCGATGTAAGGGCTGTAATATCCGCCGCGAGCTGTGGGCGTGGAACTGATTTGTGCCAGCAGGTCCGAAGAAGGCCCGGAGGTCAAGGTCGCGACCATGGTTTGGCTATGCGCGTCGTCCAGCACCAGCTGATCGGTGTTCTGGGTCAGGCAAGGAACCTGTTGCGCACTGGGCTTATCGAAACACTGCTGGTCAACCTTCATGCCCAGGCTGCGGGCCAGCATGGTGGTATGAACTTTCGCCTGCTCGGGATCGGCGATGTAGGTTCCGCGGACCGTTTCGAGGTACTTCTCCAGACGCTGGCGGTCCAGGCCGGCCTGCTGCAGGTCCTGGGCGGCGCGCACGAAGGCGCCCGGCTTTCCGCGAACCGCGGCGCGAAGGGTGCTGAACGCACCTCCGGTCTCGGGTGCGAGAAATACCAGGGCCTCCTCAGCCTCGTTGGGCACAACGACAAACACGCCCTCTTCATGGACCGCTTTGCTCCATGTCTCCACTCGCGTAAACCACGACTCCGGCGGCGGATTGGTTGCTCCCCGCAGAAAAGCGATCACCATGAGATATCGAACGGACTGGCTGTCGGGAAGATCGGCATGCACCCACAAGCGATCTCCGGCCTGCAGATTGGGGACCTCGGCGATCGGTAACGTCACGCTTGCACGTTGTACGCGGACCTCGACTTTGGGACCGATCAGGTCAAAGGCCGCAGTCTGTGCGGATGCCGAGGTCAACCACACGTGGAGCAGTATGGAAAAGAGAAAAAATGCAGTCCTTCGTTGCCGTCCCGATGGCTTTTTGAGTTCGATAAAACGCACTAATTCCTTCTCCAGCTTGGGATGAACTGTAATTTGGCTGTCGAAATATTCTAACCGATGGGCCCTTGGAACCAACGGCGGGAGTAATGGGAAGGACGATGCCTTAGGGACAGCTACCACGCGGGCCGAGACGCTCTGGCCAGAGCGGAGCGGACGAATGCGTCCGCCCCTACGTGGCTGATTTCAAAGCGGAAGCTTTAGGTACTGCTGCGCATTTCCGTGGCAGATGTCTTCGATCAGGCGTCGCAACAAGTTGTCATCATTAGGGAGTTCTCCGCGCTCTACATCCTGGCCGATGATGTCGCAGAGCACGCGGCGGAAATATTCGTGGCGTGGGTAAGACATGAAAGAGCGTGAGTCGGTGACCATGCCGATGAAGCGCGAAAGCATGCCCACATTCGAAAGGGCGTTGATCTGGGCCGTTATGCCTTCCTTCTGGTCCAGGAACCACCAGGCGCTGCCATATTGGATCTTGCCGGGCAGATCGCCGTCCTGGAAGCACCCGGTAAGCGTGGCGAAGGAGAATGTGTCCGCGGGGTTGACGTTGTAGAGAACCATTCGAGGCAGCGCATTTTCGCGCGCGAGAAGATCGAGATAGGCAGCCAGAGGGCCGATTTGCGGGGAATCCCCGACGGTGTCATAGCCTGAGTCTGCGCCAATTCTCTCTCGAGCAGCGGTGTTGACGTTGCGGAGGGCTCCCAGGTGAAGTTGCTTCGTCCACCCCTTTCCCGCGTCCAGGCGGGCGAAAAAAAGCATCATGAAGGAAGCGAAGCTGGTTCGCTCCTGCTCGGCGATTGGCTGTCCGCCCCGGGCCTTGTCAAAAATAGATGCAGCGATGTTCTCGGAGCATGGGGTGGCGTAGCAATGCTCCAAGCCGTGGTCGGAGAGGCGGCATCCCAGGGAATGGAAGTCATCATGGCGCTTGCGCAGAGCTTCCAGAAAGCTGCGCAGATCGCGGACATCAATGTTCGCCGCAGCCGCGAGCTTCTGAATCCAGTTCTCAAAGTCGGGATGATCGAGGGCCAGGGCTTTGTCCGGGCGAAAGGCAGGGAAGACCCGCGTCTTCAAATTCGATTGCGCAATTGAACGATGATATTGAAGGTCGTCGGTAGGATCGTCCGTAGTGCATACGGCGCGCACATGAAATCTCGCCAGGATGGCATGGGCTGTAAGGTCCGTCAGATCGGCATTGGCTCGCTCCCAGATCTTGGGGGCGGACGTCTCATCCAGCAGATCACTGATGCCGAAATAGCGCTGCAACTCGAGATGCGTCCACTGGTACAGGGGGTTCCGCAGCGTGTAGGGCACAGTTCGCGCCCAGGCCAGGTACTTTTCGTAAGCCGGAGCATCGCCCGTGATGTATTTTTCCGGAATGCCGTTGGCGCGCATAGCCCGCCACTTGTAATGATCTCCCTCCAGCCAGATCTCATGAAGGTTGGCGAAGCGGCGATTTTCCGCAATGTCTTTGGCAGGCAGATGGCAGTGGTAATCAAGGATCGGCTGCGGCTTGGCGTACTCGTGATAGAGTCGTCGCGCGATTTCATTCGAGAGCAGGAAGTGTTCGTCAAGGAATGCCATCAGAACATTTGGGGTACGACCGGGGAATGATCCGCAATCTAACGGAAAACTATACCAGTTCGGCTGAAGCACGCAGGGAAGCTTGAATTTGCAGCCAGCCATTTCGAATCCTTCCCAGAGGGGGACGGTTCCGCCGCAGAGAGGCAGCCAGGTGCGCTGGATGATCTGCGGCCTGCTTTTTTTTGCGGCCTCGGTGAATTACATGGACCGGCAGGTGATCGGGTTGCTGAAGCCGACGCTGCAGGCGCAATTCGGGTGGACGGAAATCGGCTACAGCAACATTGTGCTGGCATTTCAGTTTGCCTACGGAGCGAGCCTGGTGGTCGTGGGCAAATTGATCGACAGGATCGGCACCCGGAAAGGCTTCACGCTGGCGGTTTTGTTCTGGAGCATTTCTGCCATGGCGCACGCGGCCGCGAGTTCAGTCCTGCAGTTTGCTGTGGCGCGGTTGAGCCTTGGGGTTGGCGAATCGGGAAGCTTCCCCGCCTCGATCAAGGCGGTGGCGGAATGGTTTCCGAAGAAAGAGCGGGCTCTGGCGACGGGGATTTTTAATTCCGGCACGAACGTAGGCGCCATTATTACCCCGCTGATCGTCCCCTGGATCACGGTTCGCTTCGGATGGCGCATGGCGTTTATCGCGACCGGCGCCCTGGGACTGGTGTGGATCGCGGTATGGCTGATTCTGTATCGTCGGCCGGAAGAGAGTTCCCTGGTGTCCCCTGGAGAGCTCGCCTATATCCAAAGCGATCGCGAAGCGCCGGCTGCGACCGTGTCCTGGCGCGTTCTGCTGAGGTTTCGCCAGACCTGGGCCGTGGGCCTGGGAAAGTTTTTCACCGACCCTATCTGGTTTGTGTACCTGTTCTGGATGCCCGACTTCCTGAGCCGGAATTTGAAGCTGGATTTGAGGGGAATGGCCCTGCCTCTGTTCGTGATTTATACCGGGGCCAGCGTGGGAAGCGTTGCCGGCGGATGGCTCTCGTCCTGGTTGATCAGGAGCGGGTGGAGCGTCAACGCCAGCCGGAAGACCGCCATGCTGATCTGCGCGCTGGCGGTAACCCCGATCATGCTGGCCGCCCGCACCTCCAATGCCTGGACGGCGGTATTGCTCGTGGCCTTGGCCGCGGGCGCTCACCAGGGCTGGTCAGCCAATATCTACACCCTGACTTCGGATATGTTTCCACGCAGTGCAGTCGCTTCTGTCGTGGGATTTGCTACTCTGATGGGCACGGTCAGCGGAATGCTGATTTCGAAGACCGTGGGCTACATCCTGCAACGGACTGGCTCCTACGTTCCTGTCTTCGTGCTGGCGGGATCGGCGTACCTGGTAGCGCTGCTTTTCGTGCAGCTATTCGCGCCCCGGCTGGAACGAGTGGAGACCGGATAGCCGTGGTGCGGGAGTGGAAGATATTACGGCGTGCGGCGCGAAGGGGAAGGGCTCGGGGGATCTGAATGCTGGTGAAGATTTTTGACGAAATTCATGCACTGGCCGCGGCAGCGTCCGAACAGGCGGCTGGCGCCATCCGGCGTGCCCTGGCAGCCCGCGGGCAGGCCCGGATCATCCTGGCCACTGGAGCCTCGCAATTCGCTTTTCTGGAGGCCCTGACTAATGTGCCCGGCCTCGACTGGCCCAAGGTTGAGGCGTTCCACCTCGATGAGTACGTGGGCATGCCGGCCACGCACCGGGCGAGTTTTCGGAAAATATTGTTGGAACGCGTGGTGCAGAAAACCGGGATCACCAAGTTTCGTGCCATAGAAGCGGATGCGGCCGACCTGCCGGCAGCCATTAGCGAGATTAGCGCGCAACTTACCTCCGCTCCGATCGATGTCGCTTTTATTGGCATCGGCGAGAATGGGCATATCGCCTTCAACGATCCGCCGGCGGATTTTGAGACCGAGGCTCCTTACAAAATCGTGGAACTGGATGAGGCCTGCCGGCGGCAGCAGGTGGGCGAGGGATGGTTCGCCGATATCGCCGAAGTGCCGGCGCGGGCCGTCTCCATGACTCCAAAACAGATCTTGAAGTCGCGGCAAATCATCGCGGTAGTGCCCGACTCGCGCAAAGCGCAAGCGGTGAAGGCGACGGTGGAGAGCAAAATCAGTGCGATAATTCCGGCATCGATCCTCAAGCGCCATCCGGACGTGACGCTTTACCTGGATCAGCATTCCGCTGCGCTGCTGGCTCCGCAACTGCGCAAACAATCGCAGTTCGTAGTACATTCTGAACTTTCCTGATCCCCCGGATGGCAAGAACGGCGATTCCGAATCTGCGCTGGTGGATCGGCGGACTGCTGTTTGCTTCCACCGTCATCAACTACATCGACCGCCAGACGCTCTCTCTCCTCGCTCCCTACCTGAAGGTTCAATATCACTGGACGAATTCCGATTATGCGAACCTGGCGATCGCGTTTCGCGTTGCCTACTCGGTGGGTCAAAGCGTCTTTGGCCGGCTCATGGATCGTGTGGGCACCCGCCGCGGCCTGACCATCACGGTGATTTGCTATTCGGTGATTTCCATGCTGACCTCCCTGGCGCGGGGCTTCTACAGCTTCGCGACATTTCGATTTTTGCTGGGCGCGGGAGAATCCGCGAATTGGCCCGCGGCCACCAAAGCAGTCTCGGAGTGGTTCCCAAAACGCGAGCGCGCACTGGCGACCGCGCTGTTCGATAGCGGGTCTTCCATCGGCGGCGCCCTTGCGCCTTTTCTGGTGCTGTGGATTTACTTCCGGTGGGGATGGCGGCCCGCGGTCGCAGTTCCCGGGACCCTGGGATTCCTCTGGTTGATTGCCTGGCGATGGCTATATTACCCGCCCGAGGCGCACAGCCGCATCAGCCAGTCGGAGCGCGAGATGATTGTGGCGGACAAGCGGGAGGCGGACGCTTCTCAGGGGCAAGGCCCCCCTCCGCGATGGCGCGATTTGCTGAAGATTCCCCAGACCTGGGGGACCATCGTCGCCAAGACTTTCACCGACCCGGTTTTCTTTTTCATCACAGAATGGTTTCCCATTTACCTGGTCGCGAAGGGCATCGAACTGAAGACCGGGCTTACCGCCGTATGGATCCCGTTTGTGGCCGCCGACGTCGGCAGTTTCTTCGCCGGGTGGCTCTCCGGTTATCTAGTCCGGCGGGGCATGTCGCTGGGCTGGGCGCGCAAGGTGCCCATCATCTACGGCGGCATAGGAATGACTTTGGTCATTCCCACCATCTTCACCACCAATCAATACGTGATCGCCTTGCTGTTTGCGATTGTGACCTTCACCTATGCGGGGTTCACGATCATGGCGAATACGCTGCCTTCGGATTTATTCCACAGTGATTCGGTGGCCTCGGTAAGCGGGGTCGGGGGAACAGGAACCGGATTGGGCACGATCGTGGCGTTCAAGCTCATCGGCTACGTCTCGGACGCGCGCCAGGCGACCGGCACGCATGCGTTCGATCCAATCGTGATTCTGGCAGGCATCGTTCCGTTTATTGGCATGATCCTGGTGCTGCTGCTGGTGCGGAACAACGAAGCCACGGAACGGGGGCTGGTGCGCCGAATCTGAGCTTTGGGTACACTCGTGGGCATATTGAGGAGAGCGGCTTGAAGATCACAGATGCGACCGTATCCGTCTGCTGTCCGGGGAGGAATTTTGTCACGCTCAAGATCCATACGGATCAGGGGATCTATGGGTTGGGCGATGCGACGCTGAACGGTCGCGAGCTGGCCGTCGCATCTTATCTGAAGGATCACGTTATTCCCTGTCTCATCGGGCGCGATGCGTTTCAGACGGAAGATGTGTGGCAGTTCCTCTATCGGGGCGCATACTGGCGGCGCGGGCCGGTAACCATGACGGCCATTGCCGCCGTCGACATGGCGCTCTGGGACATCAAAGGCAAGGCGCTGAACACACCGGTCTACAACCTGCTGGGCGGCGTGAGTCGCACGGGCGTGCTGGTCTACGGGCACGCCAACGGGCGCGATATCGAGGAGACCGCGGACGAGGTGGCGAAATACAAAGAAATGGGCTACCTCGCAGTGCGCGCGCAGACGGGCATCCCCGGCCTGCCCTCGACCTACGGGGTCGCTGGAGACAAGTTGTTTTATGAGCCCGCGGAGAAAGGATTACCTCCCGCGAATTCATGGTCGACAGAAAAATATCTGTTGCATGTGCCGAAGCTGTTTGAAGCTCTGCGCCTGAAATTCGGCGATGATCTGCACCTGCTGCATGACGTGCATCACCGGCTGACTCCGATCGAGGCGGCCCGCCTGGGAAAGAGCCTGGAGCCCTATCATCTGTTCTGGCTGGAAGATGCGGTAGCCGCGGAGTTGCAGGAAGGGTTCCGGCTGATCCGGAAGCATACCACTACCCCCTTGGCCGTGGGCGAGGTTTTCAATGCCGTGTGGGACGCGCACATCCTGATTACGGAACAGTTGATCGATTATCTCCGCATGACGGTCGTTCACAGCGGGGGGTTGACACACTTGAAGAAGATCGCGGCCCTGGCTGAGATGTATCACGTGCGGACCGGATCTCACGGGGCAACCGACCTTTCGCCGGTGGCGATGGCGGCCGCTTTACACTTCGATATTTCCGTGAACAACTTCGGGATTCAGGAATACATGCGGCACACCGCGCAGACGGATGAAGTTTTCCCGCATGATTATTGGTTCAAAAGCGGGTATCTGCATCCGGGAGATGCGCCGGGACTGGGCGTCGATTATGACGAGAAACTGGCGGACCGTTGTCCATACGAGCGCGCTTACCTGCCGGTGAACCGGAAACTCGACGGGACGATGTTCAACTGGTAATTTTTTCCAGAGCGCGCGCTTTAGTTTCCGGTAGCGCAGAGGGAGTGAATCAATAGCATTCGACTCGCTGATGCTGATGAGGAGCCATGTACAAGCAGCTTGATTTGGAAGGCAAAGTCGCGGTGATTGTAGGCGGAAGTTCGGGGATCGGGAAGATGCTCGCTCTCGGCCTGGCGCGAGGCGGAGCCGATGTGGTGTCGAGCGCCCGTCGCAAGGAACTGGTGGATGAACTGGCGGGCGAGATCGAGGCCCTCGGGAGACGCACGCTGCGGGTGACGTGCGATGTCGGCGATCGAGGTTCCCTTGAGAGGCTGCTGCAAGCCTGCATTGATGCCTTCGGCAAGGTGGACATCCTGGTCAACGCTGCCGGGGTCACCAAGCGCGCGCCGACCCTCGACTACAAAGAAGAGGACTGGCACCGGATCCTGGAGACGAATCTGACCGGGACTCTACGGGCCTGCCAGGTGTTCGGACGGCACATGATCGAGCGGCGCTACGGCCGCATTATCAATATTGCCTCGATGGGATCGTTCCTGGCGTTATTTGAAGTCGCGGCCTACAGTGCCAGCAAGTCGGCGGTGGCTTCGCTGACCAAGTCCCTGGCGATCGAGTGGGCCAAGGAAGGCATCTGCGTGAACGCGATCGCTCCGGGATATTTCCGCACTCCGCTCAGCGAGAAATTACTGGTGGGCACCGGGCGCGGAAACGAAGTGCTGATGCGCACGCCCATGGCGCGCTTTGGCGAGCTCGAGGAACTGGTCGGCGCGGCCATTTTCCTGGCTTCCGACGCGGCCAGCTTTGTTACCGGAACTATTTTGCCGGTGGATGGCGGGGTTCTGGCTAGCGGCGTCAATCAGTAGGCCGGAGCCTCAAGACCTAACCTCACTTTTTCGCTTTGAGCGCCGCCCGGGCGGATGCGACCGCGTTCACCAACTCCCGCGCCGCATCGGTGATCTTCTGCAGATTTCCCTCCCGTAAAGCGGTTGCGTCCACCAGGTCTGCGCCCACTCCCAGGGCGAATGCGCCTGCGGCAATGAAATCCGCGGCATTGGATGCATTCACGCCTCCGGTGGGGATCAGCTGGGCCTGAGGAAAAGGACCTCGCAGGGACTTCAGGTATTTTGGCCCGCCCACGTTTCCGCAAGGGAAAATTTTCAGCAGCCCCGCGCCGTGCTCTTGCGCGGTCATCAACTCGGTCGGCGTCAGTACTCCGGGAATCGCCAATATGGAGTGGTTGCCGGCCTCAGCCAGCACGGCCATCGACAAGCCGGGACTCACCAGGAACTGGGCGCCGGCAAGGATGCAGGACTCAGCTTGCGCGGCATTGGTGACGGTTCCGGCGCCAATGAGAACGTCATTGCTGCGGTGCTGCGCGAGTTCGCGAATCACCGACACGGCGTTGGGCACGGTCATCGTGATTTCGACCGCCGGAATTCCTCCGGCGCAGATCGCTTCCACGGCACGGTTCGCTTCTTGGACCGACGAAGCCCGGACAACAGGAATGATTCCGATCTCGCCAATGCGGCGGATCACGTCATCGCGATTCATTTTGCTGACAGGCATAAGTGTATTTTCGAATCAGCGTTCGATTCTGGCTGTGCGCGAAGTCATGGCCTGCTGCACTTCCGCCAAAGTGGCCATCGTTGTATCGCCGGGAGTAGTCATGGCCAGCGCGCCATGAGCGGCGCCGCATTCAACCGACCATTGCGGATCTTTTCCCGACAGGAAACCGTAGATCAATCCGGAAGCAAAGGAATCCCCGCCGCCGACGCGGTCGTAAATTTCCAGATTCTCGCGGACGGCAGCCTCGTAGAACTGTCCATCGTGGTAGCAGAGCGCGCCCCAATCGTTGCGGGACGCGGTCTTGGCCGTGCGCAGCGTCGTCGCAATCACCGCCATCGAGGGATATTCTTTCACGACTGCCTCGATCATCCTCTTGAAACCGGCACTTTCCAGCTTGGAATGATGCTCGTCAAGACCCGCAACCGAGAAGCCCAGCGCGGCGGTAAAGTCTTCTTCGTTGCCCAGCATGACATCGACGTAGGGGGCGAGGCGGCGGTTGACTTCCTGCGCCTTGCCTTTTCCGCCAATCGATTTCCAAAGAGAAGCGCGGTAATTCAGATCGTAAGAGACGATCGCACCGGCTTTCTTGGCTGCCTCCATGGCCTCCTGGGCGAGCAAGGGCGTGGTTTCTGACAACGCGCAGAAGATTCCTCCGGTGTGAAACCAGCGCGCGCGGTCTTTTGAGAAGATCTCCTGCCAGTCGATTTCGCCGGGCTTGAGTTGCGCCACCGCGGTATGGCCGCGATCGGAACAGCCCACCGCCGCGCGGATTCCGAAGCCGCGTTCGGTAAAGTTCAGCCCGTTCCGCACCGTGCGGCCGACGCCATCGTAGGGAACCCAGCGCACGTATTTCTGCGAGACCCCGCCCTGCAGCATGAGGTCTTCCACCAGGCGTCCCACGGGATTGTCCGCCAGCGCAGTGACGACCGCCGTATCCATTCCGAAACAGCGCCGCAGGCCCCGGGCTACGTTGTATTCGCCGCCGCCTTCCCAGGCGCGGAACTGGCGGGTGGTGGAGATGCGCTCATCGCCGGGATCGAGCCGCAACATCACTTCCCCCAGGCTGACCAGGTCCCACCTGCAGTCTGCTTTCGGTTTAATAACAAGTTTTGACATGATCGGGTTACGGTCGAGGAAGCCGCCAGCGCTTCCGAACCGGAGTGATTCTAAATGATCCCGTAACAACTCGCGCGCAATACACTGTGCGCGCCGTTCCTACCCCTGATCCGGCGCTGTGCGAGGCGGCCTGCGGCCGATCACCAGCCACAGGCCTGCGCATGCGACAGCCACCGCTGCACCGGAGCCGAGAGCCGGCAGCCATCCGAAATACTTCACGATCACCGGAGTCACCGAGGTGGACACGATGCCGCCGAGGATTCCGGCGGTGTTCATGATTCCGGAAACCGCTCCGGCATTTTCTTTCGAGAGATGAACGGCAGTGGCCCAGAACGCGGGTTCGGCGAAATACAGGGCCGCGACACTCACGCACAAGGCCGCGATCACCGCGAAGCGCCCGTGGAACTTCGCCGCCGCGAACAGCAGGCATCCTGATAAACCGTAGCCCAGGATGATGACCATCCGGGCGCCGGCGAATCGGCCCCGGCTTTCACTGAGGCGGTCGCAAACAAAACCGCCGATGGGGGCGGAAGCCAGTGCCGCCAGCCAGGGAAGACTGGCGGCCAGCCCTCCATGCAGCAGGCTGAAACCGCGCACCTCGACCAGGTAGATGTAGAGCCAGAAGACAAAAATGAAGAGAACATATCCTTCGCAAGTGTAACTAAGCGAAAGAAAAAGAATGTCCCGATTACCCAGAATCTGGGACAGGGAAGCAGGATGGGTATGGCGCTCCGCCTGGCCGGGATGGATGCGCCGGAGTTCCTGCTGACTCACCCACTTGTGCTGTCGGGGATCATCTCGCACCGCGATATACCAGACGGCGGCGATGGCGAAGGCAAACAGCGATGTGATGTAAAAAGCCGGGCGCCAGCCAAACCGCACCATCAGCCATGACACCAGGGGCGCAGAGGCCGCGGCGGCCGAGGCGCTGCCCGCCATCATAAAGGAGTTGGCAAATGCGCGTTCGCCGGGCGGAGTCCAGTTGCGAATGGCGCGGCTTCCCACCGGGAACGTGGCTGCCTCGGTGGCTCCGAGCACGAAGCGCACGGCCATCAGGCCGATCAGCAGGGCGGCGCTTCCGGCGGCAAACATCCGAGGAAGAAGTCCGGTAAGAACCGTTGTCAGTCCCCAGAAGAGAGCCGCCAGGGCGAGCGTAATACGTGGCCCGATTGCGTCTCCGAGCCGCCCGACAGGAAGCTGGAAAATTGCATAGCCCCAGAGAAAGCTGCTGAATACTTGGCCCATTTCGTTCTTGCTGATACCCAGATCGGGCATCATCAACTCGGCAGCCACCGAAATATTCATTCTCTGGACGTAACTTACGAAGGCGAACGCACCGGCCATGGAGGCGATGAACCAGCGCACGGAACTGGTTCGTTGTACGGCAATGGGAACTCCAGCCTCGGGTTTATCCATGCGGAAGTTCCCAACTGTACCACGCGGCATGCAGGCGCACGCGAAGGCCAGGGCATACGCTATGCCAGCGAAGGCGTTGGTTGTGTGATGGCGAATCTCTTCTTCATGTATTGTCCTGCATGCCGGCCGGTTCGCTCGTCGCCACTGCCAATCTCAGGAAATCGAAAGGATTCGCAAGATTCGTCTTGACCATGGCTATGCGCCGGAAGCACAATTTCTGTCATCCCGAAAGTGTGTGTGATTGTGTCTCTACCAGCTTTTCAAACCAGCCCGGCTTCGTCCGGCAACAAGGAAATGTCATGAAACGCAATGTTTTGCACATAATCCTCGCTCTACTTTCATGCGCTCTAGTGTGCCAATTCGCCGCGGGACAGGCGGTCTACGGCAATATTATCGGGACCGTAACTGACAAAAGCGGCGCCGCGGTGCCCAACGTCGATGTAAAGATCACCGATCTGGACCGCGGCACAACTTCCCAGGTCAAGACCAACGAGAGCGGAAATTACGAGCAGACTCACCTGCTCGCGGGACGCTACAAGGTAAGCGTGACCGCATCCGGATTTGCCCCCTTTGAAGCCAACGCCGAGGTCCAGATCGACTCCTCCACTCGACTCGATATCCCCCTCGGAGTGCAGGGTGAAAGCACGCAAGTGACTGTGACCGGCGAGACCCCGCTGCTGAAAGTGGACCGCGCCGATGTGAGCACCACCCTCACCACAACGGAACTGGGTAGCCTTCCCATCCTGAACCGAAACTTGACCCAGATGCTCCTGGTCACCCCCGGCACGCAGGTCAATGATTGGCAACACGCGTCCTCGGAAAATCCCCAGGGCGGTTACCAGATCGACGCCAACGGCCAGCAGTTTACCTCCAACGGGTTTCTGCTCGACGGAACCGAGAACAACAGTTCGATTCTCGGCATAGCGGTGATTAACCCCAATATCGATTCCTTGCAGGAATTCAAGATTACGACCAGCAACTACGACGCGGAGTTCGGATCGGTAGCAGGCGCGCTGATGCAGGCGACCACGAAATCGGGAACAAACAATTTTCATGGTTCCGTCTTCGAGTATCTTCGTAACGACTATTTCAATGCCAAGGATTGGACCTCGGGACAATCTCTGCCGCTGCGCTGGAATCAGTTCGGAGCATCAATCGGCGGCCCCATCATAAAAAATAAGGTCTTTTTCTTCGCCGACTACCAGGGCATGCGTCGCCGGCGCTCCGCATCGGTTCAGACCACCGTTCCAACTTCTGCAGAACGCGCTGGCGATTTCCGCGCTCTGCTTGGCGATTACATCTGCAGCGATAAGAGCAGCCAATCCACCCCATGCGCCAGTCCTTACATCGTCAACACGACAGAAGGTGGCACCACCCCGGCCCGCGTAGGATTGGTGTTCGATCCCACGACCGGCAATCCGGATGGGACCGGCCGCAAGGCAATTTCTAGTGGCGGGCAGGTCAATGTCATGCAAGCCGTTCCCGC
>DASREX010000142.1:0-18355 GCA_035651855.1 Candidatus Sulfotelmatobacter sp.
CGAAACGCGGACCGCCAACGTGGCCATCGCACCGCTGGTCACGCGCAAGTTCCAGGTCATTGGACGCCTGGTGATCATGGACGACATCACCGAGCGGGTGGAACTGGAGAGCCAGCTTTCACAGGCCGACAAGCTTTCCTCAATCGGTCTGTTGGCGGCCGGCGTGGCTCACGAGGTCAACACTCCCCTGGCGGTGATTTCCTCCTACACGCAGATGCTGGCCAAGCAACTGCAGGGAGATCCGCAGAAGTCGGGATTGCTGGAAAAGATCACCCGGCAAACCTTCCGAGCCTCCGAGATCGTAAACAACCTGCTGAATTTCTCGCGGACCAGCGGCACGGAATTTGCCGACGTGGACATCAACAAGGTCATCAGCGATACGCTGGCGCTGCTGGAGCACCAGTTCAAGACGGCGAAAATCCAGGTGCGAGCGGAACTTAACACGGCAATATCGCCGATCCAGGGCAATGCGGGACGCCTGCAGCAGGTTTTCCTAAATCTGTTCCTGAATGCAAAAGATGCCATGCCGGGCGGGGGCAGGCTGAGCGTCGCCACCAGCAACGGGGATTGCGTGAGTGTGCGGGTGTCGGACACGGGCTCGGGAATCGCGCCCGAACATATCCAGCGGATTTACGATCCCTTCTTCACCACCAAGACCTCGCCCAAAGAAGGCCAGAGCCGCGGCACGGGACTGGGCCTGTCAGTAACTTACGGAATTATTCAGGAGCATGCAGGCAAGATTCGCGTGGAGAGCAATCCTGAATCGGGCACAACCTTTGCGCTGGATTTTCCATTGAGCAGGAAGGCAGTCCATGTCTGAAGCAGCAGTCATCACGCGCGGCGCGATCAACGGGAATCCCTCGGCCGCCGGAGCGGTGCTCATCATCGACGATGAGGCCGAGATCCGGGAATCCCTTCAGACCCTGCTTGAACTCGAGGGTTTTGAAGTTGAGACCGCGGAGTCGGGAGAAGAGGGCCTGGCGCAGATGGCCGACCGTCCCTTCGACCTGGTGCTGCTTGACCTGGCACTGCCGGGCCGGGATGGGATGGAGATTCTCTCCGAAATCCGTTCCCACGATGCGCGCCTGCCCGTAATCATGATTACGGCGTATGGCACGGTGGAGAATGCGGTTCGCGCGATGCAGTCGGGCGCAGCGAACTTCGTCCAGAAGCCCTGGGACAATGAAAAGCTGCTGGCGGATGTACGGGCCGCGGTGGCCCGGCGCAGGGCCGAGGAAGAAAACGTCCAGCTCAAGCGCGCCCTCAAGCAGCGCTATAACTTCGAAAACATCGTGGGCAAGAGCGAGCCCATGCTCAAGATCTTTGATCTTGTCGGGCAAGTGGCAAACAGCCGTTCGACCGTGCTGCTGCAGGGCGAAAGCGGGACCGGCAAAGAGGTGATCGCCAAGTCCATTCACCTGAATTCGCCGCGACGCGACAAACCTTTCGTTCCGGTCAACACCGGATCGATGCCTCATGATCTGCTGGAGTCGACCCTGTTCGGGCACGTCAAAGGCGCCTTCACCAGCGCGATTGCTTCCAAGAAGGGCCTGTTCGAAGTTGCCGACAAGGGCACCTTGTTCCTGGACGAAATCGCGACCATGGGCCTGGAGACCCAGGCCAAGATCCTGCGGGTGCTGCAGGACCGGCGTTTCATGCACCTGGGCGGAATACAGGAAATTCAGGTGGACGTGCGCATCATCGCGGCCACCAATGTCGATTTGCGGCAGATGGTGCGCGAAGGCCGGTTCCGCGAAGACTTGTATTACCGGCTGAACGTGATCACGGTGGAACTGCCGCCGTTGCGCCAGCGGAAGGAGGACATCCCGCTGCTGGTGGATTTCTTCCTGAAGAAATATGCCGAAGAGAATGGCAGGCCGGCGCCGCGAGTGATGCCCGAGGCCCTGCGGCCATTGATGGCCTATTCGTGGCCGGGCAACGTGCGGGAACTCGAGAATGTGATCGAGCGCGCGGTCGTGCTGTCGTCGGGCCCGGATATCACGATGGATCTGTTGCCGGAACAACTCATGGGACGCGGCTCTTCGCTGAGCCTGCATGACACGCCCTCCGATGCTTCGCTGTTTGAAATCGTCGAAGACGTGGAGCGCCGCGTGATCACCGAAATGCTCGAACGCTGCAACTGGAATCAGACCGAGGCCGCGGAACGCTTCCACGTACCCTTGTCCACCCTCAATCAGAAGATCAGGCGGCTCAATATCGAGATCAAAAAGAAGGGCCGGCCATAACCGGCGCTTCGGACCTCGGGCTCGCAGAGCGGTTGCGCTGCTTACCATGTTCAAGCCGGCAATCGGTGAATGCTCAAGCTATGAGCGCCGTTCAGGGTCCGAAGGCCGAGTCCGAGGTCCGATCTGTTATATTTCGTTGAAGGCCTGCGATCCCAGACACAGCCCCGCGGGACTTTCGATTGCATGGAACTGATCTCGCCTACGGAATTCGCCAAGCAAAAAGTCCAGGCGGTTCAGGATTACACTCTGCTGTCCCTGCAATCGCTGGCGAATCTCTTCCGAAAACCGCTTTACATCGCAGATATGGTGCAGCAGGCGGACCTGATCGGGGTGGGATCGCTGCCCATTGTGGTGCTGATCGGCTTCTTTACCGGGGCGGTGCTGGCGGTCCAGACGGCGAACACACTGCAGCGTTTCGGGTCGCTTACCCTGATCGGACAACTCGTTGCCCTGTCGATGGTGCGCGAGTTGGGGCCTGTGCTCACCGGAATTCTGGTGGCAGGCCGGAACGCCTCGGGAATGGCCAGCGAACTGGGCTCCATGGTCGTGACCGAGCAGATCGACGCGATGCGCGCCCTGGGCACCGATCCGATGAAGAAACTGGTCACGCCTCGGGTGGTGTCCACCGTCTTCATGCTGTTCTTCCTGACGATCCTTTCCGACATGGTGGGATTGGCGGGAGGGCTGATGGTGGCCAAGCTGCTTCTGAACCTCGATGCCCGCCAGTACTGGAATAATGCCTGGCAGTCGCTGGTGTTCGAAGACGTTTTTATGGGGTTGATGAAACCAGTTCTATTCGGCTTTATTATCGCCACCGTGGGATGTTTTTATGGGATGACGGCCCGCGGGGGCACGCAGGGAGTCGGCCGGGCTACGACCCAGGCGGTGGTCGCCGCTTCGGTCTTGATCATTGTGGTGAATTTCTTTACTACCCAGTTCCTGATGAACGTGCTTTCTTACAAGTGATCTCATGTCCTCGCCCACGCTGCCCATTGACGCCGCCAGCCCTGAGGTCCGGGAAGGATCTCAAAAAGCTGTCGTTTTTGAGGATGTCTGGCTGAGCTTCGAGGACAAGGAAGTGCTGTGCGGTGTCTCCTTCCAGCTGGCCGTGGGTGAAACCAAGGCGCTGTTCGGAGTAGCGGGAGCGGGCAAGAGCAGCATTCTGAAGCTCGCGCTCGGGTTGCTCACGCCCGACGCGGGGCGGATCATGGTGCTCGGCGAAGATGTGACCCAAATGCGGGAGCGGGAACTCTTCGCACTGCGCGGCAAGATTGGCATGGTGTTTCAGGAAAGCGCCCTGTTTGATTCCCTGACCGTCCGCGAGAATGTGGCCTTCCGGCTCACAGAAGAGCATGGCATCTACGACGAGGCGATTGACCGGCGGGTGCGCGAGGCCCTGCGCTTCGTCGAACTCGAACATACCCTTGACCTGTTTCCCTCGGAACTGTCCGGAGGAATGCGGCGGCGGGTCGCCATTGCGCGCGCCATCATTACGCATCCTGAATTATTGCTGTACGATTCGCCGACCGGCGGCCTGGATCCGGTCACATCCAACACCATCATTGAACTCATCATGAAGCAGCGGGATGTGTACCGCACCAGTTCCCTGCTGGTTACGCACCGATTGCAGGATGCGTTCACCCTGGCGACCCATGAGTTCGATCAGACGAGCAGCCAGTTGCGCGCCTTGCCGCGCGGGCAGTACTGCCAGATTCCCATGAGCTTCCTGATCCTGCGCGACGGGAAAGTCACGTTCGACGGGGACATCCACGAACTCGCTCACACTCGCGATGAATACATCCGCGAGTACATCTCGTAGCTGCAGTTGCCGCCGCAGAGGGCGAGTAGCAGCTAAAGCCGCAACCGGAAGGCGCTACCTGTTTCCTGACGCCAGGTTCTTTCCCGCCTCGATGAAAGACTGGACATTACTCTTGTCGATGAGATCGGAACCGGTGTCGATGAAGGCCGGAATCGGCGCGTAGCTGTCGGTCGACCAGTCTGTGGTGAGCGAAGGCGGCTTGTGATGGTAGAGGTTGTCGAGCATCTGCATGCCGACAAAGGCCATGGTATATGGCTTTTGCGCGATGGTGGCGGCGATCACGCCTTTCTGGATCCAGTCCAGCGTCTCCTGATCCGTGTCCATGGCAATTACGGTCTTGCCGGTGACCTTGTAGCTGCTGAGAACGCCGGCGACTTCTTTCCCGGACTGCGCCTCCAGGCAAACGAAGCCGTCTATTTTGTCGCGCTCCTTGCCCACGATCTGGGTGGTGGTATCGAAGGCGATGCGGGGATCGCCTTGAATATCGACCACGCGCGTGATTTTGATCTCAGGAGTCTTGGCCAGCGCGTCCTTGTAGCCGCGCAACCGGTCCTGCAGATTGGGCTGGTCGGGCATGGTGAAGACCACGACATTGCCCTTTCCCTTCAGTTCGCGCGCCAGCCGCTGCCCGCCCGTAAGCCCTGCCTGGTAATTGTTGGTTCCGATGAAGAACAGGCGCTTGCTGGTTGGCGCGTCCGAATCGATGGTGATGACGGGAATGCCGGCAGCGATCGCCTTATCGATTCCATCTTTCAGCACGGCCGCATCGGCCACGCTGAGCAGAATCCCGGTCGCCTTCTTTTGCACGGCCTGATCCAAGGCGTCGCGTTCGGCTTTCGGGTCGTAGGCTTGCGGACCGCCGAAGTCCGAGCGCACTCCTTTGAATTCACCGGCGGCGTGAGCAAACCCGCTGGCCGCTGTCTTCCAATAGGGAAGCTGGATATTCGCCGCCAGAAAGACGTAATACTCATCGGCGTCGTGAGCACTTCCACAACTGAGGACGAAGCACGAGATGAGCACGACAGCGCTACGGTGGAGAATTCTATGCGAGCGGAGCATCGCATCCTCCTTGGAAAATACCCGATGCATCCGGGACGGGAATTTTCGGCGAGTGGATTGTAACTGAGCGGTCAAGCGAAGGCCAGAAGTCATCGCAAAGCTTGATCGAGCAGGCTGGACATCGCTGCCGAGTCCACCTCCCCGGAGCGGTTGTACAGCACCGCGCCGCTTCGATCCAGGACCAGGACATGCGGAATGCGCCCCTGAAAATAGCGCCTTTTCAGAGTTCCCTGCTCCCGGGAGATGTAGCCGTCGATATCGATGACGATGAACTGGACTCGCCCCTTGTACTTAGCATAGAGATCGACGGTGCGCCGCGCCTGGCGCTTGGAGTTGAAACAGGCTTCGCCATACATGATGACGTATGCCGGGGCGCCGGGGACAAAGCCAGCGTCCATCTTGTCGCCCGTAATGAGCGGGCCGTCCTGGCTGTCGCTGTTGAAATCGAGGTTGGGGTTCAGTTTCAGGTTCTCGCCGGCAAAGCTGAGCGTGGCCGCAGCGAGAAGGAGGATTGCTGTAGTCCCGAGTCTCTTCATCAAGGCACCTGCGCCGAACGGAATTGGCACTCCGGATGAGATGAGTTCAAGAGGATCCAAGTTACAGCCAACTAGACCCCGACCGGGAATGGCTTGGTGTGCGCCGTTCTCCGCAGCGACGAACTCCCAAAGCGTCCCTGCAACAACGACATTAACCCGGTACACCAGTATCCCATCACAAAGAGCAGCAGAAATGGAACTGTGATGTAGTTTTCGTTTTCAACCGCGTAGTAGATGGTGGAGGCAAAGTAGGCGCCGATCAGCAACTCGACCCAGGGCACCCAGCCGAGACGCTTGCGATATTTGGTCGCCCCGATCCGGTCTTGCCGGGTTATGACACGGTACTTAGGCGTGCGGGCGAAGGCGCTTTGTTTGCCGATCAGAGCCTCAATAACGGCCTTGGTGTTGGTGATGGTAAGGCCAATTCCAAGCGCCATCAGGAATGGCAGATAGAGCAGGGCGCGAGGCCATTTCCTGGGAAACAGTTCCCTTTGGGACACCAGGTAAAAGCTCGAGATCGAGAACGTCGAAGCCAGAAACAAAGGCAGGTCGATGTAGAGCATTTGGAACCAGCCCTGGTAAAAGCGGATGATCATGGCCGGCAGCAGCAGCACCGAGAGCATGATCATCAGGGGATAGCTGATGTTGGCGGTCAGATGATACCAGGCCTCGATCTTGGTATGCAGTGGGGCGTCGCTGCGGAGCACGCGAGGCAAAATCTTCTTGCCGGTCTGGATGAGTCCCTTCGCCCAGCGCGCCTGTTGGGTCTTGAAGGCAGTCATCTCGATGGGAAGCTCGGCGGGACATTCCACGTCCTGCAGGTAGATGAATTTCCATCCCTTCAGCTGAGCGCGGTAGGAAAGGTCGGTATCTTCGGTCAAGGTGTCGTGTTGCCAGCCGCCCGCTTCCTCGATCGCGGCCCGGCGCCACATTCCGGCCGTGCCGTTGAAGTTGAAAAAGAGCCCGGTGCGGGCGCGGCCGGAGTGCTCGAGGACGAAGTGCCCGTCCAGCAGAATGGCCTCAACTTCGGTCAGGAAGGAATAGTTGCGGTTCAGGTGGGTCCAGCGCGTCTGCACCATGCCGATTTTCGGATCCGTGAAGTGATGGATGGTGCGCATCAGGAAATCCTCGGAAGGCGTGAAATCAGCGTCGAAGATGGCGATGAATTCGCCCTGCGCCGATTGCAGCCCTTCGGCCAGCGCCCCCGCCTTGAAGCCGTGCCGATTGGTTCGATGGTGGTACGTAATGGGATTGCCCAGGGCCGCATAGCGCTCCACGAGGCCGCGGGCGACTTCGACGGTCTCGTCGGTGGAGTCATCCAGCACCTGGATGTCCAGCTTCTCGCGCGGGTAATTCAATTTGCAGACCGAGTCCAGCAGGCGCTCGACCACATACTGCTCATTGAAGATGGGCAGTTGCACCGTGATTCTGGGAAGCTCCTGGAAATATGCGGCGGGGTCGGTGGTTCGGTTTTGACGGTGTTTGTAATAGAGATACACCAGGATGTAACGGTGCATTCCGTAACCCGCGAGCAGAATCAGAACGACGAAATAGGGGATCAGCAAGGCGAGATCGAAAGCATTGACGTGGTAGAGGCCGCGGAAGGTGGTGTCCAGGAAATGCTGACGAATATAAGGAACGATTCCCTTGGGTCCGACCGAAAGCGCCAGAGCAGCACTGAACATGAGGTATGCAGTCAAAACCGACAATCCAGTTAAAAGCAATCATTTTACCGGATTTGAGCCCGCCGTCGAGAATGCCGACCATTACGGCGAGGGTGAAGTTGCCGCGGCGGAATTCCTCAGCTACAAATAGAACCACGCATGGAAGCAAGCCCGGCAGCAGAACACAAGCAAGCTTCGAGTGTCATGGCAGGCTGGATGCGGGTTGGAAGCTCGCCGTACTGGATCATGCTGGTCGCCTTGCTGCTTCGCATCGCGTGGATCCTTATCGGCCATACCTATCGGTTCAAAGCCGCCGATAATAATTTCAGTTTCGGCTGGGAAATGGGGCGCATTGCCGCCTCGATCGCGTCGGGTCAAGGCTTCAGCAACCCGTTCGGGCCGCAGACCGGGCCGACCGCATGGGAACCTCCTCTGTATCCCTATTTAGTGGCGGGAGTGTTCCGCACGTTTGGCATTTATTCGCAGGCATCGGCTTTGGCGCTGCTGGCGATCAACAGCGGCTTTTCCGCGCTGACCTGCATCCCAATATTCCTAATCGCGCGGCGGATCTTCTCGGAGAAAGTCGCCATTGTTTCCGCATGGGCGTGGGCGCTGCTGCCCAACGTGATCTTCTGGTGCACGCGCGCGGTGTGGGAAACCAGTTTAGCGGCTCTTCTGCTTACCACCATTTTCTGGCTCGCACTGACCCTGGAAGATCGTGAAGGGGTGGTTCCCTGGCTTCAATTTGGACTGCTCTGGGCGATCGCGGCTCTGAGCAATACATCTCTGCTGTCGTTCTTGCCGGCGGCGGGCTTGTGGGCCTGGTACCGTCGCGCAAAGCGTGGGAAACGGTCCATGGCCGGAGTGGTCCTAGCCTCTGTTGTTTTCCTGGCCTGCATTGCGCCCTGGGTGGTTCGCGACTACCGGACTTTCGGGAAGTTCATCTTTGTCCGGGACAACTTCGGAGCGGAATTGCGACTGGGTAATGGTCCGGGCGCCGACGGCACCTGGATGGAATATCTCCATCCCACGCAGGACGTCTACGGCATGAGGCAGTACGAATCCATGGGCGAATTGCCGTACATTGCGATGCGCAGGCAACAAGCTCTGCAGTACATTCAGGCGGACTATGCCAGGTTTTTCGGGCTATGCGTGAAGCGGTTCATTTACTTCTGGGCGGGACCACCCAAGGCAACGCAGCCGCCATGGTTGAGCGAAGCCAAGAACTCGTTGTTCCTGGCGTCCTCGGTACTGACCTTCTGGGGAATCGCCCGCGCGTTGAAGATGCTGCGGCCCGGCGCGTGGCTGCTGTTCTGGCTGTTGGCCATCTATCCGGACATTTACTACCTGGTGTTTCCCAGCCCACGCTACCGCGTTCCGATCGAGCCGGCTATGACGATACTCTGCGTTTTCCTGATTACGGAAGCAGGTAAGACTAGGGACGGCGCTCCAGGTCAATCTTGAGCACGTGAATCTGCTTGAGCTTTGGATCCAGCACTCCGTCGATTACCACGCGCCGCCCCTCAAACCCGTGGACAAGATCGGCGCGGTCCAGGCGGTACACGTCGTTTCCCCGGGATAAGACCAGATAGCCGCCCAGGTGCTCAATGCAATAGACCGAGCAGGTGTTGGAGGTTCCGCCCATGGATTTGGACTTCAACATTTCCTGGTGGGAACGGGTCAGCGAATGCACGTTCAGGGCACACTGGCTGTCGGAAATCTCTCCGTGGAACAGCTGTGAAGCCTGACCCTGAGCCATAGCGGCGAAGGCCAGTATTCCCGCAGCGCACAATGTCATCATCCGGATCATTGCATCCCCCTGAGTTTGCTAGGGCAGCACAGTGAATTTCATGTGCATGCCTTCGTGATCTTCGCTGCAGATCACGGTGCAGACGACTTCATATTCTCCGGGTTCGGCGGGAGCCGTAAGCAGAAATTCCTGCTTCCCGGGCTTGAACAGCAGATCCCACCCGTCCACTTTCGTTCGGTCCCTGGCCCGCAGCAGGGTGAAGCCGTGGATCGAGCCATCGCGATTCCACGATTTGCCCCGATTGGCGGTCACGCGCAGGAGCACCGGCTCGCCCGCCTTGACGGTAATCTGCGGCGTGCGCAGCCCGGCCATGCGGTAGCGGCTGTCGCGGTCCGCGGTAATCTCGATCACGTGTGGCGGAGCCTGCGCCCACAGCTTGCCGACCATGAGTGCTCCAGCCAGCATTCTTACCACTGTACGCCGAACTGTCATGCGGTTAATCATGCTTTGGGGGCGGTGCCTGGTGCGTTACTGGCTCATATAGAACAGAATCAAACGGCGATCTTCGGCGGTAATGGTGGCGCGCACCCGCATGTGGCGCAGGACAGTGGCCATCATTCGGGGAGGAAACTTCTGGGGAGCGGCATGACAGCGGCCGCAATTGGCGCGGAAACGCTGCTCGCCTTCTATTCGCATCTGGCCAGCGCTGCTGGCCTGCACGGCAGGTGCAACCGCCAGATCCTTCTTCCCTTCTGGCGCTCCGGCAAATACCGAACAGGCCAGGACCAGGACGAAGAGCAGAGCGAGTAGCGAGTTCGCCAGGCAATTCTTCATGGCGCCTCCTGCGGCGTAGCTACGCGCCCGAGCGGCACAAGGAAGCGGTAGGCGAGGCCGAAGCTCCACTGATTGAAATTTCCCGCTGAACTGAACTGGCGGCCATAACTGAAGATGCCCTTCAGGCCGTCGCGCAGGAAGTAATTGACGCCGAAATCTGCCTCGCGGGTGTTCACGGCGGGCAGGTCGTATTCCGACTCCCCAGCAGCCCCGATCGCGCCAACGAGGAACTGCTGGGCGCCGGCGACCACTTCGGTGCGCCGCATAGCTTTTTGCCAGAAGTGAACCTGGCTGAGGCGGCAGGCGCCCTCGACCCAGTAGCCGCTGCCTTCAAACGAGCGGGCAAATTCGGAACGCAGGTTCAGCGGCACTTTTGCCGGTTGCCAGCCCAGATGAAATCCGAACGCGTTCTTGCGATCTTCCTGCAGGGTACGTTGCCAGGAACCGCCAATTTCAAGCCGCGGCCCGGGGAAGAAGAACCCCATGCGCCCGCCGGCGTGGCGCTCCGAGTCCACGCTCGCCACTCCGATGCTGGTGGCGGAGACGTACAGGGCATAATTCATATTTGCCCGACCGTTTACAGAAAATCCGCCGCGGAACATGGCTCCGTCACTGGGAGCTGTGCGTAGCGGAAGAATCAGAGGATCCGGCTGCAAGCTGCGGATCCAGACGGGATAAAGCCGTTCGTTGAAGATGCCAAATGGGGTCAGAAAACGGCCTGCGGTAACCGTGAGATAGGGATTCGCTATGTAATCAACCTGGGCATAGTCGACGTGCTTCTGTACCGGGCCGCCGTAAGGGCCGCCCCCGGCAGGTCGCTGGAATTCGCCTTCGAACTCGGCTCGCGACTCGATCAGCCAGCGATCTCCCAATGGCACCAGCAGCACCGGGTTGATTTGGGTATTGATCACATTCTGTCCTGCGGTGACGAAGCTGAATGTGCCGATACTGCCACTGAGGATGGGAACAGGTTTGTCCTCCGGAGTTTGCGCAGAACATCGAAGGACGGCGGTGAGAAACGCGCAACACAGGGCGAAAGCAGGCAAAAGGATCCTTTGCCGGCGTCCGGGCGCGGTTTCTCCTGTTAGCTGCGACAAGAACAAAACCCCAGTAACACCTTGAAGGGATTGTCCTTCACGCCCGTGGGCCGGGGAACGTCACCGAGGTAACTTTCGTATCCTTTTCTGGACGGAGACAGATTTGGGATCTTCGCCTCACAATTTGTGAGCACCGACGTCTAACGCGTTGAAAGGAACTTCCGCCATGAACCACTACCGCCAATCCGCTCCCCGGTTGGGGAACATAATAGGGACCCTCTGTGCCCTGCTCTCGCTCGCGCTAGTGGCGCAGGCCTCCGATCATCGCGGCGCCCTTAGCGAAGAGTTTCACCAGACCTACGCGATCACTGCCGACGGCCGGGTCGAGCTCTCCAACATCAACGGCGATGTGCACATCTCCAGCTGGGATCGGAACGAGGTTAAGGTCGATGCCGTCAAGTACGCTGACAGCAGGGAGCGGCTCGAAGAGGCCAGGATCGAGATCGAATCCGGGAAGGATTACCTCACGATCGAGACCAAATACCCCCACCACCAACAAAGCTGGAACTGGGGTTCGCATAACAATCCCGCGACTGTGGAGTACACGTTGACGGTCCCGCGCGGCGTGCGGCTGGACGAAATCAAGCTGATCAACGGAGCGCTAGAGGTGGGCGGAATCAGCGGAGAGGTCCGCGCATCCTGCATCAACGGCCGGGTGGACGCTCACGATCTCGGCGGGAGAGCCAAGCTGTCCACGATCAATGGACACCTGGACGCGAAGTTCGTAAAGCTCCCCGGGCAATCGGTCGAATTGAATTCGGTGAACGGCTCGGTCGATCTCACGATCCCTTCCGATGCCAACGCCGAGATCGAAGCCAGCACGGTGTCGGGTGGAATACACAACGATTTCGGATTGCATGTGAACAACCACCGCTTTGTCGGCCACGATCTACGGGGAGATTTGGGCAAGGGCGGAACACAGATCCGGCTGGGAAACGTGAACGGAAGGATCGATATCCATCATGCACAGGATGGGCGGGCGATGAGCCCGGTGAAAGATCGCAGCCATCGGGACAAGGAGGATGATGACGATGAGATCTAGTTCTGGCGATGAGACCCCAGGCTAGCTAGCTCGCCCGCCAGGACAGCCGAGGGCGGCTGTCCTCACATTATTGTTCCATCTGCGTCCTTGCTCGTGAGTATCAATAGATGGTGTAGCCGGGAGCGGGAGTGCGCAGGTCGGGTTTTGAGGCCATCAGCAGCAACGCTCCTTCGCGCTTGAATGCCCGCAGATCTTCCAGGCTGTGGAACGACTTCGTCTGGTAATCGTCCGGAGTCGGGGTGTCGTCGGGGACGCGCCGGGCTTCGACATTTTCGAAGGCGTGCTTCTTGAGCAGTTCGACATACTCATCCGCGGAGCGCACGTGAACCGGCACCTTCAGTTTATCGACCCACTGCAGTGAGTACTGGTTGTCGCGGTACAGATTGATCAGGATAAACAGCCTGCGTCGGGGAGCCATCACCCGGAATAATTCCATCAAGGCCCGGTCCTGATCCGGATAGTAGTAGAACGATTCCACCGAGAGCACTTTGTCGAAGAAATTTTCTTCCCAGGGAATCTGCATAGCCGATCCCCAAACGTAGAGGATGTTGTCGAATTCCTTCGAGGCGGCGCGAGCCTGGCGCACCATCTCGTCGGAAACATCGAGGCCCACGACCTGGCCGAATCCTTCGGGCCCGTCGCCGACCAGGCGCGCGAGAAGGCGCGTCGCCCATCCTGAACCGCAGCCGAGATCGAGCACGCGTTCGCCCGGGCGCAGATCCATGAGACGGATGGTTTTCCCGGTAATGTCGAGATGATGCCGCTCCATCTTTGGACCTTCGCCTTCGCTGGCCCAGCGGTTGAATTCCTGTTGCAGCTTCTCGTCCGGAGTTTGGGGCTTTTCAGACATGGCTTTGTTCCGTTCTCAGTGTCTCCCTGAATTTTATAACCATGCGCGTCGTAGCGCGCAGGGGGCGAGCCTGTGCCTCTTTCGAATCTCTACACACCGCCGCCAGCGGGGAAGAGCGAGCCGAAGCCGCTGGTAGATTGTGTGCTACAGTTCTTCTCCTGATGACGCCGCAACCTGAGAACGCCGCCCCGGAGCCGGGTCCGAGCTCGCTCTATTGCCCGAATTGCGCAGAGGAAGTCAATGATCCCCTGACCTGCGGAGATTGCTCGTCGGTCATCTGCCGCCGCTGTGGAACGGCCCTGGAGTCGGCGGACGAACTCGGAATCGGATAATGGAACCCATCCCCGTCTTACCCGTTGACTCCTCGGCAAAACTAAAATCTCCTGACGATAAGCCTACCCTGGTTCGCGGACTTGGCCTGCTGGACTCGGTGCTGTTGCTGGTCAGCGGCGTTATTGGCTCATCCATCTTTCTCACCGCGAAAGACATCGCCAAGCCGCTGCCGCATCCTCTCCTGTTTCTGCTGGTCTGGGTCCTGGGCGCGCTGATTTCGCTTTGCGCGTGCTTCGCCTTCGCTGAATTAGGGTCGATGTTCCCCGATTCCGGCGGGCAGTACATCTACTTGCGCGAGGCCTATGGGGACCTGATTGCGTTTCTTTATGGCTGGATGCTGTTTGCGGTCGCAAATGGGGGGACTATTGCCGCGCTCTCTGTTGCATCGGCGTCCTATGTAGGGCAGGTCGTGCCGTTGGTTTCGCAGGAGCACGTTGTATTTACGCTCGCGGGCATTGTGTTCACCCGGGCGCATCTGTTCGGCTTACTCCTGATCGCAGTTCTGACCTACGTCAATGTGGTTGGACTGCGATGGGGCGCCCTTCTGCAGAACGTTTCGACCTGGACAAAATTCACCGCCATGGCGGCATTTGTGGTGCTGGGATTCGCCATCGGTAAAGGCAATTGGTCTAACTTCCACCCGCAGGGCGTGAGTCTGAGCATGGGGCTGGGGCCGATGCAATTGATTTCGGCCCTAGGCGTGGGTCTGATCGCCGTTTTCTGGGCATACGATGGGTGGGTGTACGTGACGTGGGTGGCGGGCGAAGTGAAGGATCCCAGGCGCAATGTGCCACTGGCCATGGTCCTGGGCGTCCTCGCCGTGGGCGTGATTTACATTGCGATGAATCTGACGTACATGTATGCGCTGCCGCTGAAGGAAATCGCGAATTATGAAACCATCGCGCACGCATCGGCAGGGGTGCTGTTCTCGCCGCAGGCGGCGGTGTGGTTATCCTTGATGATTGCCGTGTCCTGCTTCAGCGCGGCCGCGACGTGCACGCTTTCCGGAGCGCGCGTCTATCTGGCCATGGCGCAAGATGGGGTCTTCTTCAGGCGCATGGCCGTGATTCATCCCAAGTGGCGAACCCCGGCGTTCAGCCTGATCGGGCAGGGATTGTGGGCTGCTGCGCTCACCATGAGCGGACGCTACGACCAGCTTTACACCTATGTGATCTACGGCATGGTGCTGTCGTACACGCTGACGGTGATCGGCATGTTCGTGCTGCGCTGGAAGCGCCCCGATATTCCGCGGCCGTATCGCTGCACGGGATATCCGTGGCTGCCGGCCATTTATGTGGTAATCGGCGCGGCGTGGACGCTCAACACGATCATCACGCGGCCCAAGGAAGCCTTCTGGGGAACGTTCATCGTGCTGATCGGTGTCCCGGGATATCTGTACTGGAAGCGCAGCCACCGGAGGGCGGCGCCCGGCGCGTGACGGGCGCGGGTACTCCAGCGCATGCTCGCAGTTTCACCTTGCGGCTCTGGTGTCCCGGTGTTATTCCTCTTGTTCCCTGCTTAGCCTGGCTTGACCCTGGGACACACATTGGCAGAACCCAATCAGAAGCGGCAGACCGAGACCACCGCCTTTCTATACCGCGGCGTTTCGATTGCCGAGGCGGAAAATCCTAACCGGCCCCGGCAGGTGATGGGATTCCGCGATCTGCTGCTGTTTTACGTGATCACGGGCATCAGCCTGCGCTGGATCGCAAGCGCCGCAGCCGCGGGGCCGAGTTCGATCGTCATCTGGGCGGGCGCATGGTTCTGCTTTTACACCCCGCTGGCGTTGTCCGTGTTGGAGCTTTCGTCGCGCTATCCCAGTGAAGGCGGGCTTTATGTGTGGAGCAAGCGCGCCTTCGGCGATTTCTCCGGCTTCATGTCGGCGTGGACGTATTGGACCAGCAACCTTCCCTACTTCCCTGCCGTGCTCTACTTCGCCGCCAGCAATGTGCTGTTCATGCGGGAATCCAACTGGCAGCATCTGTCCGGCAATGCAACCTTCTACATCGTCTTTTCCCTGCTTACCCTGAGCGCAGCGACGTTGCTCAATATCGTCGGTCTCGACGTGGGGAAGTGGTTGCACAACATCGGGGCCCTCGCCATGTGGATTCCCGTGGGAATCGTGATTTTGATGGGCTTGCTGGCATGGCACCGCTTTGGATCGGCAACCCGCTTCACGCTGCATTCGATGACTCCCAGCACACACTGGAACGACATCATCTTCTGGTCGGTGTTGACCTTTGCTTTCGGCGGATGCGAAGCCGCATCGTTCATGGGAGAAGAGATCCAAAACGCGCGGCGAACCATTCCGTTCGCCTTACTGGCAGCCGGAGTGACGGTCACCGTCTGCTACATCCTGGGCACGGTTTGCGTGCTGCTGGCTCTGCCCTCCGCCGAAGTCAACAGTCTGCAGGGACTGGTGCAAGCAGTCTCGAGAACGGCCGCGCGCGTGGGGTTCCCCGGAGTGTTGCCGCTGGCCGCATTCCTGATCGCGCTGAGCAATATCGGGGCCGCCGGGGCTTATCTGGCAGCAGTGGCGCGACTGCCCTTCGTTGCCGGACTGGACCGCTTTCTTCCCAAGGCCTTTGGCTCCCTGCACCCAAGATGGAAAACACCATGGGTGGCGTTGCTCACTCAGTTCCTGCTAGGAGTGGTGTTCATCTTCCTGGGACAGGCCGGCACCAGCGTGAAAGGCGCTTACGACGTTTTGGTCAGCATGGGAGTGATAACGTATTTCATCCCCTACCTCTACCTGTTCGCGGCGATGATCAAATTGCAGCGCGAGCCCGCCGGGCCGGATGTGATTCGCGTGCCGGGGGGGAGCATGGTGGCGAAACTGGTCGCAATTCTGGGATTTCTGACTACCAGCCTGACCATTGTGCTGTCGCTGATTCCACAGCCGGACGAGCCCAACAAGCCTTTAGCCGTGTTCAAAATCGTAGGGGGATGTGGGGCGTTGCTGCTGGTGGGCGTCTGGATTTACCGCTCAGGAAGGCGGAGAGCCCGAGGGGCTATGTAGCCCCGGCATTCGTTCGGAGTGGTGCTTCGCGCGCGATTACTATGCCTGAGACCGGTTTCGCCTCACACGCGCGCTTGCGCGCGCGGGGCGGACGAGGGCGTCCGCCCCTACACTGGCGTTGCTGTTTTCCTTGCCGGATTGAAGAAGGGCAGGGTCGTGACCTTCACGTTGGTCTTCAAACGGATGGCTTCGATCGTGACCTCCATTTGCAGATCAGTCCCGGGCTTCGAGTATTGCGTCTCCAAACTGGCCAACGCGATCATCTTCTTCAGGGTGGGAGACCATGTGGTGGTCGTGGCTTTTCCGATCTGCCGGTCTCCGGAATACACCGGCACGGGCACGCGCGAAGCCTGGGCGGGCGCCGCCGGCGTGAGCCCGTAGCGTTCATAGAGTTGCTCGACGTCGGTCCAATCCACTACCAGGCCTGCAAGCTGGCGTGACACTCCATTCCTGGCGTCCTTCTCCAGTGCGCGCTTGCCGATAAAGTTTTCCTTGTCCAGATGCACCATCTTTGCGAAGCCTAACTCGTAGGGGGAAAACTTTTGGGAAGAAATCAGCGCCTTCTTCGAACTGGTATAGTCCACCTCGATCAGCAGCAGTCCCGCTTCCACCCGGGCAACGTCCAATGCGAGCATGCCCGCCGCATGCAGATCGAACTGCTTGCCTTTGTCCGCAAGCGCATCCCACACTTTGACGGCATCGTTCCAGGGCATCCAGATTTCATATCCCAGGTCGCCGGTATAGCCGGTACGGGAAATGTCGACCGGCACACCGGCGATCTTGCCGCGCGTGACCCGGAAATACTTGAGATTGGCGATGTCGGCCTCCGCCACGGCTTTGAGCAGCTTCGCGGAGGTCGGGCCCTGCAATGCGAGCGCGGCGATTTTCTCGGAAATGTCTTCGACCTGCACGTCCATGTTCAGGCCGTTCTGGCGGAACCAGCGCAGGCTGGGATCGGCCGCCGTCCAGCGGTAGACGTTCTCCTCCAGACGCGAAATGGTGCCGTCGTCGATGACCTTGCCGTCTTCATCGCACCAGCAGCAGTAAATGACCTGGCCGACTTTGACCTTGTTGATATCGCGGGTAATCACGCGGTTTACCAGGCGGGTCGCATCCCTTCCGGTGATCATGTACTTGTAGAGCGGCGAAATATCGATGAGGGCGGCTGCGTTGCGGATGGCGTTGTACTCGTGCTCGTGATGCACTTCATACACGCTCACCGTGTAATAACCCGACCACTCGCGATAGTTCAGGCTGTGACAGAGGGGGAACGTTCTCTCGTGGAATGCAGTTCCAATCGGCAAGGTAATTTCCTCATCCCCCTTCCTTCTCGTCATGCCCCAAAAAATGAGCCGCACGGGCAGGAAGGAATACGAAGGGAGAATCCGCAGAAGTCCGGATTATATTTAGCATGACGGCTGAGCGGCAACCGTTTTGTCCGGTGACTGGCAGTCAGGGCGCGCAATTTTACAGACAAAAGGCGCTCTTCCCGCTAGAATAGCGGTTCGACTCAAGCTCATGCGCACCATCCTGCCCCTGTTGTGCAGCATCCTCCGAAGCTGGAATGTACTTCCCAGCGGCCTCTGATGTTTTCTGCCGCCCGGTTCCCGGCGCGAGTATCATTGCGTTTCCGTCCGAAAATTAAAGCTACACGCTAGGAGCTCACCGCGAATGGCTGGTTCCAATTCTTACGACGTGATCGTGATCGGCGGAGGCCACAACGGCCTGGTGAATGCGGCCTACCTGGCCCGCGCCGGCAAAAAAGTCCTGGTCCTCGAACGCCGCCACGTGCTGGGCGGCGCAGCCTGTACCGAGGAAATCGTTCCCGGCTTTAAGTTTTCGGTCTGTTCCTATGTAGTGTCGCTGCTGCGCCCGGAGATCATTCGGGATCTTGATCTTCCCCGCCATGGCCTGGAGATTCTTCCGCTGGACGGCACTTTCACGCCCATGCCGAGCGGCGATTACCTGTGGCGGGTCAACGATCACGGAAAGACGCACCGGGAGATCGCCCGCCACTCGCGGGTGGACGCAGAGGCTTACGACGAGTTCGGCAAGGCGATGCAGGCGATGTGCCGCTTCGTGAAGCCGATTTTGAGCATGGTCCCC
>DASREX010000143.1:0-3000 GCA_035651855.1 Candidatus Sulfotelmatobacter sp.
GATTTGCGTGGCGAGGCGAATGCGCTGACCTTCGCCGCCGGATAGTGTTGCGGCGGATCGGTTCAGTGAAATGTAGGACAGACCTACGCCATTCAGAAATTCCAGGCGCTGATGGATTTCATGGACGATCCGGCCGGCGATAATTTCCTCGCGCCCGCTTAAACGGATCTGCGCCGCGGCTTTCAAGGCGCGGGACACGGGAAGGGCGGTGAAGTCGGCAATGGACATGCCGTTCACTTTGACGGCGAGACTCTCCGGGCGCAGGCGCTTGCCGTTGCACGCGGTACATTTTGTCGCCGACATGTAATTCAACAACCACTCGCGGTAACTGTCCGAGGTTGATTCCTCGAGCGCTTGCTTGAGATAAGCAAGAATTCCGCGAAATCCAGTGCGGGTGCGGTCCTTGTCTTCCGGACCATACAGGAGCAGGTTCTGCGCTTTCTGCGGCAGTTGTTCAACGGGCGTGCCCAAATTGATTCCGTATGCCTGGGCGACAATTTGCAGCATGTGGACGAGGTTCGCGGAAGCTGAGCCGGGGCCCAATCCGCCATCGAGGAGCGGCTTCGACCAGTCCACGATGACCTTGGCCGGATCAAAATCGTAGCGGCTGCCCAGCCCGTGACAGACGGGGCATGCGCCGTAGGCGCTATTAAAGGAAAACGAACGGGGCTCGAGCACGGGCACGCTGATCCCGCAATCGGGACAGGCCAGCTTTGAGGAATACAGCTGTTCCTCGCCCGCCACGACGGCGATCTGCACCAGTCCATTCGCCAGTTTCATGGCCAGCGCGACCGAAAGCTCAAGACGGTGTTCGATGCCCGGCTTCACCAGCAGCCGGTCAATTACAACTTCAATGGTGTGATTCTTGCGCTTGTCGAGACTGATCTCGTCTTCCAGGTTGACCAGTTCGCCGTCGACGCGGGCGCGGGTGAAGCCGTGCTGCGCCAGCTTTTCCATTTCCTTTTTGAACTCGCCTTTGCGGCCGCGCACGATGGGCGCGAGGACCATGACGCGATCTTCCGGCGTGAGTTGCATGACGCGCTGCACGATCTGTTCGGCCGACTGGCGGGCGATTTCGCGTCCGCATTTTGGACAATGCGGGACTCCAATCGAGGAATAGAGCAGCCGCAAGTAGTCGTAGATCTCGGTGATGGTTCCCACGGTGGAGCGGGGGCTACGGCTAGTGGTTTTTTGCTCGATCGAAATGGATGGGCTCAAACCATCAATGGAGTCAACATCCGGCCGCTCCATCTGATCGAGAAACTGGCGGGCGTAGGCGGACAGTGTCTCCACGTAGCGGCGCTGCCCTTCGGCATAAATCGTGTCAAAGGCGAGGGAAGACTTGCCCGAACCGCTCAGGCCGGTGATGACGGTGAGGGTATTGCGAGGGATTTCGACATCGATGTTCTTCAGGTTATGTTGGCGCGCCCCGCGCACCGTGATCTTGGTAATCGGCATTGTCCCGCTAGCGTGGTACTTCCGTAATTTGGTCGGTTCCCCTAGTTGGGTGGAAAGTGGGATGTGACAGCTCTACTCACGTATCTTATTTGTAAACAGCGGGAAGCGTCAACGCGAGTAGAGTGGGGATGCGCCGGATCGGCGCAAATCCCTGTGCCAGAACACTGTTGCGACATGTTGCAGGCGGCCGTCGAGGACGAAGCCGTGGTGCATGGTCCGCGGCAGCAGGTACAGGGTCGCATCCTGAATGAAGTGGATTCGGATTATGCGGTGCGCTCCCCGGAGGACCGCCCGAATCTCTACTTCCTGAACTTTTGTCCGTTCTGCGGCCGGGCGATCTCACGCACGGTGTGGAACGCAGAAAAAAAGAAGTAGGTTGAGGGAAGGTTGCCTCAACGGGTAATTGCGAAGTGAACATCCGGGCTTAGGGCCAAGGGCATCAGATGGGGAAGGTGGGCCGAACTTGAGCGCATTTCTGATATCAATCACAGTTTTTCTGACGATTTTCCTGGCAATGATCATTGGGGTTGCAGCTGCCTACGGTACCGTAACCGCGATCCTGTTCGCATTCGGGCATCACTCACAACGGGAATCCATACCTGCCACCCTAGCCCATGTGGAGTCCCGCGCCAGCGGCGACTAATTGAGCAGTTGGGAGCTAGGAGTTAGTAGTTAGCGACGGAATCCAGCAAACAGGATCAGCATTCCTTCCGGCTGTCCACACCAGATTTCCAACTTCAGCACGGACCACATTGGCAACTGAGAATTAGTCAGGCGGGTGTTGGTCCTGCTGCTGTTGCTGCTGCTGTTGTTGCTGTTGCTGTTGCATGCGTTGCAGTTCGAGCAGCAACTGTTCCGGCGTCTTGACCTGCGGCTGGTTGGGATTATTAGGAGCAACGACGTTGCCCTCCGCCTCGGGTTGTTGCTGGTACTGCTGGGGGAATTGCCCTCCGGGTTGGTTTGGCTGCTCTTGTCCTTCGGAGGCCTGGGGTTGCTCCTCTTCTTGTTGAGGCTGTGGAGGCGGTGGTTCATCCTCTTCCGGATTGACGTTCGCCTCACCCACCGCGTCCATCTGAGTATTCGGCGGTACCATGCCGCCGGGCTGCACAGGGACGCGCCCCATGGAAGGATTCATGGGCTGGTTTGGAGCGGGGTTGGAGGAAGCCTCGGTGTCGGCTCCTATCTTCGAAGTCAGAATGATGCGATCGATGCCGGTGGAATTGGTGTCGGATCCTACCATCACGTAATTGAACCTGGATCCGTTGAGCAGGGTGGCAAGGACCTCGCGAGCCGGTCCGGGCCCCATGCGGCCAACCACACGCTCGTTGCCGCCTGCGGGCGGGAACTCGATATTCGCGCCGGTTTTCTGGCGCACTGCATTCAAGACCGCCGACATAGTTGAATTGGGGGCAACGATAGTCAGCAGTCCGTTTTGAAAAGCGACTTGCGGGGGCACGGCCGGCAGTTGCTCCGGAGTGGGCGGAGGCGGAGGCGGTAACTGCACCTCAGGCTTCGGCGCCTTTTTCTTTCGTACGGGATGCG
>DASREX010000144.1:0-16202 GCA_035651855.1 Candidatus Sulfotelmatobacter sp.
GCAAAAGCGTGCCGTGCGGACCTCAGCGGGACCGTAAGGTATACGCCTTGCTCAGCGTGAACAGGGCGCGAATTGAGGGAAGTCTGGCGTAAACACGGAAGCATCTCCTGAAAGTACTACGGAAGCATCCCCTGAAAGCAGACTTCTTCCGGGACGAGAGGCAGAACTGAGGAGAGCTTATTTGGTGCGAAAGGGGGGACTCGAACCCCCACGGTTTTACCCGCCAGATCCTAAGTCTGGTGCGTCTGCCAATTCCGCCACTTTCGCACGGGATGGATTACCAGTTTACTGTGTTTGGCGGGACCGATTCCAGTTTCTACGGCGCACTCCCGGCTCGGCCGGATGTACAGCGTGTCCGCAACCAGGGCGCAGTTACGGGAAAATGGCGACAGAACCCCGCGCCACGCGATGGGCGGCTCGCATGGCGGCGCGGGCCCAGAAACAGGGCAACGGAGTCTTACTGCACTTCGTTCAGCTTCTGGTAAATCAGCAGCGCCAGAAAAGCCAGCAGGAACACTCCCGAGCCGATACTGAAAATGCGCATGGGCAGCGTCAGCTTGTTGACCTTGATCAACAGCTCTGTTTGCTCTTCTTGCATGTGAGAATTCGCGTCGTCCAGGAAGAGTTGATCATCCTCGTGCATCGTGAGAGTGCTCTTGTAGATGAGCAGCACGATTAGACCTACCGCGAAGAGTCCGAACAGACTCCCGACGATTTCGAGTGACGTCATAAGCCACCTCAGCAGAGTCAACCCAGGTACAGCGGTTTTTCCCTGAGCGGCGAGGAGCGTGCAACCCCCGCACTATCCCGGGGAAGGCCCTATGGGCAAAGATTATAGCCCTTGTCAGGGAGCATTGGCGGTGATTATATCCACAGTGGGGGAATCCGGAACGCCGTCTGCCTTCGTGCGACGAAGGGTTACTTTCCAGCATCTAATCAATAGCTACCGACGCCCGGTTTGGGGGCGGGCAGCGCGCTCTGATATAATCGAACAGCTTTAAAGCCAAGGAGATACGAATGGCAACCACAACCGTCCCTGAAGTCAAGAAAGCCGCACCTATCAGCCTGACGCCCAACGCGGTCGCCAAGGTGAAAGAGATCATGGCCCAGCAGAACCCCGTGCCCGCCGGCTTGCGCGTTGGTGTGGTGGGTGGCGGATGCTCCGGCTTCTCCTACTCTATGCAATTCGAGAATGGCGCCGGAATGATGGACAAGACCTTCGACATGGACGGCCTGAAGGTATTTGTTGATGCCACTTCGGTGATGTACCTGAACGGCTGCATCGTCGATTATGTTGAGACACTGGAAGGCGCAGGCTTCAAGTTCGAAAATCCGAACGTGAAGAGCACCTGCGGCTGCGGATCTTCGTTCAACGTGTAAGCAATGCATGCGGCGACCGCCGCTTGGAAAGTTCCACAAACATACGGCCTCATCGTGAGATGAGGCCGTTCGTTTTTGGAATCAGGGTGCCCCGCCCTTGTCCCTCCGCAGTTGGGAGGGACAGGGTGGGAATTTTGACTTGAATTCTGTCTAAGGAACCTACTTCTGCAGCGGCATATCCGTAGGCTGAGCCGGATTTCCGAAGCCGCTGTTCATGGGCGATGGAGTGTTCTGCATGCCCGGGGATGAGCCGAATCCACTGCTGCCTGCATTCGGACCGTTGATCTGTCCATTCAGGTTCGGAGTGCCCATGACGCCAAAGCCAGTTTGCTGCTGATAGGGTGTCGTGATCAGCAACCCGCGATCCATGGTCGGATCATAAACAAATTGCCATTCGTTGTACTTCTTCTTCTTATCGAAGATGCGGATGGTCGCATCCTTACTCAAACTGGCCACACCCACAATGGGCGCGCCCCCGAAGGTGGTGTTCGAGAGTCCGCCCGGACTGCTGCTGTCAGAGAATCTATGGGAACTTCCAGTTGCGGAGGTTCCCGGTGCCCCGGTGGAGTCGCCGGGCTGAGTCGAATCCGATCCGGCCGGACCGGCATCCCCCGCCGCAGCTGGATTCGCGTTTTGCGCAGGCTGCCCAAGCGGCGAGCTGTTGTTAGCTCCGAACGCGCTTGCGCCGCCGAAAGCCGAAGGCTGGGAGAGTACTCCCGGACCGTTCATGCCTCCGGCCGCCCCGATCGGGTTCGCCCCGGGAATCATCCCGCCGCCCATACCATTGAGCGAAAGCTTGGCCTCGCCGTAATGCAGCAGCCGGAAATCCTTGTTCGTGATCGGATCTTTATATTTCTTCCGCAGGAAGCGCTGCTGGTTCGTATTTACCAGGTCTTCAATTTTTGCCGGATAGCGCCCGAACTTCTTGTAGTAGGCCCGGATGGCCCGCGAATACTGCACGCCGCGATGAATCATCTCCTCTTCGCGGTCGCGCTTGATCTCAAACGTGATCTCCGGCACGATCGCCGCCGCAAAGATGATCATTAACGCCATGATCAGCAGCAGCGTCATCATGATGTAACCCTGCTCACGCGGGCGGCGCCGAATTGGGGAAGAGACTTTCATCAGAGATATGGGCTTTTCCTCATCCTTGGGTGAGCGGAATCATCTGTGGCGGCCCACTGCCCACGACGTCCTGAATCTCCACCGAGGTATTGGTAATGCGGATCACTTTGTATCGCCGGTCCACAATTTCACCTTCGCCGGCAACGAACACGTCGTCGCCATCCTTCAGGAAAATCTTCTTGGGCTCTCCTGGCGAGCTGGCAAACCCATAAAATTTCAGTGGGATGGGCTGTGGCGCGGGTTGACTCGGGGGCCGCCATTGCTGCTGCTGGGCGGCCTGCTGGTCCGGACTCACGGGGGCGACGGGCCTTGGGATCTGTACGTCTTCCGCCTGCGAAACGAAGATGTTTCTTCCATTTCCCTGGTAGGCAGTCTTCTCGGCCGAAGTCAGGAGATCGAGACGCAGAGTAGGATCGAGATTCTCCACTTTTGAAGGCTTCCGGGCGCCTTTGGTGACCCGGGTGGCGGTCTTGGGGGCGGCCAGCGGCGCGATCGCGGGTGCCGCCGCCTGAGCACTGGAATCCGGAGTCGACGAGGGCATCAGCAATGGGATGAACTCGTACGCAAAGGCCAGCACGGCGACTACGCCGAGCACCGCCGCCCACGTCGCCTTCTTCTTATTTTCGAGTCCGATCTGCACTACGATCCCACCTTCAGATATGTTTCCATTCTCAGAGTCAGCTTCACCGGTCCCTGAGGATCATTGCCCAGAGTCACACTATCAATGATAAAGAACATGTCGTCGCGCTCGACGGCATTGATGAATTTCGCCAGCGACGCGTAATTGCCAGCCAGGTCCGCATCAAGTTCCTGGGGCTCGAGTCCGCTCACCGTCGGGGCGTTATCCAGGCTCTTGTAGCGCTCCTGTTGAATTCTGACGCCATTGGCGGCCGCCAGTTTTCCCAACTCGCTGGCGATCTGCGAGTTTTGGGCGGGGAAACGGCTTTTGTAGAATTCACTGATCTGCTGGTTGGCAAGGACAACTTTCTTCGGCAGATCCTTCAAGGGCGCTACCTGCCGCGTTTTCAACGTCAACTCGGTCTGCAGGCGGTTCAACTCCTGCCGCCGCGTTTCCGCCGAGCCCACCAGCGGCGAGAAGTACAGCGCAGCCGCGAGCAGATCCACGCCGGCCATGGCCGCCAGGGCGATGGTCAAATGCTTACGGGTTTGCCGCAGGTCGGGCATCAGCGCTTGCTCCCTTTGGCCGTCTTTGCTTTTCCTGGGGCGCCCGTCGTGCTGCGGCTACTTGCTGCCGTATTCGCGGCCTCAGAAGGGCTTTCCGGAATGTAGATCGCCGCGATTTCGACCTGCTCCGTATCCCCAGTCTGCGAGTCGGCATGCGCGGCCCGCAGGATCGCGGTCTGGGCAAAGCGCCGCGAATCTTCCATCCGGCGCGCCAGTTCAATGGCACGATCCCGCGAATCGCCGGCAACGATCATCTTCAACGCCAGTTGGTTGTCCTCGTCCAATTGCGGGCTGATGGATACTACATGCACGCGCGGCGGCATCACCTTCTCCAGACTCTCCAGCACCTTGGTCCAGGAAAACGCCTTGCGCTCGATCAACTGGTTCAGGAATTGCGACTGGTCGCGGGTCGCGCGATTTTCGGGAAGATTGAGGAACTGCTGGGCCTGGGTGCGAATGCGATCCCGCTCGGCAATCAGGGCGCGCTTCTGCGCCATGGCTACACGGTCGCGCCGCGAATTCACAAAGCCGGTGATCACCAGCGTCAGCAGAATCAGAGTCACCAGCCCAAGCGCACCGGCAGCGCTGCCCCAGCGGATCCAGAACTGCCGCGCGTCTTCGTACGGCTGACTCGCGAGATTGATATCCAGTCGCATATGCCGATCAAACCCGGGCTCGTTCCCCTAAGAAACGAGTGCTCCCACCACTCCTGCCATCCGCCAGCGCGGCACCGGACCGCCCGCGCTGGTTCCCAATTGCGCCGACGAAACCAGTTCCTGCACATCGGCTCCGGTGGCCGCCTTCAAGGCAGGCGCCGCTCCGCCCGATTCCGGCAACCCGGCCACATAAATCTGCTCAATATTGAGATGGTACGTGTCCTGAAAGAACACGATCGACGGATAAACCTCCTCCGCCAATTGTTCGCCGCTGATGGTTACCCCGCGTGCGTTCTCCAACGTCCGGAACAGTTGCAGCTGATCTTCATTCAGGATGGCGAGGCTGGTAGTGTGGGCGTCGACCTTAATCACCAGGGTGGGCCGCTTACCTTCCGCCGCACCCAAGGCTGCCAGAGTCGAAGGCAGCACGACGCCAGGGCTGAACCCTGCATCCCGAAAGGCCGCCTCATAGTCCTCAACCACGCTGCCCAGCGCCACGGCCGCCACTACCTTCACTTCATCCTTGACCTTCTGCGCGTGATAAGAAACCTTCGCCTTCTCGACATCGAAGGGCAGGGACTTCTTCAACCGGAAGCGAACGACGCCCAGTGCTTCTTCGTGATCGGAGGGAAGCGTCTCAAATTCCACCAGCATAATGCGCACCGACGCATCGGGCACAATGGCAATCACATCCCGGGAGCGACCGGCGACTCCGCCCAGGGCGCTTTCGATTCCGGCGCGCACCGCGGCCCGCTGCCGCAGATTGTTTTCCACCAGGTCGGGAACAACGCTGCCGGGCGCCAGTTCGCGGGCGGCGCAAGCTTCCAGGCCGCCACCGTGGTCCGTCACGCGCCCCGCCAACACGCGGTCCGCCGCGATCTCACAGGCCAGCTTCGGTTTTGCTGTATTTGTATGTGGACTCATTGCCGAATGCGCCTTCGCGGGCGCCCTGCCTAAATCAGAAACTTTCCCCCGCCGAATTGCAATAGCTGAAAGGGAACTGCAGCGCAGGGCGAGGAACCCGGTGTTCCATCCTTCGCGTCGCCTGGAGAACGGCGGGGAAGGATGGCAGACTATCGCATCGCCTCAATAAAGGTAACCTTGTTGATCTCCTTGAGCGTGGTCATGCCCAGCCGAACTTTGTCCAGCGCCGACTCGCGCAGGAACCTCATACCCTCTTCCCGCGCGGCGCGCCGGATTTCGGAGGTCGGCTTCTTGGCTAAAATCATCTCGCGCACCCGGTCGCTCAGATCCAGCAGTTCGTGGATGGCGGTTCGCCCGCGGAATCCCGTGCCCGCGCACTCGATGCAGCCGGGGCCTTCATACAACGGAACCTTGCCCCACTGCGCCGGATCCAGGCCGCTGGCCTCCAGGGCTTCAGGCGGATAGTGAACCTCGGTCCGGCAGGAATCGCAAATCAACCGCACCAGCCGCTGCGCCAGGATGCAGTTCAAAGCGGACACGAAGTTGTAAGGCTCGACTCCCATGTTGAGGAAGCGGCCGATCACGTCGACCACGTTGTTGGCGTGCACCGTGGTGAACACCAGGTGGCCGGTGAGGGCCGATTGGATCGCGATCTGGGCGGTCTCGGTGTCGCGAATTTCGCCCACCATGATCTTGTCTGGATCGTGCCGCAGAATCGATCGCAACCCTCGGGCAAAGGTGAGCCCTTTCTTCTCGTTGACCGGAATCTGGGTGATGCCACGCAGCTGATACTCGACCGGATCCTCAATAGTTATGATCTTGTCTTCGTCGGTCTTGATCTCGTTTACCGCGGCATACAGCGTGGTGGTCTTGCCGCTGCCGGTTGGCCCGGTAACCAGCACCATCCCGTACGGCTCTTTGATGTAGCGCCGGAACTTTCGCAGGTCTTCGTCATCGAAGCCGACCACGTCCAGGGTCAAGGTGCGGAACTTCTCGCTCATCGACTCCTTATCCAGCACGCGCAGCACGGCATCTTCGCCGTGGATGGAAGGCATGATGGAGACGCGGAAGTCGATGGCGCGCCCGTTGTATTTGACCCGGAAGCGCCCGTCCTGCGGCACGCGGCGTTCGGAGATGTCGAGCTCGCTCATGACCTTGATTCGCGAGATCACGGTGGAGTGGTGCTCTTTGCCGATGGGGGGCATCGCCTGCGTCAGCACGCCGTCAATACGGAACTTGATGACCACGGAATCGTCGCGGGTCTCAATGTGAATGTCGGAAGCGCGCCGCTGCAAGGCAGTGAAAATCGTGGTGTCGACCAGCCGGATAATGGGGCTGGTGTCGCCTGCCGCCGTCAGCTTGTCGATACTCAGAGTTTCTTCGGCGCCGGTATTCTCGTCTTCCCGAATGATCTGGAAGCCTTCGCTGGCTTCTTCCAGCACGCGCTGCGACTGCTCGGTCTTCTTGAGGATGTCGGAGATCTGCCTGAGCGTCGAAACCTTGGTGATGATGCGCTGCTTCAGCAGCAGGCTGATCTCGTCGATCATCATCAGCTGGCTGGGATCCGCGATGGCGATAGCCAGCCGCCCGTCCGCCGTCTCTTCCAGGGGCACGAAGTTATAGCGGAACATCAGCTCGACCGGGATCTTTTTGAACAGCTCGTGATGCAGTTCGTAGTCGGTCAGGTCAATGAACTCGCAGCGGTAGCGCCGCGCCACATCCTGCGCGCGCTCAAGATCGGTCACAGGATTCCCGGTCGGACTGATTGGTCCGCCGTTCCCGCCACCTACAAACAATGATTTCTTGTCCGCTGTTGCCATTTAACTGCACCACCTAGCTGTGGACTGCTCTGAGGTGTTGGGTCTTGGGTGTCAGGCCTTAGGCCATCCACCGAACACCCAATACCTAACGCCTAACGCCTAATACCCAACACCCAAGACCCAACCCTCACTAATGCACTCCCAACGTGAAGATCGGCAAATACAGTGACATCAGGACGCCGCCTACAAAGATCGCCATCACGATCAGGATCATGGGCTCAATCAGCGCCATTGATGCACCCAGAGCGGTCTGCACGTCCTCCTCGTAGAATTCCGCCACCGAGTTCAGCATGGCGGGCAGCGCTCCGGTCGACTCGCCGACTTCAATCATCTCCACGGCGAGTTCGGGAAAGATCTTTTGCTCTTCCAGGCTGGGCGCCAGGCCCTGCCCTTCGCGAACCCGGGTCCCCGCCCGCATCACTCCCTTTAAGATGCGCCGGCTGCTCATCGAGGAGCCGGCTGTTTCCATGGCCGGAACCAGGGGCAAGCCGCCCTGCAGCAGGGTCGACAGCATGCGCGAAAAACTGGCTACCTGGTGCTTCAGCCGGATCTCTCCGAGAAGCGGCAAGCTCAAGATCGCCCGGTCAATGCGGTCCGCACCGCGATCGGTATCCTTCCACCGCCACAAAACGAATCCCAGCACAATCAGCCCGACTAATACGAAGGGTGCATATTTTTGCGCGTTCAACCCCACGCTCAACATAAACACGGTAATGGCCGGCAGCTTCGCGTCCAGGCTGTTGAACAGGTCGGCAAACTTCGGAACCACGTAGGTGAACAGGAAGGTCACCATGATGAGGACGACGGTGACCAGCAGCGTGGGGTAAATCAGCGATACGAACAGCTTTTTGCGGAAGCTCATGGCCAGCCGCTGAAAGGTGATGTAACGCGTCAGTACCTCGTCCAGGTTGCCGCTCTTCTCCCCCGCCATCAGCGTGGTGGTATATATCTTGGGTATCATTCCCTGCGCGGCGAACGCGTCGGAGAGCAACTCGCCGCCCTTCACCCGGTCGCGCACATTCTCCAGAACCTGCTTAAGCGTTGCGTCCTTCTGCCGCTTGATCAGCAGCTCCAGCGAATTCAGAATCGGCAACCCTGCCCGGATCAGCGTCAGAAACTGCTGGTTGAACACCAGAAACGTGCTTTGCTTCAGCTTTCTGCGCCGGCGCAGCGATACTCCCCCCGCCAGCAGTCCTTGCGGCTTGACCCAGTACACAAGGTAGCCCTGCTGCGAAAAGCGGTCACGCACCTCGGCCTCCGAGTACCCCTGCTCCACATGCTGGTGTACCCGCCCGCGATCATCCGCGACTTTGACTACAAATTCAGCCATTCGCTGGTATCTATTGGAAAGCCTGAGGCCTACGGCTCAGTCTAACATTCCTGGTTCCCATTCTAAGACCCCGGGCTGTTCCAGACGGCTCCCGTTTAACACGCAAGTAACCTCGCGGAAAGAAGAGTTTGGAAAATCCACCGGTCTTGCCGCGGGCGAAGGTTTGTGCATGCCCTATTCCTCCAATCCACTCTCCATGATCTCGGTGCCTGCCGGAGGCTTGAAGCCAAACTTGCCGTCGCCAATGGCCACGTTTTCCTTCTGATCCGAGAAGCGGTATTCGGTCGAAGCGCCGTCGACGCCCTGAATCACCAGCCGCACGATCCTATTCTCCGGAGTAACCTCGAGCAGAATCTCGCTCAGTTGCTCCTCCATCCCTTTGGGAACGCCCCGCAGCACGATGTTACCGCTCTGGCCTGCCTCTTTATCTGGGGCTAGAGATAATCCTCTCAACTCCTTCTCCAGCTTGGTTTTACCAAGCAGAAAGGCGAGCGGGGAACGGGCGTCGTCCAGTTTCCGGGCCGACGACTTTCGCGCCTGTCCGTCCTCTGGGACGTAAAACCACGCATCTTTGCCGTCGCTCACGAACAGCTTCTCTTTCGGAGAACGATACTCCCAACGCATCTTGCCGGGTTTTTTCAACCACAGTGTGCCCGATTCGCTCCGCTCCATTCCGGACCCGCGGTACACCTCGGTGAATTCCGCCTGCAGTGACCGCAGATGGTTATAGTGCGCGTCGATGGCGGCAGCCAGAGACTTCACATCGGCTGCGGCGGCCGGCATGGGACCGAGCACAAAGATCAGCGCCATGAGAGCAATCAGACTAGGGATGAGAAATCGCACCCGGGAATTGGCCACCTTGGGTTTAGATGCCGCTTGTCGAATCGCCACTAAATCAAAGCAGAGCTTCCATTCTAGTCGTTTTGGAGTCGGCCCGTTGAGCAAAGTCCATTGCCGGAGGCCTTGGAGAAAGACGACTTCGGTCGTGAGTAAGCTGGTTCTCCCGGAATCGGTTGCTTGCATTTATTAGCCGGCTGCCTTAGCTTTCCGCTCAAGACTAAACACATGAGGGGGTGCGATGCGGCGTACCACGTCTTACCTGATGATAGCTGCGCTGTTTCTGGCCGCCGTCGGGGTGCTTTCGGCCCAGGATTCCGGTAAAGCCCGCGTGCTCGCGCTGGAGACTGCGTGGAACGAAGCCGAGGCACACCGCGACGTCAATGCCCTGGCCGTACTTATTTCGCCGACGTTCGCCTACACCGATGTCGACGGTTCCTTCATGAACAAGCAACAGTTCCTGGCCAGCATCCGGGCGTCTCATGACACTCAGATCGTGAATGAAGGCGTGAATGCGGAATCGTACGGGGATGTCATCGTGGTGACCGGCTCCTACCGCGAGCAGGGAACTGAGAACGGGAAGTCCTATACGCGCCGCGGCCGCTTCACCGATACCTGGGTCGGAAAAGATGGCCAATGGCTGTGCGTGGCCAGTCAGGAAACGCTGATTGCGCACTGATGCCCGCAGCAGAGGGGAGCAGGCAGCGGCGATGCTCCGATCTTCCCGGAAAATAGTTTTGCCCACATCTGGCGATAATCCAAATATGTCGCAATACGATATAATAGGAGTCGCAAGCCGTTTCGTCTAAAGACCTGGAGTTGCGATGTGTCCTTTGTATAGAATCTCCCATCGTGCCGGCCGGGCATTGACTTCCTGTCCCATCTGCCACGAGCCGGTTTCCCTGGAGCGCTGCAAGACCGACGAGGATGGCCGAGCCATCCACGAAGATTGCTACGTCCGGAAAATCTGCTCGAATGCGATGACAGCGGGACTGGATTTGCGGACCGATCCGGGAGCATCAAGCTGACAATGGCGCAATGAAGTGTGATCGGACTGCATCCCTGACGTGATCGGCCGCAAACGGCGGCCTCGCCCACACTTCCCGGCCGCAGAAGGCGGTGCAGCCTCATTCTTGATGCAAAGAGTTAGCCCGCCCCGGCGGACATGCGTGTCCCCTTGTTGAGGTCAATCCGTGGCGGAGGCTTTCCTTTCAGGACGGCATCCTCCGTAGAGACGTTGCTTGCAACGTCTCAGTGGGCTTCAGGTAACAGTCTTCTGGCCTATTACCTCCGTAACGTTTTAGCTCTTACCATTTCGTCTTACGCTGGAGCGTACAAACCGGCAGGTTTAGGGGGAGTTATCTCCGGCACGAAGACATCGCAAGGAACCCGTGCGGCCTCGGCGCAGGCGTTTGTGCACAGCCTTAACATTCTGATCAAGTACGCGCGAATGTACGGCTTTGATCACAAGCGCACCGAAGGCCAGTTCGAAACCACGTGGAGCGAACTGCAGACCGCGCTGCCCTCGGGCGGAGACGCCGGCTTCCTCCTGGGCGTTTCCGACAACAAGCTGCTGCTCGATGGAATCCCTCTCGATTCAGGCCAGGCGGAAAAGAGTTTCGCCACCCTTCTGACTACTGCCGGGCTGGCCAGCCTGCATTTCTCCAAGGATGTCACCAAGGAAGATTTCGTGCGGCTGGTGCGGGCCTTCACAGTGGCCGGATCGAAGGCGCAAGATGTCGCCAAGCAGATCAAAGATGCCCTGGGTGCGGGCAGGCCGGGCAGCACCATCAAGATCAACGAAGTAAAGTTCGTTGCCGCCGATCCGCTGACCGGAGATGTCAGCATCGCGGCGCAGATTGCGGCCCAGACCCTTGGTCCGGAATTCAAGGCCTGGCTCAATGATCCCCAAAAACTGCTGCAGTTGATCGCCGCTGCGGAAGGCGCCAAGAGCGGCGGCGGGGACGCAGCTTCCGGGGTTCCGATGGTTCCCCTCGGAAACGTACCCAACATGGCGATTGGAAATGCCGCGTCGGTCCCCGCGGGTAGCGCCGCTGCAGCCGGGGCCGCCCCTGCGTGGACGGGTGGAATCGTTCCTCTGCAGGAAGCCGAAGTCATTCAGGCGATTCGCCTGCTGACGCGCTTTGGCGAGGCGCAGCAGGATCCGGAGGTTCGGGAAGAAGATTTGCAGAAGGAGTTGGTCCAGGCCGACCCGAATACGCGGCTCAACCTGCAGCAGTTGCTGGGCAGCCTGGCTGCGCAGGCCAGCACCAAGGAGGAGGAAGATACACCCCTCCTCATGAAGGCGGCCGAGCACATGGCAATCCGCTTTGCCCTGGAGCGTTACCAGAAGGGCGAGGTCAAGGTGAACGCCGTGCACCAGATGATGGAGCACATGAGCCGCCAGATGGACTCGCTCCGCCAGATCCTGAAACTGCAGGAAGAAAAGATGAGCAAGGCCGGGATCCTGGTCGAGTCGCACGCCGACATCCTGGACCGCATGTTCTGGGCGGAGGTGCCCGAAGCCGGCAAGAAGAGCGTTCTGATGTCGCACGAGGCGCCCTGCGTGCCTCCGCGCAATTTGCGGCAGTTCGTGGAAGTGCTGCTGGATCGAGAGGAGAATGAGACGGCCAGCGAAATTCTGAACAATTACACCAGTTGCCTGGGCGCCCGGGACGCAGAATCGCGCCGCAAGACTGCCATTGGCATCAGCCAGGTCGCCGACCTGTACGCGCGCCTGGCTGGACAACCGATGGGTCAGGCGATTCGCAAGCTGAGCGAGCAACTGATCGCCGAGAAAGATGCCGAGTTGCAGAGCCTGTTGAGCGCGGCTTTTGTGCGCCTGAGCCAGGAAGCCAGCGCCGCCAGGAATTACGCCGCGGTGAATGAAGTGTGCGCCGGTATGGAGTTGATCACCGTGCAGCGCCCCGTGCTGATCACGGAACTGCGGCCGCGAGTTGGGGTCGAGAACCGCTTGCCGGAATACATTGAAGAAGCGCTGCAACTGGACAAAATTCCGGAAGATCTTCTGGGGGTCATGCGCCGCACCAGCCAGGCCGGGGCGGAGCATCTGGCCGACCGCTTTTTCCGCTGCATGCGGCGGGACGAGTGCGACCGCATGCTGGACCTGGTGAAGGAACTCGGTCCGCCCACCATGCTGCAACTCCGCGAGATCCTGCGTACTGGACAGCCGCGCCAGGCCTCCGCCTGTGTCGGCCTGATGAGCCGTTTCGACGTGGGCACGCTGCTGGAGTTGCTGCCGGCGCGCCTGCCCGAATGGAACCGTTTCTACCACGACGTTGTGGTGCGTCAGATTGCCTACGGCGCTGCCCCTGACAGGGGGCGAACCTTGCTCGAACTGGCCGAAGTTCTGGATGCGATGATATTGCCCGAAGCTGTGGACGAAATCGGGATGAGCAGCGACTTGACTGCGGCGCCACCCTTGATCGCCATGGCGCGTCCCGGCGAGGCCGCCTCGCGGTCTCCTTACGTGCAGTTGAAGGCGATTGAGTCACTGGGACGCCTGCGTGACCCGGAGGCGGTGCAGGTCCTGCGCGAGATTCTGGAGGCCAAGAAAACCTTCGGCTGGGTGCATCACCGCGAACTGCGGATCGCGGCGGCGCAAGCTCTGGCCAAGACTGATCCACGTTACAGTTCGCAGGTCATGTCGGATAGCGGTTTGGAAGCTGCCGAACTGGCCATTGCGCCCCTGGATATGGCGCCGGCCTGCCCCTGGGTACGCCAGCGGCGATACGAGCGCCTCGTGCTCGCGAAAACCGTCTCCGGCACCATTGGCAGCTCGTGGGGCAAGTCGAGGATTTTGATCCGGGAGTTGAGCCTTGGCGGCGGCATGGGCACCAAGGAAGACAATCTACGCATCGGCAGCGAAGCTGACCTGGAGATCTACGTGGGCATGCGGGCTAAAATCAAAGCGCACGTCTTGCTGCGGCGGGCACGGGTCAACGAAGTGGGATTTGAAATCGTGAGCACGGATCTGGAAAGCCGCTACCGCCTGCGGCGCTTGTTAGTCGATGCATTGAACTCCGCGCCGCAAAACCGCGGTCACGAGTGGGGCGGCGAGAGAAAGATCTAGCCAGCGGAGTACATCCAAAAAAGCAAAGCCTCTGCACCGGCAGAGGCTTTTTTCACGATGGCGGCGGTTTACGCGCCTGCTTTCACCTTCAGGAAGATGATCGCCAGGGTGTAAAGGGCGAGCGACTCGATCAGTACCAGGCCGAGAATCAGGGCGAACTGAATCCCCGGACGGGCGGCAGGGTTGCGGGCAAGCGACTCGGTCGCGGATGCGACCGCTTTTCCCTGGGCCAATCCGCATACGGCGGACGCGATCGCCATCGAGAATCCGGCGGTGATGGCGACCCAGTTGGTCTCGCCGGCTGTGCCGCCCTGCGCAAAGGCAGGCATCGCGAAGCACAGCGCCGAGAGAGTCATGAAGATACGGCTGAGTTGACGCATGATGTTGCTCCTTTTATCAAATTGCTTCCAGTGGGTGGTTGACGTCATACCGTGCAGACGCCCTCACGCTGAAAGCCAGTACTCAGTTCTCGGTACTCCGTACTCAGCCAAAGGCGCTGAGACCGAGAGCCGACAACTGGGAGCTGACTATCCTTCAGGCTGACGTCCTGATATCCGGGAACTGAAACTGAAACGTCCTAGTGTTCCTCAGCCACAGCGCCCGAGACATAGATGATGGACAACAGCATGAATACGTACGCCTGCAAAACGGCCACAACAATATGAAGCCCGCTGAAGATGATGGGGATCCCAATCGGGATCATGGAAAAAAATACTAATGTGATCAGATCGCCGGCAAAGATATTGGCCCAGAGACGAACGGTAAGCGAAAGCAAGCGGGCGAAGTGACTGACCAGTTCGATGGGAAGCATTAAGGCTGCGAGCGCGACGCGCGCAATCAGCGGCATGCCTTCCATCGGGGGCCCGAAGAAATGCAGAAGATACTTCGCCCCGGCATGCTTGAATCCCTGCGTGTGGTAGTAGAGAAAGGAGCAGATCGCGCAGCCCAGCGGCACCACCGGCACTCCAGTAGGCGACTCGAAGCCGGGAATCAGCCCGATCAGATTGCACACCAGGATAAAAATGAAAACGATGGCGAAGAACGGAGTATACGGTTCAGCGTGATGCCCGATAATCTCCTGGCTCTGGCCGGAGACGAACCCTTCAATGCCCTCAAACGCGTGCTGCAGGGCTCCCGGAGATTCCACCGAAAGCCGCGAGCGCACCAGGAAGAACACGACGAGCAGGAACAGGAATACCAGGAGCTCCATGGCGAACGCGTTCGTAATGGGAGCGGCGGGGTATTTCGGTTCGACATGAAGCATCCGCAAGAAGGCGGTCACCGGTCCGGCGAACAGGCGGTTCAGGATTTCGGTAAACCAGAGTTGTTCAGGCATCGGGATATGCGATCAAGCTTGCCGCGTGATGCCCGTAAAGAGCTCGTAGACTGCTTCGCAGGCAATAGCTCCCACGGGCAAAAACAAGCCCGCGAACAGACCTCTAAGGCTCGCGGGGAAACTGGTTAATATAGCATAGGCAGCCGCGCCCAACAACACGTAGCGCAGTAGGAACCGCGCCACAATACCCTTGCCGGACTGCGATTTTCCGGTGTTCGTCACTCGATCGGCAAGGCCGGAGACGCCGCTTTTGAGCCAGTGGAAATTCAGATACGCGATCACGCATCCAACAATGAACCCTAGAGCCGGTCGAGTGCCGAATTTCGCCCAGCCTGCGACCGAGAGCGCGATTCCCAGAACGATCATCGCTTTGCGTATCCGCTCGGGTGCACCGGCGTAGAAGTGATCCGAATCGATTTTTGAAGCTTCATTGCTCACAAATCGGAGCTCTGACAGCTACTTTCCTTTCAACCCTGACTTAGTCGAGCCCGGGAAAGTCTATTGAGCCCCGGACGCCTCGTCCGGGGAATAGCGAGTACGGCGGACAAGGCGTCAGCTGCTCCACTGATGATTCACTCGGTGTCGCGTGAAACCGCGCGAATCAGTTCGATTAACGCGCCGGTCGTGCCCAGCAGGAGCCCAACAATGCTGATCCAGCTCGTGTGCAGCCATCGATCGAGCAGTGCGCCGACCAGATATCCCGCGACCGTGCCCGCGGGCAGCATGAAGGCGAGCTGGCTGTAGCGCCCAAACTGCACCCACGGACTTTTCTTTTTGTCGCGGCTGCCGGATGTCTTCTCGCGATCGGGGCTGTCAGGCATGGGTGGCAAGAATCTTCCCGAAGGGGCGGCGGACAATAGCCCGGCCCTTCGGAGTCCGGGGACGCTAGGGTAATGATACGCGCGCCAGAGGCACGCTTGAACTTTCCCCAGGCTTCAGGGCATAAGAAGCCGCTCTCAATGGACCAACTTCGCCACGTTCGGGTTCTGCGCGATGCCCAGCGACCAATTTACCAGCTCGATAAAGCGGTTCGGCATGACTCCGATGTAGACCGTGGCGATTCCGGTCAGGGCAAGCGCGATCCGCATCGCATAACTGACCGGCAGCTTTTCTTCGCCCTTTTCCGGCTGCCGCATGAACATCACGTTGGCAATCTTCAAGTAGTAATAGAGGCCAAAGACGGAGTACAGGACTCCAAGGGCCGCGAGCACATAATGTTTGGTTGAGATCAGGCTCAAGAAGATGAAATATTTCCCCCAGAATCCGGCCAGCGGCGGAATGCCCGCAAGCGACAGCATGAACACAAGCATCAACACGGCCTCCACCGGAGCCCGCGAGTAAAGCCCGTTCAGGTCATCGAGTTCGTCACCGATGACATTCCGGTGCCGCAGCGAGGTGATCACCGCGAACGCCCCCAGGTTCATGAAGGTGTAAACCAGCAGGTACACCAGGATGCCCTTGATGCCGTCGGCATTCAGTTCGGTCGGGGTCCCGGCAATCAATCCCAGCAGCATGT
>DASREX010000145.1:0-48237 GCA_035651855.1 Candidatus Sulfotelmatobacter sp.
GACAGCACCTGGTGGAGACGTTCAGGTGAAATTGTTCGCAGGCGCGCTGACTGGCCCACGTCGGTGCTCAGCATGTCGGAAAGGCTGGAGCCCAGCCAATCCAAGGATGCGTCGCCGGACGCATTCCGGAATGGCAAGATGGCCAGAGAGACTTCTGGCTTTACCACTGCCTGCGTCACCGGCTTGGGCGCGAATAGGCGCCCACGCAGCAGCCATCCGCTTGCTGCCAGAACGAATGCCGTGAGAACCGCAGCGATGAGGGGCCAGGGCAAACCCCGCGCCCACGGGCCGACATTGGCGTGAAAGGTAAGCGCATTTCCGGCTCGCTTGCCGTACCAGGCATCCAGATCGGCCAGCAGTTCGGTGGCACTCTGGTAGCGCAACTTCACATCCCGCTCCAGGCACTTGGCCACGATGTTGCTCACCGAAACCGGAATGGATTTGTCGCAATCCAAGGCCGGGGTCGCCCGCTCCTGGGTCCGCTTGATGAGGCTGGCCAACGCGCTCTCGGCCGCGAACGGCATCATCCCGGTGAGCAGTTCATAAAAGATCAGGCCCACGGCATAGATGTCGGAACGCTGGTCCAGGGGCTTGCCCAAGGCCTGCTCGGGGGACATGTAGTCCATGGTGCCGACCAGGGCGCCGGTCTGGGTCATGCCGTCGCCTTCGACCATGCGTGCCAGGCCAAAATCCATCACCAGAATGCGCCCGGTCTTGTCGCGCATGACGTTTTGCGGCTTCAGGTCGCGATGGATGATGCCGGTACTGTGCGCTGCCTCCAGGGCGCGGCAAATCTGCTGAATTATGTCCACTGCCTGTTCGGGAGCAAGTTTCTTTTCTCGAACCAGCATGGTGCGCAGGTCTTCGCCCTGCACAAACTCCATGGTGATGAACTTGATGCGGTCCGCTTCACCCAGGTCGTAAATGCGGATGACGTTGCGGTGGGTCACTTCGCGGGCGAGCAGCAACTCCTGCTTGAAACGATCGATGATGGCTTTATTTTTCGCCAGTTCGGGACGGATGACTTTGAGGGCTACGGGCCGGTTCAGTTCGCGGTCGATGGCCTCGTAAACCGCTCCCATCCCGCCCTCTCCCAGCAGGGCGACGATCTCATAGCGCTGCCCCAGGAGTGTGCCCGGGGGAAGCGCAGTTTCGCTCCCATGAGAGGGCGCAGGCCGGGGACGAGGAGGAGACGAAAGAGCGGGACCAGCATCCAGCAAGGTAGGAGCATCGGAGGCGTTTACATCGGCTCCAGTAGGAGAGCCTGTGTCGATGAGTGTGGGAGCATCGGACGGGGAACCAGCCCCGGCGGACACACCTCCGGACGGCGGTGGACTGAGAACCGCTGTTTTTTCTCGGTCGTCGGTACGGTCCCCCTGGGGACCGCTCCCGTCAGGCGGCCACTTGGGTAGAGTCGACATTCAAGTCCCCAACTGCTAGTGGCTCCATAGTATATACCTGCATGGCCCGCGCAAGTAGTGAAAGAGTAAGATTCGCCTGCGGCCGGAGTCCATGCCCAGCGCGGGGTTTGAGGGCTGGCCACCCAGTCCGGGGGATGCCCCGCGGCGGGTACGCCTCGGCTCGCGGGAGCTATGCGATACTGAGGCTGTGCCGGACGTGCGCTGACCGAGCGGACGAACCGGAGAAGTCGTATCCTCTACGACCGACTACTGGAAACTGCTGCTGCGAATCGCGGTGATTGGATTGAGGGCGCGTAGCTCAAGCGGATAGAGCATCGGATTTCTAATCCGAGGGTTGCAGGTTCGATTCCTGCCGCGCCTACCAGACTCGCTTCAATATCAACCGCAATGACAGGGCTAAAGCCCCGAGGAAAGGGGGCCTCTTAACGCGGCCCTGAAGGGCCGCTCTTCCACCTTCCCATTCTTCCACTCTTCTACCTTCCCATTCTTCCATTCTTCTACCTTCCCATTCTTCCACTCTTCTACCCTCCCATTCTTCCACTCTTCTACCCTCCCATTCTTCCGCTGTCCCACTGCTCCGCTCTGCGAGGGTCATCCCTGGTTAGGAAAATCATCCCTCTTGCCCTAGAATCTCCACTCAGCTTTCTGTGGGCTCGAGAGATCGCATGGCGGAAACTGTCACCGGGAACCAGGCAACGGAACTGGAGATCGCAGGCAAAGCAGCCGGGCCTTGTGTGTTCGTGCTGTTCGGAGCTGCCGGGGACCTCACCCGGCGCAAGCTGGCTCCTGCCCTCTTCAACCTGGTCAAAGCCAAGTTGCTGCCGGACGATTTTGCCGTGATGGGGGTGTCGGTTGACGAGTTGAGCGTTGACGCCTTTCGCGACCAACTCAGCCAGTTCCTGCCCGCGGGCGATGCGGAGTGCCGGGCCTGGCTGCGGGAGAGACTGTTCTACGAGCGCGGAGATTTCGGGGATGCCGGGCTGTTCGCGCGTCTCCGCGAGCGGCTGGCACAAGTCGATGCGGAGCGCCGCACCGGCGGCAATTACCTCTTCTATCTGGCCACCGCTCCCAAGTTCTTCGCCCCCATTGTGCAGCAGTTGGGAAACGCGGGATTGTCACAGCAGCAGGATGGGCGCTGGCGCCGCGTGGTCATCGAAAAGCCTTTCGGGCAGGATCTGGAGTCGGCGAAGGCGCTCAATCGCAGCATCCGGAGCGTCCTCCAGGAGAGCCAGATTTACCGCATCGATCATTACCTGGGCAAGGAGACGGTGCAGAACATTATGGTATTCCGGTTCGATAACGCGATCTTCGAACCCATCTGGAACCGCCGCTACATCGATCACGTGCAGATCACGAATGCCGAGATCGTGGGTGTGGAAAGGCGCGGCGCCTACTTCGACAACGCCGGAACGCTGCGCGACATGGTGCCCAACCACATGATGCAACTGCTCAGCCTGACCGCCATGGAGCCTCCTGTTTCCTTCCATGCGGACGCGGTGCGCAACGAGCAGGCAAAACTGCTGCACTCCATACAGCCGTTGAATTCCGAGGAGGTGCTGCTGCGTAGCGTGCGCGGCCAATACGGCGAAGGCACGATCGAGGGCGAGCGGGTTCCAGCATACCGCTCCGAACCTGGAGTCGCGCCCGAATCGCGCACGGAGACTTTTGTGGCCTTACGCCTCAACATCGATAACTGGCGCTGGGCGGGCGTTCCGTTCTACCTGCGCACGGGGAAGCGGCTGGCCAGGCGCCATACCGAGATCGTCATCCAGTTCCGGCGAACGCCGTTTGAACTTTTCCGCAATGCCCCGTTTCACAAGCCGCACACCAACACTCTCGTGATTCAGATCCAGCCGGCGGAAGGCATCGCATTGAGCTTTGGCGCCAAGGTTCCCGGCCCCCTGCTGCGGGTGGGCTCGGTAAATATGGACTTTGAATATTCCCAGTACTTCGGCGCCGATGCTTACACCGGCTATGAGGTGCTGCTGTATGACTGCATGATTGGAGACGCGACGCTGTTCCAGCGTTCCGACATGGTCGAGGCGGGATGGAGCGTGGTCGATCCGGTGCTGGACGTATGGAAAGCGCTGCCGCCGCGCCGATTTCCCAACTATGCTTCCGGCAGTTGGGGTCCGGCGGACTCGGAGCAACTCATGGCGCAAGACGGCCGGGAGTGGAGGAGGATTGAACCGTGATTCTTTCAGGGGATATCGGCGGAACCCGCACGCGGCTGGCGGCGTTTCAGAGTGAAGGCAACCGGCTGGATTGCGTGGTGCAGAAGACATATGCCAGCCAGGAGCACGGCGGCTTGCGCGAGATTCTGGTGGAGTTCATCCGCTCCGAGGGAATTCCCGTGCACAGCGCATGTTTGGGGGTGGCCGGCCCGGTGCGGGGCGGTCAGAGCAAGATCTCGAACCTGCCCTGGACGATCGATTGCCGCGAGGTGGCCGCGCAATTGAAGCTCAACTCCGTGGGCCTGCTGAACGATCTGGAGGCATATGCCTACGGCATTGATGCGCTGGAGTCGAAGGATTTCGCCACCCTCAGCGAAGGGTCCGAAGATGCGGAGGGCAATCGCGCGGTGATTTCCGCCAAGACCGGCCTGGGCGTGGCGGGACTTTACTGGGACGGCTTCCGCCACCATCCCTTCGCCTGCGAGGGCGGCCATGCCGACTTCGCTCCCCGCAACGAGTTGCAGGCGGAATTGCTCTCCTACCTGCAGAAGAAATTCGGACACGTGAGTTGCGAGCGGGTCCTGTCGGGACCGGGAATCCGGAACATCTATGATTTTTTGCGGGATACGAATAAAGCGGAGGAGCCCGCGTCTCTCCGGGATCAGCTCAAGACGGCGAAAGATGGCCCGGCGCTGATTGCGCAACTGGCGTCCCAGGCGGGTGCTCCCATCTGCGAACAGACGATGGCCCTCTTCATCAGCATTCTCGGCGCGGAGACTGGGAATTGCGCTCTGCGCTACATGACCACGGGAGGAATCTTCATCGCCGGAGTGATTGCGGCAAAGAACGTCGAGAAGCTCAAGCATCCCGCCTTCCTGCAGGCGTTTCTGGACAAAGGGCGCATGAGTCCCCTGCTCAAAGACATGCCGGTGAGGGTGGTTCTGAACGATGACTGCGGGCTGATCGGAAGCGCGCGCTACACGCTGGTGCAGAAAGCCTTCGGAAAATGACTGGGTGGGACCGGAGATTTGCGCACTTGGAATCTCCTGCGTGTGGGACTTTGCCTAAAACGGCAAGCTCAGCGCGCTGCTGAGGAAGGCAGCCAGGGGCGACATTTTACGACAGGCGCGGCAGAACGTCGCCATGAAGTTCGGGCTGCAAACCTGCTGCTCAGTGAATTCGATGGCTGTGCCCAGATCACGCAGCTTCAGATCCTCGACAAACTCGTGATCGGCGGGAAATCCCCGCGGCGGGCGAGAGAGCTTCGTGGCATCGTCCCAGTTGAGCAGCTTGCGAACTTTCCGCCACTGGTCCGAGCGGTCCACCATGGCGTTGCGGACCTTGAGGAGCGTAGGCGGCTCCGGGCGCCACAGGCCGGAGGCGGCGAAACAGCCTCCGGGCTCGAGATGCAGGTAGAAGCCGGGAGAGTGGACGTCTTTGCCGCGATGGGAGAATCGCATGGCGAGATGCGTTTTGTAGGGACGCTTGTCGGAGGAGAAGCGGGTGTCGCGGTAGATACGAAACAGCGATCCACGCGTCCCCCTGGGATCGGACACCAGGTGAGGCGTGATGTCGTACAGCGGGCCGGCGAGATCGGTGATGAACTGCAGGGCGGGCTGGCGTACGCAGGTTTCGTATTCGTCTTTATGCGCCAGAAACCAGTCGCGGTTGTTGTTGCGCTTCAGGCGAGTCAGGAACCGGAAGAGTTCGGGGGTGAAGTAGGGCGGCATAGTCGTGGCTTATTTTACGCGAGACAAAACGCCAGTTCGAAACTCGCTCGGAAGCCGCACACAGGCTCCTGGCGTCTTTTCGGGGATTGTGCGGCTCGGCCTTGCCTTCGAGTTGGACGCCGGCCTGTCACACGTTGGGTACGCGGGTCTCTGCTCGTTGCCATTGGCGGCGGCTCCACGATAAGATGACTCGTACACGTCTTTCTCCGCTCTATCCCTAGTATTTTCCGTGCAGGACGTTCCGCGGGCAAGAAGTGTGCGAGGGGTGTCTCGCGGGCGCTGATCTTGTGGCCCGGGCTGGACAGCCGAAGGGGCTGTTCCTGCGTGAGTTTACTGCCTGCTGGAATCTGGCTGACGGAGTTCGCATTGAAAAAAGGCAAGAGTGCGGTGATCGTAGGCGCTCAGTGGGGCGATGAGGGCAAAGGGAAGATTGTCGATGTTCTTTCGGAGAACTTCTCGGTCGTAGCGCGATATGCCGGAGGGCACAACGCCGGCCACACGGTCATCATCAAAGGCAAGAAGTTTGTCCTGCAGCTTGTGCCCTGTGGCGTGCTGCGGGCGGGATGCCGCAGTGTCATCGGCAATGGCGTGGTACTCGATCCCCTCGCTTTTTTGAAGGAAGTGGGCGGTCTGCGCGACGCCGGGGTGAAAGTGGATGGCCAGCTCTTCGTTTCCAATCGCGCGCACGTCATCCTGCCCTATCACCGCATGATTGAACTGGCGGCGGAGAATGCGCCGGGACGGGTCAAGATCGGAACTACCTCGCGCGGCATCGGCCCGGCCTATGAAGACAAGATGGGCCGCCGCGGGTTGCGCGTGGCTGATCTGCTCGACCTGACGTTGCTGAAGAAACACATTGAAAATGCGGTGCGCGAGAAGAATATGATTGCGCACGCCCTGTTCAACTCCGAACCGCTGGACGCGGACAGGATGTACACCGAGTACGCGCAGGCGGCGGAGAAGATTGCCCCCTTCGTTTGCGACACGGCGCTGCTGCTGAACCAGGCGTTAGCCGATGGCGAATCGGTCCTGTTTGAAGGGGCGCAAGGCACGATGCTCGACATCGACCACGGAACCTATCCCTTTGTGACCTCTTCCAGCGCGACCTCCGGGGGAGCAGTTATCGGCACCGGCGTGCCCCCGAATTCCATCGACTCGGTCATCGGAATCACGAAGGCTTACTGCACGCGCGTGGGTGAAGGTCCATTCCCCACCGAAGAGAAAGGCGAACTGGGAGAAAGCATCCGCAAGCGCGGTAATGAATATGGCGCAGTAACCGGGCGTCCGCGGCGCACCGGATGGCTCGACCTGCCGCTCCTGCGTTATTCCGGCATGATCAACGGCACCACCTGGCTGGTGGTTACCAAGTTGGACGTACTCGACGAACTGGCGGAAGTTCCCGTCTGCGTGGGCCTGAAAATCGACGGCAAAAAGACCGTCGAGGTGCCTCCTCAAGCCAGCGGCTACGAAAAGATTGAATGCATTTACCAAAGGTTGCCGGGCTGGAGGACATCGACCGAAGGCATCGTGGAATACGAGAAGTTGCCGACACGGGCGCGCGAATACCTGTCGTTCGTGGAGAAAGAAGCGGGGGCAAAGATCGGAATGATTTCCACAGGCCCGGATCGCGGACACACCATCCTGTTACCGGAGTTTGTTTCCGAGTTGAAGGCTGCTGCGAAGAAAGCCTAGAATGACCTCCCCGGAGTAGCCGGCCGCGGAAGGAGAAACGATGGTGGTGCTGGCAGTCACCTGGATGGCGAAAGTTGGGCGCGAAGCCGAAGTCGCTGCTCTGTTTGAAAAGCTCACCGAACAATCCCGGAAAGAACCGGGTTGTGCCATGTACCAGGTGCACCGGCACAAGACCGATCCCCGCCGTTTTTTCATCTACGAGCAATACAAGGACGACGCCGCTCTGGAAGCGCACCGCAGCGCTCCCCACTTCCTGCAACACGCGAAGAAGGATCTGCCCAAGATTGCGGATCGGGTGGAAGGACATCTGTTCGAGCCGCTGGGGTGAGCACGGGGAAAGCCCCGTTAGTTTGGGGCATCTTACGCGGCCCTAAAGGGCCGCTCTTCAACATCAAGTTTTGTCCGGGCGTTATTTTGCCTTGTCGATCATCAACTCGCCGCCGGAAGCGTAGCTCTCCTTCGGCACTTCGTTGATAGCCACGATGATGGCTTCCCGCCTGGCCCCGGCTTCTTCGACGAGAACATCTGTGATGCGCTTGGCGATCTTCCGCTTCTGATCGGCGGTCCGGCCCTGCAGCATGGTGATTTGAACCATTGGCATATGGAAATATCCGGAAGTCAGTGCGCAGTATTACCGGTGAGTTGTGTCCACCGGGCGCTACTTGGCTAATTCATACCCCGCAAAGAAGAAGCTGAGTTCGAAGCGCGCCGTATCCTCGGCATCGGAGCCATGGATGGCGTTGTGCTCGATGTTTGTCGCCCACTTCTTGCGGATGGTGCCTTCCTCTGCGTTGGCGGGATTGGTGGCGCCCATCAACTGGCGCAGGTCGGCGATGGCACTCTCCTTTTCCAGCGCCAGCACGACGATGGGGCCGCTCGACATGAAGTCGGTCAGCGTGTTGAAGAATGGCCGGCTGGCATGGACGGCGTAGAACTGCTCCGCCTGGTGCTTGGAGATTTGCAGCATCTTCATGGCCAGGATGCGGAAGTTTTTCTTCTCGAATTGTTCGATGATGTCTCCCACGGCGTTGCGGCGGACAGCATCAGGCTTGACGATCGTAAGTGTGCGTTGCAGAGTTTTCATAAGTTCGATCTTTCGTAGAGACGTTGCTTGCAACGTCTTATTTCACGCGCAAATGAGACGTAGCCAGCTACGTCTCTACGTTGTTTTTAGGCTTCAGGCGTTCACCCCTACGGCGGCGGCCAGCGTTTCGCCAATCGCGGCCGGGGACTTCGCCACCTTGATTCCGGCGGCTTCCAGGGCTTTGATCTTCTCGGCGGCCGTTCCCTTGCCGCCCGAGATGATCGCCCCGGCGTGGCCCATGCGGCGTCCGGGAGGGGCGGTCTGGCCCGCGATGAATCCCACCACCGGCTTCTTCATGTGAGTTTTCACAAAATCCGCGGCGGTTTCTTCCGCGTTGCCGCCGATTTCGCCGATCATGATTACGGCCTCGGTTTCGGGATCCCGGTTGAACAGGTCGAGCGCATCCACGAACGTCGTCCCGATGATGGGATCACCGCCGATGCCAATCGCCGTCGACTGCCCGATGCCGCGCTGCGTCAACTGATGCACGGCTTCATAGGTCAGCGTGCCCGAGCGGGAGACGATGCCGATCGATCCTTCCTTGTGAATCGAGGCGGGCATGATGCCGATCTTGCACTTGCCGGGGGAGATGATTCCGGGACAATTGGGGCCGATCAGGCGCGAGCGGCGGTCTTGCAGGAACTCCCAAGCCTTCACCATGTCGAGCGTGGGAATACCCTCCGTGATGCAGACGATGAGATCGATTTCGGCGTCGGCGGCTTCCATGATGGCATCCGCCGCAAACGGCGGCGGCACAAAAATGACCGTGGCATTGGCGCCGGTCTTGTCCACGGCCTCCTGGACCGTATTGAAAATGGGCCACCCCTCATGGGTGGCGCCGCCTTTGCCCGGCGTCACGCCGCCCACGATCTTTGTTCCGTAGGCCGCGCTGGCCTTGGCATGGAACGTTCCTTCGCGGCCGGTCAGGCCTTGCACGATGACCCTTGTATCTTTGTTCACTAGGATTGCCATGAAATTCCTCGGTTCAAAGCACGGGGGCTAAAGCCCACATGAATTCGGATCTAATCTCGCGGCCCTAAAGGGCCGCTCTTCCACATGACGATGGTCGATACGTCCGCAGTTTCTTTAGCGCCATTCGGTCACACCCAGAGTGCCGCGCGCCGCCGCGACGACTTTGTCCGCCGCGTCTTTCATCGTGTCGGTCACTACAAAGTTGAAACCTGAGTTCATCAGGATCTTTTTGCCTTCGTCCACGTTGGTGCCTTCGAGACGCAGCACAATGGGCAACTTGATGTTGGTCTTGCGGGCAGCTTCGACGACCCCGGTGGCCAGAGTATCGACGCGCAGAATGCCGCCGAAGATATTAATCAGTACCGCCTTCACGTTCCTGTCGCTCAGCAGGATTTCGAAGGCATGTGCGACCTGCTCGGAGCTAGCGCCCCCGCCCACGTCCAGGAAATTTGCGGGCATGCCGCCGGCATACTTGATGATGTCCATGGTCGCCATCGCCAGGCCGGCGCCGTTGACCATGCATCCCACATTGCCGTCGAGCTTGATGTAGTTGAGGCTGTATTTTGAGGCCTCGACTTCAAGCGGATCTTCTTCCGTGATATCGCGCAACTCGCGGAGATCGGCATGGCGGAACAGAGCGTTATCGTCGAAGTTGATTTTGGCGTCGAGGGCAAAAAGACGCCCGTCCGTGGTGGTGATGAAAGGATTAATCTCGAGCAGCGATGCGTCAGTATCGAGAAAGGCTTTGTACAGGCTGGTCAGAAACTGTACCGCGGGATTGATCTGCTTGGCGCTGAGTCCCAGTTTGAAAGCAATCTTGCGGGCCTGGAAGGCTTCGAGCCCCATGCCGGGATCGATGTGTTGCTTCAGAATGGCATCCGGATTTTCGGCTGCGACTTGCTCGATCTCCATACCGCCCGCGGCGGACGCCATGAAGACCGGCTTGCCCTCGGCGCGGTCAACCAGAATTCCCAGGTAGAGTTCCTTCTCGATGGGCAGGGTCTCTTCAATGAGCAGGCGGCGCACGATGCGTCCCTCCGGCCCGGTCTGGTGCGTCACCAGTTTCATGCCAAGCATCTTGCCTGCCAGATCGGCAGCCTCGTCCACGGATTTCGCAATCTTCACGCCGCCGCCCTTCCCGCGGCCTCCGGCATGAATTTGGGCTTTGACCACGACTCCGCTGGAGCCCGAGCTCAATAACTCCTTGGCGATGGACTCGGCTTCTTCGCGCGAGGCCGCCATGGATCCGCGAGGTACAGTGACACCATATTTCTTTAAAATCGCCTTTGCCTGATACTCATGAATTTTCATAATGGTGACTCTATGATGACTCTTCAGCAATCCATCGGAAGGACCCAGCTTGCGGCGCGGCACTGCGGGCAGCAAACTTCTGATTTTATAGAAGTAGCCGAAGTACGGCAAACGGAGCCGGGGGACCGGCGTGGATTCGGGGGCACTAGCCGCAAGAATGTTGCGCCCGCACGGGCTGCCCGGACATCAAAGTGCGAAGGAAGAATCGATGAAGCTGATATCGCTCAATGTGGCGCGCCCGAGGCTCGTCGTGTACGAGGGTTCCACGGTCAGCACCGGGATCTTCAAGCAGCCTGTCAGTGGACCTGTGGCGCTGCGGACTTTAAACCTGGATGGCGACCGGCAAGCCGACTTGAGCGTTCACGGCGGCCCCAATAAGGCCGTCTACGCGTATCCTTCGGAGCACTACGATTTCTGGCATCGGGAATTGCCGGGCGCCCATTTGCCCTGGGGCATGTTCGGGGAGAACTTTACCAGCAGCGGCCTGCTGGAGAATGATCTGCACATTGGGGACCGCCTGCAGATCGGCGATGCCATCCTGATGGTCAGGCAGCCCCGCATTCCTTGCTACAAGCTGGCCGTCAAATTCCATCGCAATGATATTCTTGCGCGTTTTTTACGCAGTGGCCGCAGCGGGTTTTACTTCTCCGTGGAGCGGGAGGGCGTGGTCGCTGCCGGAGACTCGTTCGAATTCCTGCGCAGGCAACCGCAAGGCATCACTATTGCCGAGATGAACCGCCTGTTCGCCGACGAGAAATACAACCCGGAGTTGCTGGAAAAGGCGATTGCCACCGAGGCGCTTCCGGAAGACTGGAAGGATTACTTCAGAAACCGGCAGACCGGAGCACCCGTCCGGGATTGAGCTTGAAACGCAATTCAGGGAAATCATTCCGCGCACAGGCTGGGATGCGAAGGCATGAGCACGGCGTTCCGGCATGGCTTACAATGCCGCCTGAGCCATGATCCTCGAGGCACTGCACCGGCTGGCCAACCACAGCGAGTCACTCGCCCGCGGAGAGGCCCGCGACGTGATGTCGGAAGTGTTGTCCGGCAAGTGCACCGACGCGCAGATTGCCGCCTTGCTGCTTGCGCTGCGGATGAAGGGCGAAACCGTCGAGGAAATCGTGGGTTTCGCCGAAGCCATACGCGCGGCTGCCGCTCCCTTGCCGATTCAGCCGGTGGACGCGTTGGCCGTCAGCGACACAGGCCGCGAAGCGCTCGCCGAAGAGTGTGAGAACGATTCTCTGGTCGATACCAGCGGCACCGGCGGCGACGCCAGCGGCACCTTCAACATTTCTACGGCCACTGCCTTGGTGACCGCCGGAGCGGGCGTGCGCGTGGCCAAGCACGGTAATCGCAGCATCAGTTCGAAGTGCGGATCGGCGGATGTGATTGAGGCCTTGGGCATCAACATCCAGCTCTCCCCCGAACGCTCCGCGCAGTGTTTGCGGGAGGTGGGGATCTGCTTTCTCTTCGCACCGAACCTGCATCCCGCGATGAAGCAGGTGCAGGCCGTCCGCCGCGAGCTCAAGATGCGCACCATGTTCAACCTGCTTGGCCCGCTCACGAATCCGGCCCGCGCTACCGGACAGGTGGTGGGAGTCTATTCCCTGGATCTGGTGGAGAAGGTAGCCGAGGCGTTAAGTATGCTCGGGCTGCGGCGGGCGCTGGTGGTACACGGATCAGATGGGCTGGACGAGATCACCATCACCGGGTCCACTCGCATTGCCGAAGCGCGCGAAGGCTCGGTCCGGTCGTATGAGGTGGAACCGGAAGAATTCGGCATGGGGCGTGCGGCGCTGGCTGAGATCTCTGGCGGGGATGCCACGGAGAACGCCGCGATTATTCGGGCTGTGTTGCAGGGAGAGAAATCTCCGCGGCGGGATGTCGTGTTGCTCAACGCTGCCGCTGCGCTGGTGGCAGCAGGCAGGGCGGAGCACATCGCCCACGCGATCCCGTTAGCGGCGCAGGCAATCGACAGCGGCCAGGCGGCGGAAAAGCTGGACGCGCTGGTTCGTTTCAGTTCGGCGGCGCAGGCAAAAGCCTGACCACGGGGGCTAAAGCCCCGACGCATTTTGGGTGCCTACGCGGCCCTGAAGGGCCGCTCTTTCACCTTCGCTTTCAGAAAGAGAAAGCTCCGCGGCGGGAGGTGGTGTTGCTCAACGCTGCTGCTGCGCTGAAGGGACGCTCTTCCACATTCGCTTTCAGCGTTATTCAATCTTTCGCCTTCCTGGATCAGTTTGTTGAGACTTTTCCGGGCGGAGGAGATTTCGTCTACCTTACTTCGACTTTTTCCAGATACTGCGCCACCTGAACATTCCAGTGCAGGTCCTGCTGCATCAGGTCTCGCAATTGGGCGGAGGCAGCGGGTTCTCCATGAACCAAATAGATTGCCGCAGGACGATTCCTGAACGTCCTCAGCCACTGCAGCAACTCCGGGGGGTCGGCATGGTCGCTGAACTGCTCGAGGGCCGCGACCTGGGCCCGGATAGGAACGTAGTCGCCGAAGATCTTGATCTCTTCCGCCTTGCTCTTAATGGCGAAGCCGCGGGTTCCCGGCGCCTGGAAGCCGATGAACAGCACCAGATTCCTGGGGTCGGGGAGACGCTGCGCCAGGTGGTGCAGGATGCGGCCGCCCGTCGCCATGCCGCTGGACGAAATGATCACGGCAGGCATCATGGTCGCATTGATCTTTTTCGATTCTTCTGGGGTGGCCGCGAAGGTGAAACCCGGCCATGCCAGGGGCGAGCCGTACTGGCGGATCATTTCCCGGGTAGCGTCGCTGTATTCTTCATCGTGCTTGAGAAAAATCTCGACGGCCTTGATGGCCATCGGGCTATCGCAAAAGACCGGCACTCGCGGGATCTGCCCGGACTCGATCAGGTGCTTGAGGATGAAGACGAACTTCTGCGTGCGCTCGATGGCAAAGGCGGGGACGATGACGCTGCCGCCACGCTTTGCGGTATCGGTGATCAGTCTCGCCAGCTCGGGCAGCGGGTCCTCTTTGGGATGGATGCGGTTGCCGTAGGTCGATTCCATCACGACCAGATCGGCGGCTTCGCCCTCTGCCGGCCCGGAATGCACTACCTTCCCAGGCGCGACCTTGTGATCGTGCACGCGGCCTACATCGCCGGTAAACAGCAATTGCCGGGTCTGGCCATTGCTCTGCAATGAAATCTCCGCCATGCTTGATCCCAGAATGTGCGCGGCGCGCACGAAGCGGAACGAGAGCTCGCCAGACAGCCGGACGGTAACACCGGGCTGTACCGCCTTGAAATACTGCAATGCGTCTTGCGCCTCTTCGAAGGTATAAAGAGGCAGGGCGGGACTGTGCTTCGACTTCTGCGTCTTGTTGTAGAAGGCCGCATCCTCCTCCTGCAGATGGCCGGAATCAGGCAGAATGATTCCGCACAAATCAATGGTCGGAGGCGTGGCATAGATGGGGCCGCGAAATCCCTCCTTCACCAGGCGTGGAATCCAGCCGCAGTGGTCGAGGTGCGCGTGGGTCAGGATGACCGCATCAATCTCCTTTGCGGGAACCGGAGTGTCGCGCCAGTTCCGCTCGCGCCACTCCTTTGGACCTTGGAAAAGCCCGCAATCCACCAGGGCCTGAAATCCAGAACGCCCGGAAGAATCGCCGGTGTTGATCAGATGTTTGGATCCTGTCACCGTGCCGGCGGCGCCGAGAAACTGGATGTACGCCAAATTTCGACCCCCGCGAACTGACTAACTTAGCACGCAGACGGGGACAGCGGAAAAAGACTCTCCGTTCCCGTGGCGAGCCTAGCCTGGTGGCTGGCCGATCTTGAAGCCGTTATTGGTAGTGTCACTTTCGGGAACGCTGCCGTCGTTAATCGTGACCTCGTGGGGCGTAGCCGGGGTTTCAACGCGCAGGGTCGATTTGCTTTTCCCGCGCACTTCGAGCCGCTTGACCACTTCTCCTCCGGAGAATTTGACACGGATGGGAACCTCAGCCCCCGCGCTCCCCACGTTATCGACCGTGATGGTGAGCATGAAGGAGTGGGTCATGGTGGGGCGCGAGTAAGCGGACTCCACCTTGAAATCCGGCAGCCCACGGTCGCGATAGACCCAGTCATCGAAGAACCATTCCAGCTCACGCTGGGTTAGGGCGGCGATGAGATGCGGCATGTAGGAAGGCTCTTTGTCCTGCGCAGGCCGGTAGGCGGCAATCGCCTTCTTCAGCGCGCTGTCGCCGATCATGTCCCTGAGCATCCACCAGACGCACATCGCCTTGCCGCGATACAGTGCGTCGTTCGCAGTATTCACGAGCGAGCGGGCGGCTTGCTGATCCGACGGAACCACGGGATCTTCCATCTTCAGCAAGCCTGAGCGATGGGCGGCCATGTAGTCGAGCGCTGCGGGGCGCCCTCTTTGCTGTTCGACATAAACCGCTTGCGCGAAGTGTGCCAGGCCTTCATCGATCCAGGGCCGGAAGGAATGGAAAGAAGCATGGGTAAGCTGATGCGCGGCCGCGAGCCCCGATTTGGCAGCGGATTCGTCCAGGTGCGTCAGCAGGAGCGATCCGCTCTCGAAGGGTGTGTCGTCTGCCTCCGGCAAGTCGGCTGTGATTGCCTTCTGCTGTGCCACTCCGAACCAGTCTCTTACGAACGACTCAACCTCCTGGGCAGCGGCGGCGTATGCCGCAGCGGCGGCGGCGTGATTTTGCAGATTGAAAACGGTGATTGCGGAGCGATCCACGACTCCATAGCGAGCAATGGCAAAGGTTGGAATGGCCGAGCCCAGGGGCTCGAACGTGCAATCGGCAATCACGTCGCGCGCCTGAGCGGTCGCACCAGCAGCTTCGGCACACCTGCACTGATTCAGCACGATGCGCAGCGGCACCTCGTCGTCCGCCCTCAGCGCCGTTATCTTTATATGCACTGCCGAACCCGCTTCTCGCGCCTTCCAGCGGCCCAGGACATCGGGAAGGCTATTGCCTTCGGACAGGTTCGCCACCTCGGTCGCGATCGGATACCAGGCGATGTTACCGGCGCCCCGCACCGCGGTGAAGTTCGTGTCGATAACATCCCAATCGGCGTTCCTTGCGATCTCGTCCGGCGTACCGATGCGAGTCAACCGGGTGGCGTCGAGAGTGATGACGCCCTCGTACGCGATATCCACTTCAACGGCTCCGCCGGGGGCAACCGGTTCCGGCAAGGTCACGATAGCTTCGGACAGCGCGCCGGTGTGATCGATGTCCGAGGCATACGGCTGGGTTACGAATTGGACCGCCTGGCCGCCCGCCTTGATGGATCGCCAGTCCAGCGAGGACGAAACCTGCAAAACCGCAATTTTCTGCGGGACCGGGCTGTCATTGTGAAGCCTGATCTTGCCCCTGACACCGAGGCGGTGTTGCGCGGAATCGACCTGTACATCGAGATCGTAATGGGGAATCGAGAACGCTTCCCGGTCCAGCGCCCGGCAATTCGCCACGCCTCCTCCGCAGAGATAACAGAGGACGCAGAGAAGCTTCAGGAAGAACGTAGAGCGGAAACTCATCTTCTGTGGGATGCGTCTTCGGCGGCCCGCCTCTGACGGACGATCTCGTATAACACCACGGCGGCGGCGACCGAAACATTGAGGGACGGCACCTTTCCCAGCATCGGTATGGAGACTAGGAAATCGCACTTGCGCTTGACCAGATCGTGCAGACCTTTGCCTTCCCCACCCAGGACCAGCGCGCAGTCCATGTTGTAGTCCAGGGAATCGTAGGTCTGCGGGGCGCGCTCGTCGAGTCCGACGGTCCAGATACTGTTTTCTTTCAACTCTTCCACGGTGCGCGAGATGTTAGTCACTTTCGCGACAGGCAAGTGTTCGCTGGCTCCGGCGGATGCTTTGGTGACGGTGCCGCTCACGGCGGCGGCGCGGCGTTCGGGGATGACCACGCCATTCGCACCGGCGGCGTCGGCGGTGCGCAGAATCGCGCCCAGATTGTGGGGATCTTCCACTCCATCGAGAACCACAATCAGAGAATGGTTCCCGCGCTTGGCCGCAATTACATCGGCAAGATCGTTGTACTGCTTGGCGGAGGTCACGGCAACGACGCCCTGGTGCGCCGCGTTTCCCGCCATGCGGTCGAGTTCCGTGCGCTGCAGGAAACGCACCGGCACCCGAAGACGGCGGCAATCTTCAATCAGGCGTTGCAGGCGGATGTCATGGCGCTCTTTCGCCATTCCGACCCACTCGAAGGCACGCCCACGCGCCTTGAGGGCTTCAGTAACCGAGTTGATGCCGTAGATGTAGTGCATGGGATATCAGTGTATCGAAAGCCTCATTCCTGGTAGAGACGTAACTTGTTACGTCTCCGCCGTCGCAGCGATATCCAGTCGGGACACTCCAGGCAGAGACGTTGCAAGCAACGTCTCTACAGACTCCGGAGTATTTCCGCTGGCTCGGGGCGGCGCGTGTAATCTTCATCCCCTGAGGCATAGAGGATGGTTCCGTCGCGATCAAGGATGTACGTCGCGGGAATAGGCAACTCCCAACTATCGTCCCCGTTGGTGAAGGGCAAGTTGACGAAAGCGCGACGATAAACCGCTTCCTGCGGCGTTGGAACACGATATGTCAGTCCAAACTGCCGTGCGACTCTGTTCCCGGCGTCCGACAACAAGGGAAAACGGAGTTTGTGCTGGTCGCGCATGAAGAACGACTGCTTCACCGTTTGCGGAGAGATGGCGACCAATGCCGCTCCGGCTTTCTCGATCTGCGGGAGAATCAGATTCATGGCTTCCATCTGCCCCACGCAGAACGGGCACCAGCGCCCGCGGAAGAAACAAAACACCAGGCGTCCATTGGCGCGCAAAACGGATGAGTTCATGGCGGCGCCATTGTGATCCTGCAGTTCGAAATCCGGAGCTTTGGCGCCGATCGGCAGAATGTTGGCCGCGAGATGGCGCGCCTTGAGTTCGGCGACTGCCTGGGCATGAATGGCTTGAGTCTCGGCCGGAACGTACTTCGCGATGAGTTCCTTGCGCTCGGCGAAGATTTCGCGCAACGATCTTTCATCCGTCTCTGGATGGGATGGCTCGAGAGAGCGCCACTTCATAGAAGGCCTTCAGCGAGTTGCCCCCAGCGCAGCAGTTAAGCTTCTCCGGCTAAGAACTGACGGCTGCCAACTGGGCCACTACATACCCGGCAGCTTCATTCCCGCCAGCCTGCGCGCGAAGCTGGGTTTGCCCATCTGCTTGAACATCTTCTTCATCTGGGCGTACTGGCGGAGCAGGTTGTTCACTTCCTGGATGGTGGTGCCCGAACCGCGGGCGATGCGCTTGCGGCGGCTGCCATTGATCACTTCGTGATGGTTGCGCTCGTGCCGGGTCATCGAATTGATGATGGCCTCGACACGGTCGATCTGCTTTTCGTCCACCTGGTCGGCCGCTTTCTGCAGGCCGCTGAAGGGGCCGATCGAGGGCAGCATGCCCATCAGGCTTTTCATCGATCCCATCTTTTTTACCGAGCGCAACTGGTCGCGGAAATCTTCCAGCGAGAAGCCGTCACCAGCCAGGGCTTTTTTGGCCATCTCCTCGGCTTTTTTCTTATCCACGTGCTGTTCGGCGCGCTCGATCAGCGAGAGGATGTCCCCCATGCCGAGGATGCGGGAAACGATGCGGTCGGGATGGAAGGGCTCGAGCGCGTCATATTTTTCGCCGACGCCGATGAACTTGATAGGCTGTCCGGTGACTTGCCGGATGGAAAGCGCCGCGCCGCCTCGCGCGTCACCGTCCATCTTGGTAAGCACGACGCCGGTGAGGGAAAGCTTCTTGTGAAATTCGTCGGCGGAACGCACCGCGTCCTGTCCGGTCATGGCATCCGCGACGAACAGTATTTCCGACGGATTCAGAAGCTTCTTCAGCGACTGCATTTCGTCCATGAGCTGGTCGTCGATGTGCAGGCGTCCGGCCGTGTCCACGATGAGGACGTCGCATCCGGTAACCACGGCCTCGCGCCGCGCTTCTTTCACCAGGCGCTCGACGGTCGCAGTGTCCGCCTCCGTGACCTGGCCCTCGTAGATCTGGCTCTTCACCGCCTGCGCCACCACTTTCAACTGCTCGCGGGCGGCGGGACGGTAAACGTCTACGGAAACCAGGAGAGGACGGTGCCCGCCACTTTTTAGCCAGTGGGCAAGCTTGCCCGAGGTCGTCGTCTTGCCGGAACCTTGCAGCCCAGCCATAAGCACGACGGTAGGCGGCTGGGAGGCGAACTTTACCTTGGCGGTATCTTTGCCCAGGACGTCGACGAGTTCGTCGCGCAGAATCTTGATCACCTGCTCTCCCGGCGAAAGCGCGGTCATCACTTCCTGCCCCACAGCCTTGGCCCGGATCTGATCGATCAGTTGCTTGACGACTTTGAAGTTGACGTCGGCCTCAAGCAGCGCCAGGCGAATTTCGCGCAGTGCTTCGTCAATATTCTCCTCGGTCAGGGTGGCCTGCCCGCGGAGAGTCTTGAAGGCGCGTTGAAGTTTTTCCTGAAGGTTCTCGAACATAGCAGTATCAGGGTATTTTAACAGCGCCGCCGGGACGGCCGCCCACGTTCATGCACATGCTGAATCGTGCCTCCCTGGAACGCGGCCTTCCTTAGTCAGGATGTGGCGTGCCGAAGACTTCTTTCGCGGCAATCACCGTGTTGGTGTGGATGGTCACCGTGTCGGCCACGTTTCTCGCGTAGCCCCCTGCATAAGTCACCATCACCGGAATATCCCGGGCTCTAGCCACCCGGAAGACCAATTCGTCACGCTTCTTCAAGCCCTCAATCGTCAGATCGAGGCCGCCGAGCTGGTCTTCCCGATAGGGATCGGCCCCGGCGATGTAACAAATCAGGTCAGGCTCGAACTGGCGGAGTCCGGAACTCAGCGCGTTATCCAGCCACGCGAGGTAGTCATCGTCGCCGATCCCGTCGGGGAGATCGACGTCGATCGAGGACGGGGGTTTGTAGAGCGGATAGTTGTTGTGCTGGTGAAGCGAAATGGTGAAGACATCGCCGGCGTGAGATCCGCGCATGCGGGTTTTTGCCGCCCAACTCTGATTCAGGGTGGAGGCCGGAACGGAGGGAAGTGGAAGACTTCCGGTACGCGCTCCGGCGAAGATGGCGGCCGTGCCGTTTCCGTGGTGAACGTCGCAATCCACCGTCATCGCGGTTCGGATCTGGTCATCACGCTGCAGGCGGCGGATGGCAATCGCGACATCGTGAATCATGCAGAATCCTTCTCCATGGCCGGGGTGAGCGTGGTGAAAACCTCCACCGATGCTGATGCAGACCTTGTCTTCCAGCGCCCGGCGCGCCGCCAGCATCGAGCCTCCCGCCGCCAGCCAGAAAGCGTCGACCAAGTCCCGCGAATAAGGGATCTCCATTTCCAATTCCTCGCGCGGGCTGAGGGTTCCGGTTCGCAGCTTGTGCACGTACTCCGGGGTGTGGACGAGGAGGATGTCGCGATCGGTCGCCGGTTGGGGCTCGAGGAAGTCGCCCGCATCCGCAATCCCGCAAGAGATCAAGCGATCGCGGATGTAACGATACTTCACAGCCGGAAAAATATGGGCCCCGATGGGGAGATGGTAGGCGTCGCTGTAAACGAGCTTGAACGGGAGCATTGCGTGGACTTGATGATACCGCTAACACTTGTCATTGTGAGCGGAAGTCGGGACCCGTTCCGCGAAGCAGGGCGGACGAGGGCGTCCGCCCCTACACAAACTTAGCCTTCGTCAGAGACATGTAGCCCCGGACGCCTCGTCCGGGGTCGCGCGTAGCGCGATGATTCACTGACTCGCGTTCCGCGAGGCACGGCGGACGAGGGCGTCCGCGCCTATACAAGCTAGCGTTTTTTTGCCGGCGGCACTGCTGCCATCAGCGGTCTTCTCACTGGCACGATCGCTCCCTTGGAGGGATCGGCCGCCGCGCTGGCTCGCGTCAAGACTTCTTTTTGTATGTATTGCACGAACTCCTGGATCTGGTGCTGCATCTCCTCCATGCGCTCGCGCATTTGCAGGATGATGGCCATTCCCGCAATGTTCACACCAAGATCACGCGCCAGGGAGAGAATGAACTCCAGGCGTTGCAAGTCCTCGTCCGTATAGAGACGAGTGTTGCCTTCGGTGCGCGACGGTTTGAGCAGGCCCTCCCGCTCGTAAAGACGAAGTGTCTGGGGATGAATGCCGTACATCTCGGCAACCGACGAGATCATGTACGCTCCCTTGGATTTGCGCTTGGTCATAAACCTCTCGATTTTAGAGCAGGAAATCTATTTCCTACTAGCTGCTTCCTGCCCGCTCAAAGGCCTTCCCAGCGAAAAGCAGGCCAAACCTATGTTCCGTCAGCGCATCGAAGAGCTACGGAGGAAATCATCATGGATGAAAACGATGCCATCAGTGTAGTGCAACATCTCATGGAGCGGTGCAAAGACGGGCAGAAGGGCTATCAGGAAGCCGCGGACAAAGTGAAGCGGAGCGATCTGAAAACCCTGTTCATGGAAGTGAGCGCGGAACGGGGCCGCTTTGCGCAGGAACTGCAGGCCGAACTCGCCCGGCTGGGTAAGACGGACAAGAAAGCGTCCGGCTCCGCGGAAGGTGCGCTGCATCGCGCGTGGGTAGACACGAAAGTTGCCCTGGGTGGCGACGACCATACGGTGCTCGATTGGCTGGAGCACGGCGAGGACGTCGCTAAGGACGATTACAACAAGGCGCTCACGGGGAACCTGCCGTCTTCGGTGCAAGACATCATTCGGCGCCAGGCTGCTGCGGTACAGCGCGATCACGACCGGGTAAGAACGCTCCGGGATCAGGCAAAGGCAGCCTAACTCTGCATCCACCAACTCGGGAGGATCGGCATAGCCGGTCCTCTTTCGATTTTGCGGTGGCTTGCTCGTTCCGGAATGGAACCGACTGTGATGAAGATCACAGCTATAGATGGCACCTCATCCCTCCGTGCTATTGCTCTTCGGATCAGAAGGGCTATGCTGAAATTTCCCATCGCTGCGACGAACTGCACAAGGAGGAAAAGTGCGTGAATCGTTACGCTCCCTGGTAACCGTCTGCATTCTAATCACGTTCACGAGCGCGCGCGCCCCCAGCCAGTCAACTGGATCGGATGTGCCGGCCGCGCCTGCCCATATCTCCGAGGGGAGCGGCCACGCCGGAGAGGTCGGGATCGGTGTGAAGCTTTCTTTGCTGGGCGCAGGCGCGGAGGCTGCGGTACGGCTCACAGAACACACCAACGTCCGCGCCGGCTTCAACATGATCAAGTACAGCCGCGGATTCGACAAAGACGGTGTTGCCTACAACGGCGAGTTAAATTTCCAAACCTTTGAGGCCCACCTGGACTATTTCCCCTGGGCGAAAAGCTTTCACATCAGCCCGGGCTTGCTGGTATATGCCGCCGATCCGATCACGGCAACCGCAGCGGTACCGGGCAACCAGAGCTTCTCCCTGGGAGGGGTCGCCTACTACAGCGATCCATCGAACCCGGTGACCGGGAATGGCAAGATCACTTTCAACCGGGCCGCCCCCATGATCACGATAGGATGGGGGAATCTCGTGCCCCGCAAAGAAGGCAAGCACTTCAGCGTGCCCTTTGAGATCGGCATAGCGTTCCAGGGCACGCCCAAGGCGAATCTCTCTTTGGCGGGCAGCGTATGCGAGCAGCCAGGAATCAATTGCCGTCCCATACCTGCGGACCCCATCATTCAGAGCAACATCACTTCCGAGCAGAACAAGATCAAAGACAACATGACTTTGTTCAAGGTGTATCCCATTATTTCGTTGGGGATCGGCTATAAGTTCTAGCTGCAAAAGAAAGGCCACGGAAGGATCTTCGCGCCTTTGCAACGCTTGGATCCACGACCCGTGGCCTCTTTTTATGCTGCGGGCTGCACTTTTTTGGAATCAGCAACCGGCCAGCCCGCCGGCTTGAGGGCGTGATTGACGGCATAAGCCACGACGCCGGCTGCGATCAGGATCATTCCGAAGGTAAAGGAGCTCATGCCCAGGATCGATTCATGCTCGCTGCGGATGACGGAGAAGGCCAGCAACATCACGGGCGGGATACCAATAGCGATGGCTCCCAGTTTTCCGCCGGGGACGCGGAAAGGCCGGTGCAGATCCGGCTCCCGGAAACGAAGGACCGCCAGCGCCACGAATTCCAGCAGCAGACTGGCTCCATAGAGAAGGATATCGAGCGTAACCAGCCGGGCGAAGCCCAAGCCCAGGCACATGGCCCAGCCGATCGCCAACGCGAGAATGGCAACCCAGGGAGCGCGCGACTTTTTCTGCAGCTTTCCAAAGATGGCCGGAAGCATACCGTCTTGTGCCATGGCCAGGGGCAGGCGCGAGTAGCTCATCACCAGGGCGTTGAACATGCCGAAGGCGCTTATCATACCGCCCAGGACAACCCCGATGCGGAGGAGCGGCCCGCCAACCAGTGCGGCGATGTCAGCCCATGATCCCGTCTCCCACGCCGTCGCTTTCAGGCCTGTGATCCACATGGCGGCGAAGGGCAGAACGTAGCTGACCGCCACAATGGTGACTGCGGCCAGCATGGCGCGCGGGTAAGTGCGCTGTGGGCGTTCTACTTCTGTCGCGATGGTCGAGGCATTGTCCCACCCCATGTAGTTCCACATGCAGATGAGCAGGCCGCCAAGAATATCCACGGTGGAAGTCGTCGGCCTGGTAACCGCGTTCGCCAGTGCTCCCAGCCTGAACGGAGCTAGCAAGACGATGGCAATGAATGGCGCCGAGAGCGCGAAGAAAAGCCAGAGCGAAGTCAGGGAGACAACCTTTACGCCGGCAATATTCAGCAGAGCGCAGGCCACCACGACGGCCAGCGCGACCCACCATCCCCGATTCCCCTCCTGAAACCACGGGAACATGCGGGTCAGGTAGGCGACAAACAGGGTGGGATAAATGGCCATGTCGAAAATGGAGGCAATCAGGGAGAGCCAGGCCTCCTGGAATCCCCAGAATTTACCCATGGCGCGGCGGACCCAGGCGTAATAACCGCCTTCAAAGGGCAGCGCGCTGGAGAGCTCGCCAATCATGAAGGCGGTAGGCAGGCTCCAGAGCAGCGGCGTGATGAGCAGGATCAGGATGGCGCGGCCGTAGCCTGCGCCATGCACGATGTCTTCGGTGCCATAGGTTCCGCCCGACACCATGAAGAAGGTGGCGGCGACCAGGGGCCAGAGCGTGAGGCGGACGAATTTTTTCCGGCTGGGTACGGCGGCGAAAGGCTGGGGATGGTCAGGTTGCGGACGCTGGGCGCTAGCGGTTGCCAATTTCTATGGCTTCCTCCTCAAGCGACTCACTCTCACCACCGCGTCTCCCTTGCAGTCTCACTCGCGGCTCCCGGGTTAGAGCGATTCCACGGGCATTTCGGCGAAGTTAGTTCGCATTTGTGAGATTACGGGAATTTTCCGCAGATGCAATACTTTTTTGCGGCTATTTTGAAGAATTATGAAGCGGAGTAGATGTAGCCCCGGACGCCCCGTCCGGAGTCGCGCGTAGCGCGATGGATTCGCCCTGCATTCAAGACCTGATCGAAATGCGTCGCGCGCGACGCAGGGCGGACGAAGGCGTCCCCCCTACACAAACATTAGCCTTTCGTCAGAGACATGTAGCCCCGGACGCCCCGTCCGGGGTCGCGTAGCGCGATGGATTCGCCCCGCATTCAGGCCTGATCGCAATGCGTCGCGCACGACCCAGGGCGGACGAAGGCGTCCGCCCCTACACAAACTTAGCCTTCGTCAGAGACATGAACCCGGACGCCTCGTCCGGGGTCGCGCGTAGCGCGATGGATTCGCCCTGCATTCAGGCCTGATCGCGATGCGTCGCGCGCGACCCAGGGCGGACGAAGGCGTCCGCTCCCTACACAAACTTAGCCTTCGTCAGAGACATGTAGCCCCGGACGCCTCGTCCGGGGTCGCGCGTAGCGCGATGGATTCGCCCTGCATTCAGGCCTGATCGCAATGCGTCGCGTGCGACCCAGGGCGGACGAAGGCGGCCGCCCCTACACAATCTAAACCTTCGACCAGAGTTCGGCTCTGGGGTCTTCCGGGTTTAGTTTCGCCAGCTCGCGCAGCAGTTCTTTGGTGCGTTCATCTCTGGGCATGGGAACGTGCACCGTAATTTCTACGATTTCGTCGCCGCGCGCGCCCTCTCTCGTCGCTGACGGCACTCCCTTCTCCCGCAGACGAAGCTTCTGGCCGGACTGCGTGCCCGGCGGAATCTTCAGCAGGGCCCGGCCATCGATAGTAGGAACTTCGATTTTTGCCCCCAGGGCCGCTTCGGTCGCGCTCACCGGAACCGTCAGGGAAATATCGTCCCCGTCCCGCTGGAACACGGGATGGCTCTCGGTACGAATGATCACGTACAAATCTCCCAGAGTGCCGCCATGATTTCCGGCGTTGCCCTTGCCGGGCAGGCGGATGCGCTGACCATCGCGGGTCCCGGCCTTGATGCGGACTTCCAGCGGCTCGGTCTTTGAGATGGTGCCCTGGCCGTGACAGGTCGGGCACATGGTCAGATTCTTTCCCGTACCGTGACAGCGCGGGCACTGCACGTTGAATTTCATGCGCCCGCCGGTCTGGGTGATCTGCCCGGACCCATTGCACTCCGGACATTTTCCCGGGGCTTCCAGGGCACCCTGACCCTGGCAGTGGGAGCATACGTCGCTGCGCTGAATATTCAGGCGCATGACGCCGCCGCGAATCGCCGTCCAGAAAGGAACGCTGACCTGATACTCGAGATCGGTACCCGGCTCGGGGCCTTCGTCGGTTGCGGAGGAGCCTCGTCCTCCGCCGAAAATTCCCGAGAAGATGTCGCGGAAACTGCCTCCAGCTTGCGAACTTTTCTGTCCCCGGCCGGCGTTGTTGATGAAGTCGGAAAAGTCGAATCCGCCGAAATCGAAGTGGACGCCTTGTCCCCCGCCTGGCTGCGCTCCCGGCGGAAACCCGCCGCCAAAGCCTCCTCCGGGACCACCAGCGCGGGCGTAAGCTTCCGCGGTAGCGGGATCGATATTGTCTGAATAAAACCCGACCTGGTCGTAAATCTTGCGCTTCTTGGGATCGCTGAGAACCTCGTTGGCTTCGGAAATGGCTTTGAACTTTTCTTCGGCGGACTTGTCGCCGGGATTGACGTCAGGATGATATTTGCGCGCAAGTTTGCGGAAGGCTTTGCGAATGTCCTCGGTGGAGGCGGATTTCTTCACACCGAGGATTTCGTAGTAGTCCTTTTTGGTCGCAGTCGCCATGAGTCAATACTTCAACAATCGTCTGTCAATCTCAGTGTAGATCGGCGCGTCCCATTCGGATTGTGATCCGCGCGATCTTCATAGGGCTTCCCTGGATTGAGGCATCGTCTGCGCACTCCCATGTCTCGCAAAATCGGCGAGACATGGGGCACCCCCCCGGGTCGTTGTCTTAGTTCACTATCTTGCGCCTGTTTTTGTCTTCTACCAGCAGCGGCAGATCGTGGTCAGCGGCTGGCGCATCGACGTACACTGGGATGCGACGCATTCCGGTGGGAGTCTGCGCGAAGACGAGCCACTGGCCCTGCTCGTCCGCGAGGTCGATGTAGTAGGTCTCGCTGTTTACCTGGAAGTCCAATGCAATTCTCCCTTGTCCTGATGCTCTAAATCGCGATGTCATCCTGAGCGGAGTTGACGCGCTCACTCAGGATGACATCGCCTGAGACTTGCCCTGTTCCGTCTTTACTTCTTCGGTTCGACGTCGACGTATTCGGCGTCGATCACGCCTTCGTCTTTCTTCTGGCCTCCGCCATCTGCGCCGGGCTCAGGTCCGGCAGAGGGGCCGGCGCCCGCTCCTGGCTGCGCTCCGCCTGCCGGTTGAGCCGCTTTGTACATCTGCTCAGCCAGCTTGTGCGAGGCCGCGGTCAGTTTCTCGCGGGCCTTATCCATCTGCGCTTTGTCGTTCGACTCCAGCGCCTTCTTGGCATCGGCCACCGCATTTTCGACATCGCCCCGTTCGGAGCCGGAGATCTTGTCCCCATGCTCGCGCAGCATCTTCTCGATGTTGTAAACCATCGAGTCAAGCTGATTTTTTGCCTCGATCGATTCGCGCTGCGCCTTGTCTTCCGCGGCGTGCGCGTCGGCTTCCTTGGCCATGCGCTCGACCTCTTCCTTCGACAGGCCGGAAGACGATGTGATCGTGATCTTCTGGTCTTTCTGCGTGGCCGTGTCTTTCGCGGTCACGTTCAGAATGCCGTTGGCGTCGATGTCGAACGTCACTTCGATCTGGGGCACGCCACGGGGTGCGGGCGGAATTCCAGTCAGGTGAAACTTGCCCAGAGTCCGGTTCTGCGCCGCCAGCGGGCGTTCGCCCTGCAGCACGTGAACTTCGACCGAGGTCTGGCTGTCGGCCGCAGTCGAGAAGGTCTCGGTCTTCTTGGTCGGAATCGTGGTGTTGCGCGGGATCATCGGCGTGGAAACGCCGCCCAGCGTCTCGATCGACAACGTCAGCGGAGTCACGTCGAGCAGAAGCAGGTCCTTCACTTCGCCCTTGAGCACGCCGCCCTGGATTCCGGCGCCCACTGCGACCACTTCATCCGGGTTGACACCCTTGTGGCCTTCGCGCCCGAACAGTTCTTTCACCAGCTGCTGGATGCGGGGCATGCGCGTCTGTCCGCCCACCAGCACGACTTCGTTGATCTTGCTGGTATCGACGCCCGCGTCTTTCATGCACTGCTTGCAGGGGCCGACCGACTTCTGAATGATGTCTTCGACCATCGACTCGAGCTTGGCGCGGGTCAGCTTCTTCACCAGGTGCTTGGGTCCGCCCGCATCAGCCGTGATGAACGGCAGATTGATTTCCGTCTCCATGGTGGTGGAGAGCTCGATCTTGGCGCGCTCGGCCGCGTCGCGCAGCCGCTGCAAGGCCATCTCGTTGCCCTTGCCGCGCAGGTCCAGGCCTTCGTCCTTCTTGAATTCGTCGATGAGCCAATCCACCAGGCGCTGGTCGATGTTGTCGCCGCCCAGGTGGGTATCGCCGTTAGTCGCCTTGACTTCGATCACGCCTTCGCCGACTTCGAGAATCGAGATATCGAAGGTGCCGCCGCCGAAATCGTAAACCGCGATCGTTTCGTCCTTGCCTTTGTCCAGACCGTAGGCCAGGGCTGCCGCCGTAGGCTCATTGATGATGCGCTTCACTTCCAGGCCGGCGATCTGCCCGGCATCCTTGGTTGCCTGCCGCTGCGCGTCGTTAAAGTACGCGGGAACGGTGATGACTGCTTCCGTGACTTTTTCTCCAAGATAATCTTCCGCAGCCTTCTTCAGCTTTTGCAGTATCAGGGCCGAGATCTGAGGCGGGGTATATTCCTTGCCCTGCGCCAGGACCGCGACGTGGTCGCCAGACTGCACGACCTTGTAGGGCACCATCTTGATTTCTTCTGTAACCTCGTCATAGCGGCGTCCCATAAACCGCTTGATGGAGTAGACGGTATTCTCCGGATTGGTAATTGCCTGCCGCTTGGCGACCTGGCCTACCAGGCGCTCGCCGGTCTTGGTGAAGCCAACGACGGAAGGGGTGGTCCGGCCTCCCTCTTCATTGGCAATAACCTTGGGTTCCCCACCTTCCATCACTGCCACGCAGGAGTTGGTGGTGCCAAGGTCAATTCCGATAATCTTTGCCATGGGTGCTGCCTCCTAATAAACTTTTAAGTGCTTTATAATCAACGTGTATATGATTGCGCCGATTACGATACTAGAACTTGAGTGAATCGTTGTCAAGTTTTAGATGACCTGTGGATGCTTGAGGTTGCGGCAACTTTTTGAGTTGGAACGAGGCCGGGAGACGAACCTCGAACTTGTGGGAAGACTCGGGCACCTCGGCCTACGCGGGTGCACAGAAAGCTCTAGGGAGCTTTGCAGGCCGCCTGGAAATCGGAATACGAACCGGGTTGAAGCGTTACGGGAACGATCTCTCCCATGTACGGACGCTCCTTACCTCCTCCGCGATAAACGGTGCCATCAGGGTCAAAGTTGCGCTGGATGCTGCTGTGGTCGTCCATGACGAGGTTTGGATTTTGCCAGTGTCCCCGTAATTCGAGCCTTGGTCTGTGGTCGTATCCCTGGCTAAAGGTAAATAGCGGGACGTAATGCATGTACAGCCCGATCTTCTCTCCGTCGGTGTTGAGATTCAGGCCTCGACGCATGCTGCCGCCCAGGGTCATTCGGAAGATTTCGTGACGGGGCGAACACAGGTAGGCCTGTCCGCTTAGGGCGGATTCGGGCACGATCCTTTGTCCCGAGGGCGTCGGGTAGAAGTACACATATACAACGTACTTGCCGCTCTTGGATTGCATCGTGCCAAACCCTTGCCACTGCGGAAGCCAGTGAAAGTTTCCCCCCAAATAGAAGCTCCAGGGAGCGAACGCCGCCGTAATGGCCAGGAGGAGGACACCACCCAGCGCGAGGATGAGTAAAACTTGCGGCAGGCACCCTAAGCAGCCGAATCGTGATCTGCGGCGCTTTACTGCTCCGAAGGTTGCGGCCCGGGGATCCATGCTCCGCATTGTGCCGGGATGAGCAAATCTGATCTAGTCCATATCCGGTTTCCAGACCGGACGTGCCGGACGCTATTTTTTCGCATCGGCGCGGCCCATCTTTTTGCCCGGCGCCGGGCCGAGCAGTTCGGTGATGTCGAGCAGCGCCAGAACCACGCCATCGATTTTGTTTTCCAGCGTGCGATAAGGCGTGATGCGCAGGTTGTAGGCCTTGCCGTCCGGGCCATGGACATGTTCGGTGCGGATTCTGACGTCCCGCATCACGTCCAGCATCCACCGCTCCAGTTCGGGAATCTCCAGCTTGAGAACGACATGCGTGAGGGCCTTGCCAACATCGTGCTGGTTCAGTCCAAAAGCACGCTCGGCTTCCGGGGTGTAACGCCGAATGTGCAGATCTTCTCCCAGCATAATCATGGGGATTGTGGTGCTGTTGAGCAGATTGATCAGGTCATTGCTCAATTGGGCAAGCTGCTGGTTGCGATGCTGGATCTCTTCATTGACGGTGTTCAGCTCTTCATTGGCGGATTCCAGTTCCTCTTTGGAAGTTTGCAGTTCCTCATTTGTACTTTGGAGCTCTTCGTTGCCGGACTGAATTTCTTCATTGGCCGACTGCAGCTCCTCATTGGAGGCTTCCTGGCCCTCAATAATGGATTGCAGATATTCCTTGGTGCTGGCCAGGTCCTGCTTGAGCTGGGCGATCTGGACATCTTTGAAGTCGGAAATTTCTCTGGTCGAGCGCCTGGAACTCTTTTTGCGTTCAGGCATAGGCCTTGGCGGAGATGTCTCTTCGAAAAGAATCAGCAGGTGGCGCTCGTCGCGCGCCGGTGTATGGAAAGGAACGACCTCTACCTTCAGGGTGAGGGAGGAGTCACCATCGTCAACCGCGAGGCCGTCTTTGCAGGCGGGAATGCCAGTTCTGCGCGCCTTTTCGATTAACCCGCGAAGTTCGTGCAGCATGCCGGGACGCACCATCTTGAGCAGGTTGAGGGTGGCCTTGCCGGTGGGCAGCTCAAGATAACGGCTGGTCCGTCCGCGGGTCTGAAGGATTTCCAGTGAATCATTCACCACGACCGCCGAGGGAACATAACGGGTGAGCAGCAAGCGGTCAGCCTCGCGCTGCACGTCGGCCGGAGTCTTCGACTGCTCCTCCTCAGGCGCTGGACGGGCCAGACTCCGCGGCGGGGGCGGAACGGAGGCGTGTGCGTTGACGCTCAGCCCGAAGGTCACAGGGGATGGGACCGCCTTTTTCTGGTAAATTTTGCTGCGACGGTCCACCAGGCTAAAAATCTCGGCTCCGGCTCCCAGCAAGCCTTCGGTGCTGCCCACCAGCAGGTATCCCCCTGGGTTCAACGCATAGTGGAAAATTGGAATGACCTTTTTCTGCAAAACCGGGCTGAGGTAAATCAGAACGTTGCGGCAACTGATCAGGTCCATGCGGGAGAACGGCGGATCGCTGAAAACGTTCTGCCGCGCGAAGACGCATATGTCGCGAATGGATTTCGAGATCTGATAACCGCCGCCGCTGACCCGGTGAAAAAAGCGGCGCAAGCGGATTTCAGAGACTTCGCGGGCAATGGCGTCTTTGTAGATACCGGTACGGGCGCGCTGAATTGCGCTTTCACTGAGATCGGTGCCGAAGATCTGGACGGGAACTTCGATGCGCAATTCGGATAGCGCTTCGACCAGAGAAATAGCGTGCGAGTAGGCTTCCTCGCCGCTGGAACATCCCGGAACCCAAACGCGCACCGGATCGGAACTGGACCGGTTGGTGAGGATCTGGGGGTAAACGACTTCGCGCAGGCTGTCAAAGATCTCCGGGTTGCGGAAGAAGCTTGTGACGTTAATGAGAACGTCGCGGTACAGGGCTTCGGTTTCCTCGGGACTGCGGTGCAGGGTCTTGACATAGTCCCCGAGATCGGTGACGTGGTGAATGTTCATACGCCGGAGAATGCGCCGGCGGATCGTGCCCACCTTGTAATCGACAAAATCTACCTTGCTGTGGCTCTTGAGCAGGCGAAAGACTTCCTGCAACAGGCGTTCCTTGCCCTCAAAGACATCGTCATGCGGCTCGCGCGGCGCGGGCTGCCGTTGGATGCGAAGCAGTTCCTGCGCAATGCGCGCAGGGGGAAGAACATAATCGGCAACCCCGGCTTCCACCGCGCTACGGGGCATGCCGTCATACTTGGCGGATTCGAAATCCTGGACGAAGGTTACGCCGCCACTGCTCTTGATAGCCGACAGGCCGAGAGTGCCGTCACTGGCAGTCCCAGAGAGGATCACGCCGATGGCATTGGTAGCCTGGTCTTCGGCAAGAGAGCGAAAGAAAGTGTCGACGGGCATGTGCTGGCCGCGCCCAACTTCACGTTTGGCCAGATGCAAAACGCCATCGTAGATGGTCATGTCGCAATTCGGCGGCAGGACGTAGACGCAGTTGGGCCGAACCCGCGCCCCTTCATCCGCCTGATGCACCGGCAAGCTTGTGACGCGCGCCAACAGTTCGGCCATCGCGCTCTCGTGCGTGGGATCCAGATGGGGAATGAACACTAAAGCCATCCCGGGGTCGGACGGCAGAGCACGCAGCAGGTTGCTGAAAGCTTCCAATCCGCCGGCCGACGCCCCAATCGCGACGATCGGAAAGCTGGCGCGGGTCTCCTGCTCTTCGGTCGAGTCCTTCTCCGCGACCTGGCTCCGGGCCTTCTTGCCTCGACCCTTCGCTCCGGTCACGTCGGATTTCCTGATCGATCGAGACGTCTTTCTTGACGTTGGCATCGGAACTCTACTCGACAAGCCAACAGATTGAGATGTGGGCTTAAGGCGGACAATTCTAGTCCAAGGGAGAAAGGGAAGTAAAAACAACGGTCCTCTGGCTGACGTTCGTTACATACGGGGAGCCGCGCGGGCAGCGCAGATTTAGCTATGCATACTTCTCAGGCGGCGCTTTTCATTGCCATTGGGAGGGGCGTCCTCGAACTGAATCAACACAGCATCGCCAAGAGCATCGGCAGCAGCCTGAATTCTATCGCTCTGCCGCTTTGCTTCATTCACCAGTAAAGCCAGCTTGTCGATCTCGTCTTGCAGTTGTCGTATCTGAGCGTTTCTTGGGTTCGTGCCCGGTCTGACTTTCATCTCTGCAGTGTCCGAACTCATCTGTTTATTTTGCAGCATCAAAGCAGCTCTCTGTATCGATAGATTTGAAGCTAATTGGGCTGAGAGGTGGAAACAAGCGCCAAAGTGCGCCACCCATTGGACTCCTGGAGGTTGCCCGCGGCGCGAGTGAGCGACGCATGACGTCCGGCAGAGCGCGAGTTACTCAACTTACGCGCTGGGGAAGGAGATTCCCCAGAACTGCTTTGCCTGCTCATCCTGTACGAGGAATTCCACCCCGTAGGTGCGCAGACCTTCGACCGCACTGATTTGCGAAACCACCCGCGCCGAAACCTGAACTCCCAGCTTGTTCCGCAGAGTGATGGTCGATCCGACAGGCAGTTCGCGCTGCAATTGCACGGCGGCTCCATGCTTGTTCAAGTTGGTGGCTTTCGCGTCCGTGGTGAAGGAAGCTTTATGGCGGTCGTGTCCTGAGAGGCCCACCGCGGCGTGAAGGCCCATTCTAGTGCTGCGGCGCTTGCCCAGGCTATTGCGGAGCAGAGGTGAAATGTGTGCAGCAGATCTTGCGGGTGAATGGTGCTTGGGCATACGGGTGACCTCACTGACATTAGGGCAGGAGAATCGGCGTCGCAATGTACTGTGGTCACTCTGGGAGGTTACTCACAACAGCGGGCCAACATGCTGATTTTGCTGGGGCTTGGACAATATAGAAACGGAAGTCAAAAACTCACCCCTCTTTCGCAAAGCACGCGAACGAAGGTGGGGGCATCCGGATTCATTCTTGACCTTCTCTTCATCTTTTTTATCTTTGCGCTCTCCTCAGGACTACCGGGATTGAGGAGGGCACTTCCCAAGTCGTGTCGATGGACGGGTCGGAACCATCCGGCGCGGGGCCGATGGCAGGGCGATTCGGGTCCGGCTTCGGGGGAGCAGGAGTCTCCCACGGGAGATTGAACGAGCGCTGCAGTTCGATGCGATCGCCCTTGATCGTGCCGGTGTAGCTGCTGTCTCCTGATTTGAAAGCGACACGATCCCCGTTCACGCTGCCTTCGACGATTTCAGTGGGCACATCGTCGCCGCCGAAGAACCCGGCACCGCCTTCCACCGTTCCCGTCAGTTTGCCGCCGTCCTGACGAATGGTGAACACCGTGTTGGTGCCTACAATCATGGAAACGAAATCGTTGGAGGAGCCGGAGGGAACAGGTCTCCACAAGCCGGTGATGCCGGCGCCGGCCGGAACCTCACGCTCCCATACCGGAACCTGCGGACGGAGTCTGACCGGCTTGGCGGCGATGGTCAGGCTGGCCGGAGGAAGCCCCGGGGAAGCGGCTTCTAACGTAATACTGCCCGCAGTCTTCGAAGACTGCACCAGCGCCATGCAGAATCCGCAGAACGCTTTTCGCGACATGCCTTTGTCGGAGTCATGGTCGGTCGGATCCCCGTTGCCCAGGCCAATCAGCTTGCCCGCACCCGAAACGCGGAACATGACTTCATTGTCGGTGACGGGAACGGTACGGCCCTGGGCGTCCTGCACTTCGATGGCGAACATGGCGACCTGCTCCCCGTCGGCGTTGATTTCGTTGCGATCCGAAGTGAGCATCAGCTTGGCGGCGGGACCGGTTGTGTCTCGCCGGGCGGTCATTACCTGCTTGCCATCTTTGAAACCGCGGGCTTCCAGGGATCCGGGAGCGTACTTCACGACCCAGGCTACGTGCGAATCTTTTTTGACGTCTTTTGCGCCCAGGCTCTGGCCGTTCTGGAATAGCTCCACGCGGTCAAGGTTCGAGTAGACCCACACCGCGATTTCTTTCCCTTCCATTCCCGGCCAATTCCAGTGGGGGAAGAGGTGGAGCACGGGTTTGCTGGTCCACCAGGATTGGTAGTAATAGAACGAATCCTTGGGAAAACCGCAGGTATCGATAATTCCATATTGCGAGCTGATGTTCGGCCACTGGTAGGGCGAGGGCTCCCCGCGATAGTCGAAGCCGGTCCAGACAAATCCGCCGGAGAGCCACGGGCGCGCATTGCAGAAACGCCACCAGCCTTCCGCGGAAGCCCGTCCCGTAGTGGTGTAAGGATCGTAAGAACTGACGAAACCCCTGGTGGCATCCGTAACGTAGATTCCGCGCGTGCCTACCGCGCTTACGGTTTCGGTGCCCATCACCGGCTTTTCAGGATGCTTCTTATGGAACTCTTCGGCACCCGGGTCCATGTAGTTGTAGCCCGCCACGTCTCCAACCGCGAGACCGCCCGTTCCAATAGCTCCCGCGGGCGCAATGGAAACTGGACGCGAGCCGTCGTGCTTAGTCGCGACCGCCTTCATCGCCGTGAGGATGAGAGTACCGCGCGCCGTATTCGCCTGGCCTTCTTCGTTCCCCATTGAGTACATGAAGACACTGGGGTGATTGCGGTCTCGGCGAACGAGATTTTCAAACTGGCTGAGGCCTTCGGGATTCGAAGACATCATGCGGGTTTCATCGAAAACCAGGACACCGAGCTGGTCGCAGGCAACCAGCAACTCGGGCGTGGGCGGGTTGTGCGAGGTGCGGATCGAGTTGCAGCCCATCTCCTGCAGCTTGCCGATGCGGTAGTACTGCACGGAATCGGGGAGAGCGGCGCCTATGCCGGCGTGATCCTGATGGTTGCACGTGCCCTTCAGCTTGACCGGCTGGCCATTCAGCAGGAAACCCTTGGCGGCATCGAATGCCACAGTCCGGATGCCGAAGGGAGTTTCGTAGCGATCGACGACTTGACCGTCAGCCTGAATCTCGGTGACCAGCTTGTAGAGATTCCTTTCTTCGAGAGACCACAGGCGGGGCTGCTTCACCACGACCTGCTGGGTAAAACTCTGATCCGCGCCCGCGGGGATGGATGCGGGCGAGGCCGTGCTCTTTCCGGCGGGCTGTCCTGAGGGGTCGAGGACAGTAGAAATCACGCGCACCTGATGGTCCGCAGTTCCATCGTTGCTGACTTCGGTGAGAATCGAGAGCGAGGCTTCGCCGGGGCGGAGTTGCGGCTTCACCAACGTGCCCCACTGCTTCACGTGCAGGGGATTGGTCTTCACCAGCCATACGTGCCGGTAGATGCCTGCGCCTTCGTAGAACCAGCCGTCGCTCTGGGTGGCATCGACGCGCACCAGCAGGACATTGCGCTGGCCGGTATGCGCGAAATCGGAAACGTCGAAGGTGAACGGATCGTAACCGCCGCTGTGGCGCCCGATGTAGAAGCCGTTGAGAACGACCATGGTCTCGCGGTAGGCGCCGTCAAATTCAAGGGTGATGCGCTTGCCGGCGTCCTCCGCAGGCAGGTCGAACACGCGCCGGTACCAGCCCACGCTGGTGGCTGGATATTTCCGGCCGAGCGGATAGAAACCTTTGTTCACCAGGTCGGGATCGTTTTCGAAGGGCAACTCGACGGCCCAGTCGTGGGGAAGGTCGAGACTGCGCCACTCGCTGTCGTCATAGGCAAGTGCGCCGGCGGGCATGAAGTTTCCCGTCTTCTGGAAATTGCCCCAGGTGGAGCCGCCGTAGCCGAAGTCCTTGCTGGGATCATCGGCGTGTCCGAAATGAAACCGCCAGCCAAAGTCGAGGAGCAGGCGCTCGCGGCCGGCGCCGGGAGTAGGAGAGGCGAGCTGGCTGTCGTCAGGAAAAGGGCTGGCATTCTCCGCAAGCGAAGGCATCGTTGCGTGGAAAGGATTGATTGCCTTGGCAGCGGCTACGGCCGCCGGCGCCAGCAGGCTGGCTTTGAGAACATCGCGACGGGTAGGCAAGGGGCGTCCTCCGGTTGGCCGGCAGTCAGGCCGCCGATCTTGGAATGTTCAGAGTCCTGACGAGTCGGGCGACCGAAGTATACGCTCGGCAGTTTGGCGCTCACAATGTAGGGTCATGAGAGTTTCCGCTGGCGGTAAGCGGGAACGCGTCGCACATGAGCACGATCTTCCCTGTCACCCCTCCCTTGCCGAGCATCTCGTGAGCCCCTCTCGCCTCGGCAAGAGGAAATCGATGGGCGATGAGCGGTTTGATCTTTTTCTCTTTGAGCAGATCAAACAGTGCGATCAGATCCTGGCGGAACAATGCAGGTCTTAACCGCTTAAGTGTCTGAATGCTGTAGGGGACAACCCGCTTGCGGCCGGGGAGCAGCCAGCCGCCGGCGATGTATACACCGAAGATGGCGATTGCCCGAAAGCGATGACGCCCCCCGGAACGGCCTGACGCCAATCGTCCTCCGCGCAGCGAGCCCGTCAGACCATAGGCCACAACCATGCCGCCAGGACGGAGCGCCCTGCGGGAACGCCAGATGTGCGCGCCGCCGATGCTGTCAAAGATGACGTCCACTCCCTCGCGTGTCAGACGATGAATTTCTTCCACGAAGTCCACCTGCCGGTAATCGATGGGGATCCCGCCCAGATCAGAAACGGCGTGCGCCCCGGGCAAGGAACAGGTGCCGTACATCTCGAGCCCGGCCAGTCGCCCGAGTTGCAGGAGTGCCGTGCCAACTCCGCCTGCCGCTCCGTGGACCAGCACCCTCTGGCCCGTTTTGACCTTGGCGGAACGATGCAGCATCTGGTACGCGGTGATGTAGTTCAATACCAGGCTGACCGCCTCGGCGGCGTCGAGGCCGGATGGGACTGGAACCAGTTCATGCTCCGGCAGGCAGACAAACTCCGCGTATGCGCCGCTGATCGGCATCGCCGCAACCATCTGCCCTGGTTCGAATGCAGAAACACCGTCCCCGAGCCGTTCCACTACCCCAACCAGGTCCCAGCCGGGCGTGAAGGGCACCGGGGGCGTCTCGGGATGAATGCCTTCACGGGCCATGATGTCCGGCAACGAGACGCCTGCGGCCAGCACTCTTACCCGCACTTCACCACGCCTGGGCTCCGGACGTTCTTCTTCCAGCACCCGAAGCGCATCGGGCCCGCTGTAGTGGGTGACGATAATTCGCGAATGTCTCACGGTGTTCTTGCGCTCTGCCAGGAGAGTTCCCCTCGACAAGTTCGGGACTCCCCTGGCCACTGTACTGCACCCTCTTTAGAGAAAGACTCGCGCTGGGAACGAGGCGTCAGGGCGGAGAGGGCCGGCGGTCTACAAGCCCATATCACGCTAGCAAGGATGATGGGATTGAAGCTGCTCCCCACCTCGGCGTAGGAAGCATCTTCTCAATGCAGAGACTTGTCAACGGATAAAGGATCTCCTCCGCGCGCACTGTGGAAACCCGGAGGAGCAACCGTGACCGCATCCAAAGACCTTAAAACCGAACGCCTACCTGACCCAGGACGGTTTGACCCCCTTGCGGCAAGCCCTTAAACTTAATGTGTTCTCCGCCTATCTTGGATTGATGGCCTGCCGAGTGGCCATTCCTGCGGGAGGGATTCCTGAGTCGTTTCCTGGGTTGTAGGCTTCGAAATTGGATTCTGGCGGCATCGCTGGGGCTGCTGGCGCCGTGGTGCGCGGCGCAGACTTCGGCCATCACGCTGGACACGAATGAGACGCTGTTCGCCGTACTGACTGCGCTGAACTCATGCGGCTATGACGTCAATCTGAACGCGTCTGACGCCCAGCGGTTGAATATCCGGGCCGAGGTGCAGAAGAATCTGCGCGACTCGGAGGAAGCGCAAGGAACGCTGAAGACGTTGTGCGAGTGGTATGGGACGCATCGCGGAAAAGATCCGCAGCACGACCTCTCGCAATTTGTGTCCCTTTCGCTCTACCTGCAGGGGCCTCCTCACTTCTTGCCGCGGGTGAAGGAAGACGAGATGCCTCCGGATGCCGCGCCGCTGGCCCCTTTCGGCGCGTTGCTGGAGCGCTTTTACGATAAAGCGCAGCTGCACGCGATCTGGGAACGGCACCGTCCGAACTATGCGGCCCTGGTCAACCGCTATCACGAGCCGCTGGCCAAGATGGTCTTTGACACCGACATTTACCTCAGGCTGCAATCCGGCGGGTATCTGGGAAAGACGTTCACGGTGTTTCTCGATTTCCTGGGCGATCCCAATGAAACGAACGCCCGCAACTACGGAAACGACTACTACGTCGTGGTGTTCCCATCGCCGGACCCGAATGCCCCCGATCCACTGAAGCTGCCGCAGATCCGGCATACCTATCTGCACTATCTGCTGGATCCGATGGCGGAGAAGCATTTCAGCGTGGTGAAGCGGCTGGAACCGCTCTTGCAGTCGGTGAAACGCGCGCCCCTGGACGAGAATTTCAAGACCGACATTTTCCTGCTGGTTACCGAGTGCCTGGTGCGCGCGATCGAGATCCGGACCAGCGGAAGCAAGCAGACGGCCGAAGCGATGCGACTGCAGGCGGTCGATGACGCGGTCAGGCAGGGATACATCCTGACGAAGTACTTCTACACTTCGCTGCTGACATTCGAGAAGGATCCGGCGGGCCTGCGCACCGAGTATTCGGACATGCTGGCCGCCATCGACGTGAAGCAACAGGAGAAGGCGGCCGGCGAAGTGCAATTCGCGCGCTCGTCCGCGCCGGAACTGGTTCAGCTGTCGCGCATCGAAGACCGGCGCATGCTGATCACGGCGGAGAAGCGGCTGGCGGCCGGCGATCCTAAGGGAGCGCAGGAACTGGCGCAACAGGCGCTGGACAAGAAGATCGGCGATGAGGGACGGGCCTTATTCATCCTGGCGCAGGTTGCGGTCGCTAACAAGAATCGGGAGGGGGCGGCGGAGAATTTCCAGCGGGCGATCCAGGCCACGAAAGATCCGCAAGTCGTTGCCTGGTCGCACGTGTATCTGGGAAGGATCATGGACATGAAGGAGCAGCGCGAAGCGGCCATGAATGAATATCGGGCGGCGTTGACCGCGGGCGCAGATTTGCCGGAGGTGAGGGCGGCAGCGGAGCGCGGACTTCAGCAGGCCTACGAGCCTCCGGCCAAGCCGCAGTAAGTTAGAGCAGGCAAAGGCAACGGCGACAGGCATCCTGCTGCGATAGAATGCGGAGTGCCAGGAAATCCAGGACGCAGGTCGAGGAGAGCTATGAAGCGAGCAGCGATAGTGATCGCAGTGCTGGGGATGTGCGTGTGGACGGTGGGCCAAGACAAGCCGGCACAGGCTGCCCCTGCCGGACAGGCCGCGGCAGCGCCCCAGGGGAAACGAGCGCCGGCAGCCAAGACCCAGCCCGAGTTTGACGCCTACCGGGCGGCTGTACAGTTGACCGACGCGGCTGCGGCGGAAAAGGCGGCGGATGACTTTGCGGCGAAATTTCCCGACAGCGAATTGCGCGTCGTGCTCTACAAGTCGGCAATGCAGAAATACCAGTCGAATGCAGAAAAAATCCTGGAGATGGCCCAGAAAGCGCTCGCCCTGGATCCCGACGATCCGGAGGCGTTAGTGACGGCGTCGCAAGTACTAGCGGAGCGGACCCGCGACACCGACCTGGATCGGGACCAGAAACTGGCGGAAGCCAAGAAGGACGCGGAACGCGCGCTGGCGACCGTGGACAGCGACGTGCCCACATCCGGCTTCCCGCCCGAGAAGATCGACCAGTTCAAGCGGTTCGTACGCTCTGAGGCGTACGCGATTCTGGGCTCGCTGGCATCGAATGCCAAGAATTATCCCGAGGCGGAGACCAACCTGCGCAAGTCGATCGAGGCTTTTCCCGAGCAGGTGGATCCTGTCGCCGTATTGCGGTTGGCGATCGCGCTGGATATGCAGAACAAGTATCCGGATGCTTTAAAGTACGCCAATCAGGCGGTGGATCTCACTAAGAACCAGCCAGATTCTCCGGCGGGCAAAGCGGCAAGGTCCGAGCAGGACCGCCTGACCAGGCTGAGCAGCGGATCGGCGCCGGGACAGAGCACGGCACCGCCCAAGAACTAGATCTTTCCAGTCACCCTCCGCCACAGAGTCGAGCTTAGCTCGCACCGCCCACGGCGGCCGTCTCCACACGATACGGCGGTGCGGCATTTGTTTTCTATGAAGGAACGGGAAATAGCGGCGTTAGAGGAGGGGCTGGGTTACCATTTCCGGCGGCGAGCCGTCATTGAGCAGGCGGTGACCCACAGCTCGCAGGCGCGCGAGCAGGAAGCGCAGCAGGCGGGAGAGAGCAAGTACAAGGTTCGCGACAACGAGCAGCTGGAGTTCCTGGGAGATGCGGTTCTGGCCTTGGTGACAAGCGAAGAATTGTTTCAGCGCTTTCCGCAATTTCGCGAGGGCGAGCTCTCCAAATTGCGCGCCCATCTGGTCAGCGAGCGGCACCTGATTCAGGTGGCTCAACAGCTGGAACTGGGACACTACCTGCGGCTGGGGCGCGGCGAGGAGAAGAGCGGAGGCCGGGGCAAGACCGCGCTGCTGGTCGATGCGCTGGAAGCGATCTTAGCGGCGATCTACCTGGATGGCGGGCTGGAGGTGGCGCGGGAATTTGTCCTGCGCAACGTGATTGCGCCCGAATTGGAGCGCATGGAGCGCGGAGGCGGCACGCTTCCGATTACCGACTTCAAATCCGCGCTGCAGGAAGCGGTGCAGAGCCTGGGGCTGCCGCAGCCTGCCTACGTCATGGTTGAGGAAGCCGGACCGGAACACAGCAAGACCTTCACCGTTGAGGCCCGGCTACAGACAAAGGCCAAAGACGGGGATTTTGTGGGACGCGCAAAAGGTTCGACAAAAAAGACCGCAGAGCAGGATGCGGCGCGTCAAGTATTAACCTTCCTGGCATCGAGACCGAAAATCCTCGAAGGTAAAGCAGCGGTACGGGAACCGCATACATCCGATAAGTAGAAGTCCATGGATTCTTCCAACCAGCCCATTGTCGCACCCAGCCAGCCGCAGCCTTCTACGGTTGTCGTGCCGGCGGGGGAAACAGTTCCGCCACCCGAACCGGCCGGTGCCGCACCCGGGCAGCAACCTTCCGCCGTCGGCGAGCAGACTGCGCCAGAATGTCCCCGGCGCGCCGACAGCAACCTGGGGAACGACGTGGTGAGTTCCGTTCAGTCCCTGATGGGAACGATCGTGATTGCGATCTTCGTGATCACGTTTATCGTCCAGGCCTTTCAGATTCCCTCCGAGTCCATGGAGAACACGCTGCTGGTGGGCGACTACCTGTTGGTGGATAAGCTTTGCTATGGCGGGCAGGGACTGGGCGACCACCTGATGCCGTACCAGAGAATCGCGCGCGGCGATGTCATTGTGTTTCACTATCCCGTGGATCCCAAGCAGCATTTCGTAAAGCGGGTGATCGGCGTGCCCGGAGAACGCTTGCGTATGGTGAACAAGACGGTCTACATCAACGGCAAACCGCTGGTTGAACCTTACGTGCGGTTCATCGAGCCGCCGAGCAATTTGTTCCGGGATAATTTTCCCCGCACCGATATGCCGGTGATTTACGGCATGGAAGGCAAGTGGTGGCTGGAGATGCGCAAGCTGGTCGAGGATGGCGAGCTCATCATTCCGCAAGGCAGCTATTTTGTGATGGGTGACAACCGCGATGACAGCCAGGACAGCCGCTATTGGGGATTCGTGCCGCGGGAAAACATCATCGGCAGGCCTCTGCTGATCTACTGGTCGGTGAAGACGCTGGACGATGAAACGCCAGGCGGACGGGCTTACCGGTTCGCCTATGCCCTCACCCATCTGTTTCAGAACACCCGCTGGAACCGGACGTTGCGGCTGATACACTGAGTACGTGGCGCGAGGATTCAAGACAGTCGAAAGAGCAAAAGTGGCCAGGAAAGACGACATCGCGGAAAAGAAGGCAGCCGAAGAGAAGCCGAAAGAAACCACCGTCGAATTTCTGGCATCGCTGGCAGCTGTGCTGGTGACCGGCCTCTTCATCATCACTTTTGTGGTCCAGGCATTCGAGATTCCGTCGAGTTCGATGGAAAATACGCTGCTGATCGGCGATCACGTATTCGTCAATCGCATTCAGTTTGCTCCCCGGAGCAACTGGATCGGGCCGCTGCTTCCCTACCGCGAGGTGCATTTCCGCGATATCGTGGTGTTCTTGTCTCCGGAGACTCCCGGTCTTTACGTGGTGAAGAGGATCATCGGGGTTCCCGGGGATCGCATTCACCTGCGCAATGGGGTGGTGTACCGCAACGGCCAGCCTTTGGATGAACCTTACGTGCTGCATGACCGCGATACGGCGGACCCCTACCGCAACAATTTTCCCGCGGTGGCGCCGACTGACGATCCCAATGTATGGTCGAGCTGGGCCGTGGACCTGCCGTCCTACATCCATGGCGACGATATTGTGGTCCCTCCCGATCATTACTTCGCCATGGGCGATCACCGCGGTGTGAGCCTGGACAGCCGCTATTGGGGATTCATCCCCAAGGAAAATGTCATTGGGCGGCCGATGTTCATCTACTGGTCGTTTGAAACTCCCGACGACCAGTATCGCAAGACCGCATGGAGCGATCGGGCTCTGTTCCTGGGCAGAGTCGTGATTCATTTTTTCGACGAAACACGCTGGAAGCGGACGCTCCAGTTTGTGCGATGAAGACCCTCGTACCTTCAGTGAGGGCAAAGTGAAGTTCTTCTCTTCCAAGCGGGGCGTGGCGGCGGCAGCAGTTATCCTGTTGTCGCTTTTCATTGTCCGGCCCGGCGCCTCGCGCCTCAAATCGCGCATCATCTATTCCATCAGCGCGGGCGTTGGACGATCCGTGGATATAGGGTCGGTACACCTGCGGCTGCTGCCCCGGCCCGGATTCGATCTGCAAAACCTGGTGGTATATGACGACCCGGCGTTTGGTGCCGAGCCTATGGTGCGGGCCGGCGAGGTGACTGCGGCTTTGCGTTTGACGTCGCTGGCGCGCGGCCGGCTGGAAATCGCCCGGCTCGACCTCAACGAACCTAGTTTGAACGTGGTGCGGCGCGAAGGCCGCGGATGGAACCTGGAAACTTTGCTGCAACGCGCGGCGCACATCCCCCTCGCCCCCACTGGCAAAACGAAATCAGAGCCGCGTCCCGCCTTTCCCTATATCGAGGGGACCGGAGGACGAATCAATTTCAAGGATGGACAGGAGAAGAAAGCGTACGCCCTGACTAATGCGGATTTCTCTTTGTGGCAACAGTCGGAAAATGCCTGGGGGGCACGGCTGAAGGCGCAGCCTTTCCGCACCGATATGAACTTGAACGATACCGGGTTGCTGCAGGTGAGCGGCGCCTGGCAGAGGGCCGAGACCATCCGGGACACTCCCCTTGAAGTCAATATTGAGTGGAGCGGCGCACAGCTGGGACAGGTCACAAAGCTGATCACGGGTAACGATCAGGGCTGGCGAGGAGAGATTCTGCTCGATCTCTCCCTGAAAGGAACTCCGGGAAAATTGCAGATCGCCGCCAGGTCGTCGATCGACGACTTCCGCCGGTACGACATCACCAGCGGCGAGCCCATGCGGATGGCTGCGCGCTGCGAAACCGAGTACAGTTCCGAGACTTACGAATTTCGACAGCTCATGTGCAACGCCCCGGTGGGCGACGGGCAAGTCACGCTCACCGGCGATATGGGTTTCCCGGGAAGCCACCACTATTCCCTCGTGATGACCGCGGAGAAAGTGCCGGCGGCGGGTTTGGTCATGCTGGCGCAGCGAGTCAAGAAGAACCTGCCGGACGACCTGGCAGCCGGAGGAACTCTGCAGGCCAGTGTCACGCTTCAGAACGCGGGCGCCGCGGGATCTTCGCCGCAATGGAAGGGGCGCGGCGAGATTGCGGATTTTCATTTGAGTTCGCCATCCAATAAGGCCGAGATCGGGCCAGAGACAGTGCCCGTAAAGGTGGGGAACGATGCTTACCCGGGCGAACCCGTTCGCAATCGCAGTGCTGCAGGTCGGGCCGGGACGCAAGTCGCTACCACGCCGCGAGTGGATATCGGTTCGTTTGCCATCGCCGAATCGCCTCGCAGCGCCACTGTCCGGGGTTCCATTAACCGCACGGATTACGTATTCACCATCGCCGGGGAGGCTGAGATCGGAAATGCTTTGAGGCTGGCGCGAATGGCGGGTCTACCTGCTATTGCATCGAACGCGGAAGGCTCCGCACAGGTCGATTTGCAGATTGCCGGCAGGTGGATCGTGCCCGGGCATGGCTTCGCGGGGCCGCAAGTGACGGGAACGGCAAGGCTGCGAAATGTTCGGATCCCGGCGCGTAATTCCGGTGCCGCGGCAGAGATTGTTCTGGCGGAGATGCAATTGCTCCCCGACGCCGTGCACATCGTGAGGCTGAATGCCAAGGCGGCGGGAACATCCTGGAGCGGCGCGATCGACCTGCCGCGCGGATGCGGAACTCCAGACGCCTGTCCGCTACACTTTGTCCTCAACACGAACCAGGTATCGCTGGGCGATGTAAACGAGTGGCTGAATCCCGCCGCCAGGAAACGCCCCTGGTACCGCGTCCTTGACTTGGGTTCCGACTCGCGGCCGGCATGGTGGGCGAGTCTGCACGCGAGCGGTCGTATCAGCGCAGAGCGGGTCAAGATTCACGGTGTGCAGGCCTCGCATCTCTCCTCGTATCTGACCCTCGAGGAGGGGAGAGTCCGCCTGTCGGGCCTGAACGCGGACGTGCTGGAAGGAAAGCATCGCGGGGAGTGGAGAGTGGACTTAGTCAGGCCTCGGGCCATCTGCAGCGGAACAGGAACTTTTACCGGCGTTTCGCTGGCGGCAATAGCAGGTGCGATGAAGGATGGCTGGGTGGCCGGCACGGCCAATGCGACTTACGAAGTGAAGGGGCCGTGTCCCGCGGACTATTGGCAAACGGCGGACGGAAAATTACATGTCGAAGTACAGGATGGCGTCTTTCCCCACGTGTTGATCCGGGACGGTACGGAGCCATTGCAAGCCACCCTGATCAAGGGAGAAGCGCGGCTGCACAACGGAAAAATCCAGATTACCGACACGCTACTGATCTCGCCGGAAGGAACGTACCGCTTGACGGGAACCGCCTCGCTGAAGCAGGAGGTGGACCTGAAGCTGACCCGTATTTCCAACGGCGCGGCAGATGTGGGATACACCATCGGCGGCACCCTCCAGGACCCCCGCGTAGTTCCATTGAGTGGCGCAGTCCAGGCCACGCTCAAATCCTTGCCGGCGAAGTAAGCCCGCTCTCACGGAACGTATGCCGGCCCGCGCAGCACCTTCCCCGGCAGAGCTCCCGTCATCCTGCCCTGGTCGATCACGGGAACCCCGTTGACCAGCACATATTCCATTCCCTCGGAAAGTTGATTGGGATTGTCGAAGGTCGCGCGATCGCGGACCGTTGCGGGATCGAAGATCACCACGTCGGCCCACATGCCGGCCTTTAGCACACCACGGTCCGTTAGGCGCATGCGCTGTGCCGCGAGCGCCGTAAACTTGCGGATCGCATCTTCCAGACTCAAGACCTTTTCTTCGCGGACATACTTACTGAGTACGCGGGGGAATGTGCCGTAGGCCCGGGGATGAGGATGCGCCTGCCCCAGGAGGCCCTGGGGAGATGTGCCTTCGGAGTCGTTGTCCACCGATACCCATGGCTGTTGCAGGGCCAGGGTCACATCGGGTTGCGACATGCCGAAGACCGCGACTCCGGTGTTGGGATCCTGGATCAGGAAATCGCAGAGCGTATCGATGGGATCCTTGTTCCAGAGCTTGGCGATTTCGGAAAGCCGCTTGCCCTGCAGCGGAAGCAAACTGGGATTCTGGACGGCGCCGATCATGATGGCTTCCGGGCCCGGAATCTCCTGCCATTCGTTATCCCAGTCGCGCGAGGGAGTCAGCATATCTTTGCGGATGCGGGCCCGGGCAGTGGCATCTTTCAAGCGTTCGAGCATTTTTGCCGTGCCGCCGTCGTGCGCCCATGGCGGGATGAATGCTGAGAAATCGTTGTACCAGGCAGTGTAGGCGTAAGTATCGGCGGACACATCGGCTCCGGCAGCTCGCGCGGCATTAATCTTCGCGACTACTTCGGGCATGCGTCCCCAGTTGTCCTTACCGGCAACCTTGAGGTGCCAAATCTCCACCGGAATGCGCCCCTCGCGGCCGATGCGGAGAGCCTCGTCAATTCCTTCCAGGACTGAATTGCTTTCGTTGCGCATGTGAGTGGCGTAGATACCGCCGAGGCTGCCCGCCTCGGCGGCCAACGCAATCAGTTCATCGGTCTTGGCATACGGGGCGGGGGCATATTCAAGCGAGGTGGACACTCCGACAGCGCCGTCTTTCATCCCTTCCCGGACCAGTTGCTTCATCTGATCGAGTTGCGCGGGCGTGGGCTGCTTATCTTCATCGCCCAGCACCATGCGGCGGACTTGCGTCGCTCCGACGTAGCTGGCCAGGTTGATGCCCATGCCCTGCTTCTCCAGCCGCGCAAAGTATTGGCGCAGCGTCCGCCAGTCCGGCGTGATCTTGTAATGCTCAAAACTGTTGCGGTCTGCCTGCAGGGTGGCATCGTTGAGCGGCGCGATGGAGTTCCCTTCCCCCGTAATCTCGGAGGTGATGCCCTGGTAAATCTTCGACGGAAGGCGCGGGTCGACGAGAATCGTCAGCTCCGATTGGCCCAGCATGTCGATAAAGCCGGGCGCGACCACCTTGCCTCTCGCATCGATGATGCGTTTCCGGGGAGCGGACGAAAGATTGCCGATGGCCGCGATTTTGCCCTCCCGAATACCGATGTCGCCCGAGTACCACGGTGAACCGGTGCCGTCGATGATGTGGCCATTGGTGATTACAAGATCGAATGCGGCGGTGGACTGAGCTTGGAAGTACCTGGAAACCAGCAATAGACAGACGGCTATCAACATCGCTCGCATCTTCATCGTTTCATTCCTTTCGATTGGCCCGGGCAAGGCCTCGGCTTGGCGCTGCCCGATATTTCTTCAAGCTTATTTTGCCAACGACACAAGTGCCCCCAGCAAAATCCAGACACCCAAGGCCAGCCACTCGTAAATGGTGAAGTGTCCCGGGATTACAGGCACGACTTTCATCAGAGCCAGCGCGATCGCGATGACGAGTCCGAGGACAGCGATTGCCGGCTCAAGCGCGGATGGCCGCATCCCGTCAGAGCGCAGCCTCATGGCCAGGAACGCGGCGCAAGTGGCAGCCCAGCCGACGGCGCAGGCTACGGATCCGACCTCGGTGACGGGGACGAGGATAGCATCGCCCAGCAACATGCAGATCACGGTTGTCACACCTACGCATAGAACCGCTATCGACGGAGTCCGATATCGAGGATGAATCGCTGCGGCCCTCGGCGTGATCATGCCGCGGCGTCCCAGGGCAAAGAACAGCCTGCTGGCCGCGACGAAGTTTCCGTTGAAGCATTTAACCAGGGAGAGCAGCGCGGCCGCGAGAATGACGTTTACGATCCAGCGTGAGCCCACCGCTTGCTGGAACGCGACCGCGGTCATGAAGCGCTCGCCTGTCAGCTTGCGCCAGGGAGCAACGAACGCGACTGCCGCGACGATGCTGGCATAGAACAGAATCCCAACCAGGATAGCCATCCAGATGGCGCGGGAAAAGCTCTGCGCGCGGAATTCCGGGCTGGCTTCTTCCGCCGCCTTGCCCACCGATTCGAAACCCGTCATGAAATAGGGCACGATCTGGATCACCAGCAAGATCGAAATGAGGGGCGTGTGGGTAAACAGCGGTGTGAAATTGGCGGCGGACCCGCGGCTGGCGCCCATCCCGGCAAAGACAATGAAAAGCGCAAGCGTAGCAAAGCTGGTCCAGTTCTGGAACGTCGCACTGAAGCGGACTCCGCGATAATTCAAGAATGTCAGGAAGAAGGTTAGCGCCAGGCCCACAACCAGATGCGGCAGATACACTGGACGTCCGCCCACCGCGTAGATCTCCACGGTATCGAGTGCCGGGAAAATATAGGCAGCAATGCGGCCCACCGCCACCGCCTCCCACGGGCACACGATGAAATAAGCTAGAGTCATCATCCAGCCCGTCGCGAAGCTGATGGTCCGGGGAAAGACAGCTGAGGTGTAGGCGATTTCGCCGGCCGCATCGGGCATGGCGATGACCAGCTTGCCGTAAACCCATCCGATGGGGAACAACAACGCACCGCCGATCAGGAAGCCCAGGAGCGTGCCCACGGAACCGCCGCGCAGCAGCCAGTCGTCCATGATGACGAGCCAGCCAACGCCGACCATGGTTCCCCATCCGAGGCTGAAGTAGTCCGTGGCGCGCAGTTGGCGGGCGAGTGTGGGCACTGGATCGGAGATGATTTGCGGGCGGCGCGAATTATAAAGCATGCACCCGGAAAGAACCGCGCTTCGCCGGCGCAGGCGGAGGTTCCAATTCCTG
>DASREX010000146.1:0-23548 GCA_035651855.1 Candidatus Sulfotelmatobacter sp.
AGCACCGCGACCCGGCGGTCAAACAGGAGGCGCGTCAGCCCGTACACCGCGGGGAGCGTCGCCGCCGCGAATACCACCGAAAGGCTGCGAATGAAATAAGGGCTTTGCCCAAAATGCAGCCACGCCCGTAGCAGGAGGTAATACAGCGACATGTTGGCCTCGCGCCACCACAGCAAGTGCAGGAAGTTGGGCCAATCGAGTCTGGCCACTTCCACGCTGAAGGCTTCGTCGAACCAGAATGGTTTGCAGGCGAGGCAGATGAGGCGCAGGGCAACGCAGACGGCGAAAAGCAGAAGGATCGTTATCCAATGTGGCCAGCCGCGGGATACCCGGGTTGGAGATGCGGCGGTTGGGTTATTCACAGCGGCTGAGGTTCGCATTTCTGAAAATGGCACTTGCCGCTAATCATTATGCGGGAACCCTCTCCACTCCGGCAGTAACACGGCGGATGGCAGGCGGATCGCATACCGGCGTCTCCTGGCTCCGATACAATATCGGGACTCGATGCAGGCCGAGCGTTATTGTCCGGGCCGCGATGTCGGCTGGCCCCGCCGTCTCAGACATTGGGCTATATTCATGACATCGCGATGTTCAGGAGATCATGTTCAAGAAAATCCTGATTGCCAACCGGGGTGAGATTGCCGTTCGCGTGATCCGCGCCTGCCACGAGATGGGGATCGCCGCCGTCGCGGTCTACTCGGACGTGGATCGCGCCTCCTTGCATGTCCGAAAGGCCGACGAAGCTTATCCCATCGGGGCGGCGGCTGCCCGGGAGTCCTATCTCAATATTGAAAAAATCCTGGATGTCGCGAAGCGGTCTGGGGCGGATGCCATACATCCGGGATATGGATTTCTTTCCGAAAACGCGAAATTCGCGGGCGCCTGCGCGGAAGCCGGGGTGAAGTTCATTGGCCCCAGAGCGGCCGCAATGGAAGTCATGGGCTCCAAGACACGCGCCCGCCAGGCCATGGAGCGCGCCGGAGTCCCGTTCGTGCCCGGCACATCCCGCGGCCTGGATTCCTTTACGCAGGCCCAGGAGGTGGCAGCACGCATCGGTTATCCGGTAATGCTGAAAGCCGCGGCGGGGGGAGGCGGCAAGGGGATGCGGCTGGTGCACTCGCCCGGCGATCTGAACTCCGCGCTCGAAGGCGCGCGCAGCGAGGCGGAACGCGCCTTTGGCGACGGCGAGGTTTACCTCGAGAAGGCCATCATCAACCCGCGGCACATCGAAATGCAGGTTCTCGCCGACGAGCACGCGAATACTGTCTACCTGGGGGAGCGCGAATGTTCGCTGCAGCGCCGCCATCAGAAAGTGGTCGAAGAAGCGCCCTCCCCGGTCGTGGACGCCGATATGCGCCGGAGGATGGGCGAAGTGGCGGTCCGCGTTGCCCAGGCTGCCAAATACACCAACGCGGGCACAGTCGAGTTCCTGGTGGATATAGAGAAGAATTTCTATTTTCTGGAGATGAATACCCGCCTGCAGGTCGAGCATCCCGTGACCGAACTGGTGACCGGGCTGGACCTGGTGCAACTGCAAATCCGCATCGCCAACGGGGAACCGCTGCCTTTCACGCAGGATGAGGTCAAGATCCGAGGTCATGCCATCGAGTGCCGCGTCTACGCCGAGGATCCCGACAATAACTATTTTCCCAGCCCTGGGAGGATCACGCTGTTGTTGCTGCCTTCCGGGCCCGGAATTCGCCGGGATAGCGGCATGTACGAAGGCTGGACTGTCCCGATGGATTACGACCCCCTGCTGGCCAAACTCATCGGGTATGGTACGGACCGGGAGCAAGCGATTGGCAGGCTGCAACGGGCGCTCAACGAGTATTTCGTGGGCGGGATCAAGACCAACCTCTCCCTGTTCCGGCGAATCCTGAGCCATCCGGATTTTCACGCGGCCAGGCTCGATACCGGTTTTCTGGATCGATTGCTGAAAGAGAAAGCCGACCCACCGGATGCCCACACGGACGCGCAGGCCACCGAAGTGGCCGTGATTGCGGCAGGTATCTTCGCCGTGTTGGGTCAAGCGGCGGCGGGTGCCGGGGAGCGTGCGGCTTCGGCGGCGTCGCCTAAACAGGGAAATTCGCCTTCCAATTGGAAAGCGGCGGCGCGACGCGAGGCCTTGCGTTGAATGGCAGAGATCTTTCCACCCTCCGCCTGGCGGAAGCGCAGTGCCAAAGCCTCTCTGCACCCGGCATCCCAGCCGAATGTCTCCACATTGGGACTTTGTTTGAAATGATTGCAGCGGGCTACGAGTGCTAAGCGATGACTTACGAAGTTGCCATTGACGGAAAGAACTACCGGCTCGAACTGAGTCAGGCCGAAGGCTCATGGTCGTGCCGTGTGGACGGGCAGGCGATCGAGGCGGATGCCGTGCTGGCCCGCCCCGATGTGCTTTCGCTGCGGATTGGCAACAAGGCCTATGAGGTCAAGTGCGAGAGAGTCGGCAGCGACCTGCATCTCTGGGTGGGAAGCGTCCGCTATGCGGCCGAAGTCCGCGACCCGCGTTCGCTGCGCTCCCGATCACGAGCGCTGGATGATCATGGTCCCCGGAAGCTCACTGCCCCGATGCCGGGGAAAGTAGTCCGCATTCTTCTTCCCGAGGGCGCGGAGGTTCAAGCCGGAACCGGAGTCCTGGTGGTGGAGGCGATGAAGATGCAGAACGAGGTCAAATCACCGAAGAAGGGAACGATTCAGAAGATCGTGGTTCGCGAGGGCGCCGCCGTCAACGCCGGCGATGTTCTGGCGATCGTCGAGTAGGGCTCCGAATTACTTCTTCTCGATTCCGTTGCTGTCGAGCACATTCTTGGCGTAATAATTCTCCACCTTGGCCGAATCCCGCAGCACCTCGTAATAGGCGGCCTTCAGCAACTGCTCGCGGCGGTCGTGCAGTTGCGAACGAATGGCTTGCTGCACTCGCGGATCCGCCAGTTCCCGCTGTCCCGCGGGCTCTTTGGCGATCAATTTCACGATGCGGTATCCCATGGTCTGCTTGTTTCCCGGATTGATGATGGGGATGATCGGGCTGTATTGGCCGGGCTTCAGTTTCATCACGGCCTCGCGCGTCGCGGGATCGATGGAGCGCAACTGCGACTCCATCACCATCCCCAGATCGCCGCCGTTGCCGGACGTCTCCGGGGACTCCGAGTATTTCATGGCTAGAGTGGCAAAGTCGTCGCCGCTGTCCAGGCGGTTGGAAATCATCTGAATTTTCTTGCGGGCGTCGGCTTCGTTCTGCGCCTTGTCGTTCTGGTTCTGCACCTGCGGGTTCGGACCGGGCGTGACTCGAATCTCGGCCAGATGGTACTGCGGTTCGATCAGGTTGAACTCGGCTTTGTGCTCATTGTAGTAGCTGGAAATATCCTGGTCGGTGACGTTGATCTTCGACGAGACCTCTTTGTTGATAACCTTATCGACCGTGATCGACCGCCGGATGTCGCGCTTGAAGTCGGCCAGCGAGATCTTCTTCTCCTGAAGGCGCTTGTCGAATTCTTCCTGGGTGAAAGGAGATTTGATCTCGTTGTATTTGCGGTCCACCTCCTCTTCGGTGGCGAGAAGACCGAGTTTTTCTGCGCGCCGCATGAGGATTTCGTCATCGATCATCTGATGCAGGATGTTGAGGCGCAGCGCCGTGGCCTGCTCTCCGGTGGGCGCCTGCTGGGCGGAGGCCACGTTGTTGTCGTAATACTTGTCGACGTCGGTGCGGAAGATCTTGCGGCCATCCACCGTGGCCATCACGTCGCTGCCTGGTCTGGAATTACAGCCGGCCAGAGATGCCAGCAGAACGGCGGCACACAGGACAGCGCCTGCCTGAACCAGCGATGAATTTTTCTCCAAGAATTTCTCCGTTCCTATCCACACCCGCGAGTGAAAATCCGTCAGGACCCTGGGACAGCTTTGCAGCCCACTGCTACCTGGATGAGGGCGCCGGCGCTGAGGGCAGATGTTGCGGGACGGGTTCCCCCGCGTCCTTCAAAGCCGCATCCAGAGCGGCGCGGAGCTCGCCAATCGGAACTGCTCCGTCAATCTTCTGGCCGTTGATGAACAACGTCGGCGTGGCGTTGACGCCCAGCCCGTCCGCCTCTTTCATCGAAGCTCTGACCGCATCCTCGTTCTGCGCCTTGACACAGGACTGCAGTTTGCCGGCATCCACATTGTGCTTCTGGCCCTGCAGCATGGCCAGCTTATCGATGCTGTCAAAACGCGCAGCGGCCGTCTTCTCATTGTCGACATCCCGCTTGCTGGCGTGGATGCTGTCGGCAAAATCCCAATAGGCATCGCTATTTTGTGCGGCCAGGCAATTGGCATCCACCGCCGCATGGATGGCCCAGGGATGGATCTCGGCTAAGGGGTAATCCTTGTAAATAAAATTCACCCGGTCGCCATATTCTTTGAAGATCTCAGGGAACAGCGTGGAATGCATTTTCGAGCAGTAGGGACACTCGAAGTCATCGAAATTCACGACCGTGACCTTGGCCGACTTGTTGCCCCGCGACGGCCGCCCGCTCACGTCGATCTTGCTCATCAGGTCGGCGAACGGATCCCTGGTCAAATCAAATTTCGTAACCCGCAGCATGGTAGCGCGGTCCTTGGAAATAAGAAACTGGTAGTCCTTGGCCTTGCCATCGCCGCCGTCGATCTTCACCATGACCGCATCGTATCCCGGCATATCGCTGGAGGGGGTGATCGCGCCTACGATTACCTTGACCTCCGGGGGAAGGGTGTAGAAGGAACGCACCTGGTGCTCGACTCGATGAGCGATGTCAGGCGGCGCCGACTGGGCCACGCAACCCAGGCAAATCAAGAGCAAAATGAACAGGGAACGTCGAATTAGACTCACCAAAAACCGCCTCAGCATTCTGATTATGCCTCGATTATCTCACAGCAGAAAGTGCCGGACCCGCGCTTGCCGCGACTAGTCCGCGCGGCGCACCTGGTCCACTGGCAACAGGCTGTTCATGGATCCCGAGCGGAATCCTTCCAGGTCAAGGGTCACAAACTTGAAGCCAAGCTGCTTGAAAATGGCGGTGAACTGCGCCGCCGTGGAGGGACTCAGGGCGTGCTCCATTTCGTCGCGATCGACTTCGATGCGGACAATCTCCCCGTGGTGGCGCACGCGGAACTGCCGGAAGCCCAGGGCACGCAGGGCGTCTTCGCCGCGCTCGACCACCTCCAGCGCTTCCCGGGTCACCGCCCTTCCATACTCGATGCGCGAGGAGAGGCAGGCCGAGGCGGGCTTATCCCAGATCCGCAGCCCGGCGTTCCGCGCCAGCTGGCGAATGTTCTGCTTGGTTAGGCCTGTCTTCAGGAGAGGGGCGGCAACGTGGTGCTGGTCGGCTGCGGCCTGGCCCGGCCGAAAGTCTCCCTGATCGTCTAGGTTCACCCCATAGGCGATCGTCTCGAAGCCCCGTGCAGCGCGCAGTTCTTCCATGACGGTGAAAAGCTCGTCTTTGCACTGAAAGCAACGTTGCCCATCATTGCGGGCATATTCCGGCCGGTCCAGTTCAGACGTCGAGACCACCTCAACCGGGATTCCTTGCTCCTGGGCAAAGGACAAGGCGTCGGCCAGTTGAGTGCGGGCGAGACTGGGAGAATCGGCGATGACCGCCAGCATGTTGTTGTCGCCCAGTTCGCGATGAGCCGCCCATGCCAGGTATGCCGAATCGATTCCGCCCGAATACGCGACCAGGACGCGCCCTAACTTCCTCAAGTTCCGCTGCAACTGAGAGGCTTTGGCCGCGAGTTCGCCGTTCGGCTGCTGCATACTGCTGTCTATGGTATCAGCCCGGGAAGCTCAATACAGCCGCTCTTGACGCCTTAAATTCCCGAACGAACCGATGTTCGCCAGGCTGAAAGTGAAGCGGAACAGGTTCTCATTGCGCAGGTTGGCGATGGCGTACCGCCGGTATTCCAGGGTGAGGCCGCAGCAATCCCAGTTGTAGCTGGTCTGCGCGGTCGCAAATTGCAGCTTCCGGGTCTCAGCGTCGAAGCCGAGGCTGGTAGCGGCGCTGAAACCGCGTTTTGCCAGGCCGCCATAGCCCAGAGCCACCCGGAATTGCTGAAATTTACAGGTGATCTGCGTCGTGCCGCTTACCGGCGCGCACTTGCCTTCGCCCAACCCGGGCTGGACTCTATTGGTCTGCGGAATCTGAAGGAAGGCGTCTCCTCCGCCAAAGGTAAACGGTCCCGCATTGTAGTTCACCAGCAGCGTACTGGCATCGACCCGGTGGAGCTGGAAGTCGTAGTCCAGATCCCATTCAGTATCGGTCCGGCTTCCGCTGGCCACGCGCAATCTCGAGACCAACGGCGAGAGATGCCGCGGCTCGGTGATGAAAGCGATGCCGGTCAGGTCTTCGGTGGTGGCGAAAACATTGCGCTGGCCCGTGGCCAAGGCCCCGCCAAAGGTGGGGTCGAGAAAATATTTTTGCGAGACCTCCCAGGTGGCGATCTCGCGAGCGGCCGGGCCTACCAGGCAATCCTGGTTCTGCAGATTATTCGGACGCTCCCAAGGGACGGTTTGTTCCGGCGCCGCCGCCCCCACCGCCAGAGCCGTCATAGGCGTTTCACATTCCTGCACGGCCGAGGCCTTGCTCTTGGCGTACAGGCGGGTCACGAATCCATACTGCACTTCGTGGGTGTTGCTCAGGATGTCGCGTTCGTCGAAGTGAAGCACGTTGGCGAAATCGTTCACCCCGGTGACCATGCGGTAGACGACTCGCGGCTCAACGATATGTTTCCATTTCTTCCCGAAAAATTCCCGGTCGAAGACTTTTTCCAGGACGGGTGGGCGCAGTTCTACGGACCCTTCGATCGCCTCGCGATTGGTGGGGTCATTCAGGGCCATGCCGTTGACGAACCTCTGCGTGTAATACGTGTCGTGCAGGGCCAATCCGGGCCGCAACGACCATCCCAGCAGATGCATCGGCAGGGAAATTTCGGGGCTGATGTCCACGCGTCCCAGCAGGTTGCTGGTATGGAAGCCCGGTTCGCTGCGGGACAACCCGGATATCGAACTGTCCAGAGACCACAGCAAGGGCCAGCGTCCGAAACGCCGGTCCGTGCTGGAAAGTTCGATGCTCGGCGCGTGCAAGATGCGAATCGAATCGAACGTCGGAGGATTCGACAACGTCCCTGTGACCGGATTTACCGTCTGAAAGAAATCCTGGTATCGCTCCACCACTCCTCCGAAGGAGAAGCCCTTGTAGTTTTTCGACAGGAAAAGCTGGGACTTCACTTCCGAGTTGATGGCCTGGGTGAACACTTCATTGAAGGCCAGGCGGAACAGGAAGGAACTCAAATAATCGATATCGGAGACGGCCCGGAAGCCATAGTAGTTGCCCTCCGCCGTCAAGCGCACCTCCTGCCCGCCCTCGCGCACGGGAGGGTTTCCGCTGCTGATGACGATGCCCCGGTCCATTACTCCGAAGTAGTTCAGGTCCACATAAGACGTGTTGCTGGGGCGCGCCCGGAATTCTCCGCGTTGGGACCATCCCCGCCGGGAAAAGTATTCGGCCCCGAGCGTGCCGTCCGCGCTTCGGTTCATCACCCAATAGAACGAATCGCCCACGACGTTGCCTTTGGTGGAGGATCTTCCCGCGCTGGGCATCAGGAAGCCGGTGTGCCGCGCTTCGCGAGCCACAGGGTGGGTTGCGTAAGGGAAGTAAAAGACGGGGAAGCCGTGCAGCAGGAAGTCGCTGTGGTAAATGGTGGCGTTGCCGCCCACATCCACGACTACCTTCCGGGCGTGGAATTTCCACTTGGGGCGCGGAAGTTCGCAGGTAGTGATGCTGCCGTCATAAACCACATAATGGTCGGGACTGGTCTTTTCCACGATCTTGCCGCTGAACGCAAAGGGGGCAGAGGAGGTCAGAATGACGCGGCTCCCCCGCAACTGCATTCCGGTGGTGGCGGTGACGTCGTAAAACCGTCCGGTTTCGGTAGTGAGGTTGTAAGTCCCATGGCTGGCCCGGATGTGGTCATCATTGGCGCCGCCATCGAGGCGGAAGTTGCCTGCCACCGTGGCCTCGCCAGTATCGGAGTTGTAGGTCACATCGTCCGCGCGCAGGATGTAGTTGCGGTAGTGAATCTCAGCGTTTCCGTGCAGCTTGTACAGGTTTCCCATCTTTTCCTGCTGCACCGCGCAGATGGTCGTCGAGTCGGCGTCCTGCCCGGCTGGATCGGGGGCGCATGCCCCATTCCCATCCGGCTGGGCGGCAGATTCCCGCGGCGCCGAAGCGGTTTCCTGATCCCCTCCCGAATGCAACTGGCTGGTTACTAGCGCGGGAGCGGGAAGCTGATGACAAAGCACCAGGGCCGTGATAAGGAATTTAGTGCGAAGAGTCATCGGAAGAAAATCAACGGCAGACAGTCGTCCATGGAAGACGTGCGCATTGGCGTCTTTTCCCGCGGCATCGTGAACTTAGCACGCCGATAGCCACGTGGCAAAGTGACCATAAAGGCTAGATCGTCCGTTGATGTACTCCGGTTGCACGCAGGAAGTGCTTGCCGAATTCCCGGGATTGTCTTTCATGAATTGTCCGAAGTGTGGCGGAGCCTGCAGTTGCGCGATGGAACCTCCTACCAGTGAATTGATGCCTGATCTGATCATGGCCGAAGGGCCTGTTGGATCCGGCAGCCTCACCACCAGCGCCAGCGGCGGAACGGAAGTCGGCGCCTGGCGCGATGAGCTTGCGGACCGTCTCAGCCGTTACCGGGCCCGCCGCAAAGCGCCCCCGCCACGTTATCCCTCGCTCACATTGCCGTTTGGAAAAGCTGAGTACACAGTGCGAACGGTTCCGGAGAAGCCCGGCACTTTCTCGGCATTCGAAGGCAGTTCAAATCGCGCCCTCGCCTTGGATAATGCGTCGCCCCAGGTCGAAGTCCAGCCGGAGCCACCCGCTCCCCCGCGGATTCCGGGTCCGGCACAGCAGACCGGCGCGAAGATCATCGAATTTCCCAGGTTCGCCTGGGCTCCGCCTCCGCCCCCGCCGGATCAACTGGCCGAAGCGGTGGGAGAGCAGCTGAGAATCCTCGAAGTTCCAGACTTGCAGCCTGCTCTCCCGGCGCTGGGTGGCATCACCATCGAACCGGACCAGCCCGAAGCGGTTGAGAAGCGGCTTGGCATTGACATCCCCCTGCAGATCGCCCCCCTGGAGCGCCGGCTGGCAGCCTCCGCCATCGACGGGCTCATCGTTTCGTTCGCCTCCGCCTTGTTCGGATTCATTTTCTGGAAGGTGGCTGCCGTACGCCCGCCCGATGTTCAGGCCCTCACCCTCGCGGCCGGAACCTTGGCCGTGTTCTGGGCCGTGTACCAGTATCTGCTGATCGTGTATTCAGGCAGCACCCCCGGTCTCCGCGCCGCGGGTCTGGAACTCACTCGCTTTGACGGAAGCTCCACAACCAGGTCGCTCCGGCGCTGGCGCATCCTCGCCGCCTACTTGTCGGCCCTGTCGCTGGGAATGGGCTATGGCTGGGTGTTCCTCGATGAGGACTCTCTCTGCTGGCACGACCGGATTACTCACACCCATTTCGGATTGAGAAAGAAAACTGCGGCTGGTCGATAGCGGCCAGTCGCATGGTTGATCCGCGATTTGCACGTTGTTCAGATCCGACAGCGGAATTGCCACGGATCTTGACGGGGTTGGCACTCATCCGCGGTTGTGCGGAAATCTTTTATTTCAAGCTGTCATAAGCCTTATCGCTGACCGGCTCCAGCCAAATTGTTTTCCCCTTTTGAGTCGGAGTAACCGCTATATAGGCAAAGCTGCTTTTCGGAGATGCGCCATGCCAGTGCTCTACGCCCGGAAGGCATTTAATTACATCTCCTTTGTGAACCACCTGTACTGGCTTTCCCCTTTCCTGATAGTAGCCAGTGCCTTCCGTAATAAGTAGAACCTGACCACCGGGATGAATATGCCAATCCAGCTTTGCGCCGGCATCATAGGTTGCCATGGCAATACTGGGATCGAAGGTGCTGTCTCCTGCGTTCAGCTCACTGAGCCAGATATTTCCCGTGTGATTCTTCGCGGTGGACAGTTCACCTTTCGGGAAACCTGAATCTGCTGTTTGTGCTTGAGATTGGAAAATGAATAGAGAGCTCACCGCGAACGCGATGCCTAGAAGCCTTGTTCCCATGTCTGATGTTCTCCTCTGTGCTTTTTATGTGTGGGTGCTGCCAATTCGGCACTGCAAGCGGTGAGCAGCCTCAGAAATCAGCGCGCTTCCCGGATTCGGTAGCTAACTGCATCACGTCGAGCCGCGCTTTCCTTGGATCCGGGATCGCGCCAGCCGAGCCATCGGGGTAGAAATCGAAGCCCAAATCCTTTGGGGGTATTCATCCCACGGCCCTCGGTTATGTCACATATTCGACAAGCGAGGCGCTCGACCGTTCGGCGAAGGTCCGCGGTCAGGGGTTGTCTCTACTCGCCGATTTAGCTGCCCGCCTCTGGGGTTAGCAGTCTGGTGAAGGAGAGCGAAGCCAGTTTCCGAATGCCGCCTTCCTGCACATAAACCTCGGTCACCATAAACGGATTGGTCACCTCATTGCCGCCGACGACGGCGAGCAGGCGCATCTTGGTCAGTACGATCGCCGTGCTTCCGAAGAATCTCACTGAGGTTTCTTCAATCTCTGCCTTCTTGTACTGAATCCGCCCGCTCTTGATGACATCCAGCTCCTGTGTTTTGGACATGGTGGCACCCATGTGGACGAACATGCATTGCTCGTGGAAGAGAGCGGCCAGTGCATCCACGTTGCGCTCGGACATCCAGTCCCACTTCTGTTTTGAAAGATTGAGTAATTCCTGTTCAGCATTCGCGGAAGGAGCGGCTGCCTTTGAGGATTGAGAGTAGCCTGGCAGCGTGCCAGTCGCCAGCAGGCAGATTGCGAGTGTCACTGCTCTTACAGAGCTGGAGATGCGTTCGGTGTGGAGCAGCATAAGACCGCCTTTTCTCGCCCGCTTCAAGCCGGCGATTGGTTGAGTGTTTGGATTAGGGTTCCGACATCCTTCAGTACAGCGTCGGGCAGCCGCAGGCCATGAACATCGATCTTGGAAATCGCAACGTCGATGTCGCGGAGGTCTTCAGCCGTGCGCTGGATGGCGTCCGCACCGAGGTTCTCCTCAAGACGGTGCAGCTTCGTCGTACCTGGAATCGGAACGATCCACGACAGCCATGCGAGCGCGACCTGTGCGGAGACCTCAAGGCCGTTTTTTCCCAGTCTTCGCCTCTTCATTTGGTTCTCCTGCTTGTCGCTTTCGTCCATCCCAACATATGAGCAAGCCACCACGGCGAGGTAGCCCGATCCTGCCTACTTGTTGCCTATTCCTCTTGTCAGGCGAAAAATCCATGGCTTTGCTGAAGGCACGCGGCTATCTTTAGAACGGACGGTGGAGATCGTTTACGTTGAAAAACACCGGAGAAAAGGCCACTCTGAAAGCGCACCAGTCCCGCGGTGTGCAGTCAGAACTCGCGCGGAAGATTACCTCCTTCATGGGCAAGGAAGAGAATCGGACAACAGAGATTCCCGGCGTCAGCCTCCACCGACGGACTGCGCCTACCCCGCCGTGCCGGATGACCTACCATCCGGGAGTCATCGTGGTCGCCCAGGGCAGCAAGCGGGTAAATCTTGGCCGCACCAGTTTTATCTACGACGAGTCGCGCTTCGTCGTTACGGCGGTCGACTTGCCGATCGTGAGCTGGGTGGCCGAGGCGACCGACGAAGTTCCATGCCTTGCTCTGTCAATCAAGCTGGATATGTCCATGGTGCGGGAGTTGCTCAGCCGTGAGGAGATTCATGTCGCAGAAGCTCCGTCTGACAGTCCCGCAATGTCGATCGGCGAAACCACTCCGGAATTCCTGAACGCATGTTGCCGCCTGGTGGATCTGTTGGATAATCCGCAGGACATTCCTTTTCTTAGCGGCCTGATTCAGCGCGAGATCATCTATCGCGTCCTGCGGGGACCGGCGGGAGCGCGCTTGCGCGCCGTGGCCACACTCGGAGATCAAAGCCACCGGACGGCCAAAGCGGTAGCGTGGATAACGGCGAACTACGCGAAGCCGCTCCACGTAGAGGAACTTGCGCAGATTGCCGGCATGGGCGTGTCGACTCTACATGATCATTTCCGCATGCTGACCGCAATGAGTCCGCTCCAGTATCAGAAACACCTTCGGCTCCAATCAGCGCGGAGCCTGATGCTCAACCATGGCCTGGATGCCGCCAGTGCGGCTTTTGAGGTCGGCTACGAAAGCGCCACCCAATTCAATCGCGAATACAGCCGTTTCTTCGGACAACCTCCGATGCGGGACGTTCGGGCGCTTCTCTCTCCGGGGGCTCCCAAGCTCGAGTTGGCCGGTAGCCTCTGAATCAGGCTATTGATGGTACCTGCGACGGGCGGTCGGCAAGCCGGAGGTTATGGCGGAAAACCCGGCAACCCCCAATACGTTCTTGCCATCCAGCTTAGGGGTCAAGCCCCCGACCATCTCCCTGTGCTATCTTCAAGAGGTTTTCATAACGTGCGGATCTTATCCTCCGTCTGAAGCATGGCAACGTCTGTTGAGGGTTCCAAACCGGCAGTAAAGGTCTTCGTCGCCACCACGGTGATGCTGACCTTCATCTCGTTCTGGCGTGCTGCCGCCATCGTCCTTTCCGATCTGGCTTCGTCAGCCTATTACGCGGGCGGCGACGCCGAGAAGGTGATCGGCAAGAGCGCGCCCTGGTTCATCCTTGCCGTCATGCTGTTCAGCTATGCGGTGCGGGCTCTATACATCGAGTCCAGCAGCATGTTCACGCGGGGAGGGGTGTACCGCGTGGTCAAGGAGGCCATGGGCGGCACCCTGGCCAAATTCTCGGTTTCCGCCCTGCTGTTCGATTACGTTCTGACCGGACCCATCAGCGCCGTGGTCGCCGGTCAGTACCTGGCCGGATTTATCAAAGACATTGCCCAGTACGCCGGCCATCCTCTGCCGCATTTTCCCGACAATGCTTTTGCCGCCAGCTTTGGCGCTCTGGTCGCCATGTATTTCTGGTGGAAGAATACCCAGGGCATCCACGAATCGAGCCAAAAGGCTGTCCAGATTATGATCATCACCACCGTGATGGTGGTGGCCCTGATCATCTGGTGCAGCATCACCGTGCTCCGGGTGCCGATTCAGGTGCCTCCCAGCCCGTTCCGGCCGGGAATCGTGCCCCTGAACGGCGAATCCCTCGGCTGGCTTGCCCATACCTCGATCCCGCACCTGGCAGCCGGATCAGCCTTTCTCACCTTCATCATCGTTTTCGTGGGTTTCGGTCACTCCGTCCTGGCGATGAGCGGTGAGGAAACCCTGGCCCAGGTGAACCGCGAGATCGCCCATCCCAAGCTCAAGAATCTGGAAAAGACCGGCCTGGTGATCTTCATCTACAGCCTGCTGTTCACCTCGCTGGTGTCATTCTTCGCCGTGATGATCATCCCCGACCGTGTCCGGCCGGATTATTTCGGAAACCTGATCGGGGGAATCGCGGTCTTCCTGGTCGGCCCCGAATGGGCCCGGCTGCTCTTCCATGGATTTGTGGTGCTGGTGGGCGTGCTGATTCTCTCCGGCGCGCAAAACACCTCCATCGTGGGCGCGAATGGCGTACTCAACCGCGTTGCCGAGGACGGAGTCCTGACCGCCGCCTTTCAGAAGCCTCATCCCCGGTTCGGCACCAGCTACCGGATCATCAATCTCATTGTCGGGCTGCAGTTGTTGACCATCATTCTTACCCGCGGAAATGTGTTTACCCTGGCCGGCTTGTACGCCTTCGGCGTCATCTGGAGCTTCGCCATGATGTCGCTCGCCGTCCTCGTCCTGCGGTACAAGGAGCCCGGCGGCCGTCAATGGAAGGTTCCCGGCAACATCCATATCTGGGATCGCGAGATTCCGGTGGGAGTCATTCTCGTTTCTGCGGTTTTGTTCACCACCGCGATCGTCAATCTGCTCACCAAGAAGCAGGCGACCATCGGAGGCATTGCCTTTAGCGCGTTGTTCTTTGTCATCTTTACCTATTCCGAGAAGCGGGTCGTGCACGAACGCAAGGGCCGGCCGGAAAATCTTGACCAGTTCCGGGTCTATGGCAATCAGGAATTGGGCAGCGGAGCCATGGGCGTGCGCCCGGGCAATGTGCTGGTCGCTGTGCGCGATCCACGGAATCTCTACTACCTGCGCCAGATCCTGAGCCATACCAACACGGCCAAGCAAGACGTCGTGGTGATGAGCGCCCGGCTTTATCATCGCGAACACAGTTTCAGCGGCAGCGCGGTTTTTGAGGCCAGCCAGGTCTTCGACCATTACGAACAGGAACTGTTCACCGCGGCCGTGGCCGTGGCCGAAAAGGAAGGCAAGCCCATCTCGCTGCTGGTGGTTCCCGCAACCGACGTGTTCGAGGCCATTATGGTGACGGCCCAGCGCCTCGGTGCTTCACGGGTGGTGTGCGGCCTTTCCAACAAGCTCACCGCGGACGAGCAAGCCAAGCTCACCGGGGATGCCTGGGAGCGTCTGTCCGAACCTCGTCCCCGCCTGATGCTCGAAGTCTGCGCACCCGACGGTTCCATCCGCGAATATGCCCTCGGGCCTCATACTCCCCGCTTGCGTGCCCAGGACCTCGAACTGATGCATAAGCTCTGGCTAAACATTACCTCCGACCCGAAATTCGCCGGGGCGCACCACTACCACATCGTTGCCCTCGCGCTGGAGGAACTTCAAAGAGAGCTCGGCACCGAACAGCGCGCCCAGCTCCTGCAAAAACTGCAGGAAGAAATGAACCGCCCCAGGCAGCAGTGAATCCAGCCTGCCTGAATGAACTGGTGAGCTGTCTAGCGCTTTAGGGTGTTTTCCAGGGAAGCCCGCAAATTCCTGAATCGAAACGGATAGCCGGTGCTCACCAGTTGCGTGGGCTCCACGCGCTGGCTTCCCAGAAGAACGGTTTCTCCCATTTCGCCGAACAGAAACTTCACGACCGGAGCGGGCACGGGAAAGATTGCCGGGCGCGACAACACGCTGGCCAGAGTGCGGGTGAATTCGGCGTTGGTGACCGGTTTGGGAGCGACCATGTTTACCGGCCCATGCAGCAGATCGCTCTTGAGAATGTGGTGAATCGCTCCTACCAGATCCTGCACGTCGATCCAGCTCATCCACTGCCGGCCATCTCCAATTTTGCCCCCGACCCCCATCTTGAAGGCCGGCAGCATTTTGCCCAAGGCGCCTCCTTCTCGGCTCAACACGACCCCGGTGCGCATCAGAACGGTGCGAATACCCGCTTCAGCCGATGCCCGGGTGGCGCTTTCCCATTCCCGGCATACATCGGGCAGAAATCCGCTGCCGGGGGCGCTCTCCTCAGTCAGCATCTCGTCGCCTCGATTCCCGTAATAACCGATGGCCGAGCTGCAGATAAAGGCCTGGGGCTTGTCTTTCGCCTCCGCCAAGGCCTCGGCTACGTGGCGGGTACCGTCGACGCGGCTGTCCCGGATTTTCTTCTTCTTGGCTTCGCTCCAGCGCCCCACAATGGTTTCCCCCGCGAGATGGATCACGGCGTCGAACCCGGACAGCGCGTCTGGGGCAAACGGCCGCTCTGGATCCCACGGAATACTGTGCTCGTCGCGCGAAGAAGAGTGATCCTGGTTCCGCACCAGGCGGGTAATGTGCGCGCCATTGGCGCTGAGGGTGGGCAGCAGAGCCCGGCCGATCGGTCCGGAGGCGCCACTCACCAGAACTCGCGCCATGCGAAGGCTAACCATTGTGCCAACACTGTAGCAGACATCGTAAGCAGGGGCGCAGGACCATATACAACAGCCCCAGGGGTGCCTCGCCCTTGTCGCGCTTTAGGCGAGAGGGCGGGGATTTTGACTTGGAAATGCGTTAGAGCTTTTCGGGAAATTAACCGTAAGAGTTCCGTCAGGCGGCGAGCCCCCGCCCCAGAGGAAAATGACAGGATGAGCCTGCCTGCGAGCCGATAAGCCGCTCACCTCGAAACGATATAATGCCGGCAAGGCCCGGCATTGCTTCCGGCCGTCCCCGTCCGTTTCGGGCGGAATCGCAGGCTATAATCCTTCATGGCGACGTTACGCCAACAGATCGCTACCACTGCACTTACCCTGACTAAATTCCGCGATCTGATGAAGCGGATGCAGGAGAATCGCCCCCAGGACGATCTCTCCATGGTCAAGAAGGCCTATGACTTCTCCCTGAAGCATCATGAAGGCCAAAGCCGGGCCTCCGGGGAGCCTTACCTGGTGCATCCCCTCGAAGTGGCGCTGGTTTTGGCCGAAATGAAGATGGATCCGGTGGCGGTAGCCGCCGGGCTCCTGCACGACTCCGTCGAAGATACGCTGGTGACCATCGTCGATATCCGCAAGGAATTTGGCGAGCAGGTGGCGCATATCGTCGAGGGCGTCACCAAAATCAGCAAGATTGACTTCGCTACGCGGGAGGAACAGCAGGCGGAGAATCTGCGCAAGATGATGCTGGCGATGGTCGACGACATTCGCGTCGTGCTCATCAAGTTAGCCGACCGCCTGCATAATATGCGCACGCTCGAGCATCTCGACCCCGAGCGGCAGCACAAAATCGCCGAAGAGACGCTGGAGATTTATGCGCCGATCGCCCACCGGCTGGGCATGGGCAAAATCCGCGGCGAACTCGAAGATCTGGGCTTCCGCTTTCTTGATCCCGTCGGCTACGAGCAGGTCGAAAAATCCGTCAACGCCCGCCGCAAGCAGGGCGAAGCCTTCCTGGCGAAAACCCAGCAGATCATCACCGACAAGCTGAAGGAAGCCGGCATCCAGGCGCGGGTCGAGAGCCGCATCAAGCGGCTGTTCAGCATTCACAAGAAGCTGCAGAAACAGCGCATTTCGGTGGACCAGGTGTACGATCTTTGCGCCATGCGCGTGATTACGCGCTCTCTGCAGGATTGCTATGCGGTGCTGGGGATCATTCACAATCTTTGGCGTCCGGTGCCGGGCCGAATCAAGGATTTCATCGCCATGCCCCGGCCCAACTTCTACCAGTCGCTGCACACCTCGGTGATCACCGAAGACGGCACTCCCTTCGAAATCCAGATCCGCACCGAAGAAATGCACAAGATGGCGGAGGAAGGGATCGCCGCCCACTGGAAATACAAGGACGGCCCCGTCTCGGCCCAGGACGAGCAGCGCCTGGCATGGTTGCGGCAGGTGGTCGAGTGGCAGCGCGATGTCAGCGATCCCAATGAATTCCTCTCCGCCCTCAAGGTCGATCTTTATCCCGAAGAGGTTTACACCTTTACCCCCAAAGGCAAGGTCGTAGTTTTGCCGCGCGACGCCACGCCCATCGACTTCGCCTACACCATTCATACCGAGGTGGGGCACACCTGCGTGGGCGCCAAGGTGAACGGGCGGATGGTCCCCTTGCGGCACAAGCTGCACTCCGGGGATATCGTCGAAATCCTGACCCAGCCTGGGCACAAGCCCAGCCGCGACTGGCTCGCCCTGGTCAAGTCCTCGCGCTCCCGGAACAAGATCAAGCATTGGCTGAATGTTCACCAGCGCGAGCGGGCCATTGAAATCGGCCGCAAGCTGATCGAGAAAGAGGCACGCAAGTACCGCATCGCGCTCAAGGAAATCAAAGATGAGGATCTGGCCCGGGTGGCCTCTGGATACGGACTAGGCCGCGGCGATGACCTGATGGCGGGCATCGGGTACGGAAAGTATTCCGCGCGTCAGGTGCTGGCGAGGCTGTTGCCGGCGGGAGCGACCCCGTCCATTGCGGGAGACATTGAGGCCGAGGGTCTGGCCTCGGGCTCGATTGCGAGCGCCGTGCGCCGCGTTTTCGGCGGAAACAACGCCATCACTGTCCGGGGACAGGGAGACATGCTGGTCTACCGCGCCCGCTGCTGCAATCCCATTCGCGGAGAGGGCATCGTCGGCTACATCACCCGCGGCAAGGGCGTGGCGGTTCATTCCATCAATTGCCCCAACGTGACGAATCTTGTGTACGAACCTGAGCGGAAGATTGACGTGGAATGGGCCCGCGACGACACCACGCCCACCGCCTATCCGGTCAAGTTGACCGTCTTTTGTGACGACCGTTTCGGCATGTTGAAGAGCATTACCGGCGTGATCGGCGACGCCAAGAGCAACATCCGCAACATCGCCGCCCATACCGCCAACAGCCAGGCCAGCGTAGAAGTAGTTCTGGACATCGCCGACTTGAAGCATCTGGAAAATATAATTGCCGGTCTGCGGAAGATCCCAGGAGTGCATGAAGTGCAACGCTTGCAGAAGATCTGACAAAGCAAGAAGAAAATTAAGAAGTAAGAAGTAAGAATGCAGAAGTAACAAGCAGTAAAGACGATTTTAAAATCTGAAATCTGACTTCTGAAATCTGACTTCTGATTTCTGACTTCTGACTTCTTACTTCTGACCTCTAACTTCTGACTTCCATATGATACCCTGTGCCCTCTGCCCTTGATTTTGTTGGACCGAGCATTCATATGCGTGAAGTGATTTCTACCAAAGACGCCCCGCAGGCAATCGGGCCCTACTCGCAAGCCATCAAAGCCAACGGTTTGATCTTCGTTTCCGGCCAGATCGCCATCGATCCCGCAACCCAGCAGGTGATTCAGGGAGGCGTTGCGACCCAGACCGACCGGGTTCTGCGCAACCTGTCGGAAATCCTCGAGGCGGCCGGCAGCGGACTGGGAAAGGTCGTTCGCTCCACTGTGTTTCTGAAAAACATGTCTGAATTTGCCGCCATGAATGAGGTTTACGGCAAATACTTCAGCAGCTCTCCCCCGGCGCGATCCACGGTGGAGGTGGCGCGGCTGCCGAAAGATGTCCTGGTGGAAATTGATGTGATCGCGTTGGAGTAGAGACCTCAATGAAGAAATCCGCAATATTACTAATCGTGGCTCTTGTCGCTGCTCTCCCGCTCTTGGCCCAAACCGCCGCGAAGAAGCCAACTCACAGCACGGCCCGTCCCGCGAGCGGCCCGACGAAGGTGGCTGGGGAGGGTGTCAAGACTCCGTCCGGACTTCAGTATTGGGACATCAAGGTAGGCATCGGCGAAGAGGCCAAGACCGGCAGCAAGGTAAAAGTGCATTACACCGGCTGGCTCACCTCGGGGAAGAAATTCGACAGCTCGGTAGGAAGCGCGCCCTTTGACTTCACGCTGGGACAGGGAGAGGTGATCAAAGGCTGGGACGAAGGCGTTGCCGGCATGAAAGTAGGCGGCAAGCGTCAGCTCAAAATCCCGCCGCAGCTGGCCTATGGCGAAGACGGCCACCCGCCGCAGATTCCCCCCAACTCAACTCTGATCTTCGATGTGAGATTGATGGCAGTGAACTAGCTGAGACACCCGCCCGGAGAGTTAAAACTCCCGGTGTTCCCTTGGGTCCTGTGAGGTGAAAGCTCGCTAGGCCTTAACGACTTTGCCGCTGCGCAGGCAGGACGTGCAGACGCGGATGCGCTTCCCCTGTCCATTGACCTTGGCGTGCACCGGACGCAAGTTGATGTTCCAGCGGCGCTTAGTCACGTTGTGAGCGTGGCTGATGCGGTTTCCCGCTTGCGGCTTCTTGCCGCAGATATCGCATTGTTGTGCCATGGACTGCTCCCGAAAGTTCAGATCTGATAGGGCAAACTTAGATTTTACAGGAGCTTACCCGTTTTCGGCAATCCTGCGCCCATCCATCCCCTGTCATCCCGAGCGAAGCAGAATTGCCGTCTTTCGGCAATTCTGCGCAGTCGAGGGACCTTGTGTTCCGACGATACTAAATCACAGCTTCACGGGTTAAAGCTCTGCAAATAGCTGCCATGAGAGGTCTTTTTTAGGCACCCCGATTTTAAGGCAAACACGGTCTCCAGGTTACTCTGCCACCGCTCAGCTTCTGCAAGTAGTGTACGTACAAAGTTGTACATCAAAAGGTTCCTGCAGGAACACTTTCTAATAAGCCGCTGCTGAAAACGAACGGCTTAGCGGGTAGGGAAGCCCATTCGCCCCCTCGCCGACTATTCGATGCGCAGCGCGGTCATAGGCTCGATGCTGGCTGCACGCCTTGCCGGGATCAATCCTGCCAGCGCGGCAAAGATCGACAGCACCGCGATTGCGGCCGCCAGCGTGAGCGGATCGTATGCGCGCACGCCGTAGAGTTGACTGCGCATCAGGCGCCCCCCGAGGAGCGCAACCGGAATGCCTATCGCAAGTCCCAGCGCTACCAGCAGAAGGGCCCTTCGCAGCACCAGCACCAGCACATTCTTACGGTCGGCGCCCAAGGCCATGCGCAGCCCGATCTCGCTGGTGCGGCGGGCCACCGAATAGGCTGTGATTCCATACAGGCCAACCGAGGCCAGCAACAGCGCGAGCAACCCAAACAGACCAGTCAGGCGCGTGATCAGGCGTTCCTGATTGAAATTGTCCGCCACCTGGTAATCCAGGGACTTGAAATCCTGGATCGTCAGATCAGGATTGATGTTGGCCAGCGTGCGCCGCGCCACTGATTCCAGCGCCGACGCGTCGCCCTGGAACTGCACCGTGATCGAGTTGGGAAACAAGGAGCGGCTCTCCGCGGTAACCGCGCTGCGCTCCTGGAAATGCGGGTTCCACTGGCTCAATGGGCGGAAATACATGGGCCGGTAATCGTCCCGGGGGCTAGTGTATTTTGCGTCCGCGACCACGCCCACTATCTCGTAATCGGCGGCATACTTCTGGTCAAACGTCCCGAAATGCCTGCCGATCGGGTCTTCTTTGGGAAAGAACTTCCTGACAAATGCCTGGTTGACGACCGCGACCATACGCGAAGTAGCGGTGTCCCGCTCGGTGATGCCGCGGCCACGGACCACCGGTTGACCGATGGTTTCAAAGAAATGGGGGCTCACGCGGTCCCAAGACGATCCGTTGTGATCTTCAGGGCCAGGCGCCGGGCGGCCTTCCAGGAAGATACCTTCTCCCCAATTATTTCCCTCCAGCGTGCTGTAAAGGGCAAGGCCCACGCTTTTTACCCCCGGCAATGCCGAGAACTCACGTTCCATCTGCTCATTCAAGGCCCGGATGCGTTCGAGGTTGTACCCGGCGCCCATGGGATCGATGTGGATGACATAACGGTTGGCGGTGGTGATCCCGAAGTTCTGGCGTTCGAGGTTGCGCAAGGTCTGGGTCATTAATCCGGCGCCCACCAGCAAAACCAGTGACAGCGCCGCTTGCAGAACAATGAGCGCCTTCTGCGGCAGGAGGGCGCGGTCGCCGGTCGAGCGATTCCATCCCCGCAGAGCTTCGGCTGGGTCGGCATGAGAGGAGATCCAGGCCGGCACAATGCCGAAGACTATCCCCGTTCCCAGTGAGAGAAGGAACGCGAAGCCGAGCACAATCGGCGACGGGCTGGCGTGAATGGGCATTTGCTTAGCGTCGGGGAAGGCCAGGGTGAGAATCATGTGCGCGCCGGCATAAGCAATGGCGATGCCGATCACTCCGCCGGCCACGCCGAGCAGGACGCTCTCGGTCAGCAATTGCCGTATGAGCACGGAACGGGCGGCGCCAAGCGCGGTCCGGATCGAGGTCTCGGCGCGCCGGCTGGTGCCTCTGGCCAGAAGCAGATTCGCGATATTGGCGCACGCAACCAGTAACACCAGGGCCGAGATTCCGCTGAGCAGGCGCAGTCCGTCCCCGGTCTCCTGCTGCAGATTTTGAATGCCGGCGCCACCCGGGACCAGCACCACATGTTGCTTGGGAATCTCTTTGTCTGCGCCATTTCTTGTGTAGGAGGCTTGCGTGCCCAACCAATGCCTAAGAGTGTTGGAAATCTTCGACTGCAGAGCGACGGGAGCGACCCCCGGCTTCAGCCGGCCCAGCGCGTATAGCCAATTCGAATCGGGTTGCTTGAGAAGACTCGTCTGGCCCTCCAGTACCGGCTCGACGTTGAGCGGAATCCAAAGGGCAGGGGGATTGGCGTTGATGCGGTCTCCGAAGAATCCGGGCGGAGCGATTCCCACAATCGTGACCGGATGACTTTGGATGAAGAATGTCGAGCCGATTACGTTCCGGTCGCCGGCATGGTTGGCCTGCCAACCCGCGTAGCTCAGTACGGCTACCGGAGCGGCTCCGGGCACATCGTCGGAGGGGAGAATCATGCGCCCTGCGTATGCGCCGATTCCGAAAGTGGCGAAGTAGTTGCCCGAAACGTATTCGGTGCGCTCGGATTTTGCCACGGCATTGCCAACGCGCACATTCATCGTGCTCGGCCCGGACTGGAAGGCGGTCAGTTGTTCGAACTCCGGAGTGGAATCCTGGAGCTCGCGGTAGAGGTCGTAAGAGAACAGGTCGAAGTCCCCGTCATCGTTCATAAAGCCGCCATTGACGCAGCAATCATCCCGATCGCCGATCCGGTAGAGGCTGGCAGGGTTAGCGACCGGCAATGATTTGAGCAGAATCGCGTGTACCAGGGTGAAAATGGCGGTATTCGCGCCGATCCCGAGCGCAATGGTGAGGATGACGGTCGCGGCAAATCCGGGAGATTTCTGGAATTGGCGGAAGGCGAATCGGAAGTCATTCATGGCTGAAAAGATGGACGGATCAGGCGCGGAAGTGGAAGCAGGCAAAATTATCTCCCGGAGGGCCTGGCCCCGGCGAGGGGTAAAATGCACAAGAAACGGCCGAGTCGGTCGAGTGAACCATGTTCCTGTCTTCCAGGAGATGCGGAAAAGCCCGGCCGCGGCCGGCGGTGCCGGTTGCATTGCGCAAGCTCATCTTTCTGATGGCCGCCGCAGGTGCGGTCTTGACGGCGAATCTGCCGGCACAAGAGGCGCGCGCAGCCCCGATTCAATTCACAAACGTAACCGCAGCGGCGGGCATCACGTTCAAGCATTTCAAAGGCAACACGGGGATCTCGATCAATCGGGAAGAATTTGGTCCGGGAGTGTGCGTCGCCGACTTCGATGGGGATGGTTGGCAGGATGTCTATTTCGTGAATGGAAAAGACCTTTACGGCCGTGGCATTCCAGCCGTTAACGCGCTTTATAGAAACAATCGGGACGGGACGTTCACCGACGTGACCGGGAAAGCGGGAGTGCCCGGTACGGGCTACGGTCTGGGCTGCGTCTGGGGAGATTTCGACAATGATGGCTTTCCCGATCTCTTCGTCACGCAGTACGGCAAGAATGTTCTGTACCGCAACAATGGGAACGGAACCTTCAGCGATATTACGGATAAGGCCGGAGTGGGCGGGCTGGAATCCGGCGCATTTCATTCCGGCGCTACCTTCTTCGATTACGACCGGGACGGCTGGCTGGATCTGTACGTTGGCAGCTATGTCAATCTGGGCGACAAGCGCTACTGCAGGTTGGGCGATGTAATGAGCAGCTGTGCTCCCAGCGAGTATCGGGGAAGTCCGGATGCGCTTTATCACAATAATCGGGACGGCACATTTACGAATGTGACCCAGGCAGCGGGGATTTATCAGCCCAACGGGAAGAACCTTTCGGTGCAAGCCGCGGATTACGACAACGACGGATGGCCGGACTTGTTTGTCGCTAACGACGGCTTGAATGCTTACCTCTATCACAATGAA
>DASREX010000147.1:0-4272 GCA_035651855.1 Candidatus Sulfotelmatobacter sp.
TCCTCAGCGGTCACCCAAAACCGGCCATTGATGGTCACCTGAAAACCGGCCAACGGAGACTCTCTCCGGGACATTGACTCGGGGCACGAGGCATTAGCCTCGTAGCCATGGCCAATGTCTTGAACGACGAAGAGAAACAACACGTCTTAGCTTTGGGACGCCTCGGCTGGACGCTGCGCCGGATCCAGCAAGCCACCGGTGTGCGTCGCGAAACCGCGAGCAACTATCTGAAAGCAGCGGGGATCCCGGTTCGACCTGCGGGTGGCTGGGGGCGACGGTCGGCTCTGCCGGGGTCGGCGACGTTGCCCTCCGATGTGGGTGGAGCCCCGCCTGCCGAGCCAGAGGTGGCGGCCGATCCCAGCCTGTCAAAACCGGCCAGCGAAGGTGCCGCTGACCCTGCTGCCTCAAAACCGGCCAACGAGGTGACCACCGACTTTGGCGTGGGAAAACCGGCCTTTGAGGCGCCCACCGATCTCAACCCGCAACAACTTACCCCGGCAGCAACCTGCGAACCGGAGAAAGCAAGGCCGGCCAGTGGGGCGCTGCTTCCCACTCAAAGCCCCTCACCGAGCGCTTGCGAGCCCTACCGCGAATTGATCGAACTCGGCCTCGCTCGCGGGCGCAATGCCATGGCCATCTGGCAGGACCTGGTCTCGCAAGCAGGTTTTAGCAGCGGCTATCAAAGCGTCAAACGTTTCATCCGTCGACTGCGGGGAACGCAGGCGCCGGAAGCCCACCCGGTGATCGTGACGGCACCCGGTGAAGAAGCCCAAGTCGATTACGGCTTGGGGCCGATGGTGCGCGATCCCCAGAGCGGCAAGTATCGGCGCACCCGGCTCTTTGTGCTGACTCTCGGGTACAGCCGCAAGGCCGTCCGTCTGCTGGTGTTCCGTTCCAGCTCACGCACTTGGGCGGAACTGCACGAGAAGGCTTTTCGCCGATTGGGCGGCGCCGTGCGGGTGGTTGTGCTCGACAATCTGCGTGAGGGCGTGTTGGTTCCCGATGTCTACGATCCCACCCTCAATCCCCTCTACCGTGACGTTCTCGCTCACTACGGTGCGACGGCGCTGCCCTGCAGGGTTCAACACCCGGACCGCAAAGGGAAAGTGGAAGCCGGTATCGGTCACACCCAGCGAACCCCTCCGAAAGGTCTGCGCTTTGAGAGCCTGGAAGAATCGCAAACCTATCTGGACCGTTGGGAAGCGCATTGGGCCGACACTCGCATCCACGGCACCACCAAGCGGCCAGTGGCGGCCATGTTCGCGGAAGAAAAACCAGTGCTGTTGCCTCTGCCGCTGGAACCCTTCCGTTACTACCAGTACGGCCAGCGCACCGTTCACCTGGACGGCTGCGTCGAGGTGGAGGCCGCCTACTACGGGGCTCCGCCCGGCTGGATCGGGCGCGTGGTGAACGTGCAGTGGGATGAGCTATACGTGCGCCTCCTCGATCCCCACAACGGCCAACTCCTGCGCGAGCATGTCCGCCAGAAACGCGGCCGGTATCGAGTCAAACCGGAGGATTACCCCAAGCGGACGCTGCTCGGCACGCTGCAACTGCTGGCGCGAGCGGCACGCGCCGGAACTAACATCGGCGCTTTCTGCCAAGCCATCCATCGTGAACAAGGCGAACTGGGAGTGCGCCGTATTCTGGGCGTGCTTGCCTTGGCGAAGAAGTTCGGCTTGCCCGCCGTCGAAGAAGCTTGCACGGCGGCCCTGGAACTGAAGGTTCACGAATATCGCTTCGTGCGCCGCTACCTGGAGCGGCGCCCTCAAACCCCTCTCACCCTCCAGCAGGTCGATCCGCTCATCCGCGAGTTGGTGCAGTACCGCGACCTCATCCAACAGCGCCTGCAGGAGCAAGAGCAGCAGCAGACTTTGCCGTTCGAAACAGTCACGCCGGCAACACCAGCAACCTCCCAGGAGGTGCACGAGTGAAAACTGAAGAGACGAAGCTTGGGAATGGTGGAGGCGGAGAGATGAAGTGTGAACTCTGGGGGCTTTGCCCCCAGACCCCCAGGATTTATCGCTTTGCTGCCAAGATTGGTCTGGACTGGGGGAGCGAGTTGAGCTCGCTCCCGACCAATCTCGGCCCCGGGGTCGGCGCTCAGGTCGCATCCCTGCGGAGCCCTATCCTCCGCCCCGGCCATGGGAGAGTTTAGCTCAATCTGGAGAGAGGAGACACAATGAATCTGGTCGAACTCAATCGTGCTTTACGGCAGTTACGCCTGGGAGGCATGGCGGCAGTATTGGAGACCCGCCTGCGTCAGGCTCAGGCCGAATCTATGGCACCCCTGGATCTGATCTCCTGCCTGGTCGCCGATGAACTCAGCCGCCGCGCGGACCGCATGCTGGAACGCCGGCGCAAGCAGGCCCAGTTCCGTGATCCGCTCAAAACCCTCGACAACTTCGATTTTGCTTTTAACAAAAAGATGAACCGCAGCCTACTTTGCGCTCTTCCGGCTATTTAGTGGAATCGGGAGCAAGGTCGAGACCGCCACAGTGGAAGTAAATGGCGTTGGCGAAGTTGTGCTTGTTCCGAAATCCTCGGGCCGTATACTTCACCCACCGAATTTTGGCGTTGATCGACTCGCTGGCCGCATTGGTCACGCGATGCCGCAGGTAAGTGATGATATTCTCGAAGCGTCGCTGCAGCATTCTCCCCACCCCGATCATCGGTTTTAGCCGGCTGCGCGCCGCCCAGTTGTACCACCAGCGAAAATGCTTCCGCGCCGGACGCTCGTACACATAGGAGAACAGCGCCATCCCGCTCTCCTTCAAGGCCCAAGCTCTCGCCGTTTTCAACCCGCTGTTCCGAAGTTGCGCAAATTCCTTGCGGTCCTTAGGTTCCATGTGCGCCGGAGGCCGCAGCCAGTCATAACGGGTGCCGGTGAGGCGGTCGTCGCCCGCCGCCTTCAGGATCTTCTGCTCGCCGCGTCGTACTCGATCCACCGCTTCTCCCAGGTGTTTGGCAATGTGAAACTTGTCGAAAACGATCTTCTTCTCCCCTCCCGGCACATGCTGGCGAACTGAGGCCACATAGGGGTCCCACATATCCATGGCCACCGCTTCAATGTTCTGCTTTTGCTCTTCCGTCAGGGTTTCCCAGAATCCGTCCAGGCTCGCCTGCTCCCGCCCTTCCGCCACGTACAGCACCCGGCCCTTCACCAAGTCATTCACCAGCGTGAAATAGCTGTGCCCTTTGCGGAAGGCCTTTTCATCCACTCCGATCTTGCTCACCTTCTCCGCCTCCCGCCGCTCCAGGCCCCTTTTCACCGCCCGTTCCATGAGGCCATGAATCTCATCCCAACTCAGCCCCAGTTGCTCCCCCACCGCCTTCTGGCTGGCCTTCTTCAACCACTCGATGGCTAAAGCCTCAAACAGAGCCGTGAACCGGCTCAACGCCTCCGCCCAAGGCAGCTTCACCACCCGCACGCCGTGCTCCGGGCACTCGGCGCGTGGCGGTCGGGCGTGCAGAATCGTCTGATACTGGCAGGTGTCCAGGTGGCGCCACCCGCGCTCCGCTTGGTGATCATAAGGCTTGGCCTCCGCCCCGCACTCCGGACAGGCCCAATTCTGCACTTCCTGGTGCGCCAAGTAAACGTGGACCTCTCCTTCCGCCAACTTCAGGTCTACGCGTTCCACATACCACGGGGATTCGATCCCCAGAATTCGTCGATACAGTTCCCGATCTTGCATGCCGGGAATTGTCGCACGAATCCACTAAAAACCCGGAATTCCCAGTCTTTGAGCTGGCCAGCGGCACCTTCATCGCCCGGCATGAGGACGCCCTCTTTCTCGGCCCGCCCGGCACTGGCAAAAGCCGTTTGGCCCAAGCCATTGGCCAGGCGGTCATCCAGCAGGGCTATCGCGTTCTCTACCGCGAAACTCACGCCCTGCTGGAGGAACTCGCCGAAGCGACTCTGGACGGCACCCGCAAAGAATGTCTGGAGCCCTTGGTGACCGCGCCGCTGCTCATCATCGACGACTTTGGCATGCGTAAGCTGCCCTTGACCGCCGCCGAAGAACTGCTGGAACTCATCATGCGCCGCTACGAACGCGCCAGTACGCTGGTGACTTCGAATCGACCCGTGGAGGACTGGGGGAAGTTACTGGGCGATGCCGCCGCGGTCAACGCCATGCTCGACCGGCTCCTGCATCACGGACATCTGCTGAAATGTGGGCCACGAAGCTGGCGGACTAAAACGGGCTTGCCAGAAGGGACACAGGCAAGTTAAAACAACTTAGTCCCGGACACCGTCCGTTGGCCGGTTTT
>DASREX010000148.1:0-46462 GCA_035651855.1 Candidatus Sulfotelmatobacter sp.
CTGGCCGGGGACGACTACGTTGGGAAGGTGAGGCACGCCGCCGTCTATTAAAAAACGAAGCAGCCACGCCGGGCGCGACAGGAACTGGGGCAGGAAGGGAATCTTGCTCAGCACTCCTCCGCCCATGAGTTCTTTCATGCCGTTGCGTGAATCGCGCTCGCGCATTCCCGCCACGGGAGTGTCGATGGTGACCACCAGGGAAGAGAATCCGGCCTGGCGCGCTCGTGCGATGGATCCTTCTGCCGCTGCGCGCCCTCCCATCAAATAAAGCTGGAACCAAACCGGCCCGGTTGACGCAGCCTTCACGTCTTCGAGGCGATGGCCGGAGATCGTAGAGAGGATGTAAGCTGTGCCGGCGGCCCCGGCGCATCGTGCGGCCGCGATCTCGCCTTCCGGGTACATCAGCCGGCTGTATCCTACCGGAGCCAGCAGCACGGGAAGAGAAAGATCAAAGTTCAGCACACGAGTGCGGAGGTCGCAGGTAGGAACCGACACGGCGCCCCGAGGCCGGAAGGTGACGTCATCAAAGGCGCGGCAGTTCTCGCGCAGAGTGAGCTCGCCATCAGCGCCGCCATCCAGGTAATCGAAGACCACCTTCGGAAGGCGCCGCCGGGCTAAGGGTCGAAGATCAGCAACACTCACGATCCGGGATGATTCGACTGCGCGCGACAAGATTGCCTCCAGCTACTCGTATGCACAGGAATGCGGAAACCGAGCTGTGGGCGCCATTATAGACCGGGCCGCGTGCGGTCGTGCGCAAACCCCGCTGCTGCATGCGAGGTGACAGGTGGTGTCCAATCATTGGAGAGACCAAATAGTCCGGGACGCAATCGTCCGGGGGCTCGCTTCGCTTCGCAGCGCGGACGAATGCGTCCGCCCCTACGCGTGACGGGTTGGTCGCGAGGAAATACTGCGAAGCGCACTGCGTGAACGAGTATCGTTCTGCTACTGCTGGATGATCTGGCCAGGCTGAGGATGAACCTGCTCGTTGCCAAGCTGACTGCCGTCCCAACTTCCGCCCAGAGCCTTCACCAGATACACGGAACTCACCATCTGCTGTCCCAGCAACTGGGTTTGCAGACGTTGGCTGTTGAGAAGCGTGGTCTGGGCGGTGATGACATCCAGGTAGGTTGTCACGCCTCCCACGTAGCGGTTATTGGCGATTTCGAGGGCACGCCGCGCGTCTTCCACAGCCGCGCCCTGCGTCTTTAACGCTTCCGAGAGCGTGCTGAGATTGCTGATGCCGTCTTCCACTTCTTGAAACGCAGTGAGCACCGATTGGCGGTAGTTCGCCACCGCTTGATCATAAGCGGCGCGAGCGGCCGCCAGGTTCGCCCGGTTCCGGCCGCCCTGGACGATCGGTTCCAACGCATCGGCTCCCACCGACCAGAACAGGCTCGGCGCATTGAAGAGGGAAGCGATGGCGGCACTCTGCAGACCGCCCGCCCCGCTCAGAGTGATGTGTGGATAAAACGCGGTGCGTGCCAGCCCGACCTGCGCATTTTCGTAGGCCACCTCGCGTTCCCGGCTGGCGATGTCGGGACGCCGTTCCAGCACGTCTGAGGGAACGCCCAACGGCACGGGCGGCGGTGTTGCCTTCAGCGGGGCTGCAGGTACCGAAAAGCTGGAAGCCGGTTGACCGACCAACACCGCAATTGCATGCTCGTATTGCGCGCGGGACTGCTGCACCAGCGAGGCCTGGGAGAGGGTTGAGTCCAGCAAGGTTGCCTCTTGCGCGACCTCTAGTCCGCTGGCGACGCCACCTTGGTGCCGGCGCTGTACCAGGTCCAGAGCCTTGCGCTGGTACTCCACCGATTCCTGCACGACCTGGTACTCCGCATCCAGTTCGCGCAGCGTGAAATAGTCCGCGGCCAGTTCGGCACTCAGCACCAGCTGTACGTTTCCCAGATCCGCGGCCGTGGATTGCAGCGATGCGTTGGCGGCTTCCACATTCTTGCGCACGCGTCCGAAGAGATCGACCTCGTAGCTCAGCGAAAACGGAATTGAATAGACGCTCTGGGTATAGGGCCGAGGCTGGATTACGGAGATCGACGCTCCGTTCAGCGGCCGGTTGCCCGAGCCGCGTTGCCGAACTGCCGCCGGATCGGTGGAAACCTGCGGGAAATATGCGGCGGTCGCGATACGGGCCAGGGAGCGTGCCTGGCTCAAGCGATCCCGGGCCGCCGCCAGCGATTGGTTTGCCTGCAGGAGTTGCTGTTCGTAGGAGTTGAGTTCCTCATCCTGGAATATCTGCCACCAGGCACCTTTTGGGACGGTGTCTTTGGGGGCGGCTTGTTGCCAGGGCGGTTGCGTTTTCCATGCGTCTGTAGCCGGCGCAGGGGTCGAAGCCCGGCTATAACGTGGGCCCACGGCACATCCGAGGGAAAGGATCAGCACAGGCCACGCCACCAAGAGGAGAGCCCGCTTCACTGCTCACTCCCTCTTCGTGGCACGTCCGGCTGCGGCTGCGTAGGCGCAATGTTCACTTGCTGGCCCTCTTCCAGCGAGTCAGGCGGATTAATCACAATCCGGTCTTGGGTAGAGACGCCGCCCAGAATCTCCAGTCTGGTTCCGTAATCTCTCCCAATGTTGATCGTCCGCAACCGGACCGTGTTATTTCCATCTACCACCGCCAGGCGCGGGCCCTCGGCTCGAAACAGCATGGCGTTGACGGGAACGGTTACCTTATTGACGTTGGACCCCACTGCGAAATGCACTTCACCGAAAGAGCCGGGCAACAGGCGGCCGTCTTTATTCGGCACATCCACTTCCGTCAGTAGCGTGCGGGTAGCCGGGTCGATGGATTCCGCTGTCCGGGCGATCTTCGCGGTAAATTTCCGGCCGGGGAACTCCTGCAAAGTGACGGTCGCCTGTCCCCCGACCCGGATAAAGGCTGCGTAAGCCTGCGGAACGCTGGTGTAGACGCGCAAGGGATCGATGCGGGCGATATCGAACAGTTCGCGTCCGGCAGCGCCGGCACCCGCATTGATGAGGGCTCCAGGATCCACGTTTCTCTTCGTAATCACTCCCGAGTATGGGGCGTAGACTTTCTTAAAGCTCTCCAGTTGCTCCAGGCGGCGGACGTTGGCATCGGCCGCGGCCAGATTGGCCTGTGCCTGCTTGTATCCACTGCTCTGCTGGTCGGCTTCCTGGGCCGAAACCGAGTCGCTTTTCCGCAGATTCTCCCAACGGTCCGCGCTGATCTTTGCCAGTTCCAGTTGGGCCACGATCTGCTGGCGCGCGGCGCGAGTCTGATTCAATTCCTGGTCGATTTCGGGCGTGTCGATGGTGGCCAGCAGGTCGCCTTCGTTTACCCGGCTTCCGATGTCCTTGTACCAGCGCACCAGATATCCACTGGTGCGTGCATAGATGGGAGACTCCGCAAAGGCCAGCAGGGAACCGGGCAGCACCAGTTCTTCATCGGGTTGCTCCGCCTGCGGACGAACGACCGCCACTGTCGGAATGCTGGATTGCTCGGTTTCCTTCGCCAGTGCGCGTTCGCGGGTTTCACGGCCGATCAGAGTGACCGCACCCGCGGCCAGCAACACCAGCAGCGCGACGCCAATGATGATCAGCGCTTTGCGGGCAGGCGCTGGAGGAAGCTCGGGGGGAGGCTGCAGGGTTTGCGTGCGGTGACGCGACTGCTCCTCCATCGCGGCGATCTCCCCATCGATCTGCGCCCGCGTGAGGTGCTGCGCAGGATCTCCATCATGCCTCTGATTCCCGGCATCGGCGCGCTGCCTCTCGCCCAGGGGCAGGGGTCTCATTTTGTCCTCACTGCTCATTTTCACTCCGATTCCACGATACAGCCCGAAACTCCTGATGTCTTCAGCCTTCCAACTCGCGGGCCCGTTTTGCCTCCAGGCGCCCATGGAAGATGGCGAATACGCTGGGCACAAAGAAGAGTGTCGCCACCGTAGCAAACAGCAGGCCGCCGATTACCGCGCGCCCGAGCGGCGCGTTCTGCTCGGCGCCTTCCCCAAACCCCAGGGCCATGGGCACCATGCCGATGATCATGGCCAGAGCGGTCATCAGGACGGGGCGTACCCGGGTATACCCGGCGGCTACCGCCGCTTTGAACGCGGGCATGCCCTCATCCATCTGTTCGCGGGCGAAGCTGACCATCAGAATCGAGTTGGCCGTCGCCACTCCCATGCACATCACCGCGCCGGTAAGCGAGGGCACACTCAGGCGCGTGTGCGTCAGCAGGAGGAACCAGCAAATTCCTGCCAGAGCCCCCGGCAATGCCGTAATGATGATGAACGGATCCAGCCAGGACTGAAAATTCACCACGATCAACAGGTAGACGAGAACGATGGCGCCCAACAGGCCCGCGCCCAATCCCAGAAATGACGAGCGCATGGTGGCGACCTGGCCGCGCAGTATCAGGTGAGTTCCGCGCGGCAGCTGGCTATCGAATTCCTTCAGGATTTTATCGGTTTCCGCAGCAACAGCTCCCAAGTCGCGCTCCTGGGTGCTGGCATAGACGTCGATCACGGGCTGCACGTTGTAGTGGTTGACCGTTGCCGCCCGGGCCGCCGGCGCCAGTTGCACCAGGTTCCCCATCAATTGCGGCCCTTGCTGTGAGATGACGGGAATATTCATCAGGTCCTGCAGGCCGGTCATGCGGTATTGCGGGGCCTGTACGGCGATCTGATAGGTGACCAAATTCTTCGGGTTGAGCCAGAAGTTCGGCGATGTCTGGAAACTGCCGCTCAACGAAACCAGCGCGCTCTGGGCCACTTCCCGGGCCGTCAAGCCCACCTGGGTCACCCGCGTGCGGTCGATATCCATGTGCAGCGTGGGCAGCGCAAGCATCTGCTGTACATGCACGTCCGCCGCGCCTGGAATGTGCCGCATGCGGTTGGCGATCCGTTGGGCAATGCCGTAGCTTTGCTGCATATTCGTTCCCACCACCTGCACATCGATCGGGGCGGGTAATCCGAAGTTGAGAATCTGCGAGACGATATCCGCGGGCTGGAAGAAGAATTCCGTCCCGGGAAACTGTTGCGGCAAGACTTCACGCAAATGGCGGGTGAGTTCTGCCGTCGGCGGATGGTGCTCCGGGTTGAGTCCGATCAGAATTTCCGCGTCACTGGTGCCAATGGTTCCGCTCGAATTGTAGGACTGGTTGATGCCCGAGTTGGGCAGTCCGATGTTGTCGAGGATGGTCTGTAACTGGCCCTGGGGGACCTGCTCCCGCAGGAAGACTTCAATCTGATCGCAGAGCCGCGCTGTTTCTTCCACGCGCAGTCCGGGGCGGGCGCGCACGTGTAGGCGCAGCAACCCGGCGTCGACCTGGGGAAAGAAATCTTCTCCCAGGAAACTCACCAATCCCAGCGACAGCACGCAAAAAAGCAGGAAGCACAGGGCAAAGACGCCGCGATGCTCGAGGGTGGTCTCCAGCAGGGCTTCGTAGCCGCGGCGAAAATCCTCGAACTTCCGCTCGAAGCCGCGCTGGAATCGCCCCAGGAGCGATCGCGGCGCCTCCGCCCGGTGTTCGTGTCCCCGCATGATGTACATCACAAGAGTAGGGATCAGAGTCCGCGAGAGCAGATAACTCGCCAGCATGGCAAAGCTCACGGCCTCGGCTAATGGCACGAAGAGGAACTTGGCCACGCCGGTCAGAAAGAACATGGGCACGAACACGATGCAGATGCTCAGCGTGGAGACGAAGGCGGGGACCGCAATCTGCTGGGCGCCGTCCAGAATAGCCTGGCGCATTTCCTTGCCCATCGCCAGATTGCGCTCGATATTTTCAATCTCCACGGTGGCATCGTCGACTAGAATGCCGACCGCGAGCGCCAAACCTCCCAGGGTCATGATGTTGATGGTCTGGCCGATGGCCCCCAGCAGGATGATGGATACAAAGATGGACAGCGGGATGGAAATCGAGATGACAATGGTCGGCCGCCAGTCGCCCAGAAAAATGAGAATCATGACCGCCGTAAGCGCAGCCGCGATCAATCCCTCGCGCAGCACTCCATCAATCGACGCTCGCACGAACAAGGACTGATCGAAAAGCGCTGAAATTTTCAATTCCGGCGGCAGCGCCTGGGCGGCCTGCTGCACGATGCCTTTGACCCCAGCCACAACCTGCAGGGTCGAAGCTTTGCCGTTCTTGTAGATCGACATCAGGGCGCCACGATTGCCGTCCTGGCGCACGATATTGGTCTGCGGAGCAAATCCATCGCGAATATGCGCCACGTCGCGCATGTACAGCGTGGAACCATTCGTGGTCTTCACCGGGAGGTCGTTCAACTCCGCAATGGTCTGCGGCGTCCCGTTCATTTCCACGCTGTACTCGATCGGGCCCATCTTCAGGGTGCCGGAGGGCAGAATGATGTTCTGCGCGTTCACCGCGCCGACGATGTCATTGGGAGAAAGTCCGTAGGCCTGCAGCTTGGGCAGATCCAGGTCCACCTGAATTTGCCGCATCTTGCCGCCATAGGGATAAGGCGTTGCCGCTCCGGGGACCGTGGCCAGGTAAGTTCGCAGGAAATTCTGCCCCAGGTCAAACAATTCCTGCTCCGGCAGCGTCTTGCTGCTCAACCCCAACTGGATAATGGGCGTGGTCGAAGCGCTGTAAGTGATGATCAACGGGGGAGTGGTGCCCGCCGGCATGCTCCGCACCACCGTCTGGCAGATGGCGGTGATCTGAGCGATGGCGCCCTGCACGTTCGTCCCCGGGCGGAAGAAAACCTTTATCACTCCCATCCCGGTCACCGACTGGGACTCCATGTGCTCGATGTCGTTTACCGTCGTGGTAATGCCGCGCTCGGAGTTGGAGACAATGCGGTTCGCCATGTCCTCCGGGGACATTCCGTTATAGAACCACACCACCGAGACTACAGGGATGTCGATATCGGGAAAGATGTCAGTGGGAGTGCGCAGGATGGTGATGGGCGTCAGGATCAGAATCACCAGCGCCATCACCACAAACGTATAGGGACGCCTCAGGGCTAAAGCAACAATCCACATGAATCGCGATCACTCCCAAATCGAACAGAACACGCCGCCCCATACCTGCTCAATAGAAGCTTAGATTCGATACTCGGCGTATCGGATTCCAAAATACTGTGCTTGATTATATGGTAGCGTAGCAACATGCGCAAAAGGCCGGCAGTCCAGCTCAATGGCGCGAAGAGCCGCGGAAAACGCCCTCCCGGCCGGCCTCGGAGCGAGCAGGCCCGTTTGGCGATCTTGCGCACGGCTTTGAAGGTCTTAGCGGAAACCGGGTTTGCCGATCTTAAGATCGAAGAAGTAGCGGAGCGCGCCCGGGTGGGCAAGGCCACGGTTTACCGCTGGTGGCCGCACAAGGCCGCACTGCTTGCGGACGCGTTCGCCAGCAGCACGGTCAGCAGGCTTCATTTTCCAAACACCGGCTCAGTCGAGAGAGACATGAGCCAGCAGATGCGGCGCCTGATCAAAATTTTCCGGAGTGCCCGAGGACGCATCGTATCCGCTATCCTGGCGGCGGGCCAAAGCGATAAAACCCTGATTACCGCCTTCCGCGAGCGCTTTCTGATGCCACGCCGCCGCGAGGCGTATGCCACAGTGGACCGCGGCATCGCGCGCGGCGAGTTGCGCAAGAATATCGATCGCGACCTATTGCTGGATTCCCTGTACGGGCCCATCTACATGAGATTTCTCATCCGGCATGACGAACTGACTCCGGAGTTTGTCGACGAGTTATGCGGCCTGGTATTGGGCGGAGCCCGGCCTGCGGCCAAGAGGTCCCGCAATCGCAGCTAGTCGATCGAGGGGTGAGCAAAGCTGGACGAAATTCCGCTTTGCGATTACGCTCTCCGCTCATGAACCGGCGAACCTTCCTTCAGGGCGCTCTAGCCGGCGCCGCCACCCTGCCTTTCACCCGTCGGGCGCGCGCGGAGAGCAACGACCTTGCTCCCATCTTCGCGCAAATTGAGAAGCGCCACGACGAAGCAGTGCAGCGTCTCCAGGAGTGGATCAAGCAACCCTCGATCGCGGCCGAGAATCGAGGGATGTCCGAAGGCTGCGATCTGACCATGCGTTTCCTTCGCGACGCCGGATTTGGTGAAGTCACGAAGATTCCGACAGCCGGGCAGCCCGGCATTTTCGCCACCCTCGATGCGGGCGCTCCGCGGACCCTGGGGCTGTATTTCATGTACGACGTAAAACAGGCAGACCCGGCCGAGTGGACGTCCCCGCCGTTCTCGGCGGCGCTGCTGGAGAAGCCGGATCTGGGCAGCGTCGTGATGGGGCGCGGCGCAGTCAACCAGAAGGGCCCTGAGGCCTCCTTTATCGCGGCGCTGCACGCGTTCCGCGCGGCAGGCCGCAAGCTGCCGGTCAACCTGGTTCTGGTTGCCGAAGGCGAAGAAGAAATCGGTTCTCCGCATTTTCCGCAAATCGTCCACCGGCCCGAAGTGACCGCCGCGCTCAAGAAGTGCATGGGCGTCTTCATGCCCTCCGCCGAGCAGGATCTGGATGGTTCAGTAGTAATGACGCTGGGGGCCAAGGGCGTGGTGGAACTCGAACTGGTTTCGAGCGGCGAACGTTGGGGCCGCGGGCCGCGCAAGGATGTGCACTCCAGCAACAAGGCGAGGCTCGATAGTCCTGCATGGCACCTGGTGGAAGCGCTGGCAACGCTGGTCTCGCCCGATGGAAACGATCCCGCGATTGAAGGATTCGCGGACAGGGCTCGCGCGATTTCACCCGCGGAAAAGAACATGATCGCGGAAGCGTCGCGCCGCCTCAACGAAGCGGCGGCCAAAAAACAACTCGGCGTCGAACGCTGGGTCCACGACGTGAGCTGGCAGGAAGCGCTGGAACTGCTGCAATCGCGCCCCACCGTGAACATCGAGGGATTGGTCGGAGGCTATACCGGGCCGGGCGGCAAGACCATCCTGCCTCATCGAGCTGTCGCCAAAATCGATATGCGGCTGGTTCCGGATATGAAAGCCACGGAAGCACTCGCCGCCCTGAAGGCTCACCTCTCCAAGCGAGGCTTTCCAGATATCGAGGTGAATATGACCGGGGGCTACGACCCCAACAGCACCTCGGCGGATGCCGCTCTGATCCGCGGGCAAACTGCGGTATACAAACGCGGCGGCATCGACCCGATCGTATTACCGCGCAGCGCGGGTTCCTGGCCAGGGTATGTTTTTACCAACGAACCGCTCCACCTGGCGGCAGGTCACTTCGGACTGGGTCATGGCAACGGAGCGCACGCTCCGGATGAATACTACGTAATCGAATCCAGGAATTCCAAGGTCCAGGGAATGGATGGCGCCGTGCGGTCGCACGTGGAGTATCTCTACGAACTGGCGACGATCAAGTGACGCCGGGGAGACGGGTAACCCCAGTCTCCGGGTCGGACCCCGTTATTGGTGGTCGGGGCGATAGGATTTGAACCTACGACCCCCTGCGCCCAAGGCAGGTGCGCTACCAGGCTGCGCTACGCCCCGACATTATCGCTCTACTGATTCTAAACCACTGCGGTGACGCGCATACATCCCGTCCGCTTGGAGAAGATACGGGCGGGGCTTAGGCGCCAAAGCGCCTACCTGGGATATAGGCGGAAAAACGCCTGAAATACTCTCAGGCAAAAGAGCACCTAATAGATTAACGCGGAGCCTTCGCTTCTTTCCTCATGATATCGACGATTTCGCGCTACCAGGCTGCGCTACGCTTCTGCCGAGTTGGTCCGGGCATTGTCTGTGCCGCTCCTGGACTGCACTTCACTGCCACCTGACGTATGGGTTTGCCTGCTCACTGTATAATTTTTGTTCAGGTATGCAGAAACCCCGTTACGCGCTGGTGGCGTATGTGAATAGTCCTGCAGGAGAGTTCGTGGAGAGCCTCCGGCGGGAGCTGCATCCTGATCTGCCGCAGATTGCGGCGCACCTGACCATTTTGCCTCCTCGTCCTTTACAGGGCACCGAGAGCGCTGCTCTTGCCCTGCTGCAGCGCGTGTGCGGCCAGGAAGAGGCCTTTTCAGTGACTCTGGGGCCGGTCGAAACCTTTATCCCGGTGACCCCAACGGTCTTTATTCGAATTGAGTCGGCCGCGCCGCGGATGAGGGATCTGCACGACAAACTGAACACAGAAGTGCTGCGCTTCCAGGAGGAATGGCCTTACATTCCCCACCTGACCATCGCGAAAATGAGCGCCGAGCCGCCTGCCCAAACTGCATTTGAAATCGCCCGGCGACGTTGGGAGGAGTACCAGGGCAGCCGCCGCATCCTGTTGGAAAGGCTCACTTTTGTACGTGAGGAATCTCCCGATTGTTGGGTCGATCTGGCCCCGATTTTGCTGGGCCGCAGCCTGGTTCCCCGCTGACCCTCGTAACCAGCGGCTCCATTACCTTCCTCAGTTACTCCAGCGCATCGCCGGTGGCCCCAGGTACATCATCCTCCCGTGCATTGAAAAGCCCGATCCACGACTGTAGATAAGGAGTAGAGCAGGTCGCGTCGATTCCCGTTGAACACCTTTTCCCATGCGGGTTTCCGGCCAGCCACCGGGAGATAGCACATGCAGATCGGGGTTTACGGATCAGGGTACCTGGGAACGGTGATTTCGGCCTGCCTGGCGGATTTCGGCACCCCGGTTTCCTGTTGTCATCCCGACCGCACGCGCATGGTCGAAATGGCCCAAGGCAACATCCCGTTCTTCGAAAAGAACCTGAAAGAGATTATTCGCCGCAACGTTCGCGCCGGACGGCTGTCCTACTCCACCGACATCGAGACGTTTGCGCGCCGGACCGGCGTTATTTTCCTGGCGGAAGACAAGGCCGAAAACTTGAACGACCTGGCATTGCGCATCATCCGCCTGGCACCCAAGCCTCCTATCCTGATCGTCGTCACACCTGTCCCGGTCGGCACCGCCAGCGCTCTGGAACAAAGCATCAAAGATGCGGGGCTGCAGGCCACGGTGGTTTCGCAGCCCATGTTCTTCACCGATGGCTGCGCGGTGGAAGACTTCAACTGGCCGGACCGGCTGATTCTTGGATCCAGTTCGAATGAAGCCGTGCAAGCTCTCAAACAGATCTTTCACCCGCTGGTGATGCGTGGCGTTCCGGTCATCGTGACTAACCAATCCACGGCTGAACTGGTCCGCGAAGCGGCCACCGCCTTCGTGGCGACCAAGATCTCCTTCATCAACGAAGTGGCCGCACTTTGCGAGCGGGTCAATGCCGATGCTGTGAACCTTGCCCTGGCTTTAGGGCTGGACAAGAAAATTGCTCCCCGCTGCCTGCAGCCCGGAGCTGGGATGGGCGGAGTTTTCGCCGAGACGGATATGGATTCCCTCTCTGCCCTGGCCCAATCGCATAGCGTACCCTTGAAGGTCCTCAGCGCCGCCCGCGAGGTGAACCACTCGCTGGCCGAGCGGCTGGTAGAAAAAGTTTCGGCTGCGCTGAATTCGGTGGAAAACAAGGAACTCGGCATCCTGGGATTAGCCTTCAAGCCAAACACCAATTCCGTCGCCGGATCTTCGTCGTTGCGCCTGGCTGAGAGCCTGATCTCGAAAGGCGCTCACGTGCGCGCCTACGATCCGGTGGCCATTCCGGAAGCCAAAATACGCCTGAACGGCGCGGTCCGCTATTGCGACTCCGCCTACGCCGTGGCAGAGGGCTCCGATGCATTGATTCTCGGTACCGGATGGCCCGAGTTCCGAGCCCTGGACTTTGACCGGATCAAGCACCTGCTCAAAAAGCCCGTCATCGTCGACACCAAGAACCTGCTGGACGCCACGCGCCTGCGCGCCCTGGGATTTGAGTACGTAGGCATCGGAAGAGTGTAGACGCGTAGGGACGGACGCATTCGTCCCAGGTTTTTCCATCCCCGCGAGTGAGTGTCCCCGCTGGTTGAGGCCTTTTAGAACTCCTGCCCTTGCTATAATTGACTTCCTGCGGTGGGAATAGCTCAACTGGCAGAGCACCGGACTGTGGCTCCGGCGGTTGCGGGTTCGATTCCCGTTTCCCACCCCAACGTTCTTGCCTAAGAAAACATATCGAGACAGCCCCTCAGGCTGTCCAGGTCGAGCCCAGCTCGACTGAAATTCTGCGGCCCCGTAGCTCAACTGGATAGAGCATCAGTCTTCGGAACTGAGGGTTGGGGGTTCGAGCCCCTCCGGGGTCGCCATTCTGTCCGCCTGCAACACCCGTGACGCCCCCCCTGTTCACGGAACTGCCATTTTCGCCACGAACACATCTTCTGCCCCGTTGCTGTTCAACTGAGACGCGCCGAACGCAGCAGTATCCGTGAAGGCTCCGAGCACCACGATGTTGCCTTGTCCCAACAAGGCCATGCGAGGCAGAACCTCGATTCCAGCGGCTATGGGACCGCCATTCTCGTTGATCCAGTCGACGACTCCGTTGGTCAATTTGGCTATAAAAAGATTGTTTGTTTTCTCGCTCATCCCCGCCACGTAAAGATCATCTCCGGAGGGGATTACGCACCCTCCTTCCTCGTTGTCAGCCTTCCCGAGGCGGACTGCATTCAACAAAACCCCGGAACCATCGAAAGTGGCGACCACCACGTCCCGGTTATATGGACTCGACAATATCCCGCCGCCGAGATTCGTGGTGGTTCCGGGAGGCTGCGAAGTAATCAGAGTCTCCCGCTGCTGGGCGTTCCCATCCATATTTCCGATCAGCCCGGTGATGCTGACTTGTCCGCTGTCGCTCACGCTGATGTCGTTCATGATTGCCTTGTAGCCGCCGATGTCATTTACCCACTTCACATTGCCATCGCCGTCGTACTTGACCACAAAGCCGTCGTCGGGATAATCAGGCCGAGTCTGAATGGGACCGCTTAGGCCCGCCACGGTTTGATCCAGGCCATCCATGCTGTGGAAAGTGGCCTGGCCCTCAAACCATCCTGTCACGTAAGCGCTCCCGCGCGAATCGACTGCAACTTTGTGAGGGACGCTGTTCACCCCAGCCTGGTTCCACTCTCCCCACTGAAAATTTCCATCCGCGTCGTACTTGACGAGATACATGTGCCAGGTCCGGGGCCCAGGCACGGCGCTCAAAGTTCCGTTTGAGGAACTGAAGTACGTGGTGTTCTGACTGACTCCGGTTACATAAATCGCGCCGCTTTCAGTATGTACCGCGACACCGTGTCCGCGGTTGACAGAAGCAGAGCCGACTCTGCCGGTTTGCACCCAGTCCAGTTCGCCGCAGGAACTGTACTTCGCCAGGAAGATCGTTTCCCCATTCCCGCTCACCGTAACCGGCGAACTTATTTTGGAATGGAATGTCGCAGAGCCAGTAAACCAGCCAGTCGCATAAACATTGCCGGCAGCATCGAATGCAACATCGCTTCCCTCATCATGCCCCGCGCCTCCAATCTGCACCACCCACTGGCCCACCCTGGCAAGAAAGATGTCGGTATCGCCTCCGGACACGAGGGTGCTTTTTCCAACATGGACCGATTCCAAGAAATATCCAGTCAGGTATTGATCGCCCTCCGGCGAGACCCGGATGCTGATGCCGACGTCGGAGCCTGGTCCCCCGAAGCTGGTGGCCCGGGTCCACGTTTGCGCAGCTGCCATCCCGCCGATCCCGAAACAAATCGACACAGCCAGGAGAAGCGGACTATTCGCGATTCGCCGCGTGGCGTTTGTCATGACCGTTTCTCCAATCCTGGTTGAACAACGTACGCATCATCACCAGAGGCCCGTCCCACATATCTTTGCTGTAAGAAGGTTCAGACCCTTAGGCGCAAGAACCCACGAACGGATCCGCAAGTGCACTCTCAAACCATCGAGAATGCATTCACATTTCCTTGATGCCTTGAGCAGTTACTCTTACCTTGACGCGTTCGCCAGGGAATGGGTGACAGAGGCTGACGAAGACCCTGGTCGAAGTGATGGCAGCGTTGAACGCTGGAGAATACAGAGGAAGCATCGAGCCATCCCGGCTCGTAAGACCGGCGAACGCCCAGGCCAGCACGACTGGGGATTTTCGGTGCGGCCGGGACGGATGTCAAGATGCAAGAATCTGCGTCTTGTTTTTGTCTCCAACCAGCGGGTCCGCCTTCAAGGGAATTGCCCGGCGCGCAGAGGCGCTCCATGGGATAAAATGCAGCTTGACCGTCGTCCGAGTATGAAACGTATTTTTCACTTCCGGGCTTCTTCGGCCGAACTCGGCCCGCTCGAAGAACGACTTCTTGACGCACTCTGGATCCGCGGCAACGCCACGGTACGCGAGCTGATCGACGAACGGTGCCAGGACCTGGCTTACACTACGGTCATGACCACGCTCGATCGCCTGTTCAAGAAGAAGTTGCTGTCGCGGGAAGCGGAAGGTCGTGCCTTTCGCTATGCGCCTCTGGTCACCCGGGAACAATTACACCGGGAAGCTGCCACGGAAGCGTTCCGGCAACTGCTGGAGGCAAGCCCGGCGCCTTCGTTGCCTCTCTCGTATCTGGTGGAGATGGTCAGCGAGCGCCACGCCGAGTTGCTGGACCAGCTCAGCGAGCTGGTCGAAGCCAAGCGCAAAGAATTGCGCAGGCGCCACTCCCGCGCTGAAATGGCAGACAACAGCGCAAGATCGAAGGACCGGGGCTGATGTACGCCATTCGTGGGATTGCCGTCTCCATCTCGGTGTTCGTGATCGTGTATTGCGGCATGTCGGTGGCTGTGCTGTGCACGTGGTTGCGCCTCCACCGCCGCGTCCGGAGAATGGGTGTGCAGGGGCTGGCGAACCTGTTGTTTGCCTGGCGCATGTTCCCGCTCTGTGCCGCTTTGCTGGTCACCGTAACCTTTGCCGTCCCCTCGTTCCTGCTGCTTGAGCCGCGTTCCATCATTGAACCGATGGGGGACTTTCCCCTCGCACTCGCGCTGCTGGGGACCGGGATGGGAATTTTTGGACTGGTCAATGCGGCGCGCGCGAGCCTGCAGGCGGCGCGTACGGTTTCGCAGTGGACTCAGTCGGCCGAGGCCATTCGTTCCCGCTCTCCGTTTCCGGTGCTGCGAATTCAACGCAGCGTACCCGCAATGACGGCCGCGGGCATTATTCGTCCCCGGATTTTGCTGTCCGGGTCGGCGGAATTTGTCCTGAACGGCAGCGAGTTGCGCACGGCGCTGAACCATGAAATTGCGCACATTCGACGACGCGACAACCTGAAGAAGCTGGGGCTACGCTTCGTGGCATTCCCCGGAATGCGAGGGCTGGAGGCGGCCTGGTTGCAGGCCTCCGAAATGGCTGCCGATGAAGCAGCCGTGTCCAGTACTGCCGACGCGCTCGATCTCGCCGCAGCCCTGATCAAGCTTTCCAAGCTGAAAGCAGACGAGCCTTCGCCGGACTTGACCGCAGCCCTGGTTCACGGGCAGACCGCCATGATCAATGCGCGGATTGAGCGCCTGATCGCCTGGGCGGATTCGCCGCATCCTCCGAGACGGAGTTTTTCTGCCCAGGGCCTGTGGTATGTCTCCATCGCAACGATCGCAATCTTCGCGATTGCCTACGGCTCATTGCTGGCGGACGTGCACCAGGCCACGGAGTGGCTGGTTCGCTAGTCTCGACGCTTACCGTCGTCAGAACGTAACCCGGACTCCCAACTGCGCCGCAAAAGGAATTCCCACCGTGGTCCCCGGGCCAAAGAAATCTCCTAGCCCTCCTGCGGGCACCAGTAATTGTTTCAAGCTGGTGATCGGCACGTTGCAACTCGGATCGGGGCAAAGCGCGGTTGCATTCCTCAGATCATTCACCGGAATCGGCAGCGCAGAGATGTCGGTAACGTAGTTGGCACCGGGATTATTGCGGTTGAAGAGATTAAAGAATTCGGCGAATGGGGTAATCGACGCCCGGTCGTGGAATCGAATTGGACGGCTGATGCGCAGATCAACCTGAATGTAAGGCGTACCTCGCACCTGGTCCAACGAAGTCTTGACCCCATTTATGACGGCGCGATCGCCGAGAGGAGTCGTCAGCGTAAACGGGCGCGCGCTTTCCGCCTGCGTTAAGGTAGAAACTTCGACCCCGCCGGGAGCATGCAACGTGCCGCCGAGCACAAATCGGTGACGGATGTCTTCTCCCGAAGGCCCGTAATCCCCCCGGGCGAAGGGATGCAGAGGATCACAGACTCCATTCACATAGTCGAAAAGTTCTCCCAGGACACAGCCCCAGGTCTTTGCGTTGGAGAGGGTGTAATGCGCAATGAGATTCAGGCGGTGCGACACATTCCCCTGCAGCACGAACGCGAGCGAATCAAAACTCGAACGGTTGTCGGATCGAAACACAGCCAGTGCGGGGGCATTCGCAGCAATGTTCGCCCCGGGCGTGTAATCGTAGCGCCGGTATGAATGATTCCCCTGCTCATGGGTATAGTCGGCGCTCAGGGTCCAACGCGAGTTAAGCGCGTGCTGGACTCCCGCCGAAGCATGAATCGCATAAGGCGTTTTGTAGTTCGGATCGATCAGTGCTCCAGGCTCTCCGGGACTCAGGCAACACCTGCCAGCCGAGCCCTGATTCACTCCCTGAAAGGCCGGAGCCCATCCACCCTGCGCCAGGTCGTTATAGAACAATCCGAAGCCGGTCCGCAGGACAGTTTTGCCGCGGTCTCCCGGCGTATACGTCAGCCCCAGGCGCGGCCCGACCTGCTTGCGGTAATCACGAGGCACTCCTTGGATGAGAGGAACTCCCAGGCTCTGCAGCGTCAGGTAGGCCGGATTCTCGGCCTGACTGCGTCCGGACGCCGTGAACAGGCCGAAGGTGGTCTGATAGCGCAGTCCGTAGTTCAACGTGACATGCGGCGTGACTCGCCATGAGTCCTGGGCATAGAGGGCCAGCCGCTGCACGTTCTGCGAAAAGCTGCCATCGCCGGCAGGCGTGCTGGCCGCTCCGGCCGCATAATCGATCGGGAACTGCGCCGGGTTGGCCAGGTAGAAGTCTGGATCCTGTGGAAACCTGTAAAGCGTTTCCGCATTGGCCGGAAATGCGCCCCCGAGCACTGGCTCGTGAATGAAGTTCACTCCGAACTTGAAGGAGTGGTCCCCCGTGGTATGGCCGGCGTCGTAGCGAAACTGGTACTTCTCCTGATTCCGCAAATCGGGAAACGCGGTAATCGCCGTGACGAACTGGTTGTCGCCGTAGGTTTCGAATCCGGAGACCGTTTGCGACGTCGCACTGAAAGGGAACGCCAGGGCAAATCCCAGATTCGAGTTGCGGGCCTGGGTCAGGTGCAGCCCGCTGGCGCCGAACACAAATGTTCCCAGCCACGAGGGACTGAACGCGTACGAATTGCTGATCACCAGGTTCATGTAATTGTTGTGAGTCCGCACTCCGGTGGAGGGCAGCGTTCCTTGTTGCACGAGATTGTTATGGGTCGTGTAATTGTCGATCGAGCCGCGTAAGAACCAGTGCGACTTTACCGACTGGGCCCAGTCCAAGCGCGCCGATCCGATGTAATCGCGAAAGGGAATCGGTGTCACCCGCGGAACGGCAATCGAGTTGACGCCGGGAATGAGGCCCTCAGACGCCAGGGTCGAAAGGGCGTTAAATTGATTCTCAGTCGCCGGACTGTAGGCAATGCTGGCGTTCTCGTGAACATACTCGAAGGAAGAGAATACCCAGAGCTTATTCCTGCGGACCGGGCCTCCCTGCGTGAATACGTAATTTTGCCGCGAGAAAGGCTGCTTGGGATCAGGGGCGGGATTCTCGATGGGGTAACGGGCATTGAGTCTGGCCGCGCGATCGTAAAACGCGCCGTCCCCGTGCCATTCATTGGTTCCCCGCCGGGTGGTGATCACCACCGAGCCGCCAGTTGTCCCGCCCGTGTCTGCATCCTCGTTCGCCGTGCGCATGGCAAACTCCTGGATGACCTCAGGAGAAAAATTCTGGAGAAACCCGCCAATGAAGTCGTCGGAATTGTCTCCGCCATCCACCGACAATTCGTTGTTCAGCCCCGAACTTCCGCCTGTGGCCACAGCCGTGATGCGAGCCTTCGTAGGATCGGAAGGCTCGACCGGCTCAGTGCCCGGGGCAAGATAGGCAATGTTCGCAAAGCTTCTCTCCGCCAGCGGAAGATTCTGCAAGTCCTGCCGGCTGATAATGCCTTGGTGAACCACGCTCGCCACGTCGATGGCTTGAGCCGTAATCGAGGAGTTGGGGCTCTCAACCGTAACGCTTTGCGCTGAAGCCTCCGGCTTGAGGGTCACCGTGACTTCCCGCACCGAGCTCACGGCAACGGAAACTTCGGATTGCGCATTGGCAAATCCAGGCGCGCTTACGGTCACGCGATAATTCCCGGGCAGCAGGTCATCAATGCGGAACTCGCCTCGATCCTCGCTCTCCGCTTCGCGCCGCAGCGACGAATCCGACGCCTGCACGGCGATGCTAGCGCCCGTGACGCGCGCTCCCGTGGTGTCCTGCACCGTCCCGCGCAGAGAACCCCTGGGACTCTGGGCCAATGCGTGGCCCAGCAGGAGCATAGCGGGGACGAGTAAGACGATCGCTCTCTTCAAACAAGTCCTCGTGATGACAAGAATGCGAACGCAACCCGGGACCAGTCGATGGGGACCACGCCGAAGTCGAGAGTAGCTTGCGTATTCAGGTTACTACCAGCGCTGGTAGCTCTACCAACGGGGTGCCCCGTCATGTCTCCGCGTTGTTTGCGGAGACACGACGGAGAATTCGACTGCTGTCAGGGCCAACGACGAAAGCCGTCAATTGCAGCGGTACTGCAGCGCCATCAAGCCGCGCCCCTTCAAAACAAGCCCAGAAACGAATTTTTTAGCCAGTTCAATCCGACCACGGCCGCGGCTTCCGGTCCCAGCGGTGCTTCTTCAACTCCGCAAGCAGGCTCTTGTCGAGAGGTCCGGCATCGCTGGCGGCAATATTCTGTTTGACGTGCTCCAGTTTGCGCATGCCGGCGATCGTAGTGCTCACCGCCGGATGCGACAGGATGAAGCGCAACGCCATCTCCGGGAGAGTCATCCCGGGCGGCAGAATCTCTTTCAGCTTCTCCACGCGAGCGATCGTCTTCGGAAGATTTTCCGGGCCGAAATATCCGGCGCGCCAGTCGCCCTTGGGGAAGCGCGTTTCCAGCGTCATCTTTCCGCCCAGGCTGCCTTCATCGAAGGGCACGCGAGCGATCACCCCAATGTTCAGTTCCTTGCACAACGGCAGCAGTTCGTCCTCAGGAGCCTGATCAAAGATGTTGTAAATGACCTGCACCGTGTCCACCAGCCCGGTGCGAATCGCTTTGATACCATTCCACGGCTCCCACCGGTTCAGGCTCAGGCCGAAGAACCGGATCACCCCATCCTTCTTCAGCTTCTCTACCATCGACCGGAACTCCGGTTCGTCCGTCCAGGAGTCATCCCACACGTGAAATTGCAGGACATCAATGCAATCAGCCCGCAGTTGCTTCCGGATCAGGTCCGCGTACTTGAACACGTGTTGCGGGGAGAATACTTCGCTGTACTTGTACTCCGGCAGGGCCGGCCAGCGTTCATTGGCGGGAGGAATTTTAGAGGCTGCATAGAGCCGCTTGCCTGGGTTCTCCTGCATGATCTCGCCCAGCAGTCCGTCGCTTTTGCCGTCGCCGTAGGCCCAGGCCGTATCGAAGAAGTTGCAGCCCAGGTCGACCGACGACTGCAGTGAAGCCAGAGATTCCTTGTCATCCGATCCTGTCCATCCGCTCATTCCCCACAATCCGTAGGCAATGTCGCTTACGTCGAATCCGGTGCGGCCCAGCTTGCGGTATTTCATCGAGAGTGTCCTTTTTATCGAGATGCAGCCTGGTCGTGCCACTTCAGAATCAGCATAATCGAACCGCAATGCCTGTGCTTGGAAACGGCCCCGGCCCTAAGCCAGGGGGCCGGCTTCGGCATTCGGTTTTTTGATAGCGGTCATCGAAATTTTTGTGCGTGCAAATCGGGCTCGCGGGTGTTTAATGGACCTAGATCATAAAGAAGCAGGAGTCTCTCCCATGAAATCGGAATATCCATTTAATCCAACGCCGGGTAAGAACGAAGAAATCAGCGCACCAGCGCCGTCTCGACTCATCGACGAGAAGATCTCCGATGAATCGGGCACTGAAACCAAAGCCGACAGCGCCTTGGCGCCGGCAGGGTTAAAAAACCCTTTCTGGAACTAGCGCGTCTATCGTGAAACTCAGGAACGCCGGCCGCGAGCGGCCGGCGTTCCTGTTGTATGCCGGAAAATCCTACCGCAGAATAGGCAGGCACAGGCAGGGCCGGGTGGCGAACTCCAGCCCCGACATTTCTTCCAGCGCCGGATGCAGCATCGAATCGCGGCATGGTTCAAGGGTAATCACAAAAGGCAGGGAGCTCTTCTCGAATCCGGGCTTCTGCAGCAGGGAATCGATGTTGAGGTGATGCGCCGCCAGAATCTGCGCCAGCCGCGCGACAATTCCGGGCTGATCGCGCACAAAGAATCGCAAATACCAGGCCGTCTCAAAATCGCTGCTGACCGCGGGTGTAGAGACGTAGCTCGCTACGTCTCTCTTGCCGGAAGAAAGTCCCTGCGCCACAAACATCAAATCGGACACGACGGCCACCGCAGTGGGATCGCCTCCCGCACCCGCGCCCAGGAATGCCATATCGCCGCCGTACTGCCCTGAGGTGAGTACCAGGTTCAAGTTCCTCTGGACGCGCCCGAAGGGAGAATCGGAGGGCACCAGGCACGGTCCCACTTCGGCAAAAAGGGTGCCGCTCTTCAGGTCTGCCCGCGAGATTTGCCGGATCGTGCATTCCAGGCCCGCGGCATAGTCGAAGTCCACGGCATCGACCGCGCGGATGGTCCGAGCCCGCACCGTTTCCGGTACAACCCGAGCGTGTAGTCCGGCCAGGGCCAGAATTGAGAGTTTGGCCCGCGCGTCGCCGCCATCCAGATCCTCCGATGCGTCGGCCTCGGCGTATCCCCGAGCCTGCGCTTCTTCCAGCGCCTCGCTGAACGGGATTCTCGCGTTCTCGATGCGGCTCAGAATGTAGTTGCAGGTTCCATTCAGAATTCCTGCGATACCGTGGAGCCGGTCTCCGCTCAAGCCCGTGCGCAGCGCCGGCAGCACTGGAACTCCCCCCGCCACGGATGCGCCGAACTCAAGTCGCACTCCCTTGGCGGCGGCCAGTTGCAGCAGATCCGGCCCATGTCGAGCGATGAGCTGCTTATTCGCGGTGACCACCGACTTGCCCGATTCCAGGGCCCGCCGCACAAATTGCTCCGCCGGGCTCAGGCCGCCGATCAGTTCGATCACGATGTCCACATCGGAGCTCAGCACCGCGTCCACATCTTCGCTCCAGATGACGTCGCCAGGAACCCATGCCTGCTTTTTCCGTTCGACATTGCGATTGCAGATATGAGTGAGCCGCAGACTTTTCTCATCGCGCTCACAGAGAATCCTGGCTACAGCCCGGCCGACGGTGCCGAATCCGATGAGTGCCACGCGGCAGGCGGAGGCGCCCTCCGGCCCGCTCCGAGGCACCGCTTGGGTGGCGATTTTGGATGTGTTCTTCGGCAAAAGACCGGCAAACTGCTTTTAGGATTCCTTATCATACGTGCCACTCGCGGTTCCGCAAAACGGCCAAGCTTCTCTCTGGTTTTTGTCAGGGAACATTTGAGAATTCCGAGGCAGCCGGCTTCGGGCGGCATCCCGCGCCGACTCAGCATCAAAGTTGGTAATATGGTGCCTGCCTGCTGCGTAATGGAATCGGCGGGAGCATCGCGGACACGCTCTTTTACAGGCGCCTTTCGTTTGAGCGCGGCGGTCTGCAAGCCCGGCAGCGGGAGGAGAAGGAATGATTCGAAAGTTTGCCACGGTTTCCGGATTGCTGTCCCGGTTGCTGGCCTTGATTCTGGCGGGATCCGCAGCCGTTCATGCCCAACAAGTTCCAGCCCAGCCTCCTGCCGAGCCACCGTCCCAGACCGAGCCGCAGCCCCAAAACCAGCCGTCCAGCAGCCCGGAAGCGTCCCCGGAAGAAATAGAGCGTCCCGCGCGGACGAAGGCCAACGAATATAAGAAATGGACCTTCAACGTGGGCGGCGGAGCAAGCCTGACCAACGGAACCACGCAGAAATTCGTGCGCGGGGGCGGCGGTGTCGGGGCCGCCGGAGTTGCCCGCAATTACAGCAAGTACTTCGGCCTTCGCCTGGACTTTCAGTTTGACAACCTGCCCCTGCGGAGTTCGGCCCTGCAGGCGGCGCAAGCCCCCGCAGCAACCGATCATGTGTACTCACTCCTGCTCGATCCGATCATTAACATTCCCGTAAGCAAGAACTGGGGCGGCTATATTGTTTTCGGTCCAGGGTTCTACCATCGCTCCGGTAAACTGGATTCCTCCAGCGCCATCCCCGGATCAGCCTGCAACCCGTTCTTCCTCTGGTGGGGACACTGCTTCAACGGCAGCCTTCCCATCGATGGGCGGTTTTTGAATTCCAGCCAAAACGAATTCGGCTACAACTTCGGCGGCGCGATCACGCGCAAAATTCGCCCCAACGTGGATCTTTACGTCGAATTCCGCTACCTGCACGGCAAGCACAACAACATCACCACGGACCTCCGTCCCATTACGATTGGCATCCGCTGGTAAGAGCGGCAGGCTGCAGACTCAAGGATTTTCATCCGAGCCGGGAAGGGCACCACTCGCAGTCGTGTCTATGCTGATGGTTTCAGCCGTTGAGGGCTGCCTGGAGTTCTACTCAGGATTCTTGCGGTATGTCCAGAATTCTGCATTCTCTTTCTGCCACTTCACGAAGGAAGAGCCTGCGATCGGGTGTGCCTTCGACGCCATCGAATTGGCCTCCTGCACCGCTGACTCGATCGCGTGATGCGCGGGAGCGAGGGAACACGCCGGGTCGGTGACCGCGGCGTCGCCGGCGAGCAGGAAAGCCTGGCATCGGCATCCCCCAAAATCTTCGGCCCGGAACTGGCACGTGCGGCAAGGCTCCGGCATCCACTCTTCTCCCCGGAAGCGCTGGAAGGACGGAGATTCGCGCCAGATCGATTCCAGCGGCTTCTCCCGCACATTTTCGAACGACATTCCCGGCAGCACTTCCGCCGCGTGACACGGAAGTGCCTTGCCCGAGGGATTGATCAGCATCAATCTTCGTCCCCAACCTCCCATGCATGCCTTAGGATACTTCGCATAGTAGTCGGGCACCACGGAGTCAATGCGCATGCGTCCGGCAAGCCGCTTCTCGGCATCGGCAACAATTGCGACCGCCCGCTCCACCTGTTCCCGCGTCGGCATCAGGGCAACACGGTTGGCGAGCGCCCATCCGTAGTATTGCGCGTGTGCAATCTCAACTCTGTCAGGGTTCAGCTGCTCGGTAAACGCGATCATCTCAGCCAGGTGATCCAGGTTCTGCCGGTGCACCACGAGATTTACGGTGAATGCGACCTTGTGCCTGCGAATCGCGCGCGCAAGTTCAATTTTGTGGGCATGCGCCTTCGCGCCGGCAATCCAGTTCGCCGCTTCCTCCCGCGAATCCTGAAAGCTGACCTGGATATGATCCAGACCAGCATCTACCAGCGCCTGGAGGCGTTGCTCATTGAGCCCGATCCCCGACGTGATCAGGTTGGTGTAAAGTCCCGTGGCGCGGGCTCCAGCGACCAGCTCTGTCAGATCCGCACGGGCCAGAGGTTCGCCACCCGTAAAGTGCGCGTGCAACATTCCCAGCCTGCCCGCTTGCGCGAACACGCCAATCCACTCCTGGGTCGAGAGCTCCGCAGCAGTTGCCGCGAGCTGCACGGGATTCGAGCAGTACACGCAATGCAGGGGACAGCGGTGAGTAACTTCGGCAATGAGTGCGAGAGGGCTTGGCAAGTCAGTAATCCACGATGCGTCGGCGCTGCAGTTGCTCCAGGAACATGGTGATATCACTCCGGATCTTCTCCGGATCGGTCGTGCCAAACTCCTCCTGCAGCGCGGAAACGATCTGGCCGAAGGTCCTCCGGCCATCGCAACGTTCCAGTACCTGTCGGCCCGTGCCCTGCAGCTTGAGGGCGCCTTCGGGAAACAGAATCATGCGATTCTCCTCCGTACCGCCCCAGCGGCATCCGGCGGCAAGCCGCGGCTGGCTTTCATCGGTGAGAGGAGGCATATCCGTTAGATGCGAAACGCTCCCGGCGGAGGCCAGGCCGGCTCCACATAGGCGAAATAAAGCGCATCGAGCTGCGCCCACAGGATGTCGCATTTGTCGCGCAAAGCCTGCACGGCAAGCTCCTGCTGGGCCCGGCTCTTCGCATTCTCGAACACGTACGTGATGGCATAATCCGCATCTTCCGGCGCCTGGGTAAGTCGGGCTTCAAAATAATCCAGTCCGCCCGCAAGCCAGGGATAATGTTCCCGCAATTTCTCCATGCGAAGCGAGATCAGGTCGCGCGAGAACAACTCGGTCAGCGACGACGCCACGGCCTCCAGCAGGCTGCGGCTGCGCACGATGTGCAGGTACTCGTTCACCGCGAACCGGGTCGCCGGCAGAATCCCTGCGCCTTTCTCAACCTGTTGAGCATCGAGCCCGGTGGCTTCCGCGAGTCTAAGCCAGCGCCGGATACCGCCCTCACTGGCCGAGTCGCCGTCGTGGTCGATAATGCGCTTGCGCCAGGCGCGGCGGAATGCAGGGTCGGGTGCGCGCGACAGAATGATCGAGTCCTTGATTGGAATGACGCTCTGGTAGTAATAGCGGTTCAGAGCCCAAGCCTGAAGCTGTCCCCGGCTGAGACGGCCGTCGTGCATCATCCGGTGAAAAGGATGTTTATGGTGATAGCGTTCCTCGCCCACCGCACGCAATTGCGCGCGCAACTCGCCCAACGAGAGCACGTTTTCGGCGCTCGCTTCTAGACCTCGAACTGCCATCCATCCTCCGCGATTTCCCAACCGGCATCGCGCGCTTGCCGGTATTCCATTCCGGCCTCATTCAGCATGGGATTCGTGTTGTTGATATGGATATAGATTTTACGTGGGCGCTGCAGTTGCGCCAACTGCGACAGGCTGCAGGACACCGGAACGTGTCCCATTTCCCGCGCGCTGGCTCCGAAGCCCTGCACTCGAATCAGTTCGTCATCGCTCCAGAACGTGCCATCGAAGAGCAACACATCGACGGAGGCAAGTTCCTGCAGTAGTGCGTCAGTGATCTGAGGGACGGCCGGCATGTATGCCAGCCGCTTGCCTGAGGACGATTCCACAATCAGTCCGAGAGAAGCTTCGCCGTCCACAAGTTCAGACCGCCGCTGTGGGGAAACATAGGCAGGAAAATGTGTATCGAGCGGGACCCCGCGGCAGCGCAGACCGCAATCCTTTCCCGCAGGCTCGACCAGGTGGAACATCGTGCCTGGAATAAATGTGGTCCAGCGCAGCTGGTTGGGAACGCGCCGCAGCATGGCAAACATGGAATTGTCCTCGGTGAGAACGCGGCGAACGGAGCCGGTCGCGTACACGCACAGGGGCTGCAACTCGCGCAGCAGAAGAAGCCCCAAAACGTGGTCTACGTCGCCATTCAGCAGGACCGCTCCAGAAACCGGCGATTGGCGCAGGCCGTCGCGAGGATGAAGGTCCGGGACCGATTCAATTTGTGCCCGCAGATCGGGAGAAGCTCCCAGCAGAAACCACGAAGTCGAATCCGCGCTGACGGCAAGTTGCGCCTGGCTGCGCGCTTTACCCGCAAAACCTCCGGCGCGCACAGAGCGGCAGTTCGAGCAGGCGCAGTTCCATTGAGGGAATGCTCCGCCTGCCGCGGACCCCAGAATTCTAACCCGCATAGAACGAGTTTAGCAGCGCGGCCGCGAGTTGCTCCCGCACGAACTAACGCCGTTCCCGCCCGGAAAGCGTGAGCTCAGGTTGATTCGTAACCGCCGGCTGATCCGGGACTGGTTCAGAAATCGCGGCTCGGTTTACCCCGGAGAACCTCGATGGCAAGGGGCGATATCCGCTGCGAGTACGCACTTTATATTTCTTCAGCTGATCCCCCATAAGCCTGACGGTGATCGTCCGCCAGCCGCTGTTGGGATTTGCCTTGGGGTAATAGCTGAGCGAATACAGATGGGCCAGGTCGTCGCGGATCGAGGCAAACGCCTGCTGCTCATCCTTCCAGTTCTTGGCGAAATAGGCTTTGCCGCCGGTGGCCGCCGTCATGCGGTCGAACACCGCGGTGGACACAGGCTCCAGCCTCGCCTGCTGCGTGCTGATCATGTATATGGACACGCCTGCGGACTGCGCGAATTCGGCGACATCTTCCGGCGGCACTACGCTCGAGTTGTCGGGGCCGTTGGAGAACACTACAACCACTTTGCGGCCGGTGTTCTGAGCGGCGTCTTTCAGGGTCAGCAGCAGGCAGTTGTAGAGAGCCGCCTGGTCACCCGCTACCGTGGAGCGGACAGCCTGTAACACCTGCGAGCGGTCCGCAGTGAGCGGGGCGGCGCGCGAAAGATCGCGGCTATAGGAGTAAAACGCAATCTTGTCCGCGTTTCCCAGCGACCGGATGAAATCGCTGATGGCATCCTGGGCGAATACAAATCCCCGGTACATGTAGTCGCTGGTGTCGAAGAGGACAAATACGTTCGCACCGCTGATCAGATCATTGAAGGTCTGAGGAGAACCGGCGGAAGAACTGCCGGCACCGGGACCGGCAGCCTCGGCGAGGTCGCCGAGATTCCGCGCCGGCGCATTGCCTTCCGCGAAGGTCGCCGGCTTCTCCAGTATTCCATCCTCATAAATCGCGAAATCTTTCGGGTTGAGGCCGGTGATGTAATTCCCCTTTTTGTCAGTCACGGCCACGTTGAGCTGGACCATGTTGACAGTGACGTGAATGTCCGGGCTCTGGGCGAAGACCGGAATCTCCGGGCCGAAGAGAAGAGGCAAAGAAATCAGTAACCGCGACGACAGTGTCCTTAACATGACTGGGTTCCTACTCTGCGTTCCTGTGTGCCTGCGGAGCGCAATCGTTTGTTATTCATAGTGACTGGGCTTCAAGGGCGTCCGGCAGTGAAGGTTTCCGCCGGTTCTACTTTGCCGGCGCGAAAATCCGTTCCTGCTTCGTGCATGGCGCGGAGCAGCGCCGGCCAATCCTCAAAGTCCGTCGCAAAAATTCGTTCCACCATCATGCGGGTAAGTTCCGGAACCAGGTGATTCAGGGTGACCGGCGAGTATCCCCGTTCGTCCGCCAGGCGAGCCCAGTACAGGTTGGGCGAGTCCCAGGATTCCGCCAGAAACCGGTTTGCTTCGCCCGCAAACGGCGGCATGGGCAGCACGTTCAGCAGTTCAAGGCCGTAGTTCTGAGCCATGGCGGGATGGGGAATTCCGAAATCGTGCGAGACCCGCCGCGAGTTCACCTGCTCGGGGTGCTGGCGAGACAGTTCCTGCAACTCCTGCAGGGCGCTCCCCGTCTCTGCGACCCGTTCGGGGTGCTTCTCGCTGAACTCCACCGCGAGATAGAAGCAGTCTGCCGGCATGATTTGCTGCAGAATTTCCGCGATGCGGCCAGCACGCAGGTCTTGCTCGAGCCGTCTTGCACGCTGGGGCAGCAAGCGGCTGGAGAGAATACCCAGGACCTTGCCCCGCAGTTCCTCATCCTTCACTGAGGCGGTCAACAGCTCTTCTCCCGAGCGCTGGTAAAGAGCGACCGCGTGCAACTCCAGCGGACTCACATCCCACCAGCGGGGAAGGATCGCGCCAGCCAGCAGTTCCGGGGTCACTTCCTTCCAGATCAAAGCCTGCACGCTGCGCGGCGAAATAAAGTCCTGCTCCAGAACAGCCAGAGCATAGGGGAGATCGGCCAGAGAGCCGACCAGATGCGCGCCGCCACCCGCAGGCGAGCCTTCGCCAAATAATTCCGGGGCCTGCCACAGGGTTTTGACGCCGCTGACGGTTTCCCCCGCGAAATCATGGGAGCGAACCAGCAGCGGATTGTTGTGCAAGGCCTGGGCGCCGGGGGGTTCGTAATAGGCGTAGTTTAGCCCTACCAGCGTATCGCGAAGGAAGGATGCAAGCTGTCCGCGCGCGTCCTCGATTTGCCGGGGAGAGGCGCTGGTGGACTTCAGAAGCCTCGGCAGATCGGTTTTCATCTGCAAGTCGGTGTGATGGCTGTTGTAGATGCCGGCTGCCCATTCTTCATGTTCGCTGTTGGTGAAAATGGGCCGCGGCATCTCGAACTCCCGCGTCTGCGCCGCGAGCAACAGGACATACTCCTCCGGCTGTTTTCCTTTCGCTTTGTCCCTCAAGGCATCGCCCAGCGTCATTAATGTATCCAGCGAGACCAGGCGCTGGTCGTCGAGCACGGAGCGAATCTTGCCGGCGCTTTCCCGATGCATCTCCTTCCCCGCCGCGCTGGCTTGCACCGGGCCCGCCAGCAGTTCGATGATCTTGTCTTGCGAGACGCTGGACTTGCCGGTGCTGAAACGGAATAGCTCTGAGAGGGAATTCCGGCCGGCGTCATAAACCTGGACGGCCGATCGAATTCCCGTGAAAGGCTTGACCAGTTGTTGCCAGGATTCATTCAGCTGCGAGTTGGCGATCTCCCCTTGGCGGGCCAGAATCTGCCAGATTCCGACATTGGACTGGAAGATGCCCATGGCGTTTCCGCGATCGCCCAGCGGGATGTTGTGCAGCCCTTGCGCGGTTTGCAGAAACATGGTGATGGATTGATCGTCCAGGGCGGGAAATTCCGAAAAGATCCGGTACTGAGCGCTGAAATCCTCGAATTTTCGGGCCAGCAGGCGGACCGTGGCGGGCTGCAGCCGCCGCTCGGGAGAACGCCGGGAATCGATCTCGCAGATCGCCATGTAGGCCTGAAGCGGCGTGGCATCACTGGGAGCTCGCGACAACGCAAACATGATCTTCACCAGTTGATCCGCGTCCTTCAGGGCGGCATCCTGCCGCGCCCACTTCCGCACCATGCCGGCCTCGCGTTCGTGGAAGATAATGTCGCTCCACTCCTGTAGATTCCCGGGAACTAACGGGTACCCGCTTTCGTCCAGGTGAAGCCGGGTGGCGAGCAGCAGCATCCATGGCGCCGGCCTAAAGGAACCGCGCGTAGCCGAGGCGCGCGGATCGGGCGCTCGAAGCGCGTTGTAGAAAAGCCCCAGGCGGTGGGATGCGGTGAAATACTCCTGCTGCTTTCGGCCGATCCGCGACAGAACATCGAAGTAAGCCGCCAGCCATCCTCGATCCTTGGCCAGCAGCTTCGGAATGAAGCTCGCCGGAGCCGATGGGCTGGCGCCCACCAATTCTTTCCAGACGCCCGCGGCCCCTGCTCCTCCAGGCACCACAACACTGCCATTGCTGATGCATAGTTCCCGGCCATAGAAATCGAGCACCGCAGCGTAGGGGAGGAGCTTTCCCAAGCCCACCGATTCTTTGAGAGACTTGCCCGTTTCCGCATCGAGCCGCGAAAAGGCCCAGTAGAGCCTGGCGATCGAGGGATCAAACAGGATCGTGTCCAACAGGTCTCGGCTGTTCTCCGTGAAGTTTTTTCTGCTGAGCTGGGTCCAGTCGCTCTCCGCGAATACTACGGGCACGGCGTCGGAAGAGTACGGATACTCAAACGCTTTGCCTCCCTGGAGTGTCCGCTCCAGCGCGGGCAGCGGGAACCCCGAGTCGATGGCCAGAAAAGCCCGTTCGGGATCTTCGGTCTGCAGAGACGTGCCAGGTGTGCCGCAGTTGGGCTTAATGCGGTAGCCCAGAATACGCAACAGCGGAGTCGCGTCGTTGCAGCCGGAGACCCGCAGAACCATGCCGGTTTGCGCCGCCAGCAAGGACAACTCCCGGGCCTGCACGACGTACCGCCGCAACAGAATCAAAAACTCGGTCGGCCGGCTCGTGCCCTGATAGCCCTCGGTGAACACGTTTCGGCTCAGCAGGGGCAGGACTTCCTCGGGCGCGACCTTTTGACTGATTCCGGCCATGCGCAGAAAAGATCGCTCCGGGCCCGGAATAACGAACTGCGAGGACGCCGGCGGTCCTGCTTCTTCCGCTGGCGGGGTTGCCGCGGGAGAATTTGGATGAACAGCGCGTGGCGGCTCAGCGCCGCTGGCAAACAGTTGGCAACTCAAGGAGCAAAGCGCGAACAGGACGGAGAAGGAAACGAAAGATCTCACGGCTGGATCCCTTCGTGCTGGCGGATTCACTTCGCCGGAAGACAGGCCGCGGAAAGGCAGGGCGGTTCGCGCAATCAACTGTCCCCAGTGTTGGCCGAGGTGAGACCCAAGCCAGACCCAGATTTGATGTCGGCCAAAATACTCCATCCCGGGCGACAATCCAAGCTCTTTTTTAGGGAATTTCCGGTGACAAATAATTCACAATTGTTCATCAACCTTGGCTGGCTTGAAACGCATCTTTAGACTTTCCCTTTTCGAAAGCAGCGCACTAGTCCCGCGAGACAGATCGGCTCCTGATGGCGCAAACGCTTGACTGGCGGCCAATGCGGTCTGGCCGGTTCGCTGCCAGAGAGTCCGCGCATCTCGCCTGCGCCGTCATCTTCACGGTCATTTCCTTCGCGCGGCGCCACTCATAGGGAACACATGACCACGGAACGCGCGATCCGAAGAGAGCTCCACGTCATCAGCACGGCCGCGACATTTTCCACTTGACATATTCCCATATGGGAATATAAATTCGTGTCATGGCGAGGGCCGCAACCACCTCCGACGCGTTCAATGCAGTTGCCGAGCCAAGGCGGCGAGAAATCCTCGATCACCTGGCCTCGGGAGAGCGCTCGGTCAACGATCTTGTGATCCGCTTGAGGTTGGAGCAGCCTTCAGTTTCGAAGCACCTGCGGGTATTGCGGGATGTCGGATTGGTACGGGTGCGGCGTCACGGAAGACAAATGCTGTATCAGGCGAATGGAGAAGGAATCCGCCCTTTGCATGAGTGGACGAAAACGTTTGAGCGGCTGTGGGCGCACCAGTTGACGCGCATCAAGGAGCGCGCCGAAGAGAAGGCGAGGGAATCGCCCCCGGGCTAAGCCCTTTCGCGGAGCGGTATGTGTCTGGCGCGACAAAATACTGCCCCGAACCGTCGTGCCCCGGAGCGCTTCGTGGAAGAGCGGCCCTTCAGGGCCGCGTTGTTGCTCCAGAATCAAGCGGGCTTTGGCCCCTGTGCCATCGGGGCTGAATTCGCGCCCGGAGTAACAGAAAATTTCAGGAGGGAAGCATGAGCATCAGTCCAACCATAACCGGAATTGAGAATCTGACCTTAATCGTGACCCAGGAGATTCACGTAAAGGCCTCGATCGAGACCACATTCGAGACCCTGCTGGAGCAGATGGGCCCGGAAAATGAAACTCCGGAGCAGAAAATGCCCATGAAACTGGAGCCCTGGCCGGGAGGCAGGTGGTTCCGCGACCTGGGCAACGACAACGGCCACCTGTGGGGACACGTGCAGTCGATCAGGCGGCCCAATCTGTTGGAAATTACCGGTCCGCTGTTCATGTCCTACGCCGTTGCCAACAATCTGCAGTATCGGCTCAGTGAAGAAAAGGGTGGAACACTGATCAAGTTTCATCACAAGGCGTTCGGAGTCATTCAGGACGAACACCGGCGAGGCGTCGAGAAAGGCTGGAGCGGCATCAACGACCGAATCCGGCAGCGGGCAGAAGCGAAATCGAAGTAGGAGGTTTCTATGTGTCCAGCGTGTATGGCAAGCGCGGGACTGGTGGTGGGCAGCGTGGTGTCCACCGGCGGGGTGACGGCCCTTCTCGCGAAGGTTCTGCGGAAAAGGAAAGACGATTCGAAGGCGAAGGAGAAATGATCATGACGACAGCAACAATCGGCAAAGCGACGCCCAGGGTTGTGAGCCCGGCGGAGTGGCTGGCGGCTCGGAAAGAATTTCTGAAAAAAGAAAAGGAATTTACCCGGCTGCGCGATGAGCTCAGCCGGCAACGGCGCGAACTGCCCTGGGAAAAAGTGGAGAAAAACTACCTGTTCGAAGGGCCCAACGGCACCCAGACCCTGGCCGATCTATTCGACGGCCGCAGCCAACTCATCGTCTATCACTTCATGTTCGGTCCCGGCTGGAAGGAAGGATGTCCGAGCTGTTCCTTCCTGGCGGATTCTTTCGACGCAGTGGCGCTCCACCTGGCGCAACGGGATACCGCATTTACTGCCGTGTCGCGAGCCAGCTTGCCCGAAATTGAAGCTTTCAAAAAGCGGATGGGATGGAAGTTCAACTGGGTGTCCTCGTTCGGAACCGACTTCAATTTCGACTTTCACGTGTCCTTTTCAAAAGAAGAGATGGCCAGCGGCAAGGTTGAATACAACTACGGCCAGCAGGCTTTTCCTTCCGAGGAGGCTCCTGGAGCCAGCTTTTTCAGCAAACGCGGCAACGAGATTTTTCACACGTACTCGGCGTACGCGCGCGGGTTGGACATCTTGCTGCCGACTTACAACTTTCTCGACATGACGGCCAAGGGCCGCGATGAAGATTCCTTGCCCCATCCCATGGCGTGGGTTCGCCATCATGACCGGTACAGCGACGGAAGGATGATCGACCTCAAGAGGCTTACGAAAACTTCGGCCTGATAAAGTCAAAGTCCCCACCCTCTCGGAAATGCGCGAGAAGGGTAGGGCACCCGCTGGTTTTCATCAGGCCATGTAGCCCCGGACGCATTCGTCCGGTAGCAGCGCGGACTAATTCATGTCGCGCATCGAGCAGGACCCCGGGCCGCGTGGATCGCCACACGAACCGCAGGCGCCGGACGGCGCAGCGGACGACGATCCTTTCGCAGAGACGGCGAATACGGAGAGCTGCGGTTCCAACTTCCTGGTGTGGCATTTCGGGCACTCGGCTTTTTCCTTGCCGTAAACCAGCGCCTCGAACTGGTGATGGCATTCCTTGCAGATGTATTCGAAGATCGGCATATGGGCTCTCCCAGCTATTAGAATCAATTTGTGGGAAGTTCGCAAATCCCAAAATCTGAAGGCCTAGGCGGGCGCGGAGCATGGGCGCCGAGGACTTCATTTCGGCCGCGCCGTTGGCTGAGCGGCGGACATCTGCAGACGCTTGCCGCCTTTGTGCTGCCGCGACGCATTCATTTGCCTGCTCCGGAAGAACGCATGGTCGAAGTTGCTCCGGGAATTAAGGTTCGCTGCTGCGGGTACTGGCAGCAGGACCGCACCCAGGCTCTCACCCTGATCGCAGTCCATGGCCTGGAAGGCTCAACCGAATCGGAATACATGGTGGGAGTGGCGCGCAACGGCCTGGCGTTGGGCATGAATGTCGTGCTCATGAACCAGCGCAACTGCGGCGGCATGGATCACTGCGCTCCCACACTCTACAACTCCAGCTTGTCGGCGGACGTGGCCGCGGTCGTGAAAAATGTTTTAGAGAGAGACGGTGTGTCGCGCTTTGCCCTGATCGGATTCTCCATGGGCGGGAATCTCGTCCTGAAACTGGCGGGCGAGTGGGGCAGCAGCGCGCCGCAGCAATTGCGCGCGGTCGCTGCGGTCTGTCCCGCGATGGACCTGGCTGCCTCCGCCGACGCGCTGCACCAGCCGGCAAACCGCATTTACGAGTATTACTTCCTGCTGCAGTTGTTCCGCCGGATGCGCCGCAAGGCCAGGCATTTCCCCGGGTTTGTCGATCTGTCGCGGCTGCGCGGCGTGACCAGCCTGCGCCTGTTCGATGACCGGATTACGGCCTATTACTGCGGATTCACAGGCGCCGACGATTATTATGCGCGCGCCGCAGCCGCCAACGTGGTCGACCGGATCGCGGTACCGACCCTCATCATTCATGCCGCGAATGACCCGTTCATTCGCCTGCTCCCCGCAACCCGGGAGCGCATTTTGCGCAACCCGCATATCACGCTCATCGAGACCGCCGATGGAGGGCATTGCGCATTTGTCGGGTCGTGCAACAGCGATCCCGGCGACGACGGGCGCTGGGCGGAGAAGGAAGTGGTGGAGTTCGCCCGCCACATGGGTGACTGTTATGGAGACACAGCCGCCACCGGCAATCGGGCCGCGCCTGCGGGGTCGTAAGGCCCGGACGGCCTCATCCAGGAAAAACGGCGGACGAATGCGTCCGCCGCTCCACGTTATAGTTTGATTGCAATCAGCTGACTCGTGCCGCCGCTCTTACCGTGGTTCCTTTTCCCAACCTCTTTGGCCATCCTGTTGTATGAGTACGAATGAAAGCCAGCCCCAGCATCGCCAGCGAGATGACCACCAACCCTACGCTGGCGCCGCCAATTCCCTCAGAGTGCTTAGGCAGGATGGACACCCTCCCATAGACGAATTCGATGTGGACCCAGTAGACGACCAGCGATGCCTGGCCGAGTTGGATCACGGGGCTGAATCCCCACTGGGCGGCGCCCCACCGGCACCAGGCATACACCGCCGTAAGGATCACCATCAGCATGCCCAGGCGGATCAGAAAGAACTGAGGGCTGGTGTGCCAGTAGTCGTAGATGGGATAGACCTGGATGGGAAGTCTGTCAACCCAGCGCGACAGTTCAATGAGTACGAGGCCTGCAGCTCCGGTCGCGAGAAAGACTTTAGTCTCCCGGGCGCGGGCCCACTCGCTTTGCAGCATGAATCCGAAAGCCAGTCCGGCAAAGGCGAACGCCGTCCAGGGGAAGATGGGAAACAGCCAGGACTGCGGCTTTCCGAGATTATGCACGCCATTGATGTAGGACTCGAGGGGCCAGGGCAGCCAATCGGGACGCCATGTGGTCCAGAGCAGCGGGGTCAGCACAGAAATCAGGAGGGCGCTGCCCGAGGCCGCGAGAATCAGTGGAACTCCGCGGCTGGAGGATTCGCCGGCTTCCCACGCGGGCGTGACCGCTGCGACCACCGGCGGATTTGTCCCGAGGCCCACCAGCCAGCACATCACGCCCATCAGCATCATCGAAACCCCGATCGTGTTCAGGATGTCCACCCGAAGCAGGTCGCTTTTCGGGGCCCATCCCCATGAGATCAGGAATTCCTGCAACCGGAATAAGAGGCCGAAGCCGAGGATCTGCGAGCCGCGCAGGATCGTGCTGCGAGCGATCTGCGCCGGGGGCAGATGCTTCTGCCGTTGCTTGTCCGTGACCAGGGCAAAGGAGATTCCCGCCAGAAAAAGAAAAAGAGGCGCGGGGAACGTTCCTCCCAGCTGCGAGTACATAAAGAAGCGGCTCTGCCTGGCATTGCCGCCCAGCCAGGAATCGTAACAGTGCGTCTGAAACATCAGCAGGCAGGCCAGCCCACGCATCCAGTCGATGTAAGCAAGCCGGGTTTTCAGGGGCTGAGGCGCGGGCATGGGACGGTTGCGAGGGGAAGTATACGGCAGAAATTCCGCGACATCCCCGGTTTTGCCGGGTTCTTACCCCGGAATCGGCGGGTTTTGCCCGGGAATCTGGAACCGAATCTCGGGTCACGATCTACAAAATTCATCTCATGACGGCAAATAATTGTTAAGTTTAAGTGGGTCATACAACCTGAACTGTCAGGGACTTGATCGAACAAGGGATAAGCCGTATAAGCTTTAGACTCAGTTCTTTGGAACCGCGCAGGGGTGCGTATTATGTCCAAGAGTAGGGGCCTGGTGTGTCTGCTGTTTGCGGCTGTAGTTTTTTCGGGCGTCAGTTCCGCCGTGACGCCGGACCGGATCGCCGGCGATCTGGTCAGCGGTCCAAAGGTGGCTTTGCGGGGAAATGTGCATGGCATGGCAAGACCGGAATTTGATCTCGGCCGCGCCGATGGCAGCCGCCTGTTCCAGGGAGTCTCGTTGGCCTTTCGGCCCTCCCCGGCCCAGCAGAAGGATCTGGATCGCTTCATTGCGGAACTCGGAGACCCTAAATCCCCGAACTACCGGAAGTATTTGACCCCAGCGCAGTTCGGTGAACGTTTCGGGCTGAGCCTCAACGACATTGCCAAGGTCACAACCTGGCTGTACACGCAGGGATTCACCAATATCCGGGTGGCAAACGGCCGCAACGAGATTTCATTCGATGGCACCTTGGCCCAGATCGAGTCCGCCTTCGCTATCGAGATGCACAACTACGACGTGAACGGCGAACTTCACCTGGCGAATGCGGGAGAGCCTTTGATCCCAGAGGCCCTTGGCAGGGTGCTGATTGGAGTGGGACACCTGCATGATTTCGCGCCCAAGCCTCGCGCCAAGGTGCAGTCTCACCTGACATCGTACGTAAGCGGCAATCATTTTCTGACGCCGGCTGATTTTGCCACGATTTACAACCTTACCCCGCTCTATTCTGCGGGAATTAACGGAACCGGGCAAAAAATCGCCGTGGTAGGCCAGAGCACGGTGAATGCAACCGATTTGAATAATTTCCGTAGCGCCGCCGGGCTCCCCGCAAGCACTGTGACAATGACGCTGGCCGGAGGCACGGCGGCGAAGTGCCCGGGAGACGAGGGCGAGTCTGATCTCGACATCGAATGGTCGGGCGGGGTTGCAAAGGGTGCGCAGATCATTTTTGTCTATGCGGGCTTGGGTTCCGGAGATACTTGCACGGCGCGAAATAAGAGCGTTTGGGATGCGCTCTTCTATGCGGTGAATTCCCAACCCATCATCGCGCCCTTCATCAGTATCAGCTACGGCTATTGCGAGTCGGGCCTGACAAGCAAGTTTAAACTGCAGGTGCAAGGATGGGCCCAGCAAGGGATCGCGCAAGGCCAAACCATTGTTGCCGCGTCCGGAGACGCAGGCGCGGCTGACTGCGACTCCGCTCCCTCCGCCACGCAGGGCCTGCAGGTAGACGTGCCAGCTTCCATTCCCGAGGTAGTTGGAGCAGGGGGGAACGAATTTACGGGGGATCTTCAAGCCACCGTTACTGGCACCGCCCCGAACACAACGGCGGCCGGCACGGCGTATTGGAGTGGATCGAATGCGGGAAGCGACGTCGTCTCCACCGCCCTGCAATACATTCCAGAGATGGCCTGGAACGATACTCCCCAATCGAATACCGGTACGCAGCCGAACTTCTCGGCATCCGGCGGAGGCGCCAGTACCTTCTTCTCCAAGCCGTCCTGGCAAACCGGAACAGGCGTGCCTGCCGACGGCAAGCGTGATGTTCCGGATATATCGATCACCTCCTCCAATTTCCACGATCCCTACCTGATCTGCTCGGAAGATGGCGATACCACGCCTTGCGCCAGCGGATTCCGGGACAGTGTGGGCGGAACCTTTTTTGCTGTTGGCGGCACTTCTGCCGCGGCGCCCACATTCTCCGCTATCCTTGCCTTGGTGAATCAATACATCGGCAATACCGGACTGGCCCCGTTGAATCCGACCCTCTATTCGCTGGCAGCCAGTAATCCGTCGGTGTTCCACGATGTCACGACGGGTGACAACAAGGTGCCCTGCACGGCCCCAAGTCCTGACTGTCCCAGCGGGACAACAGAGATTGGATTCACAGCGGGCACCGGATATGACCAGGTGACGGGCTTGGGATCGGTGGACGCGTTTGCGCTCGCGCAGGCGCTTGCACCGTTCAATGTTTCCGCAGGGCCATTCAGCCCTGCTACCGTGGCGGCCGGGACCAGCACCTCAACGACGGTCACTATTACGCCGAACAACAACTTCACGGGGACGGTCAGTTTTAGCTGTTCGGGTTTGCCGGCTGGAGCAACTTGCACTTTCAATCCCACGACCGTTCCCGGTGGCACAGGCACCACTCAGTTGACGATTCAGACCGCTCTCAATACTGCCGTGGGTACCGCGTCAGTGACGGTGAAGGGCTCCTCGGGAACTGCCGCGGTTGCGACGACGGTCAATCTGCCCATCACGAAAACAAACGCGAGCTTTTCATTGGCCGCGAGTCCTGCCGTCACCACGCTATCTGTGGCCCAAGGGCAGACCAGCGGCGCGGTGAATCTCACAATCAGCAGCACAAGCACGCCCTCCTTTGTGAACACCAACGGATCTGGCTCCACGACAGCACTACCGGTGACCTACAGCTGCGTAAATCTTCCGAATGAGTCCAGCTGCAACTTCAGTCCGGGGAGCACGACCAGCTCTCCGACCGTCTCATTCACGGTGACCACGACGGCTCCCACCGCCCATTTGCAGCGCCCGCTGGATCGGGCAGGAAGAATCTTTTATGCAGTCCTGCTCCCGGGCCTGTTCGGCATCGTGTTCACGTTTGGCTCCCGCCGACGCTCCTCCCTGGGTGGAGCGCGTATGCTCGCGCTGATTGCGGTGCTCGGATTTTCAACCCTGTGGATGGCGGCTTGTGGCGGGACGTCGACCCAGAAGAATCCCGGCACGCCCACCGGTTCGTACAACGTCACAGTGAACGCGACCACGGGCGTGGCCCAGCTTACCAGTTCTTTCCAATTTACTTTGACCGTGACCCAGTACCTGCATTCCCAAAAATTGGCGCTTCGGCTTGCCGGAGCGCCATCTTTGGTTTTGGGAGGCAGCCTGCGCGCTTTGCCATCCGCGCATCCATCTGCGAAACTGACGACTGAGTACTGAGTCCCGAGAACTAGCCCTACATGGCCCGCATCCACGTTCTTTCCGAAACCGTGGCCAACCAGATCGCCGCCGGCGAGGTGGTGGAACGTCCCGCGTCGGTGGTCAAAGAGATGCTGGAAAACTCGCTGGACGCGGGCGCGACACGCATCAAGATCAGCGTGGAGGCGGGGGGCAAGAAACTCATCCAGATCACCGACAACGGCTGCGGCATGGTGCGCGATGACGCCATGCTCGCGTTCGAGCGGCACGCCACTTCGAAGATCAAGAATGCCGAAGATCTGCTGAGCGTCGCGACTCTGGGTTTTCGCGGCGAGGCATTGCCCTCGATTGCGTCGGTGTCGCGCCTGCGCCTGGAGACGCGCGCGGCCGAGGAGCCGGCCGGAACGGTGGTCGAGATCAATGGCGGGAAGATTGCCCGGGTCGAAGAAGCCGGTTTGCCCCTCGGCACCTCGATCACGGTCCGCGATCTCTTTTTCAACGTTCCCGCGCGCAAGAAATTTCTCAAGGCCGAATCCACCGAGTTGTCGCACATCGCCTCGCTGGTGACGCATTACGCGCTGGCGCATCCGGACAAGCATTTTGAATTGCATTCCGCGGCCCATGCCATGCTGGTGGCGCCTCCGGTCTCCGGACACAGCGAGCGGGTCTACCAGGTTTTCGGCAAGGAGACATTGGACCAGTTGATTCCGGTGGCGGCGCGGCAGGCTCTGGAACGCGTAGGCCTGCCCCAACCTCCCCCGTGGCGCCGCAAATCCGACGACGAAGAGAACGCAGAGCCGAAAGATCCCGGCGAGATGCGCGTTCACGGATTTGTCTCCAAGCCCGAGATCCAGAAGCTCAATCGCAATTCGATTTTCGTCTTTGTGAACGGCCGCCTGATTCGCGACCGCCTGGTGCAGCACGCTCTCACCGAGGCCTATCGCAACATCATTCCGCCCACGGTCTATCCCGTGGTGCTGCTTTTTCTGGAGTTGCCGGCGGCTGAAGTGGATGTGAATGTCCATCCTTCAAAAACCGAAGTGCGATTCCGGCAGCAGACCGCGATGCATGATTTTGTACGGGACACGGTTCGCGCCGCGCTGATGAAGGCGCGTCCGGTGCCGCAGTTCGTGGCGGAGATTCGCGCCCACGCCACGGCAGGCCAGGCGCTGACTCCGGGGGCGGAATGGACCGCGGACGCCGGCGCAGCTTCTGGTGGAGGGCGTGAATGGCCCATCCCGCAACGCGCGCACGACGGCGGTTTCGCGTTGCGGGCACAGCCGGAGCCGGCGATCTCCGCCCGCCTGCAGTTTGAGAGTGGAATTGCGGTGGAGGCGAACGCGGCGATTCCGGTGGCACAGGGTCTGCAGAATTTGCCCATCGCGCCCAATTTTTCCCCACATGCGTCAACCCTGGATGCTGTTCCGGATCACGGTTGCGCCCCGGCGCTGGAGGTTCGCGACGAAGAGCCGACTCTCGCCTCCCTGAGCAGCCTTAAGCCGCTCGGGCAAATCCGCAATTCCTTCATCCTGGCCGTGAACGAAGACGGGCTATGGATTGTCGATCAGCACGTGGCGCACGAGCGCGTGCTGTTCGAGCGCGTGCTGCAGCAGCGCGCGCTCCAGAGAGTGGAAAGTCAACGCCTGTTAATGCCAATTGTGCTGGAGCTGTCTCCGGCGCAGCAGGCTGTGTTCAGCGAGATTTCCGATGAGCTTCAGCACAACGGCTTCGAGGCTGAACCCTTCGGCGCGCGCAGCGTGGCCGTGAAAGTCGCTCCCGCGGGCGTGGAAGCAGCCGAGGTGGAGCATATGCTTCACGAACTGCTTGACCAGTTCTCCCGCGAGGAGCAATCCCTGAACCTGGAAAAGATCCGCACCCGTATCGCGGCCTCGATCGCATGCCATGCGGCCATCAAAGTGAATATGCCGCTGGAGCAGAACAAGATGGAGTGGTTGCTGTCCGAACTCGCCAAGACCGACCACCCCATGTCCTGCCCCCACGGCAGACCGGTGGTGCTGAGGTATTCTGTGAAAGATATTCAGAAGGCATTTAAGAGAATCTAGGGCGAGCAATGAGCAATGAGCACTGAGCGATGAGCAATGCGTGCAGAGCGCATCCGGTTGGCTCACTGCTCACCGCTCGTAGCTCATGGCTCATAGCTACCTGCTTCTTTTATGACTGAACTCGAGCTTCAGCAGCTACGGCGCGAGAAATGGCGGCTTGATGGCAAACCCATCCGCACCATCGAAGACGCGCGCGCGTTTCTCGAGGACGTGGGGCTTTGCCTGATGTATCCGCGGCGTCCGGTGCTGCTGGGGCCGACCTTCATGGGCGCCTTTGTCGGCGCCGAAGATCGCCTGCCGGAGTGGCAGCATGCCTTCAAGGACCCGCGGGCGGCGCAGGCGACCGAGTTGATGGTCCGCCTGTTGCGCGAGCGTTCCGCATTCGAGGCCAACCTGTTCGAGGAGAACAACGGATTACTTCTGGCGGCATCGGTGTTTCCATACTTTTACGCGCTGATGGGAGAGCGCAATCCCAAGCTCCCGCCGAAGCCGGGGACGCGATCCCCGTATTCGCAATTAGCCTCTGATGCCTATGCGGTCATTCAGCTCGAAGGCGCTGTTTCCAAGCAGAAACTTCTGGAGAAGCTCGGAGGCGGTCTTTCCACTCCCGCGCTGGACAAGGCATTGGCTGAGTTATGGTCGAAACTGCGCATCACGCGGGTCGATTACAAGGCCAGCGAAGGCTCGGTGTGGGACTTGCTTTACCGCTGGGCCCCCGAGCCGCTGAAGGAGGGCGTCGGATTGTCGGTGCCGGAGGCGCTTTCGGCTTTAGTGTCAAAGTATCTGGATTGCGTAATCGCGGTCGAGCCTGCGGAACTCGAAGCCTTTTTCGGAAACTTCATCGCGCGATCGAAGATCAAAGAAGCAGTGAATGCTCTGTTGGCCGCCCGGGAGTTGAGCTTCGTCCACGTCGGCGGAAAGTCGATGCTGCAGATCACTCCGGAAAAGGTGATCGTGACGCCGGCGCCCCGCAGCGCGGCACGCTAAACGCTATTTTGAATTGTTCCCGTGCCTGATTCCATTCCAGGTTTCTACCGCGGGCGCCTGGCGCCCTCGCCCACCGGCCTGCTGCACCTGGGGCATGCGCGCACCTTCTGGATCGCAGCGCAACGTGCCGCCGGACGTGGCACGTTAATTCTTCGTAACGAAGATCTCGACCCGCAGCGTTGCCGTCCTGAGTTTGTCCAGGCAATGATCGAAGACCTGCATTGGCTCGGAATATCTTGGGAGGAAGGGCCGGATTGCGGAGGACCGTTCGCTCCATACACGCAGAGCCAGCGTCGAACGCATTATCTCAACGCCTGGGAACAGTTGCGAGCCGGCGGATTTATCTATCCGTGCACTTGCTCGCGCAAGGATGTGGCGCAGGCGGCAGGCGCGCCAAACGATGCCGATGATGAGCCCCTCTACTCAGGAAAGTGCCGTCCTGACCTCGACCCGCGTAGCGACAGCCCCTTGGGAGGTCCGGCGACGGCCCGTTCTGAGCCTCTTGAAAGCGCGAAGCCGAGCAGTCCCGCAGGAGTGAACTGGCGCTTTCGAGTTCCCGACGGGGAAGAGATCAGCTTCACAGATTTACATCTGGGTCTGCAACAACTGACCGCCGGCAAGGATTTTGGAGACTTCATCGTGTGGAGAAGGGATGACGTTCCTGCCTACCAGTTGGCGGTAGTTGTCGATGATGCAGCTATGCGCATCACCGAGGTCGTGCGCGGGGCGGATCTGCTGAAGTCCACGGCGCGGCAGATTCTCCTCTATCGAGCTTTGGGTCTGCCTATTCCAGAGTACTATCACTGCGACCTGGTTCGGGACGAGGCTGGAGTGCGCCTGGCCAAACGGCACGATTCGCTGAGCATTCGCCGCCTGCGCGAATTGGGATGGACGCCTCAGCAGGTGCGGGCGGGGAGTTGACCGCCGTTGCACGACACGGAACAAGCTTCCAGCCTGCACCGATCCCAGAGGCCAAAGGCGTCCGTCTCTGCGTGTACAATCTGCTTTCGACGATGAATAAACACTCCACCGGGAAGACTCCATCCAAAAAACTGATTATTGCCATCGATGGCCCAGCGGGCGCGGGCAAGAGCACCATTGCGTCGCGACTGGCGCGCAAGCTCGATTATGTCAATCTGGAGAGCGGCGCCATGTATCGGGCACTGGCGCTGCAGGCAATCGAGAAAGACACGTCATTTGACGATGAGGCGGCGCTGATGAGGCTGGCCGCGGGGTCCCGCATCCAACTCGAGCCCACCTTGGGTGGCAACCGCACGCTGCTGGACGGAAAAGACGTGTCCGCCAGAATCCGGGAGCGGGACGTCACCGAGGCTGCCTCGCGCGTATCCGTGCATCCCAGGATCAGGCAGTGGATGGTGGAACGTCAGCGCGCCATGGGCGCGAACGGCGGGATTGTGATGGAAGGCCGGGACATCGGAACGAAAGTGTTTCCCGACGCTGACTTGAAGATTTTTCTGGATGCGGATCCTGTCGTGCGGGAACAGCGGCGCATGGCACAGCAGAAGATCCAGGGAGATGTCGCCGCCAGCGTCGCCGCGGAATTACGCGAACGGGACCGCCGCGACCGTACGCGTCCGGCATCGCCCCTTGTGGCCGCAGAGGATGCGGTGGTCATCAACTCCACCTCCATGACCGAGGACGAGGTCCTGGCGCAAGCTGAGAAATTGGCCGCAGAGAGGCTCTCCCGGCGCGGTGGATAGTTTTTTGAACACCCCAGCAAAAGCACAAAGGACACGAGCAGGGAAAACTCGTGTCCTTTGCAGTTCCGGGCGGCAATTCTAGTTGTCAGTTGGCTGCGGAGTATTCCTCGGAGCCGGCAGCGCTTTGCCCGGTTTTCCCGGGACGGGCGGAACCGGCGCTAGCGCAGGAGTCGCCATGGCCGAAGATTTCCGGATCTCTATACCTTCATGCTGGTTGTTGATCACGATATGCGAGAGCCCGTTTCCCACACTGCCGCTGGCGCGTGATTCGCGCTCTTCGTTGCTGACCTTCAACTCCGGAAAGTCAGACTGAATTTCGCCGTCCCGGACGCGGGCATCCAACCGGAAGCTGGCCTTATCGGGCAGGCTGAGTTGTACGGTGCCGTTGCGGTTATCGATCTGCACGTTGCCCACCGTGCGCATGACCAGTTCAACAGCTCCATTATCGTCCTGCAACCGCACATCGCCCGAGACGCCGTCCAGCCGGATATTTTTCGAGCGGGTGGTCAGATGTAATGGGCCCGCGATTTGATCGGCGCGAAGTTCATCGGAATCGAGCTCGAGTGAGCCGTCGAGCCGCGAAAACTCCATGTCGGTACGCGAAGATTTGAAACTGACAGTTTTCGCAATGCGCTCGAGTTTGACGCTCTCCTGAAATTCACCCTCCAGCTGGACCGCCCCCTTTACGTCCGAGACGGAGACTTCGTTGAGCCGGTTCCCGACATGCACGTCGCCGGTGACCTGCCGCACCCGCACCGTTCCCTTTTCCTGGCTGATTTTGACGCCGCCGGTCACTTCTTCTACGGATGTGTCGGAGCGCTGCGCGGAGATATCGACATTGCCCTCGCGCCCCGAGACGTTCACATCGCCGCGGCGCGAGTTAACCGTGACCGGCGCCTTGCGCGGCACGGCGATATCGAGATCGGTTTCCACCGCGTGATCTCCAGCGCCGTCGGCTTTAGCATCCACCGTCAGCAGCCCGCCGATGGCAGTGATGGCAGGCTTGGTTTCATTGTTGTACTTATCCGCATCGGTCTGGTTCTCGGCGCCCACGCGCTTCCGCACCACGACCGTGATCTTGTTGTCATCGGAGGCATGCACGCTGATGGCGCCGCGAGTGCTGATCACTTTCAGGCTGGCTCCCGCGGGAAAGTCCTGCTCCAGGTGATCGTCGTAGTTGTAAGTGTTTCCGCTGAACAGGTGGTTGAAATCGCCGTCATCGAAATTGAAGTCGTCGCGCACTCCGGACCAATTCACCCGCTCCAGTTGGGTCGCGATCAATCCGAAGACTACGATCATCACAACCAGCACCACGCCTCCGGCCCCGATGCCGGAAGCGCGCGCGCCCTCGCGCTGTGCCTGCATGTGCTCGAACACCTTGATGACGCCCCACAAAATGAGCAGCACCGGCCAGTAGTTGGCGAACAGGTGCGCCAGGCGCCCTACCGACAGCACATGCATCGTGCTGAGCAGGAATACGAAGCCGATAATGATCAGAACGAAAGGTCCGGCAAACGAACGTGGACGCCGTGGCGGAGGGGCAACCGGTGGCGGACTCATCACTGGGCTAGACATGGTTCACCTCGCCGGAGGAAGGTGGTTGCGTGTTTGGCGCCCCGCCAGTTGACGGCGGAGGGGGCGGCGCGGCAGGCGGATACACGGTTACGTCCGCCGGCAGCGGACCCACGTGTCCAGCCGAGGATGCATTGCTCTGGAAAAGCTTGACCACGCCAATCACCAGCAGGATCGCAGGCCAGGTGCGGTGAAATTCGATACTGGAGACGCTGTCGAGCAGGAACAGCACGCCCAGCGTGATCAGCATGGCCGGGCCCATAAGCCGGCGGGCCCGACACTGCTCGCAAGCGCAACGCCCGGCAATTCCCCCCAGCAGGCCCCAATGCTTGGCGAAGAGCCAGACGCCCAGCAGGATAAGCGTCAGCGAAATGAGAACGCCCATTCCCACTTCAAACAGACCGGCCGTATGCAGCAGAAACAGGATGCCCAATCCGATCAGGATGGCGGCGCCAATTGGCACCTTCGTCCCCTCAAACTTCTCACCCGCACCAAACGCTGCAGCCAATCCGAAAGGGTCGGGCACAGGCTCGCCGGTCTGGATAGCCTTCGCGGTGCGAACGCCATCGATGATCTGGTAGACGTAAAAGAACCCGATACCAACGCCGAGGATGGTGTGCATGTACCAGGGCACGTCGGAACTTACCCCGATAATCAGGAGCACCATCACAATCAGGTGCGCCAATCCTTTGGCGTACTGCGAGCAATAGACCGCACCCACGCCAAAGGGAAAGAATCCGGCGAGAATGCCGGCGACGGCCGGATTCGGACCGGCATTGAGCGGCGATGGAGCGGGCGCAGTGCTTCCCACGGGCGGGTAAACAGCCGGGGAGGGCGGCACAAACCCTGGTGCCGGAACCGCGCCTTCCATGCGCGCGGCCAGACAAGCCTCGCAATAAATCACTCCCCGCACATCGCGGGTGCAGCTTGGACAGAGTGGCTTGCCGCAGGTGCGGCAGAACGCCACCGCAGCCTGATCGCTGTGATTGGCGCAGTTCATACGAACCTCCTGTACGTGGTCACCGACACTACAGGCAGATCGCGAAGAGATGGACCCAGCGGCGCGCCAGCCAAGATCAACTGCTCCCCCGTTTGGCTGTAATTGCGCTCCTGCTTCTGCTCGGGCTGTTGTGATGTGTCGTTCTTACGCTCCTTGGATTTTACGGGGCCGGGCTCGGCGGGAGTTACATTGCGTTTGATCCCGCGCAGCGCAGCCTGCACTTCGTAAACGGCGCGCACATTGTCGAAATACCGTACCACGCGCGCCTGCGTATTGTAGTAGGTGTGGCGAATCGCGGCCGGACGCAGACTGATTTGCCGCAGGTCGGCCGGTTTCACTCCAGCCACCGTCAGGCCCACCGACAGCGCGAAGAAGGCCATGCCGAATGACATGGCAAAGCGCGGCTGCCGAACCAGCGCCCAGATCGGCTCCAACACCGACGCCTGCAACCGGTCCAGCCAGGAGATGCGTGGCTGTCGAACCGGCGCGGCGACTCTCAGGCGTTGGCTGTCAACGCCGGTCGTGGATGCCAGGATATTTGCGACCAGGCTGGCGGGAGGCTCCACCTCCGTGAGACCTTTCAGCCAGCGGCGCCCTGCCTCAGCTTCGGCGAACAGCGGACCGCATTTCCGGCAGACCCGGGCATGGGCTTGGAACCGCTCGAGCCCGGCTCCGCTCAGAACGCCGTCAACCGCGTCCGTGAGCAGCGAGTCGAACTCGTTGCACTGCATTCCGTTGCTGGTGTGGTCTGGCATCACATCACCTGCCTATAGGTA
>DASREX010000149.1:0-5356 GCA_035651855.1 Candidatus Sulfotelmatobacter sp.
CCTCGTCGAGTTTGCCGTCCTGCATCAACTTCCTGGCATCGGCGAATTCGGAGGCAGCGGCGGCGGGCGGAGTTGGGGCGCTGTTGGCTGTCGATTGTGCCCCTTGCTGCGCGATACCCGTCCGGCTGGCGATGAATAACAGCACGATCAGGCAGATGTTTTGAATTTTTCCCATGGATGGACGGACTGCCAAAGACCGGAACCGGAGCGCGACTTTAAAGTCCGATTCTAAGAGCCTCCCTCAAGCGTGTCCACTTGCAGCGTCAGGCCGACGAGCCCTCCAGGATTTGCTATCTGCCGCTACAATGGCGGCAGCATGATTGCTCATCTCCGCGGAAAACTGCTGGCCAAACATCCCAACCAGGCGATCGTGGAAACTTCGGGCGTCGGATATGACGTGACCATTACTGTGCCGACGTTCTCCGACCTGCCGGAGATCGGCGCCGAGGTCGCCCTTCATATTCATACCCATGTCCGGGAAGACGCGCTTGCGTTGTATGGCTTTCTGCGCGCCTCAGAAAAACTGCTTTTCGAAAAGCTGATTACCGTGAGCGGGATCGGCCCCAAACTGGCCGTTACGATCCTGAGCGGCATGGCGGCAGACGAGATGGTGGGCTCGATCCGCGGCAATGACGTGGCCCGCCTTACCCGCATCCCGGGCATAGGAAAGAAGACTGCGGAGCGCATGGTGCTGGAACTGCGCGACAAGCTGCCGGAAGCCGGACCGGCTTCCACGCCCGTAGCCACCCGCCTGAGCGCAACGGAAGATGACGTTCTCTCTGCGCTCCTCAACCTTGGATATCAGCGCGCCGCCGCGGAGAAGGCTCTGCTTGTGGTGGGAAAGAACAAGGCGGGAACGTTCGACACTTTATTCCGCGAGGCCCTTGCGGCACTCACGAAATAGCTATTTTCCGATGCAGAACGTACTGAAGATCAGGTTCAGGATGTCGTCCGTCGTGGTTGCCCCCGTAATCGCGTCCAGGGGGCGTAGCGCGTTGTAGAGGTCCATCAGCAGCATCTCGTGGGGAATCTTCGCCATGACAGCTTTTTTCGACGCCTCCAGCGCTCTCAGTGAATCCTGAATCAAGTTCTGGTGACGAACGTTGGTGAGAAATCCCGGCTCGGGCGCCCCGTTTTCACAACCCATGTTCCGCAGGATCTCAGCGCGCAATTCGGCGATTCCCTGGCCGGTCAGCGCAGAAGTCCCGATTGCCTGTTCTCCGATCCCAGTCCCATGATCTCCTGCATCCAAATCAATCTTGTTTCTCGCGACGATCATTGGACCGGCGGCAGCCTGCCGGACTAACTCTTCATCCTCGGCAGTTTTCTGCTGAGAAGCGTCGACCACCACCAGCACCAGGTCCGCGTCTGCCAGCGCCTCCATTGATTTCCGAATGCCGATCGACTCCGCCTCATCCAGCGCCTGGCGGATCCCGGCAGTATCCACCAGCTTCACCGGTATTCCCCCGATGGCCACGGTTTCGCTGACCAGATCGCGCGTGGTGCCCGGGGTGGCGGTAACAATCGCGCGCTCGCGTTCGACGAGGCGGTTGAACAAACTCGACTTGCCCACATTGGGACGCCCGACAATGGCTAGCGTTAACCCCTCATGCACAATCTTGCCAAACGCGAAACTCGCCCCAAGCTGCTGCAAGGGCTTTTCCACAACATCGATTCGTTCGCAAATCACGGCATCGGGCAGCACGGAAACATCGTCTTCCGCGAAATCAATTCCTGCCTCCAGTTGCGCGATCAGCTGCACCAGATCCTCTTTGAGCGGTTTCAGCCGCCGCGATAAAGCTCCCTCCAGCTGTTGCGCCGCCACCTTCGCCTGATACACCGTCTGCGAATCGATGAGATCCCGCACCGCCTCCGCCTGGGCAAGATCGATGCGCCCATTCAAAAATGCCCGCATCGTGAACTCTCCCGGCTCCGCCAGCCGCGCCCCAGCCGCTGCGCACAGCTCGACAATGTGCCGCAATACCACAGGGGATCCGTGCGCGGAAATCTCGACCACATCGTCGGTGGTGTAGGAATGAGGCTTACCGAAATAAGTGACCACAACCTCGTCGATGCGCTCGCCCGGTTCTGAAACAGGAGGGTGCCCCGCCCTGCTTTCGCGTTCCGTGCGAAAGAGGGTGGGGAAATTGATCTCCGCGCCCGCCGCTTCCATGAATTCCCCGAAGACCGCGCACCCGGGCTCCAGTTCGTGTTTCAACCGCAACATGGGGCGTGCAATCTCCAGCGCCCGCGGGCCGGACAGACGCACCACTCCGATCCCTCCCCTTCCGGGTGGCGTGGCAACCGCTACGATGGTGTCGTCCAGATTCACGAGCCGATTGTAAACTGGTGATTACTCGTTCGCCGCTAGAACTGCTCAACGAGCGGGCCTTGCAAGGGCGCGGCTCGAGCTGCGCCGGCGCGGTTGATAATGAACAAGGGGGTACGCCATTGTCCGTAGCAGATGAACTCTTAAGAGCCAACGAAGACTTCGCGCGCAATTTCAAGCTGGGAGAGCTCTCGGTCCGTCCCAAGCGGCGGGTAGCGGTGCTGGCCTGCATGGACTCCCGCATCCTTTTCGAGCACTGCCTGGGGCTGAAGCCGGGCGACGCACACATGATCCGCAATGCCGGCGGTATCGCCACCGAAGACGCCTTGCGCTCGCTGATCGTGTCGCATCACCTGCTGGACACCCAGGAGTTCATCATCATCAATCACACCGACTGTGGACTGCTGAGAGTGCAGGAAAACGAACTGCGGCGCCGTCTGGCCGAGAAGATGGGGGCGATCGCCAGCGAGCCTGCGCATTTCTATGCCTTCGACGATCTCGAGGACAATGTCCGCAGGCAGATCCAGCGCGTGAAGACGCATCCCTGGATTCCCCGGAACATTCCGGTGCGCGGCTTTGTTTACGACGTGAAGACGGGAAAATTGTCGGAAGTGCGCTAGCGCGCCAGGACCTTTTCAATCTCCGACCTCAACTCCGCATAGGGCAGGGCTCCCGGGTGGTACATGGCGACTTTGCCGGAGCGATCGAGCAGTACGAGGGTGGGCGTCGTCGAGGCGCCGTATTCGTCGAAATTCTGCTTGCTGATGGGCACCGGCATGTCCAGCAGGCCGCTATAGAAGCGGTGCCGCACGGCGTCGATGTAGCGTAATTCGTCAGCGGGGGCGGCGTGCTCGATCTGGGCCGTATACCCGTAAAAGCGCGTCGGACCAATCACCAACAGTCCCTTGGCGGCAAATTCCGAGCGCAGCTGGGTGATGATCGGCGCTTCAGCCTTGCAGTCCCCGCACCAGTGCGCCCAAAAGAAAAGCAGCACAGGGGAACCGCGAAGCTGGGTGGCCGCGGGGAGCGGCGCTCCCAAAAATTGATCCGATTTCAATGCCGGCGCGATCTTGCCCTGAAACGACAGCAGATTGAGATTCTTCTGGAGGCGATCGTGGATCGAGGTCGTCCCGTAGGCGCGCAACGCGCTCCGCAGCAGGCTCATGGCTTGGGTTCGCTGCCCCCGCGCGACCAAGGCTTGCGATTCAACCTCGAACGCCGCTCCCAGGGCCAGCGGCAGGTGCGGCTCGGCATCCAGCGGACGCTGCTTCAGTTGCTCCAAGGCCAGCGCTTTGGTCTGCCGGGCGTAGGCTGCGGCCTGATCGTACTGCGCCTGGTCGAAGGCGGCCCGCGCGATCCAGGAATATGCCTCGACGTACGCCGGATCGACGCCGCGCTGGCTGCGGTACGAGGCGAGTTGAGCCTCCGCGGCGGCAAAGTTGTTCTGGGCCAGCGCGATGCGAACGTTCTCCACAATACCTGCCCACGCGGGCGGGACCGCCAGCAAGGCTGCAATCACAATGGTTCTCAGCCGCATGCTCCTAATGATGATTGTTTTGCCCGAAAGTGGCAAATTGCGGCCCGTATTGCCGGCGTCTCGCCCCAACATAACACCCTCCCCGACAGTAACTTAGCCGTCCACCTGCACGATTTTTGTAGCTATTCCGGGGCCATTTAAGATATAATTATTTTGCGTTTGACTTTAGAGTTCCTCGCAGTACATGCATCTCCGCTTAACCCAGCGTGTGACCTGCCTGCAGAAGAATCCTGAAAGCTTCAGCGCTACATCAAGACAAAGGAACAAAGCATCACATGGAAACAGGAACAGTGAAGTGGTTTAACGACGCCAAGGGCTATGGATTTATCAGCCGCCAGAACGGTGAAGATGTATTCGTACATTTCTCCGCCATTCAGGCCAGCGGATTCCGCAGCCTCCAGGAAGGTCAGCAAGTACAGTTCGACGTGGTCAAAGGCCCCAAGGGCTGGCAGGCAGAGAACGTCAAAGGCGTCTAATACCGCTTCCCAGAAAGACAATTCGAATAAGGGCGGCCAGCAATGGCCGCCTTTAGTTTTTGCATGTGATTTCGGAGCGATCCGGCGCGCGCTCTTCCGACGAACCCATCGCCCCGGATCTTTCTGAAGCCCTGAGTGCAGAGCGTCGAATGACACTAGCGGAAGGGACTACACCCCCGCAGACTTCAGCGCTGGGTAGATTTTTCTGTAAGTCGAATAGGCCAACTGCATGGTGGCGGAATCTTTTGGGCTGGGTGGGATTCGTTTCGCCACCCGGACCACGGCATCGCACGCTTGTTCTACTGAGGACCAGGCGCTTGCGCCCACTCCTGCCAGGATCGCCGCCCCGTAGGCTGCGCCTTCCTCCGCAGCTACAATCTCTACTTCCCGGCCGTAAACATCGGCCTGGATCTGGCGCCAGAGCGGGGAGCGCGCCCCGCCTCCGCCCAGCCTGATGGAAGTTATAGGAATTTTCATCTCCTCGAAAATAGTGAACGTATCTTTCAGGCTGAAAGCGACGCCTTCCAGGATGGCGCGGATTACGTGGGCGCGTGTGTGGGAGGCGGTCAGGCCCAGCAGGGCCGCGCGGGCGTTGGGATCCAGGTGCGGAGTGCGCTCTCCCATCAGATACGGGACCCAGAACGCGCCTTCGGAAGCGGCGGGAGCGGTGCTCGCCTCTTCGGCGAAGACGTCGTAGGGGTCGCGCCCGTCTTTCTTCTGAAGGCCGGGGGAAGCTGCGCCGAAGTGGTCGCGATACCAGCGCAAGGAGAGTCCTGCGGCCTGTGTGACTCCCATGACGTGCCATCGGCCCGGGATGGCATGGCAGAAAGTGTGCAGCCTTCCTTTGGGATCCATGGCGGGCCGATCGGTGGAGGCAAAGACTACGCCCGAAGTTCCGATGGTGGCGCTGACTGCTCCGGCGCGGGCGATGCCCATGCCAACCGCGCCCGCAGCCTGGTCTCCCGCTCCAGCAACCACGGGAGTTCCGGCGCTCAGGCCCGTGGCCGCAGCTCC
>DASREX010000150.1:0-32518 GCA_035651855.1 Candidatus Sulfotelmatobacter sp.
GTTTACCGACGATCAAGTCACTGCCAACTGGGATCATGAGTTCCGGAATTCCCGAGACTCGGTCGCTGCGCGGTTCTTTCTCTCCAATTCAGAGCAGGACATTCCTTTCGGCGCGGGCGGCCTGCAAGCCTCCCTGGGAGCGGCCGCCAGCGGGACGGACTTGAACTTCCCCTATCAACTGCCCATCCATGACCGGCTGTTCATCCTTTCAGAAACGCATGTGTTCAATCCCCACCTGGTCAACGACATTCGTTTTGGCCTGGTTCACATCGACAACAGCGCCGTGAACGTGAATCCGGTCACGGTGGACGATGTAGGGATCACCCGTCCCACCGACAACCTGACCAGCAGTATCTATAAGTTCACCTTCCTGACTTCCGGATTTCAATTTGGCCCAACACCGCAGGCCAACCAGGCGCAGACCCAGAACAACTACAACATCGTGGATAACCTGAGCTGGGTTAAGGGATCGCATACTTTGACCGTCGGCGGCCAATACACACGTGTGCGTCTGAAGAAGCTGTTCCCGCAAGTGTTCAACGGGCAGCTTTTCTTCACGAATACGACTGGGCCTGATGTGGGAGACTTCGGCAACTTTGTCGGAGGCACGCCGGAGTTCAGCTTTGGTGGCGGCGGAGTTTACAACCATGCTTACCGGCAGAGCAATTCCGCTGTGTTCGCGCAGGATGACTGGAAGGCAACTTCGAACCTCACCATCAATCTCGGACTGCGGACCGAGTTCCTGGGCGCCTGGACCGATGGCGCTTGCCACATCGGAAACATCGAGTCGGACCTGACCAACTCGGGAACCTATCCCTTCGTCTATCCCAGCTGCGTCAACAAACTGGGAGTTTCAGGACTGACCGGCACCGCCAAGGGTTCCACCTTCAAGAACAATGTGTCGACCGGATGGGGACCGCGCGTAGGCTTCGCCTGGGACGTCATGGGCCGTCATACCACGACGGTACGAGGCGGGTATGGGATCTATTACGTTCGCGAAGATGTGGGCGCGGTGGACCAGTTGAGCTTCCAATCTCCGTTCATTCCGATCGTGTTCTTCGGAACCACCCACGGATATAACCTGACGAATTTCTTCAACGACACTCCCGCGCTGAACGCCAATGCCGTGCCGCCCGCGGGTCAACTCTCGAACCTATGGCTGCCTTGCCTGGCGCAGCTTACGAGTTTCCCCGACCCAAACGGCGCCGCGACCTACGGCGGCTGCACGGGACCGGGTGTGAACTCGACCCAGAACCTGTTCGTGCTTGAGGTGCCGCGCCATTTCGTGGTGCCCAATACCCAGCAATGGAACTTCACGCTGCAGCGGGAGTTCGGCAAGAGCTGGGTAATCGATGTCGGCTACGTGGGCACGCGCGGAATCCACTTGCGCGAAACCCGCGATGCGATTCAGTCGGTGGACGCGATGAAACATCCTTTCACGGTGACGGACAATCTGGGTAACAGCACGACGATCACGACCGACACTTTCGCCAACGCCATCGCGCGTACCCCAGCCCCGGGATTGAACGGATATAGCGGGTACCAGCTCTTTGCCAATGACGCCTACTCGATCTATCACGCCCTGCAGGCCAGCGTTTCACGCCGCTGGAATCAGAGCTATTTCCAGGCTGCGTATACCTTCTCTAAAAATATTGACGCTACTTCCACGGGAAACACCGCGTTCAACACCGCCTACAACGATCAGAGCAATATCAACGCGTCCCGTGGCATCTCCGACTTTAACCGTCCGCATCGCCTGTCGGTGAGCTACGCCTACGAATTGCCCTTCTTCCAGCACAGCACGGGATTCAAGAAGACGGCGCTGGGTGGATGGCAGATCAGCGGAGTATCGATCTTCCAGAATGGCCTGCCGTTCTCGATCTTCGATTCGGGCGCTGGAACCGCCTTTCTCGGGCAAGGCAGCACTCCCCTGCTGGGCGCAAGCCTGGCGCCCGGCGCCACCATCTCGAGCGGGCTATCGACGGGTGATCTGCGCAATCGCGTGGCTAATGGATATTTGAATCCGGCCGCCTTCGTTCCCGCGCCCCTGGTCGATCCCGCAGCCTGCGCCGCGGATTCAAATTTCTGTACCACAGGTTTCGGGAACCTGGGACGCAATATTTATCACGGGCCCTTCCAGCAAAACTGGGATGTGTCATTCCTGAAGCATTTCAGAATCGGGGAGCGGCAGGACGTGCGCTTTGCGGCCGACTTCTTCAATCTCTGGAACCACACCAATTTTGCCGATCCCACGGTGACTGATATCGAGCAGTACCTGGCCAATCCGGCCAGCAGTCCGTTCGGAAAGATCGTGGGGACGAATGGGAATCCGCGCCTGATTCAGTTCTCCCTGCGCTGGGCGTTCTAGGAATTGCGTCCGGGACGGGGTGCAGCGGGCACCCCGTCGTGGCCGGGACTATGCTGCCGGGGGCGTCATCGAGGGCTTCATTGAGCCTTGGGCGCCGAATCCGGGTCGGAGCGGAGCCGTGCCGGCAATTCACGGATGGCGTATCCGGCCAGGGCCGACATGATAGAACCGGTGATGGTCAGGAATAAGGACGCAGCGTAACGCGAAAGCCAGGTAAAGCCGGAAGATGCTTCGGCGGGAGCGGCGCTGCTGCCCTGCCACGCGATTGATACTCCGTTGCGCCGGGCCGTAACCGAGAGAGTCCGTTCGGTATTGCCGGCAAAATCCCCGGTGATGCTGTCTTCCTGCATGGCAGCGTCTTCCGGTTCGATGCGCACCCGCACCTTGTGCGTGCCCGAGCGCACCGGGATAATCTGCGACAGGCTTCCTTGCTGGGCGTCCGTGGGGATCACACCGAATTTCTTCTTCGTCGCCCCGGTAATGTGCCCGGAATAAGACATCTCGTCGTCCACCCACACGGAAAGCTGAGCGCTGCGGAAGCTATGCTGCAGTTTCAAGTGCAGGCTGGCATCCTTCGCCGTGAGCGCTGTATGAACGGCCATCAGGATGGCAGCCACAAGAAACAGGCCCAGGAGAATGCGGGCCTTGGCGGGAACCTGCTTGATCCACGTTCTCACTTGCTGATCGAGCAATGCCGCCCTGGCGCGGAGTTGTGCCGTGCGCTCGGAGCTCATGGGAATGGCTCATTGTCGCGCAGAAGCCCGATTGCTACCTAGTTACGATGGTGTACGGATTTGTCCGACACAGTTGGGCAACCTGTGCCTTTCCTAATGAACGTATCTCGCCCCGCCTGGCGCCTACTGGCGCTCCAGCATCCAGACATTCGCGCTGGTGCTGTCGACGTGCAGCGCCAGTTTTCTCCCGTCGCGCGAAGGAATGGCCCAGGCGACCTTGATATTTTTCGGGCGCCACACGGTACGAACGTTTCCCCGCAGGTCGATCTGCAGAAGCTCGTTGTCTTTTTCTCCGATCGTGGGGGCCCACAAACTCTTGCTGTCGGCGGCCCAATCGATGGATTCCAAACTGAGGGGGCCGCTCAGGTTGATCGATTTTTCCGGAGCGCCATTCAAGAACACCAGCCGGATGCGGGTACCCTCCTGGTCTGGCCACTTTCCACGCGCCATCGCCAACATCGACCCATCCGGAGACAGGCTCCAGTTATAGAGCTGCGCGAACTCGTCCTTGAGTTCAAGTATCTTTGAGCCGGTTCCCTGGAAGGGGTCAAAGGTGTAGAAGATCATCTCTTTGTCGCGTATGACGCTATAGACGCACAATGTCGCCGGGGCGCGGGCGCATTGATGATTGTTGATCCAGTTGGCCCTGGCAACTTCGTGCGGCGGACCGCCGGCCAAAGGCACCCGCATCAGCGGGACTTCGTGGTTGGAATCCTCCCAATTCGGATAGACGACATACAGGACCTGAGTTCCGTCGGGGCTCAAGCGGGACTGGCCGACCGGCTGAGCTCCTCCCACTACCATTTCTGGAACCGTTTGCCCGAGTCCCTGCCGGTAGGCGCTGAAAGTTCCGGTGCGATCGGAAACGAAGATTACCTGCTTGCCATCGGGAGTCCAGTCGAAGGGAAGATCCTGACGATCGTCCAGCGTCAGGCGTTGCGGTTCGCTCAAGGCGCCGGAGGAATCGAGCGCCGCCACATAGACGTCGGGTTCGGGCACTCCTTTCACATAAACCAGCCGCTTGCGGTCACCCGAAACGCTGATCGAGAACACCGCGCCTTGATCGCTGGTCAAGCGTACAGGCGCGCTGTCGGGCTTATTTTGACGGTTGAGGTGGACGGACCAGAGATTAGAGTCGAACTGGCGGGGACGAGGTTCCGCCACCGCGTAGATCAGACTGCCGTCCGCGGTCCAGCTCAGCGGTCCCCCCAAGCCATATTGCGAAAGGACGCGCGTGGGTTGCAGCGTACCGTTCTGCGTTTTGGTTGTGTGCACATCCAGGACGTTGATGGCCGCCTGGACGCCATCTCCGTAGGAAAATTTGGCTGTGGTGTAAGCCAGTTTCTGTCCGTCCGGCGACCAGGCAAGGCCGCCGAACAGGTCGCCATCCTCGCCCACTAATTCGTGAGCCGGAGTTCCATCAACTCCCGTCACCCAAACCCGCTCGCGCAGAGCCTTGCCGGCTACGAAGGCGACTTCCCGGCCATTGGGAGAGACCGCGGAGCAGCACGCGTCATCCACCAGTTTGCGCGCGCTTCCCCCAAGCGCCGAAAGTTCCCAGAGACTCGATTGGCCGTTCTCTCCACCCAGGGCAAGGATCATGTGGACGCCATCAGGGAACCAGCTGATGGAGTTAGCCAGAAGATTCCCGGGCAGGGGCACGGAATGAGTTTCGCCGGTGTCAATCTGTCGGAGGTAGAAACCGGTCTCATCGGAAAAGGCCAGATAACGCCCATCGTGCGAAACCGCGGCCGCCCGCACGGGTTCGTTCACGGGATTCGCGGTAAGCCGCGAGACGCGGGGCGGAGCCGCCTCCCGGGGCGCGAACCAGAACCCGAGCACCAGGCCGAAGAGCACCAGCACGGCGGCCGCGGCGCTTGCGGCGATCCACCAGTTCCGGCGATGAACCGAACCGACCGCAGGAAGGGCGGCCGCAGTGTGAAGCGCGCCGTTGCCGTTCCCGGGCCCCGGGCTGACAGGCGCAAGAAACCGGTATCCGCGCCGCGCGACCGTTTCGACGAAAGTCGGATTCTCGGCGGAATCGCCCAAAGCGTCCCGCAGGCGGCGAATGGCGGCATTCAGGCTGTGGTCAAAATCGACGAACGTATCCGCCGGCCACAGGCGGTTACGCAATTGTTCCCGAGTGACCACCTCGCCCGGCTGCTCCAGAAGCTGCAAGAGCACCTGGAAGGGCTGCTCCTGAAGTTTGACTTTTCGGCCCTGGCGGCGCAATTCGCCCGCCCGCAGATCGAGTTCGAACACGCCGAAGCGCCGCGTCGACTCGCGGCTGAAGTTTGAAGGCCCCGCCACTTCCGATAGCAGTACTCTCGCGCGGTTGTTTTCCATGTCATCGAACCTTGTAAACATTTGACGTTTGGAAGCTTAGCCCGTTACCCGCATTTCACCGCCGAATCACCCTCCCGGCATTGAGGCACGCGTTCCGTTGCATGACCTTTGCGCAAGGTACGTGGGGGAAGGTCATGGGGTTCAGAAGAACCGCAGTACTGCTGCAGATTGTTTTGTTATGCGTGAGCCTGGGCTGGGCCGCTGAGGAGCAAGGCGGGCCTTCTGAGATCACCGTCATGGTGCAGAACAGGGCCAAACTCCGGAAGGAATTGCTGAAGGACGCCGAAACAGAAGCGGCGCGAATTTTCCGCGCGGCTCACGTGACTGTTCATTGGCTCGACTGCTCCAGGCATGAGGCCTGCCACCACATTCCGGGGATCAACGAATTTGTGCTGAATATTGTCCCTGATGGACGGACCTCATCGGACCTGGTCTATGGCTTGACCTTCCTCGGTCCCGCGGGAGAGGGCAAATACAGTGACGTCTTTTTCCGCCGCATAGACGCGGCCTGCGCGCAAGGAGGCTGCAATGTCGCACGCTTTTTGGGAACCGTTGCCGCCCATGAATTAGGGCATCTGCTGCTCGGATCCCATGCTCACACCTACGAGGGGATCATGGCCGCAGTCTGGAAACAGCCGGTGCTGCGCCGGATGGAGATGGGCAGCCTGCTGTTCACGCCGGAGCAGTCAGCCGCGATGAGGGCCAGGCTTACCGGCGAAGACGCTGCAAGGCAACTTCCCGCCTACACGCTCATGCGGACGCGGTCGTGGATCCCATGACACCGTGTCCGGCGCACGAATCACGTCTTCCCATAGTGCCAGGATAGAACTGCTGATAAGGGCGGGGTTAGTGTTGTTCAGACTGCCGCACGAGAGTACGCAGGGCATCTACGGAAACTCCCAGTGTTCCGCCCGTGAAGCCATCCATGTACGCGGAATTCACGCCGATGACTTCGCCCTTGGTATTGAAGACCGGACCTCCGCTGCCGCCGTGCGCGGTGGGAGCGTCGTAGATCAGCTTGTCGCCCACCACATCCCCTAAATGCCCGCAGGTGGTGGACGGCCGAATGAGCGACAAAGCGGCCAGTTCGCTGGCAGCGCTGATGTCATTGTGACGGTAAGCCAGGCGCTCGTAAATTCCCGTCGGAGACTTGGCCACCATTCCGGCGATGCCCATGGGATACCCGATCACCGTGACCAGTTGCCCGGGAGCTCCGGGAGACTTAGCCAGCGGCAGCACCGGCAGCGCGCGCACCAGGCTGGAATCTTCCGCGCGCACCAGTGCCAGGTCAGAGGTTCGCGACACAGCCGCGGGTGACAGTTGTACCGGAGTGGGCGCACCGGGAAAGAACACCACCAGGCTCTCCAGCATAGCGCTGGCGCCCTGGTCGATCAGTTTCTGCGCCTCGGAATCTCCATACCACGGTTCCGCCACGTGGCGGTTGGTTGCCAGTAGACCGTCTCCCACCAGAAATCCTGTACCGGAAACCCGGGCCCGGATTTCGGGCCGGCGGTTGTGAAATCCCACCTGATAAACACCGTAGATGTACCCGATTGAATCGCGGTAGCGGTTCAAGACAGTCGCGGGCATCGCCTGCTCCTGCTTGAGCTGCTCGATCTGCGCGGTGAGTTCGTGAACTTCCTTCTGAAGGTCTTCCGCTGGAGCAGACTGGGCCGCGCTAGGACCGTAATGGCGGACCATGATCAGGGCACCCAGCAGCAGCACTCCCCCAAGAACCCCCTGGATTACCTGCTGCCACGTCTCGCAAACCTTGCACTCCTGCTCAGACGCGGGGGGTTGGGCCGGGGCGGGGTCGGGATCGGAAGCGGTGATCTGGGTGTCGGCCATACCGGTGGCGGTAACGCGTCTTCTAGCTCAATCGCAACTTGCTGATTTTCAGTCGCTTGCGCAAGTCCCGCGAGCTAATCGTCAAGTTCGGAAGTTATCTTCGCCTGTTCCCGAGGGACGCGCCACGGTACTGAAGGGGATGTACGGGGGTTCCAAACAGACAGCCACTCCTGGGCAGTGGCGGGCAGGAGGATCAGGGATTGCCTACACCCAGGCGCTGGGAGATCTCATCGTAAAGAAAGCCTTCCCCGGGACGGTAGGGCTGGACCCACTCGCCATCGATGACCAGCTGCGGAATGGCGCGCTTACCGGTGCGCCGAATCACTTCTGCCGCAGCCCCGGGAGTGGTCTCGATATCGATCTCCCGGAACGGGATGTTGTGCCGGCTCAGGAAGCGCTTGGCCTCTCGACAGTCGGGGCACCAGAAGGCGCTGTACAGGGTTACTTCCATGCCCCGCTATGGATGCGGCCCGATATCGAGGGGTTGGCGTCCGGGACGATGAACCGCCTGCTTACACCGCCCGGCTCACTGCGGCTGCATCACTTCATCCAGAACAACTTTGCCGCCTCTTTCGACGGTGACAATCTTGTGGATGGGCGCATAGCCGCTGGCAGTCACGTCGACGACGTAGTTGCCGGGATCGAGCATCACGTCCAGCGGAACGCTTTTGTCGAGCATGTGCTGGTTGACCGCCACCTGCGCGCCTTTGGGCTGCGTGCGAATGCTCAGTGTTCCCTGCTCCGCGGAACCTTTCTTGCCAAACAGCTTGGACATCTTACCCACGGTCTTCATGCTGTCGACATTACCGAGCGCCCGCAGGCTGGGCGAGAAGCTGAGAGTCTGCCCCAGGACGAACTGCGCGCTCATGGTTTCGTCCAGATACCCGTCCTTGCGCACCAGCACGACGTGCTGGCCCTTGCCGACGCTGATCTGCGCCGGAGTCCTGGTGCCCAGGTCTTTACTGTCAACGTAAATGCTAGCGCCGGGTGGATCGCTCTTGACGATCAGAGTCGCGGTCAATTGCGCCAGGTGAATGATGGCCGTGGCCTTGGCGCCGGACGCGACCTCCACCGTGCGCGTGTCTTTTGCATATCCCGCTTTGCTGACTGTGATCGAATGCTTGCCGGGCTGAATGTTGGTCAGCGCGATGGGAGTAACCCAACCGGGATCGGTGGTGCCATCAAGTTCCAGTTGCGCGCCTTGCGGAGTGGAGTCGACCGTCAATTGACCGGGGACTACGACCGGGACAGACGCTCGCTTTCTTGCGCCGCGCGATTTCGCCGGGGACGCCGGTTCTGCGGTGCTGCTCGCGGTGTCGGGAATCTCGGCCGGCTGCGCCTCTGCGGGCTGCTCCGTTGCGGCAGCTGCGGGCTGCGGAGCGGGTTGTGCGGGCTGGGGCTGCGCCTGCGGCTGGACCGCCGCCGGTACAATCGCCCGTCTGCCGCCGTTGTCCTCGTCGCTCTGGCTGCGAATGTAGAACGTAACTCCCAGCAGGATGCACAGAATGAGGATTCCTGCGCCGGCCAGAGCGTAAAAAATCAGCTTCGGGGGAACGCCCTTGATCTCTTTAATAGCCTTTCCGGCAACTTCGCGTGGCTGGATTTTGGGCTTGTCCGCAGCTCTCTGTGTGCCCCGGTGTGCCGCCGCTGCAAATTTTGGCGGTTGCGGCGCGGGAATGTCCGGTGGAGGCTCGGGCGCAACATAAACTTCCTTCAAGGGCGGCAACTCGGAAATTTCCGAGAAGCTGGTACCGCCTCCGCTGCCCGGGGCGCTCTCGGACATCAGGGGATCCACGGCGATCTTGGGCCCGCTGGTTGACGGCTCGAAGCTTTCAACCTCGGGCGCGTCGCTCACCGCTGACGACATGTACGACTCCGGTTGTGCCTGATCCCCCGCAAAAGTGGAGTGCTGGCCGTGTGCGGGCGAATTTTGGGCATGCGCTGCAGCACTGCCGCCAACTCCCGCCGCGGCGGCGGTAGTCTTCGGGGCGGCCAGCCGCGAAGGCTTCGCCGGGGCTGCCGCAGATTTCGCGGGCGCGGATACCGTCTGCGCCGGACGAGCCTGCACTGGCGTTGCCGCGGGCTGCCCGGGCTCCTGCGCGGAATTCACAAACTTTGATTGCACCGCCGCCCTGCCGCTCACGGGCGCGACGGTGGAAGGCGTGGGAGCCGCAGCTTTCCTGACCGCTGGCCTTGTCTCTTTACACTTCTCCAGGTCATCCAGCAGTTCTCTGCCACTCTGATAACGCTGCGCCGGATCCTTGGTCAGCGCTTTCATGATCAGATCGCTCAACAGCGGGTGCACCTTGGCATTGACCCGGATCGGGGCGACAGGCGCGCTCTCCAGAATGCTCCGCTGGATGGACTCCGGATCGGCGCCCTCGAATGCCTTCCGCTCGGTCACCATCTCGTAGAAAATCGCGCCCAGGCTGAATAGATTCGAGCGCCCGTCCGCCGCCTCGCCCCGCAGTTGTTCCGGCGAGATGTAATTCAGGGTGGTGGAAACCCCGCCTGCCTGTTGCACAAACTTGCGTACAGCGGAAACTCCGTAGCTGAGAATCTTTACCGTGCCATCCCAGCCGCACATGATTTTTGAGGGTTCGAGGCTGTGGTGAACAATCTGATGCGAGGCCGCATGATCCAGTCCATTGCCCAACTGGCGCCCTATATCGAGCAGGTCCCAGATGGAGAACCCTTCCTTGCGCGCCAACATCGTGGCAATACTGTTGCCCTGAACATATTCCATGGCCGCGCAGAACTGGCCGTCGATCACGCTCGCGCTGCTTACCACGCAGAGATTCTGGCTGCTCAGAACTTTGACGCTCTCCAGTTCCTGCCATAGCGCTTCTTCCACGGCAGCAGCCTGCTCCGCAAAATCGCTCAGGCGGATCGCCTTGAGGGCGAGGGTCTGCCCGCTTTCGGGATCATTCACCTTGTACACATTGCCGGTCGGAGACTTCGAGAGCTCACTGAGAATTTCGAATTGGCCGAGTTTCGTAGGCATCTCTTCCTTGCTCCCATCCGTCACACGATCAGCGCGACGGCCGCGGCAAACTTACCCGGGCGGAGATTCAGGATTTGAACTAAAGGATATCGCCGCCCATGGTGCGATTCGAGTTACGAAAGTAAGCGCTTCCGCAGGATGGTTTTTTGCTTTTGACCTTGAACTTCACCCAACCCCATGACTGAGTCGACCCGCCACCTGACGGATGTACTGGATCAGTTCCGGCGGTTCATGCACCTGAAACTCCACGCCGGCCAGCAAGAGATGAATCAGAATCGCTTCCAGAGAATGCGCTCCGGTGTGCAGCAGGCAGGAATGCCCGTCGATGGTCTCGAGCGCCCCGATGGATGGGGAGATCCGCTTATTCAAATCCTCGATCGGCGCATGCAAGGTCACTCGAGCGGAATAAGGATGAGGAACGTGGGCGATGGATTTGGAAGCAAATGTGGCGAAGCCGCCTTCGGGAGGCTTGCGGGCTTTGAAGCGCGCTGACGTCTTCAGCTTGCCCTGCACACGATCGACGCGGAAGGTGCGCCAATCCTTACGGGCGAGATCCCAGGCGACCAGATACCAGCGGTACCCGGTGTGCACCAGCCGGTGGGGCTCGACCGAGCGGGTGCTGGGAGAGCCGGTGCGGTCGCGATAGGTGAAGCGGATTCCCTCGCGGTCGCGGCACGCCGTCGCAATGAAAGATAAACGCTCCGCGTCGACCGTCGGCCCATGACTTTCGAGGGGCACAACGAAGCCGTGGAGTGCCGCCACCCGGCCGCCCAACCGCGGGGGCAGCACCTGTTCCAGCTTAAGCAGCGCGCGGACCGAGGGCTCTTCAATTCCGGACACGGCACCGGCCGCGGCGGTGCGCAATCCCAGCGCCACCGCGACCGCTTCATCGTCGTCCAGCAGGAGGGGCGGCAGCGTGGCCCCGGCTCCGAGCTGGTACCCGCCTGCGACTCCCGAGGTGGAATGCACGGGGTATCCCAGGCTGCGCAAGCGATCCACATCGCGGCGGAGAGTGCGGCTTGTCACCTTGAGGCGACGGCTGAGCTCCAGCCCCGACCAGTAGCGCTGCGCTTGAAACAGCGACAACAGCCGGAGCAGCCGCGCCGAAGTCTGCAACATGGCTCGTATTGTGCCACGAGTCGAGGACCAAATCTGTCCTCAATCGCTGATAGGGTGTCGGGGTCGATTCCGCCGCTTCGCAGCGGGCGGATCACGGAGAAATGTCCTATGAAGCTCACCGAATTCTTCCTTGCGGAATTGGAGCGGGAAGCGGCCGCTACCCGCCTCGCTCTCGAACGCGTGCCCGAAGGCCAGAACAATTGGAAGCCTCATCCGAAATCCATGGAACTGGGCTATCTGGCCTCGCTGGTGGCAACCATGCCGGCCTGGATTGTGTCGATGGTGCAGTTGGATGAAGTTGACCTGCGTTCGCCGGAGGCCGGCAGATTCAAGCCGATCGAATGGCACTCGCGCCAGGAACTCCTGGCCGCGCTGGATCAGGCGGTCGCCGAAGCCCGCGCCGCCTTGCAGAGCACTGACGAGGAGCACCTGCTGAGCACGTGGAAGTTCGTTGTTGGCGGACAAACGGTCAGCCAGAATCCCCGCCACGTGATGATTGCGGAAGCGGTCTTCAGTCATCTGGCCCATCACCGCGGACAACTCACGGTGTATCTTCGGCTCAACGAATCGCCGGTTCCCGCATTGTATGGACCGTCCGCCGATGAAGGCCGGTTCGAGCGAGTCCCTGCATAAGTTTCTGGCGGCACTGGCAATGTGATCGCGATGTGCGGCCGTGGTTGAATTTTCCATCCGGCCGCAATCACGATTCCGGGGGCGCCGCGCCAGTTGTCGCTGGGAAGGCAGTTCGACTATTCTGTTGGCGCTGGCGCGCATCCACCTTCCGCCGCCAGTCGCGGGTTCCTCCCGGAGTACATTCATGACGTTAACCCGGTTTGTCACTAAGAACGCCTTTCGCAATAAGCGGCGGAGCACCCTGACAGTATTGAGCATCGCCTTCTCGCTCCTGCTGCTCACCTTGATGATGACCATCTGGCGTGGGTTCTACCTGGACCAGGGCAGCGCAGAGTCAGCTCAAAGGCTGGTGGTGCGGCATCGGGTGTCGCTGACCTTCTCATTGCCCGGCTTCTACCGCGAAAAGATCCGCGCCATTCCCGGGGTGGTGTCGGTCGTGCCGGTCTCCTGGTTTGGCGGTATTTACAAAGATCAGAAGCCGGAGAACTTCTTCGCGCAGTTCGGTACCGATCCGGAGGAATTCTTCAAGACATACCGTGACGCGCAGATGCCCGATGACCAGATCAAGGCGTGGCAGCGCGACCGGCAGGGCGTGATTGTGAATGACAGCCTGGCCGCAAAATATGGCTGGAAGCTGGGCGACCGCATTGTGCTCCAGGGCACCATTTATCCGGTCAACCTCGAACTGAACGTTCGCGGAATTTACCACACGGTTCCGGACAATAAGTCGGTGTACTTCAACAGTAAGTATGTCGAGGAAGCGGTCTCGTTTTTCAAAGGACAAGCGGGGACGTTCAGCATTCTGGCGGCTTCTCCCTCCGACGTGAGCAAGATTGCGGGTGCGGTGGACGACATGTTCCGCAACTCGCCCCAGCCCACCAAAACGGAAAGCGAAAAGGCGTTTGGGCTGGAATTTGTGGCCATGTTGGGGAATGTGAAAGCGTTTATTTTAAGCATCTGCTCGGCCGTCGTATTCGCGACCCTCCTGGTCTCGGCCAATACCATGGCCATGTCGATTCGGGAACGTACGCGGGAAGTCGCGGTGCTCAAGACCCTGGGGTTCACCAAACGGGGAGTGCTTGGGCTCTTTGTGAGCGAGGCCGTGGCCCTGTCGTTGGGTGGCGGGATCCTGGGAGCCAGTTTTGGATGGCTGCTGGTTTACGGCCTGACCCATTCGCCGCAGTTCTTCAGCTTTTTCCCGCTGAAGGTGACCCCGGCGATCTGGATCGCGGCGCTGTGTACCTCGGCGGTCGTGGGCCTGCTCAGCGCGGCCCTGCCCTCATACCACGCTTCCCAGGTCAACATCGTGGACGGCCTCCGTCATATCGGATGAAGTCATGACCCTCGGCAGTTTTATCGTGCGCAACACGTTTCGCAACCGGCGGCGGAGCATGCTGACCATGGTCAGTATCAGCTTTTCGCTGCTCCTGCTGACCATGATGATCTGCATCTGGCGGTCCTTCTATATCGATCAGGTCGCGCCGGAAGCAGCGCGGCGCCTGATCATTCGCGACCGCGTTTCCCTGGCATTTTTCCTGCCCGCATATTATCGGGAGAAAATCCGCGCGGTGCCGGGAGTCAATGCGGTCGCGCCCCTGACCTGGTTCGGGGGACGCTACATCGACGACCGTCCGCAGCATTTCTTTGCGCAGATCGGAACCGATCCCGAGGAGTATCTGAAAGTCGCGTCCGATAAGATCGTTCCCCCGGACCAGGTGAAGGAGTGGCAGCGTGACCGGGCCGGAGCGCTGGTGGACGTGACTTTGGCAAACAAGTATGGATGGAAGATTGGGGACCGGATCACCTTGCAGGCCAACATTTTCCCTACCGATTTGAATTTGACGATTCGCGCCATCTACCGGCGCGACCCCCCGCAAAACGCCCTGTACTTCAATGCCAAGTACCTGGAAGAGGCGGTTCCATGGTTCAAGGGACAAGCCGGCTGGTATGCGGCTCAGATCGATTCGGCGGACCATGTGGCGCAGGTCGCGCGGCAGATTGACGACATGTTTCACAATTCTCCGCTGCAGACTAAAAGCGAGAGCGAGAAGGCTTTTCAGCTGGGATTCGTGGCTTCTCTTGGCAATGTGAAAGCCTTCATCTTGAGCATCTGCGGCGCCGTGGTCTTCGCCATCATGCTGGTCTCGGCAAACACCATGGCCATGTCGGTGCGCAGCCGGACCCGCGAAGTGGCTCTCTTGAAGACCCTGGGATTCACGCGCCATCGGGTGCTTTCGATTTTCGTCAGCGAATCGCTGGCGCTGGCACTGGCCGGGGGATTGCTGGGCGTGCTCGCAGCCATTCCGATCATTGCGGCGGTGACGCACCGCTTCATCGGCCTGGGCATTCCCTTGAACATGAAGGTGAACGGAATTACCGCAGGAGTTGCCCTTTTCATCGCGGCGATTCTGGGGATGGTGAGCGGCTATGTGCCCGCTTACAAAGCATCCCGCATGAATATCGTGGAAGGGCTGCGACATATCGGGTAGGGACGGGCGCGAGCGCAGTAGGCGATGCCCCGCAGCCCGCAACCGGCTGGCGCTACAAGGTGGAGAGTTCATTATGGCGATACCGATCAGCTACAACATCCGGAATTTAAGACTGCGCAAAGGCCTGACTGTAATGACCGCTCTCGGCATCGCGCTGACGGTGACCACAGCCATCTTCCTGATGGCGCTGGTGGCCGGGCTCGACCGCGCCTTCGTAAGCAGCGGCAGCCCGCTGAATGTACTGGTGCTGCGCAAAGGTTCGGAGGCGGAATTGTCGGGCGGCTTCGATGCCACGCTCTTCCCCACCCTGACAACCTTGCCGGGAATCGCCAAGGACAGCCGCGGCGAGCCCATGGCGTCGGGCGAGTGGGTGGTGGTGATTGTGCTTCCCCGCAAGGATGGAACGGGCGAGGTCAATGTGACCGTGCGCGGCATGATGCCGGACGGCCTGGAGATGCGCCAACTGCCGGGGCCCAAAGGACAGCCCTCCGTGAAACTGGCCGAGGGACGGTGGTTTCAGACCGGGCAGCGCGAAGTGGTGGTCAGCAAATCCGTGCGGGAGCGCTTCGCTCAGGCCAACATCGGGGACAGCATGCAATTCGGAAAGGGCTCCTGGAAGGTGGTAGGCGTTTTTGACGCCGGAGGATCGGCGTACGAGTCGGAAGTCTGGGGCGACGTCAACCAGATGGCCTCTGACTTCGACCGGCAGGGCGGTTTTGCATCCGCGTATTTGCGCGCTACCGATGCCCTCTCGGCCGAAGCTCTGAAGAATCGGGTGAGCGACGATCAACGATTGAAACTGGAAGGGATGCTGGAGAACGAATACTACGCCAAGCAAACCAGTTCCGGGACGCCCATTAAAGTCATAGGGTGGGTGGTGGGAGTGATCATGGCCATCGGATCGATTTTCGCCGCCATGAATACCATGTATGCGGCGGTGGCTTACCGTGGCCGGGAGATCGCGACCTTGCGGGTGATCGGGTTCTCGCGTCCCGCGATCCTGACCTCATTCGTCCTGGAATCACTGCTCTTGTCCTTGTTGGGAGCCCTGGTCGGAATCCTGCTGATGCTGCCGTTCAACGGCATGCAGACGGGCACGTCCAATGCGGTAACATTCAGCGAAGTCGTATTCGCGTTGCGCATTACGCCGGCGGTGGCGACCCGGGCCATCCTGTTTGCCTTGGTCATGGGATTCATCGGTGGGCTGGCGCCGGCGTGGCATGCGGCGCGTCAGAATATTCTGGCGGCACTGCGAGGGTAACCAGCAGCGGGCAGACCCCGCCGGCAGGTCTGGCGTCCAAACTTCAAGGTGTGGCCCGGTCCGCATCGGCGATACTGATCTCTTATGGCACTTGATACCAAACACGAAGATTTACAGAGCCTGCGCATTGACCGCTCCCAGCGCGGGGACAACGGCGGGGAACCGCCAGCCTGGGCGCGACGTTACATAATCGCCGGCATTGCCGTTGTGCTGGTGCTGGGCATCCTGGCGTTGGCATATCGTGCTTTTTCCTCCGAGACCCCTGAGGTTGAGGTCGTCCGCGCTTCGGCCCAGACCAGCGGCAACGACGCCGGAGGGATCGTGCTTTCCGCCACCGGCTATATCGTGGCGCATCACACGATCAATTTGAACTCCAAAGTCACCGGACGCCTGGCGTGGATTGGCGTCGAGAAGGGCGACAAGGTCAAAGAAGGACAGGTCCTGGTGCGGCTCGAGGATCAGGAATTTCGCGCCAACTACCAGCAGACGCGGGGTGCAGTGGAGAACGCGCGAGCCTATCTCGAACAGTTGCAGCATGGCTCGCGCCCGGAAGAGATCCAGCAGGCACAGCACAATCTAGATGAGGCCCGCGCCACTCTGGCCAACGATAAGCTCACCCTGGACCGCATCCGGGAACTCGCGGGCAGCGGCGTGGTGGCGCGGCAACAACTGGACGATGCAGCGGCCAAATATGAAGCCGACCGCCAGCGCGTCAATTCGCTGCAGAAAGCATTCGAACTGGCCAAGATCGGGCCCCGGCCGGAAGAGATTGCCCGCGCACAGGGGGCGCTGGCTCAGGCGCAGGGACAGCTCGATTATGCCAAGTCCCAGCTGGACGCCACCATCATTCGCGCTCCAGTGAACGGCACAATCCTCGATCGGACGGCTGAGAAGGGCGAACTCATCACCTCCATGTTTGCCAGTTCTGCCGCGGGCGGGCCGCAGGGCTCTCCTCTGTCCATGGCTGATTTGAACGACCTGCAGGTGGAACTCGACATCGCCCAGGCTGATTTTTCCCGGCTTGGCCCCGCACAAAAAGCCATCGTCACCACCGATGCCTATCCCGACCAGCAGTACGACGGACAGATCGCCCAGATCTCGCCCGAGGCCAACCGGCAGAAGGCTACGGTGCAGGTCAAGGTGCAAGTGCTGAATCCGGCGAAGTACTCCGACGTGCAGTTGCGGCCGGAGATGAATGCTACGGTTCGCTTCCTGGCCAATGAAACTGCAAAAGATGCCAAGGGGCCGTCCGGCGCCTTCGTTCCTTCCTCGGCGATTCGCGATCGCGACGGCAAGAAGATTGTCTTGATCGCCTTTCACGGCAAGGCGGTCGCCCGGGAAATTCACGTGACCGGCCGGCGTGCCGACGGAGCGCTGGTGGACGGACTGGTGGGGGGCGAAGACGTGATCACCACCGCACCCGCCACATTGAAAGATGGGGACAAAATCAAAATCAAGGGGCAATCATGAGCACAGTTGCGCAATCCAATGTCGCCGCCGCTACGAAAGTTGTTCAGGTCCGAGGTGTGAGCAAGGTTTTCAAGCGTGACGCGTTTCAGGTCACCGCGCTCGATGATGTCTCCATTGACATCGCCAAGGGAGAGTTCCTGGCACTGATGGGGCCTTCCGGATCGGGCAAGACGACGCTGCTCAACATGATCGCCGCGATTGATCGCCCCACTTCCGGTGAACTGCTGGTACAGGGACAGGATATCTTCCGCTTCAGCGACGCCCAGATTGCACGCTGGCGCAACGAGCACATCGGCTACGTCTTTCAGACCTTCAATCTGATTCCGGTGCTCTCGGCATTTGAGAATGTGGAGTTGCCCCTGCTGCTCACCAAGCTCAACGCCCAACAGAGGCGGGATCACGTGATGACGGCTTTAAAGCTCGTAGGACTGGAAGACCGGGTGCACCACCTGCCCAAGCAACTCTCCGGCGGGCAGGAACAGCGCGTCGCTATTGCCCGCGCCATCGTCAGCGATCCCACTTTATTGCTGGCCGACGAACCGACCGGCGACCTGGACAGCCATTCGGCTACGGAGGTGCTGGAAATCCTGAAGCGGCTCAACGAGGATTTTCAGAAGACGATTGTGATGGTCACGCATGATCCCCATGCCGCGTCGTATGCGCACGTGACCCGGCATCTGGAAAAGGGGATGCTGCTGCCGCCCGACGGAAGAACTTAAAGCAGCCGCGGGCAGCGCCCGCGGCTCTGACCGTCATGAGGCTACGTTGGAACGGGGGCGGTCCTGCGGGCCCGAGTTCGAAGGATTGTCAGCCACCCAGCGCCACGCGCGCCTGCCGTTTACCATCACGGCTTCCGCTTCGCCGTACTCGACCAGGCGATTCAGCACAGTGGTCACCGACGCCGTCGGATCCTTGTGCCGGGCGAGCAACGAGGGCATCTTCTCGTGAAAATAGTCGCAGATGTCGCGGGAACTCATAGCGCGCCCTGACTCCATCAGAATCATGCGGCACGCTTTGGTGAAGCCCGGCTGGCGCCCGCTGGTCTTGCGGTCCACCAGTTCCATCAATTCTTCATTCAGCACGCTCTCGCCAAACAGGTTGGCCAGGCCGGAAATCGTCTGCTTGACGGTTCCGATGCGCTTCATGATCTCAGAACGCTGTTGCAGCAACAGACGCAATTCCTCATGAGCCTGCCGCACGACTTCCTGCACATGGCCAATATCGTATCTCTCAACCGGCCGGAACGAACTGCTCAAACCCTGACCTTCCATGTATCCCCCAGAAGCAGACGTCTTTGGGAAGCGCTGTGCAGGTCAGCGCCTTCGGACCCGATTTTGCCGAACGCTCTCTCGCCCGGCGCGCAAGACCCTGTAGTAGCTTCTACGCGGGCTGCCGGCTACGAGTTCCGTTGATTTTCTGCTTCAACCTAACGGTCTCGGTAGCTTGCATGATTAGACGAGGCGGGAGTGATTTGGTTAACAAAAAAAACGCGCGGTCTCCGGAGCCTGTCTATCCTTTATGGCAGGAATACTACCAGCAGGCGGCCGTCGGAGTGGTAGCTGTCTCCCGTCGCATTCTTGGCGTCCCGCACGGGATTCGGGGGAAGATAGTAGGACATCGACTTGGCCCGGTGCGCCTTTTGCAGGGTGCTTCCGATGTTCTCGCGCTCGCCGTCCACCGCCGGATCAATTTTGTGAGTGACGTTATTGTTGCGCCGGTCCTTGGCGAAACCGATATCGTGAGTGCCTGCCCCAACCCATACTTCGTGGTCCTTCCAGCTGAAGGGAGCTTTCCAGATGCGGAAATGATGGCGGCTTGCGACCATGGCAATGGGCTCCGCCATCTCGTAGCCAAAATCCTGCTTGCGCCCGAACAGATACAGCGTGCTCATCGGCATGGCCAGGTAGTCTTTGTTGCCGTAGGTTTGCGTCGCCGCATTGATCGCGGCCAGCGTATTGCTGGTATCCGCCACGTGCCAGGCCGCGGCTTCGAGGGCCGCCTGCACATCTTTCTGCGAGCCAATGATCACGAAGTTCACCATGTCCCCGAGGTTGTTCAACTGATCGTTGACCCGCCGGGGCAGGCTGTCCAGATGCTTTCGCAGGTCAGCATCGAGTGGAGTATCGGAGACGGTCAGGGAAGAACTGGTCTTAACGCCTTCGGGGGCCGGGGAGGAAGTTGCGGTTTCGGCATTGGCAGCGGCGGATTCGGTCTTGCCCACTCCGAACTGTCCCTGCATGAACACTTGCGCCGCATTGGCGAGTTGCGATTTGAGCTCTTGTCCGCGGCTCTTTGGCTGCCCTGCCTCGCCGCTTGCCGTGTTTGCGGTCTTGTGAATCTCGACCGCAATCACTCCCTGGCATGCCGGCGTGCCCGGGAAGTTCATGCCCAGGAAAAGATGAGACGGTTCTTTCACGCTCAGCTCGCGTTCCACCCCGACCAGGACTGGAACCGAGCCTTCCCCATGGAGGCGCGCGATCAGCGCGCCCGCCGGTGCGGTCGGCAAAGGCAACCTGCCCGAGTTCGCAGCCGAACCCGCGGCGCCCGCGGGTTGGCACGATGACGGAGCGGTGGACGCCGCAGACGCCGTGATCTTGATCATGTCTCCCGTCTGCAGATCGAGCCCCGTATCGGTCCACGGCTGCGCCGGCGACACCTGCATCCTCAAGTCCTGCGTGCCGGTGCCTGACTGAGCGCCCAACGGTGTGATGGAGAGTGTGGCAAGCAGGAAGGAGATCCAGCAACGAGACATGTGTGACACTCCGGCGGTATCTAATTATCTCTTAATGAATACCGGCGTTCAACGATTGTGACAGGTCCGGACTTGCGATTGGAAGCCGCTTCCAGATCGGCAGTGAGCGGGCAGGTCGATTCAATTTGCACCCTTAAACTTCCCCCGCTGGATTCCGATAGTAACCAGTAGTGGAGCAGCGTTGGTGTCAACCGCTACCCAAACCGCAACCGCGCCTCTGCAGGTGCTATTGGTCGGCAATAAGGAAGAGGACTTCTTCCTGATCCGCGAGATCCTGGAGCGAAATCACAACATCCTGCCGGCTGAACTCGATCACGCCCGCTCGCTTGACGAAGCGCACGCCGTGCTGCAAGACAGGCCCTACGGCCTGATCATCTTCGAGCACGAAACCGGAGACGCCGAGGCCGTGCGGCTGATTTCCGAATTCCATCACGCGGGCAGATCGGTGCCCTTTATTATCCTGACGGAGAATGCGGACGAGAAGACAATTGCGGAAATCATCAATTCTGGAAACTGGAACTGTGTAGCCAAGTCGCAGCTGGACGGGGCCACGCTGGTCCGCAGCATTCGCAGCACGCTGGCTTTGCACTCCATGGCGAAAGAGCAACGTTCGGCTGAAGAATCACTGCGCAAGTTGTCTAGGGCGGTGGAACAGTCCGCCGATATAGTGCTGATCACCGACCGCAAGGGCGTCATCGAATATGTGAATCCTGCGTTTGAAACGCTGACCGGATACTCGCGCGACGAGGCGTGCGGAAACACACCGCGCATTCTGAAATCCGGGGAGCAAGGGCCCGAGACGTATCAGGAAATGTGGAGGACCATCCTGGCGGCCAAGGTCTTTCGCGGCATACTGGTCAACCGCAAGAAGAACGGCGAACTTTATTACGTGGAAGAAAGCATCAGCCCGGTGCGCGATGCCGACGGGCAGATCACACATTTCATCGCTAATGGCCGGGACCTGACCGAGCGCCTGCGCCTGGAAGCCCAACTCCTGCAGTCGCAGAAGATGGATGCCATTGGCCGCCTGGCGGGCGGGGTCGCCCACGACTTCAACAATCTGCTCACCATTATCACCAGCTACTCGGAACTCGCGCTCGACGCCGTGGCGGAGGACAGTCCCCTGGCCTCCAAGATTCAGGAGGTTCTGCTGGCCGCCAAACGCGCCGCGGAGTTGACCCGCCAACTGCTGGCCTTCAGCCGGAAGCAGCCACAGGCGCTGCGCATCGTTGATTTGAATCCCGTCATCGCCGCCATCGCCAAAACTCTGCCTCGCTTGATCGGAGAGGACGTCGAATTCAGTTTTCTCCCGGGCCAGGGGATACGCCCGGTACGCATCGATCCGGTACAGATGGAACAGATCCTGATGAATCTTGCCGCCAACGCCCGCGACGCGTTGCCCCAGGGAGGGCACTTTCGAATCGAGACTTCGCAGGTCCGCCTGGATCAGGACTATATCCAGCACAAGCCGGCCGCTATTCCCGTGGGCGACTATGCCGTGATCACGGTGACGGATAACGGGTGCGGCATCCCGCAGGAGGATATATCCCACATCTTTGAACCCTTCTTTACGACAAAGCCCTCCGGCAAAGGCACGGGGCTTGGCCTGGCGACGGTCTACGGCATTGTCAAACAAAACAAGGCATTCATCTGGGTGTACAGCGAACCCGGATCGGGCACGGTATTCAAGATCTATCTGCCCTCGGTGGGAAAACGCTGCCCCATCGACCCGGACAATTCAAAGAACGAAAGGCCCGCCGCGGGCAATGAGACTCTGCTGCTCGTGGAAGACGAGCAGGCGGTTCGCAAGGCGAGTGCGGAATTCCTTCGTTCCCTGGGTTACACGGTGCTGGAAGCGAAGGACGGCATGGACGCGCTGGCCCTCGCCCAGCGCAAACAGTTCCCCATCGATCTGCTGGTCACCGATGTCGTGATGCCGAATATGAGCGGCGGCGAACTTGCCAGGCAACTGGTGCCGCTTCTGCCTAAAATCAAATTCCTTTTCGTCTCCGGCTATGCCGGCAAGACGGTCCTGGACCATAACGTGTTTGACCTGGAAACCAACTTTCTTCAGAAGCCTTATTCGTTGAAGCAACTTGCCGGGAAAATCCGGGGCGCCCTGGAAGGCAGAAATGGATCCGCGTGCGGGCAACCGGCTGGCCTTCCCCGGCCCGCCGCCCGCGCCTAGGTATAATGACTGCGGTCTCGCTCCATGTTCCCAGGTGCCGGGTGCGCCCTGTCTGCCATCGTATCTTTCACGCCTTCAGCCAGCATCCTGACTGGAATTCTCCTGCTTCTTCTTTGCGGCTCCATCGTCTATAGCGTGCTGCAGGTCATTGCTGCGCTGCGCTACCTGGCGGTGCGCCCGCCCGCGCTGAAAACAACGGAGCCCATCAGTATCCTCAAGCCGCTTGCCGGTCTTGACCTGGATCTGGAATCGAATCTTCGGACCTTCTTCGAGCAGGATTATCCCGCCTTCGAAATTCTCTTCGCGGTGCGTAGCGAGCATGATGCCGCGGTTCCTGTGGTCAACTCCCTGCGCCGCCAGTATCCGGGAATTCCTTCCAGAATGGTCATTACCGGTGAACCACCCTATCCCAATGCCAAGGTTTATAGCCTGGAGCGCATGTTGTCTGTTGCTGCCAATGACCTGGTCGTCATGAGTGACAGTGACATTCGGGTGACGGCGACTCTGCTGCGTACCATTGCGGCAGAATTTCAGGATCAGACCCTGGGAGTCGCGACTTGTCCGTATCGCGCCGTGCCTGGACCGAGTCTCTGGTCACGCCTGGAAGCTACCGGCATGAACACGGACTTCTGGGGCAGCGCCCTGGTGGCCCGCTGGTTGGAAGGCATGCGCTTCGCCGTCGGGCCCACCATTGCGGCGCGGCGCCGTGTCCTGCACGCCATCGGCGGATTCGAGCGGCTCAAAAATTATCTGGCCGAGGACTTTGTCATGGGGAAGTTCGCGGCCGAGGCGGGACATGGAGTCATCCTCTCCTCCTACACGATTGAGCATCACATCGGCGATGCCACCCTGGCCGAGAATGCCGGGCACCGTCTGCGCTGGAATCGCAGCACCCGGCGCTCCCGTCCGGCAGGGTATGTGGGGCAGCTATTCACCATGCCCTTCCCCCTGGCCCTTCTGGTCTGCGCCGCTTCCCCCGCGTGGTGGCCGCTTTTAGCCGGGACCCTGATCGTGCGAGCCCTGGCTGCCTATACCGTTTCAGCCCGCGTGTTGCGGGCACGCATCAACTGGTTGCTGTTGCCGGTGGAAGACGTAATCGCATTCGGCTTCTGGATCGCCGGCTTTTTCGGAAATACGATCGCATGGCGCAAACGCCGCTACCGTCTTTTCTCCGATGGGCGGTTCGAATTGATGCAGGAGGACTAGACCCGGATCAAGCGGCCATTCTTCAACTGAAAGCGATCGCCTCGCCATGTGACCGTGTGGCCGGCGAAACTCGCAATCCACACCCCGGCGGCAATTAGATCGCGGATGGGAAGAAGCCATAGTCGCTCGACCGCGTCTTCATCCTGCAACACCGATCTGCACACCAGGAATCCCAGGACGCTCCTGAGCAGCACCATGGCTGCCAGCACCAGCCACGACCACGGCGCGGCGCGCGCCGCCAGGACCACCAGCAGCGCCCACATGATTCCGAAGGTCGCTGCCAAGCCGATATATCCGCCGCGCCGCACATCCCGCACTCCGCGAGCCCAGCGCAACTGGTGGCTCAGGAAAGCCGTTAGATCGTAGGCGGGCAGATGGGTCTCCACCACCACCTCCGACAGGGCAATCTTCAATCCCAGCCCGGCGATCCTTCGTCCCAGTTCGTAATCATCGGCGAGAAAGTCCACGATGGACCTGAAGCCGCCGATGCGCTTGAGGTCGGTGCGGCGGAATGCCAGGGTTGATCCCAGTCCGAAGTGCAGACCGCGCTCCAACTTTTCTGCCACCAGCACGCTGGCGCAGAAGTCGGCGATCCCCAGCGCCTCCAGCCTGGAACCGGCGGTCGTCGCGGCAACACCGCGGTACAGACACGTGACCATGCCGACATGCGGGTCGGCCAGGGGCGCCATCACGCGCTGCAGATAGTCCTGCTCCACCCGCATATCGCTGTCGTTTACGATCAGGTGGTCATAGCGAGCCTCTTGCGCCATCTGCTCGAGATTACTCACCTTCACGTTGGGGCCAAGAATCTGGGGACAAACCACGAGCCGAATGTTGCGGCCGGGAAATTCCCGCCGCAACCACTCCACACTCGCCACCGCCGGATCGGCAGCATCGCTGACCCCGAAGACGATTTCGTACTCCGGATAGTCCTGCAGGCAATGGCTGCGGAAGCTCTCATACATCTCCGGATCGGTTCCCTTCAGGGGCTTCAGGATGGAGACGGGAGGAAGTGAACCGACCGGCGGGCCTGGCCTCTGGTTCTGCCTGCGTTGGAGAAATGCCGCGGCAGTCCAAAGACAGATGAAGTAGTAAAGCGCGCTTGAGATACACCCGGCAAGCGCGATTACCAGAAAACCTTGGATGAAAGCGTGGATCATGCCTGGGCGCGGCCCATCTATTCGTAGCGCAGAGACTCGATGGGATCAAGTGTGGCGGCCTTCCAGGCGGGATAGATTCCAAACAGCAATCCCACACCCGCCGATGCCGTGAAGCCGAAAGCCGTCCAGAACGTGGACATCCTTGCCGGCAACGAGGGCCAGATCGCGGGGATCACCCATGCCACGGCCGCCCCCAGCAGAACGCCGATGATCCCGCCGATCGCGGTCAGGATGACCGCCTCGAGGGTGAATTGCAGCAGAATATCGCGCCGCCGCGCTCCAATCGCCTTGCGCACCCCGATTTCGCGCGTGCGCTCCGTAACACTCACCAGCATGATGTTCATCACGCCCACGCCCCCCACGATGAGCCCGACGCTCGAGATCGCGAACATCCCGATGAACAGCATGCCGGTCAGTTGATTCCAGACATCGTTGATCGAATCCGCGGTGAAAACGGCGAAGTTGTCGGGCTTGTCGAAGGCAACTCTGCGCCGCCGGCGCAGCAACTCCCGCACTTCATCGATCACCTTGGGAACGTCGTCGTGCGACAAGGCTTTGATGCTGATCCAGTGCTGCTTAAGTTCGGGATGCAATTTCCTGATCGTACTGAGCGGCATGTAAACCTTGTTGTCTTCGGGGTTCTTGCCTCCTCCGAAAACCGACTTCACCCGCGTGGCCGTCCCGATCACAGTGAATAACTTGCCTTCGATGTTGACTTCCTTCCCCAGCGGATCCTCGCTGCCAAACAGTTCCTCGGCCGTCTCCGACCCCAGGAGCACGACCGGGGAATGATGCTCTTCGTCCACCTCGCTGAACCAGCGTCCGCTCGCGATCTGCAGGTCGAAGACTTCTTTGGCCGCGGACTCGTCGCCTTCGAGAATAGTGTTCTTCGCTTTGCGATCCCCGTATTTCACCGCGAAGGAACCTACCCCGAGTTCCGGCCGGAAATAACGGACGCCGGCGGTTACCGCCTTCACATGCGGCAATTGCGCGATGGCGCGCGAATCTTCATAGGTCAGTTCTTTCCGCGTGCGCATCTCCTCGGTGGGCCGCCCGAAGGTGAAAGGCTCAATATGAAAGGCGAAAACGACATTCGATCCGATGCTGGTGACAATGGACTGAACGTTGTCATTCAGTCCGCGCCCGATGGATGACACGCTGATGACGACCGCGACGCCAATCACGATTCCCAGCACGGTCAACGACGACCGCAGCTTGTTGCTGCTGATCGTGTCCGTCGCCATATGCACGATTTCGCTGAATTCGCCTTTACGCATCAGAATCATATTGGGTAATTGGGTAATTTTGTAATTGAGTAATTGAAAACCCAAACCGGCATCGTCCGCACTCAATTGCCCAATTACTAAATTTCTCAATTACTCAATTTTTTACATTTCAAACCGCAGGGCCACGATCGGGTCCAGCTTAGCCGCTTTGCGCGCGGGCCAGACGCCAAAGAAGACGCCGACACTGGCGGCGACCAGCAGGCCCGCCGCCACCGCCCAGATTTTGATCGCGGACGGCATCCCGATCAGCGCCGTCACCAACTCCGCAACTCCAACTCCTACCAACACACCCAGGGCGCCGCCAAGAAGAGCCAGGACGACAGACTCAATCAGAAACTGCACCAGTACGTCCTCCCGCCGGGCGCCCATCGCTTTACGGATGCCGATTTCCCGCGTCCGCTCCGTCACCGCCACCAGCATGATGTTCATGATGACGATCCCGCCGACCACCAGCGCAATACATGCCACCCCAATCGTGGCCATGAAAAACGTGCTGCTGAAGTCGCTCCAGATGCTCAGCAGGCTTTCGTTGGTTTCGATATCGAAGCTGTCATCGGCCCCGGGACGGTCGTGGCGGTGCGCGCGCAAGGCTACCCGCGCTTCGTCGACCGCTTCGCTCAGCGCGGGCCCGGCCGCGGCAGCCTTCCCTGAAATGCGCACGCTATCCTTGTGAGCTCCGTATTGCTTCAGATAGGTAGTGATAGGAATCATCACGTAATTATCCAGGCTCTGGCCCAGGGTCTTGCCCTTCTTTTTGCCCACCCCGACCACCTGGTACGTCCACCCATCCAGCCGGATTTCGCGGCCGACCGGGTCCACTCCTGGCATGAGGTGTTCGACAATATCGGCGCCCACCACAACCACCGGAGAGCGGTTATTCATGTCCGACTCGGTGATCATGCGTCCGGCAGTGAGATCGGTATCGTAAATCGGCGCCATCGACGGCGTGATGCCTTGTACCGTGGTGTCGCTGATGGATTGTTCCCCGTACTTGACGTGGCCGTTGCCGTTGCGCAGCGACGCCCCGACATACTCGCAATGGCGGCAGGCCTCGAGTACGGCCTGGTAATCCTCCATGTCGAAGTTCTTGCGTTTTTCCGCCTCAAGGAATTTCTCCACGTTCAGTTGCACCGGCGACATCTTCGAGGCGATGAAGACATCGGCGCCCAGATTGAAGATCTTGCCGGCCACGTATCCGTCAATTCCCGCCACGAAGGTCACCACCGCAATCACTGCAGCCACCCCGATGACGATCGCCAGCGTAGACAGGAAAGAGCGCAGCTTGTTCGCCCAGAGCGACTGCAGCGCAACCCGGATGGCTTCGGCAATATTCATAAGAATGGCGCCGCCCATCTGGCGCCGGACGCCGCCCCGCGGGTTCAGGCCTCAGGAAATTCCCGGGACATTAGAACTCAAGATGGTTGGCCCGAACGCCTATAAGTCTACAGCGAATGAAGCGGCTCTGCCGAACCTGGCCGCGAGTCAGTGCGAGGCTGACATCGGGCTCTGAGTGCTGAGCAGAAGTGCGGAGGGCCTCAATCCGGACGTCGGAATTCTGATGGCGGCGGCCGAAGTCCGAAGTGCGCCGTCGCGAATCCCCTATAATGTGAATGTAGGCAGCCGGACCGGACGGCCGCTTCCCGCGTCTTCGGGCGCGAGGAGAGGAAAGTCCGAACTCCGCAGGGCAGTGTGCCGGATAACGTCCGGGACGTCAGGTTCAAGCCTGATGGACGGAAAGTGCCACAGAAAACATACCGCCGCGGCGGCGACGCCGGGGTAAGGGTGAAAAGGTGCGGTAAGAGCGCACCGCCGCGCCAGTAATGCCGCGGGCAGGGCAAACCCCACACGGAGCAAGACCAAATAGGGAGGGAGTCCGCGGCTTCGGTCGCGGGCACGTGCCGGCCCGGCGCGTCCAACCTCCGGGTAGGTCGCTAGAGCCGTGCAGCAATGCCCGGCCCAGAGGAATGGCCGTCCAGCAGGAGCAATCCCGCGGACAGAATTCGGCTTACAGGTCCGGCTGCCTCAATCTACTTTGTTTTCTGCTATCTGCTTCCTCGAACTTCCGAGTGGTGACGCCCGTGTGACAGAGGAAGTGGAGAAGCCGGACGATTTTTCAACGACTTGCGAAGAGACCTCTTGTCTTGTCTGCACCAATTTGAGAATGAAGACTTCGTTGGGGCTTATCATCGAGAGTAAATCCTGTAATCGCCCGGTTAGGGCCCCTTCAACCGTGGGCGTAGTCAACGAGTGCAATGGCCTGTTAGCGTCAGTTATCATTCCAAAACGATGGCAACCAGAAGATCAAATCATCGCAATCGTGGCGGAAGCCGCTGGCGTGGATGACTCGGCAATCAATGTCGAGAGCGAGATGTGGCGTGACCTGCACATCGGTGGCGATGACATGTTGGAACTATTCCTGAGGCTGCAGGAGCAATTTTGGGTTAACTTGGACGGCCTCGATCTCAAGAACTTTTGCCCCAATGAGGACGACGCTTTGCTGACGCAATCACCGAATGGGTCCGAAAGACGATTGGCCTCACCCCGGAATGCGTTACACATCAATGAAGGTCGGCGATCTCATGGATGCGGTGGAATCGAAGAGCTGGAGCGATAGACACAACTGACGTTAAATCGCCGTTACGCTCAAAATCCGCTCGCCGCCAGCCCGCCACTGAGCTACAGTTGCCTTAACACCCCTATAATCTTCCAGAATGATGAGCGAAACCACACGCGGATTCTTGTCCACGCTTACCTATCGGGTGGATGCCAAGCGGCGAATCTGCTGGATGCCTTTGGTCGGCCTTTACTGGGAGGACGAGATGCCGGACATTCGTCTTCTGATGAACATTCCAAAAGATGACAGAAATCAAATCTTCCGGTTGTACTCTATCCGACTGCGACTATGGAAAAATGAGCCTTTAACTGACGCTGAGCAGCAGTTCTGGAATACAACATACTCGCAGGTGCCTAGCTGGGCGTTCTTCCGGCGTCAACAAATTTCAGAAGATGAGCAGCACGCTCAAGAGCAAGCCGAACAGGAGTCGGATTTCATGCTTAAGGATTTGCTGGCCGACGCGGACCTAGTCAGCATCAGCAAGAAAGATGGAGTTCAGAAATTCTCTGCGACTTTCAATTTGACGAAGAATCGTACTCCAACAGAGAAGAAACACTCGTGGTGGAAACGAGTATTCACCCGAAGGCGAATCCCAGAAAACTAAGCTGTTTGTTGAAACATCGGGATTACACTAATCTTCAGCACAACCGCCCATTGGTACATCCTTGCCTGCTAACGGGGGTGACAATGCCCAACGGTCGATCGGGTGGCTTTGTAATAGAAAAAGCAGAGCTTAGGAACCTAATCAAAACGTTTCCAGACGACACAGTCCTGACAAGAGTCTTGGAAGGCTCAGCGAGACCCCGGCTTACAAACGCATTAGAAACAACTCGGCTTGTCAGTGAATGTCCAAACGATCGAGTAGCGGTTGAAGAGCAGGACCATGCAGCTTACATCATCCATCTTAGAGATGAACCTGAAATCATCTGGCTTGCCGTTCTTTCAGACGCGCCGCTCTTTTTGGGACTCCGCCAACGTCACCGGCAGTGGACGACTCAGCATCCAGACTGGAAAGGGTGGTTCGGTTTCTGATGCCAATGCAACGCCTCGGATCAATGAGTGAAATGGCCTTCCATGAGAAGGCCGGTCGGAGTCAAGTGAATCGTCGTTCTTGTTCGGAGACAAAGGTTTTTCTCCCGCCGAGGGCCACTGTCGCCATGCTTCCATCCGCACTCTCGAGGAGCGATTGGTTCGCTGGGTGCATGTTGGGCGTTCTCGTTTCAGCCGGTGCTGCCATCTGATTAGCGCCCTTTGGTTCTGCTCTTTCGGAGTGGAACTTGGGCCAGGCCATAGACGCAGTCACCGGAACTCGGCTTTGGCTTCTGTCTTTTCTCTACCTGGAACGATTTTGATTTGGTTTTTGCTTCTTTGTTTTACGCGGCTGCCGGCACGGTCGCCCGGCTGCTATTGTGCAATGGCTCGTATACTTCTCCGCTCACCCACAGATGATGCAGCAACACTGCCAGCTTTCTTGCCGTGGCCACAATCGCTCGTTTCTTACCGTTTCTTCCGCCGCGCTCAGCCAGCTTCAGTCCCCAGCGCCTGAGATCACAGTCGATGCCGAACGGTCCCAGGATATGCTGCGCTCCCTGCACCAGCAGCGTCCGCAGATACGGATCTCCCTCTTTACTGATGTGCAGCTGCGGTTCGCTCTCTCCTGACTTCCTGCGTCCCGGTTGCAGTCCCAGATAGCCACCCACGTCGCGGCTCTTGCCAAAGCGATGCGGATCTTCCAGCGTCAGCAAGAACGTCAACGCGATCAGCGTGCCCACGCCCTTGATCTGCTTCAGCGACTCGACTTGGGGTAACTCGTTTGCGCCAGCGCTTCGATTCGATCGTTGTACTCCACAATGCGTTCGCTCAGGTCTTCGATCGTTGCCAGCAACGGCTCCAGCGCCCGTTGCAGCTCCGGACTCAGCCCTTCGGCTTTCTCCGGATCCATATTGCGCACGTTGCAGCCGCGCAAGCGTTCCCCGTAAGACTTGGCCAGCCCGCGGGCCGTGTTGACCAGCCCCGTACGTGCCCGCACCAGTCCGGCACGTGCCCGAATCATCATGAGATCCGCTCGCGCCTGCGCACTACGATGCTTCACCGGATACAGCAACTCGGGATCAATCCTGGCCAGCCGCGCCAAGGTCTGCGCATCCAGCCGATCGTCTTTCTTGCGGCTCTCCCCGATCAACCGCACCTTCCGCGCATTCGCCACGATCACCTCGTGTCCCAAATCGCTCAGCAAGCGACTGATCCAGGGCGAATGCGTCCCGATTTCCAGCGCGATTCGGCTGCGTGGCATGGCGCCGAAAACTTCCTGCAACGCTTTCGCGGTTGTACGCACTCGCTGTTCCAGTTGGATCCGGCCGGCTTCATCCAGCACGCAATACCAGCTGTTGCGATCGCCCAGATCGAGTCCGATGGTCAGTTTCTGCCGAGAAATATTCCTGCTCTGCTTCGCCGCCGCGGTGCTAACCTTCTTCATTGCCGGTCTCCTTTTTATCTGTGCTTCGAGCACGTCGATAACTTGGGAGCGTACCGCATCCCGCCGGGGACCGGCATTCTCATCCCATCTGATAACGTCAGTTGTCGAGGAGACACCTCCGCGTGATGCAACAGAAAAGCCGCCCGAACATCGGGCGGCAGGATGTTTGTTTCGAGATTTTCGCTTTCGATCTTTCGTCATGCTTCCGGTACGAGGACGGCCACCTGCTTGCCACCGAGTGTGCCGCTGACCTTGAAGTTGCCGACAGGGCCGGGGGCCTGCCATGTTCCCTCGACGTGCAGCGTGCCGCCCTCCGTCCCTGATCCGGTTATGGTCAGGTCGGCTACGAACGAACCCGCGTATTCCCAAGTTACGGTTCCGTTAACTGTTACGTCCTTGGCGAATGCGCAATCCGTAAGGGTTGTGGTCCACGCGACACCGTAGTCAGTGTGGAACGTGCCGCCTCTCAGCCCAACTCCGTCACCGAAGCCGATGATGCTGCGCTGCATGGCGTCGGTAGCGGTGGCAACCGCGACGGTCACAACCTTGCGCTCACCCTGACCGATTTGGTTCTGACCGTTAGGATCAACCTCGGCTGGATGGGCGAACTTGGCCAGCAGCGGGAAGCGTCCCACGGCTGGCCAGACAGTCTCTGGTGTGTTGGCGCAACTGGTATCCCCGACCTGCAGGGTCTCGATAAAGTCGGCAGCGAGCTTAGCTGCGCACTGCGTCCAGAAGACTGTCCCATGGCCAGCTTCCGCCACCGGCACGAGAGTGTTATTCGGGAAGAAGTTAGCTACCTTGCTGACCCCCTCAAAGGGAACCCGGCTGTCCATGTCGCCACTCAGCACCAGCGTAGGCGCGAATGGGTACGTCGCGTGAGGTGGTGCGACGGGCGATGACGGAGTGGGCTTTTCCCAGTACAGGCAATCCCTTCCGAAGAAGCTGAACAGCAGACCTGTCGCTGCCTTCCTGGAAAAGGGTGCGAAGTAGTCCAAAGGAAGTTCAGAAACAGCATCGGCGTACTGTTCGGATCGCTCTAATACTGGAGCCGACCAGTTCCATGCCTGTTGCACGTCTACGCACGCCGTGGCCTGTAAGGCACCGGCCGAGAAGGAGGTCGGGTCACCAAACTCAGCCTCCACCTGGGAGTAGTAGCCTTCAGCACCCAGTCGGAGCAGAGGATTGGGATCGCCCTGCCATAGCGATGTTGCTGCTGCCAGCAGTTCGCCGGTACTGGTGAAGTTCCCCGTCGGGTTGTCGATCAAATTGGTGAGCAACTGTTCCTCATCGATTCGCACGTGCTTGAGATTGCCGTTGGCGTCATATGCATCTCCCTCTACTGGGTGCAGTCTAACGGTCCAGATGAGGCCATCGAGTTCCACCTCCGGGAAGCGGTGGTCTGCGGAACAGGTTGGTGAACGCAGGCAATCCAGCCGCACCATTCGGGGCTCGGCGTGGGTCCGGTAACGATCGATCGCGAAGCGAGACAAGAAGGGCGTCCCGGCGGGTGCATCAAGGACGATCGAGCGCAGGTGTTCCCCAAACCGAGTGGCATAGGCGG
>DASREX010000151.1:0-23575 GCA_035651855.1 Candidatus Sulfotelmatobacter sp.
GCGCCGCGCCGGCGGCGGCTTCACGGCCCTGTGACACCCTACGCCGCGCCGTTGTATGCTCAGCACGTGTCCCGCTCTTCCTCGTCGGACGGTTCACCGACCTTCGGCCTGCTTCTGGGCCTGCTGATTACCTTGTCCGCGGTTTTGGCCTATTCCGCCTACATGACATGGCAGGTCACCGGGCTGCGCAAGCTGCAGACCGGACTGGTGGACCGCAATCGCAAGGATTCCCTGCAACTGCTCCGCATCCAGAACGATCTCAACCTGCTGGCCGTGGCCATGCGCGATATGGTCAGCAGCAACGAGCCCTATCCGCTCACCGCCTGGTCGGCACAGTTCGACCGCATCCGCACCGATCTCGAGGATGCCATGCGCCTGGAAGCCGGATTCGCCGCCGCCAGCCGCACGCCCGAGCAGAGCGCCTTCCTCGCCAGTTCCTTTAACCAGTTCTGGGACGCCGTCGATCGAATCTTCACCCTGGCGCGCAGCGGCAAGGAAAAGGAAGCGCGCGAGCAGATCCAGAATTCCCTGCAGGAGCGCCAGGCTTCCCTGAGCACCGCCGTCGCCCGCTTGCTGGTGCAGAACAGTGAGAACGAAGAACAGGCGGGCCAGCGCATCGTGCAGATTTATGACCGCGTGCGGCGCCAGGTTTACGTATTTCTCGCCGCCACGCTGCTCGCCATTCTACTGAGCAGCCTCTCCCTGATCCGCTGGAACCGCCGCCTGTTCGCCCGCCTGGAAGAGATTTCCGAACGCCGCAGCGAGTTGGCCCAGAAGTTGATCTCCACCCAGGAATCCACCTTGCGTTACATCTCCCGCGAACTGCACGACGAGTTCGGGCAAATTCTCACCGCCATTGGCTCCATGCTGCGCCGCGCCGGCACTCATGCCCCGGAGGGCTCATCTCTGCGCGCTGATCTGCAGGAAGTTCTCCAAACCGTCCAGAGCACGCTGGAAAGCGTCCGCAGCCTCTCCCAGGCGCTTCACCCGGTCATGCTCGACGAAGCCGGGCTGGAGAGCACGTTAGACTGGTACATCCCCAACGTGGAAAGGCAGACGGGGATTGCCATATCCTATGAGAAGCAGGGCGAGCCGTTTCCCGTCGACGGCAGAGCAGGCGTGCACATTTACCGCGTGCTGCAGGAAGCTCTCAACAACGTTGCGCGGCATTCGGGTGCGAAGCAAGCTTTCGTGCGCTTGCGATTTCTTCCTCGCACCCTCGAACTGGAAGTGCGCGATCACGGCAGCGGCTTTGCCGAGAGCCCGAACAAGCGCGGTATCGGTCTGGTGGCCATGCGCGAGCGCGCCGAGTTGATGGGCGGACAGATCGTGTTTTCCCGCCCTCCGGAAGGGGGCACGCTGGTTCACCTGACCGTGCCAAGAGAGAACGCCGAGTCGAAAGCGGAGTCTTATGGAAAAGAAGATCACAGTGTTGCTCGTGGATGATCACAGCCTGGTTCGCCGCGGCTTCCGCCGCATGCTGGAAGATGAACCGGACATGGAGGTGGTCGGCGAGGCCGGCGACGGCGAGGAATCCGTCAAGCTGGCCAGGCAACTTCATCCCCAGGTCGTGGTCATGGATTGCGCCTTGCCCGGAATGAACGGGCTGCAAGCCACCCGTGCCATTATCGAAGATTCCCCCGACACCGCGGTCCTCATGCTCAGCATGCATACCGAGAACACCTGGGTGCGTCAGGCCATCGAGGCCGGCGCAAAAGGATATGTGCTCAAAAACGCGCTGGACCTGGAACTGGGTGCGGCCATCCGCAAAGTGGCTGCCGGGGAAACCGTATTCGATCCTAAAGTGGAGCAGCGGGCCGGCCTAAAGGGCGAGCGCAATGACGCCTTGACCCCGCGCGAGCTGGAAGTGTTGCAGATGATCGTCGACGGCAAGTCCAACAAGGAAATTGCCACGGCCCTCGACCTCAGCGCGAACACCGTTGCCGTCCACCGCGCCAACATCATGAACACCCTTGGGATTCACAAAACCGCCGAGCTGGTGGTCTACGCAATCCGCGCCGGGCTGGTGAACGTTCCGTGAATCGAAGGTCTTTCCTTGGGGGAATGGCTGTTCTGGCCGCGTCGGGGTGTGGGTCTCGCTTGTATGCTGGCGCGCAAGCGGCAACCGCCAGCCTCGGATTCCGCTTCACCGACGTAACCATTCCATCCGGAATTCAGTTCCAGCACAACAGCGGCGCTTTCGGCGGCAAGTTCTTGCCCGAAACGCTGGGTTCCGGTTGCGCCTTCCTGGATTACGACGCCGACGGATGGCAGGACATCCTGCTCATCAACGGCGCCGACTGGCCGGGCCACAAAAAGAGCCGCACCACTCTTCGCCTCTATCGCAACAACCGCGATGGAACCTTTAGCGATGTGACCGTACACGCCGGGCTCGACGTCGAACTGTACGGCATGGGTGTGGCTGTGGGCGACTACGACAATGACGGATTCCAGGACATCTTCATCACCTGCGTCGGCCAGAACCGGCTGTTTCACAATACCGGCAAGGGAGCCTTCGTCGACGTAACTAACGCCGCAGGTCTCGGCAAGCGCGAGGGCTTCAGTACCTCCGCTCTCTGGTTCGACTACGATCGCGATGGCTTGCTCGATCTGTTTGTCTGCAACTACGTCAAGTGGTCTCCGGAGACCGACGTTTTCTGCAGTCTCGACGGCAAGCATAAATCCTACTGCACCCCCGAAGCGTACCGCGGCGCGACGTGCTGGCTGTTTCACAATCGCGGCAATGGCACGTTCGAAGACGTGACCGCCGCCAGCGGAATCTTCGACAGCAGTTCAAAATCTCTCGGCGTAGCCCTGTTCGACGAGAACCGCGATGGCTGGCCCAGTCTGCTGGTGGCCAACGATACCCAGCCCAACAAGCTCTACCGCAACCAGCGCAACGGCACTTTCAAGGACGGCGCCGTCGAAGCCGGGCTCGCCTTCAGCAGCGAAGGCAAAGCCCGCGCCGGGATGGGAGTCGATATCGCTGATTTCGACAACTCCGGGGCTCCCGGCGTCGCCATTACCAACTTCGACAATGAGATGATCGGCTTGTATCGCAAGGGCGCTCAGGCCTTCGAAGACATCGCGCCGCAGTCCGGCGTGGGGAATGCGTCCCGCAACAGCCTGGGATTTGGCTGCGCGTTTTTTGACGCTAACCTTGACGGCTGGCTCGATTTCGCCGTCGCCAATGGCCACATCGACGAAACCGTGCGCAACATTCGCGGCAACGTGGGGTACGCCCAACCCCCGCAGCTGTTCCTCAGCAATGGAAAGGGAAGTTTTCACGACTTCGCGGCGGAGGCGGGCGGAAGTTTCGATCAGCCCAAGGTCGGCCGCGGTCTCGCCTACGGCGACTTCGATCGCGATGGCGATCTCGATCTGCTCATCACCACCAATAACGGTCCCGCTTATCTCTACCGCAACGATCAACTCGCCGGGCATCACAGCATCCGCTTCCACCTGGTCGGAACCAAATCCAACCGTGACGCCATCGGCGCTACCGTGCAGATCTTCTCTGCCGGGTTACAGCAGTCGAGAATGGTGAAAGGCGGCTCGAGTTATCTGTCGCAGTCGGAACTTCCGGTGACCTTCGGGCTGGGGCAGCGCGACCAGGTTGAGCGCGTCGTCATTCATTGGCCAAGCGGCCGCACCGAAGAATACAAGAACCTGTCCGCCGCCCGCGCTTACGACTGTACCGAAGCAAAGGGAATCGCGCCCCGCCACGGCTACTGATTCGAAGTTGCCGTGTTTTGCGTGACGCTTCCCGCTGCCGCCAGGTCGATCTCCACCGTATCGCTTACCTTCAGAAACAGCGTGCTGGGATTCTTCATTCCCCACTTTGCATAGGGCACCGTGAAGTGAACGCTGGCGCTCCAGTGATCCCCGGCCATCTCCACCTGGGCGGGTACCGTGATCTCGCGATTCGTTCCGTGAATGCTGAATATGCCATGCACCATGACCGAGGACTTTCCCTGGCCGGCGACGTTGCCATCGAACCGGTCGGGACGAAACCCAATCTCCGGATAGCGGCCGCTCTCCAGGACCTCTTTGTTCATCTTGCGGTCGCGCATTCCGCTGCCGCTCGTTCCGCTGGCCGCGTCGACGACAATCTCGCCTGCCATCTTGCCCGTGGGTTGTACCTGAAGCGCTCCGCGTTTCAGCTTGAAGGTTCCATGCACCGTGTGCAGGACATCGCCCAGGGTGAATTTCACGGAAGTCTGTGCCGGGTCCAGTTGGAACGTCTGATCCTGTGCCGCGGAAGTCAGCACAAGGGCGGGGAAGATCGCCCATCCGAGCACAGCCGTTCCAAGATTCTTGTGCCAGTGCGTCATCATCCTAGGCCGTTAACAAACCCCATCCCAGGGTCAACCCGTCGCGCACCAGTTCCAGCGGCGGCAACGCTCCCAGATGCAATGCCAGCAGGCGCCGGAAGATATCCGGGTGCTTGCGGAAGGTCTGCAGAGTACGCTCCTGGAGCCACGGCCTGCCATCCAGCGTGAGCATCAGCCGCGCCATGGCCCGGGGACGAAGCATGAGCCGGCGATGTTCCTCCTGGTAGGCGCTCAAATCGCCAGACTCGAAACCCTGCGCCAGCGAAACCGCCTGCGCAAATGCTAGTCCGAGGCCCTCGCCCGTGATGGCGTCGACTGTCCCGGCAGCGTCGCCGATCAAAGCCACGTTGCCTCGCCATATGTTCGGGAAAATGCGATTGCCGGTGAGTGCTCCGCGCTCGTCCGAAATTACTTCCGCGCCGGCTAGCCGCGCACTCAGTGTCGGCAACTCCCGCAACCCGGCTTCCAGCCGCAAGGCCGGATCGTGCGACGCCAGGGCCACGCAAACCTGATCACGGCCAACTGCCGTCGCGTATCCCTGGCAGCGGTCGCCCCAGTGAATCTCCATGTGGTCCGTCCAGGGAGCCGCGCGAAAATGCCGTCGAAAGGCGTAGCGCAGCCGCGGCTTGCTCCCGCCATCCAGGCCGGCCCATCGCCTTACCCGGGACTTTGATCCATCCGCTCCCACGATCCACCGCGCCCGCACCACTCGGTCCCCAACCCGCACTCCATCCGGGGAAATTCCAGACACGCTGGCGCCCCAGAGAAACTCCGCGCCCAACTGCTCCGCGCGCTCGGCGATGATGCGGTGCAGCGACGTCCGTCGCACCGCCAATCCCACACCCTCGGACGGGAACGGCGCCTCCGCCGAAGAATTCAGGCCCACAAAGCGGATGCCCCGGAAAGCGTACGCTTCGCTTAGCGGTACGCGGATTCCCAGGCGCTCGAGCGCCGCCAAGCCATCCGGCATCAGCCCTTCGCCGCAGGCTTTGTCGATAGGGGGCCGCATGCCATCCGCCACTATGACGCGAAGGCCGCGCTGCCGCGCCGCGATGGCTGCCGCCAATCCCGCGGGCCCGCCGCCTATCACAAATACGTCCGTTGAATTCAGCAAACCACCCTCACCACTTCAGAAGTACAAGCTCGGAACAGAATCCCGGCCCCATCGCGGCCAGCACGCCCATCGTACCCGGCTGCGGTCGCCGGTTCCGCATGACGTCTTCCAGAACCACCAGCACCGAAGCGGAAGAAAGATTTCCCACTCTCTTCAGGCAATCCCAGGACGCGTCCAGCTGCCCATCATGCAACTCCAGCGCCGCCGCCGTTGCTTCCAGAACCTTCGGCCCGCCCGTGTGCAGCACCCAGCTGCCAATGTCTTTTCTCTGCAGGCCCTGCTCTCCCAGGAACGCATCCACGTCATGCCCCAGGTGTTCGCGGATGAGCACCGGAACCTGGGGCGACAGGGTGATGCGGAATCCCTTCTCGCTGATATTCCATCCCATCATCTCTTCCGTCTCGGGATAGAAAACGGATCGCGTTGCCACGATCTCCGGGCCGATGGCATCCACTTCGTCGCCGGTCACCACCACCGCGGCCGAGCCATCCGCAAACAATCCGGAAGAAATCAGGTTCGCCACCGAGAGGTCGTCGCGCTGGATGGTCAGGGAGCACAGTTCCACTGACACTAACGCCGCCGATTGTGATGGATACGCCTTGACGTAATCCGCGGCCCGCGCGATTCCCGCCGCGCCCGCCACGCATCCCAGCCCGAAGATGGGCACACGCCGGATATTCCGTGGAAGCCCCATGCGGTTGATCAGCAGCGCGTCGATCGAGGGGCTGGAGATGCCGGTCACCGATGTAAAGAACAGGGCGCCCAGCGCCCCCGGTTCCAGCCCGGCATGATGCAGGGCGCGGCACAAGGCCTGCTCGCCCAGTTCCCGCGCCACTTCGATCCACACGTCGTTCGCCTTGCCCCAGGTGTCCAGCTCGAAATACTTTTCCGGCGGAATCGCGAGGTGCCGTCCATTCACCGCGACGTTGCGATGCAGGCGCGCCAGCATCTGCGGATTGCGCAAGCGCTCGCCCCAGTACTCTTGCAGTTTTTCCAGCAGGAATTTTTGCGGATAGTAATGCTTGGGAAACGCGCTCGCGGCGCTGGCAATTTTCATTTTGTCCTGGATCTCGTTTCCTTTGCGGAGTCAGCGCCTGCGGATATGAACTTAGATGTTCTGGCCCTGACCGCGGTTGCACCCGCTTAAAGCGCTGCGTTCACTGCTATTCTGCGAATATCGGGGCAAGGAATTGTCACACTTTTGTTAAATGCCTGTGAGCATTAGCCCCGAAATGCTCTCCGCGCCAGTCCCAGCGCCTCCGACCAGAACGCGCCCGGGGAATGCGCCAGTTCGACCACATCCCGCACCGCTGCCACGAACGAGTCCATCTGCGCATCCGTCACAACCAAGGGCGGCGCTACTTTCAGCACTTTGAAATTGTTTCCGCAAATCTGCGTCAGAAATCCCGCGTCGCGGAACAGCCGCATCACCACGATCTGGCCAAACATTCCCGCATGAACCGCCCTGAACGCTTCATAAGGAATGCGCAGGCGAAGCTGCCGCGGAGCCTGAAATTCAATTCCCATCAACAGCCCCGCGCCTCGCACTTCTTTCACCATCTCAAAATCGCGCAGCGCCGCCGTGAGTTGCTCCCGCAGATATTCACCCGCCTCGATCGAACGCGATCCCAGATCCTCCCGCTCCAGCACTTCCAGGGTGGCCAGCGCGGCGCGCATGGCCAGGCTGTTTTCGCTGAACGTGGAGGTATGGACGAACGCTTTAGGAAGCGACGAGTAAACCGAATCGCAAACCGCCTCTGACATCAGCACCGCGCCGCAAGGCACCAGCCCGCCGCTCAGCGCCTTGGCAAGAATCGCGATGTCCGGCTCGGCTCCAAAACGGTGCGCTGCCAGAAAAGGCCCGGTACGGTACATGCCGGTTTGAACTTCATCCAGAACGAGCAGCGTCCCATAACGCCGGCACAGAGACTCGGCGGCGCGCAGGTAATCCCGCTCGGGCACGCAGACGCCCGCCTCTGACTGGATCGGTTCCACCACGAATGCCGCGAACCGCCTGCTCTTGAGTTCACGATCCAGCGATTCCAGATCTCCAAACGGAACAGTTTTGGTCTCCGGCAAGAGCGGCCCAAAGCCGTCTCTCCAGTAGCCATCGCTCATCAGCGACAGGGCTCCGCAGGTGAGCCCGTGAAACGCGTGCTCCGCCGAAAGTATGCCGGCGCGTTTCGTGTGTGCCCGCGCAAATTTGATCGCCGCCTCAACTCCCTCGCTGCCCGAGGAGCAGAAGAAAGCCCGCTCCAGCCTCCCGCCCGCGCGTCGGCACAGCTTCCCGGCCAGTTCCCCGGCCAGATCGGCCACGTGCGTCTGGATCATCGCCGGACCGCAGCGTCCCAGTTCCTCCTGCAGCGCCGCCACTACGTCCGGGTGGTTGTGCCCCGCATTGTGAACGCAATATCCCGACAGAAAATCCAGAATGCGCCGGCCATCCGACGTGAACAGTTCCACTCCGGCGCAACGTTCGTAAACCACATTCATCTCGAGCAGGTCCAGCAGCCGCACCCATTCCGGATTCACGCTCTCCGCATACCGCTTGGACGCGCTGGCCTGCTCTCTCACTTGGACTGCTGTACTCATTACTTCTCCAGTTCCTTTAAGGGGTGACGACGATCGCGGTGGGCGCGCCCGGAACCGAATACGAAGCGACTGAGGTCAGGATCCCGCTGCCGGTGTTCAAGCTCAGGGATTGAATCGCCGCGCTCGATTCGTTTCCCACAAATAGATATTTCCCGCTCGGATCACTGGCAATGACGCTCGGCTGCGCCCCGGTGCTGAACTGCGAGTTGGAAGCCAGGGTCAGCGATCCGTCGCCGCCGATGGAATATGCCAGCAGGTTCCCCGGCGATTGATTGTTCACCACGTACAGATACTTGCCGGAGTTCTCAATCAGCAAGGCCAGCGGCCCCGTTCCGGTCTCTCCCAGGGGCGAGCCGGGCAGAGGGGTGAGGGACCCATCGGCATTGATGGTGAATTCCGAGATCGAATTGTCGAGCTTATTGGCCGTGTACAGAAATCCTCCGCCCGGAGCAATCGTCAACCCGTACGGATTGTTGCCGGTGGTGAACGGAGAACCGGGAACCGGCTGCTGGCTCAATACCCCGCCATTCACCTGGAAAGCTTGCACTACTCCGGTTATTGCTTGTCCCGTGACATAGAGAATGTTCCCGGAAGGCGAGAGTTGCATATTCAGCGGCGACATTCCGATCCCCGCGGTCGGTCCCGAGGCTTGCGGAACCGGCGTCAGCGCGCCGGTGCTCGAATCGATGGAGAAGACAGAGATGTCAAACGAGACCGCGTTCCCCACGTAGAGATAAGTTCCCGCCGCATCCATGACCATGACCGTGGGAGCCGTTCCGCCCGTGTTGGTGCGGGGCGTCACTTCCGTGATGCCTCCGGTGCTGGACAGGGTGAACAGGGAAATATTGTTCTGCCCCGAATTCGCCGCGTACATGAACTTCTTCGAGGGATGCAGAGCCAGGGCCTCGACGCCCAGTCCCGCCGTAATCGGACTGCCCGCCAGCTGGGTCAGCACGCCCGCATTGGGGTCTTCGCGAAAGGCTACAATTTCATTCGAGGCCGGAATCGCCGCATATACAAAGCGGCTCTTCGTGGTTCCACATCCCATCCCCATGGCCACGCTCGCGCAAACCAGCAACGCGGCCGCTGCTTTCTTTAGCATCCGTAACTCCTCTAGAGATTGATAGAAAATCGGTACTCGGAACGCTGGTCTGCCCCGGCGACAACTTCAAAGCGACAACTCTCGGGCAGTTCTACTCGTGACTTCTATCATACGGGACAAGCCCTGCTTCGCGCAGGTCCATGGCATGTAGCTGCGATGCGGACGCTCTCCCCGCAGGTTGTCCACTCCCACGTCGGGCCGTGTTGCCATTCGCGAAGAAGTCGCCTCAGTGCGCCGGATGCGGTGGCGGTCCGCCCGGGCTCGACGTCCCAGGCAGAGCCTCATCCGCGCCTCCGCGCAGAAACAGCCGCATACGGTCCAGGTATACGTATACGACCGGCGTCGTAAACAAGGTCAGCATCTGGCTTACGATCAACCCGCCGACGATCGTGATGCCCAGCGGACGCTGGAGTTCTGAGCCCGTTCCAGTTCCCAGCGCCAGCGGCAGCCCGCCCAGCAGCGCCGCCATCGTCGTCATCATGATCGGCCGGAAGCGCAGGATACAGGCCTCGTAAATCGCCTCCGCCGGCTTCTTGCCCTGCTTTCGCTCCACGTCGAGCGCCACGTCAATCATCATGATGGCGTTCTTTTTGACCAGTCCGATCAGCAGAATGATTCCGATCGTGCCGATGACATTCAGTTCGTTGTGAGTGATCAGCAGCGCCAGCAGCGCTCCCACCCCGGCCGAGGGCAGCGTCGACAAGATCGTGATGGGATGGATGTAGCTCTCGTAAAGCATCCCCAGCACGATGTAAACCGTAATCAGCGCCGTGATGATCAGGATCGGCTCGCTGGAAAGCGAATCCTGAAAGGCCGCGGCCGTGCCCTGAAAACTGGCGGTCACCGTCGGAGGAAATCCGATCGAGCGCTCCGCACTCTCGATCGCCTCAGTCGCTTCGCCCAGGGACACTCCCGGCGCCAGGTTGAACGAAATCGTCACCGAGGGAATCTGTCCCTGGTGATTCACCGCCAGCGGAGTGTTCGAGGGTTCGTAACGGGTGAACGCCGCCAGCGGCACCGGGCTTCCATTGCTGGCGCGCAGGTAGATATTCTGCAGCGCTTCCGGCGTCTGCTGGAATTGCGGCGCCACTTCCATCACCACGTGATACTGGTTCAGCGCCCGGTACATGGTCGAAACCTGCCGTTGCCCGAACGCGTCGTAGAGCGCATTGTCCAGAGTCTGGGGTGTGATTCCCATCCGGCTCGCCGTGTCGCGGTCGATCACCAGCCTGGCCTGCAGTCCCTTATCCTGCTGGTCGGAATTCTGGTCTCGCAACTGCGGCAGCGTACGCATCTTTGCCAGCAGCCGCGGCGCCCAGTTGTTCAACTCATCCAGGCTCGCGCTCTGCAGCGTGTACTGGTACTGCGCGTTGCCGAAGCGGCCTCCGATGGTCAGGTCCTGCGCCGATTGCAGAATCAGCGTCGCTCCCGGCACCACCGACAGCCGGCCCCGCAGGCGGTTGATCACATAGTCCGCGCTTGCATAATGGCAGCTGGACCAGAAGTGCTTCCGGTTGCACGGGCCTCGCTCCTCCAGAGGCTTCAGCATCATGAAGAAGCGTCCCTGGTTCTGGGCCGTATTTCCCCCGGCGAATCCCACTACCGAGTCCACCGCCGGATCTTTCATGACGATGGCCAGGTATTGCTTCATCTTCTGGCTCATCGACTGAAATGAGGTGTCCTGCGATGCCATCACTCCGCCCATGATGCGTCCCGTGTCCTGCTGCGGGAAGAAGCCCTTTGGCACGATGATGTAGAGATACACGCTGAGGCATGCCACCAGGATCGTAACCGTGAGCGTGACCGGCTGGTACGCCAGCACCCACTTCAGCGCCCGAGTGTACGCCGCCAGCAACCCGTCGAACAGGCGCTCGCTGGCGCGGTAGAACAGGTTGTGCTTCTCGGACTTTGCCGGCCGTAAGAACTTCGCGCACATGGTCGGAGTGGTGGTGAGCGACACTACCAGCGAGACTCCAATCGCCATGCTGAGTGTCACGGCAAATTCCCGGAATAGCCGTCCTACGATTCCTCCCATCAGCAGCAGCGGGATGAACACCGCCACCAGCGACACGCTCATCGACACCACGGTGAATCCGATTTCCGAAGCTCCCTGGAAGGCGGCCTTCACCGCTCCCATCCCGTGCTCGACGTGACGCATGATGTTTCCAGCACCACGATCGCATCATCCACCACGAACCCGGTGGAGATCGCCAGCGCCATCAGCGACAGGTTGTCGAGGCTGTAGCCCAGCAGGTACATCCCGCCGAAGGTTCCCACCAGCGAGAGCGGAACCGCAATGCTGGGAATGATCGTGGCCCGCACCGTGCGCAGAAAGGCGAACACCACCAGGATGACCAGGATGACGGAGATGATCAGCGTCGTTTCGATGTCCTTCACCGAGGCGCGCACTGTGACGGTGCGATCCATGGCCACGGTAAATTTGATGGCCGGAGAGACCGAGGATTCCAGATAGGGCATAAGCTCCCGGATCCGGTCCACGGTATCGATGATGTTCGCTCCCGGCTGCCGGAAGACGACGACCAGGATGCCGGGCTTGCCGTCCGCCAGCCCAATTTGCCGGCTATCCGCCACCGCGTCGGTAACTTCGCCCACATCTCCCAGTCGCACGACCGCGCCGTTGTGTGACGCCACGATCAGCGGACGGTACTCATCGGCCGTGAACAGCTGGTCGCTGGCCCCAATCACGTACTCCCGGCTCGGCCCGGACAGCTCTCCTTTCGGACGGTTCGCGTTGGCGGCGTTCAGTGCGTTGCGCACTGCATCGAGTCCCACGCCCAGCTTGTTGAGCAGGGTGGGATTCACCTCTACTCGAACCGCCGGCTGTGACGAGCCCCAGACAAAAACTTGCCCCACTCCCTTCACCTGGGCCACTTTTTGCGCCAGCACGGAATCCGCTGCGTCGTACATCTGCGGCACCGTCATCGTGTCCGAGGTGAGAGCGATGATAAAAATCGGCGCATCCGCTGGATTGGCCTTCCGGTAACTGGGATTGCTGGGCAGATTTGCGGGAAGCTGGCCGCGCGCGGCATTGATGGCCGCCTGCACATCTCGCGCCGCCGCATCGATGTTGCGGTTCAGATCGAACTGCAGCGTGATGCCGGTCGACCCCAGCTGGCTCGACGACGTCATCTGGTTGACGCCCGAGATACGCCCGAACTGCCGCTCCAGCGGAGTCGCCACCGCCGACGCCATGGTCTGCGGGTCCGCTCCCGGCAGGCCCGCTCCCACTCCGATCACCGGAAAATCCACTCTCGGCAACGACGCCACCGGCAAAAAGCCGAACGCCAGGATTCCAGACAGCAGCAATGCGGCCGCCAGCAGCGACGTGCCGATCGGGCGCCGTATGAATGGAGCCGAAATACTCATCGCCTAATCCGCCATGCCCTCGTTGGGAATGCGATTCCCGATGCGGTAGCGCGAGAATCTTTGTGCCAGCCGGTCAAACCACAGATACACCACCGGCGTCGTATACAACGTCAGCAACTGGCTCAGCAAAAGCCCGCCCACTATCGTGATCCCTAACGGCCGCCGCAACTCTGCCCCGGTGCCCGTACCCAGCGCCAGGGGCAGTCCGCCGAGCAAGGCGGCCATGGTCGTCATCATGATCGGCCGGAAGCGCAGCAGGCAGGCCTGGTAGATCGCTTCCTCCGGCGGCTTATGCTCCTCGCGCTCCGCCTCCAGCGCGAAGTCGATCATCATGATGGCGTTCTTCTTCACGATTCCAATCAGGAGAATGATCCCGATGAGCGCCACCACGGTCAGATCGTTCCCGGTAATCATCAGCGCCAGAATCGCGCCCACGCCGGCCGATGGCAGGGTCGAGAGAATCGTGATCGGGTGGATGTAGCTCTCGTACAACACGCCCAGCACGATGTACACGGTGATCACCGCCGCCAGGATCAGGTACGGCTCGGAGGCCAAAGAATTCTGGAAGGCCGCTGCCGTTCCCTGAAACGAGGCGTTAATGCTGGCCGGCAGCTGGATCTCCTTTTCCGCCTGCTGGATCGCCTTGGTCGCCTGGCCCAGCGAAGTTCCGGGCGCCAGGTTGAACGAAAATGTCACCACCGGAAACTGTCCCTGGTGATTCACCGCCAGCATCGCGCTGGTATTCTGCATCCTCGTAAATGCGGTCAACGGAACCGGAGCGCCGTTAGTCGTCACCGCCGCTCCATTGGCCGTAGGCGCCCCGCTGTTGGGCGTGACCACGCTGGGACGGATATAGATATCTCTCAGGTTCTCCGGGGACACCGCGAAGTTCGGCATCACCTCCAGCACCACGTGATACTGGTTCAGCTGCGTAAAGATGGTGGACACCTGGCGCTGCCCGAACGCGTCGTAAAGCGTGTTATCGATCGCCTGCGGAAAAATTCCCAGCCGCGAAGCCGTGTCCCGGTCAATAGTGATGCTGGTTCTCAGGCCGCCGTTGAGTTGGTCGGTCGCGACGTCGCGCAACTCAGGCAAGGTTTGCAGCTTGGCGACCAGCTTCGGAGTCCACTGGGCCAGTTCCTGCGCATCCGCGTCTTCAATCGAATACTGAAATTGCGTCCGGCTGACGCGATCTTCCACCGTCAAATCCTGCACCGGCTGCATGTACAGGGTGATGCCTTGCACCTTCGCCACCTGTGGCTGTAACCGCCGGATAATGGCCGAAGCGTTGTCAGACCGCTCATCCCGCCCTTTCAAATTGATCTGGATGCGTCCCGCGTTGGGAGTAGTATTCGTGCCGTCCACCCCGATAAACGACGACAAGCTCGCCACGTCCCGGTCTTGCAGGATCACCTTCGCCAGTTCCTGCTGCCGCTGCGCCATCGCCTCGAAGGAAACGTAGTCCGGAGCCTCGGAAATTCCCAGGATGACTCCGGTATCCTGCACCGGGAAAAATCCCTTGGGCACGATCACGTACAGGAACAGGGTAAGCACCAGCGTCGCCGCCGTCAGCAGCAAGGTTGCGGTCTGATGCTTCAGCACCCACTTCACCGTGCGGCCGTAGAACGCAATGATCCGGTTGTAGTAGTCCTCGGTGAATTCGTAGAACCGGCCCTGCTGCCCTTTTTTATGATGCTTGAGCAATTTCGCCGACATCATTGGTGTCAGGCTCAAGGAAACCGCCGCCGAAACCAGGATGGTCACTGCCAGCGTAATCGCGAATTCGCGGAACAGGCGTCCCACGATATCGCCCATGAACAGCAGCGGAATCAGCACCGCAATCAGCGACACGGTCAACGAAATAATCGTGAACCCGATCTGGGACGATCCCTTTAACGCCGCATCCAGCGGTGAGTCCCCGCCCTCGAGGAACCGCTCGATGTTTTCAATCATCACGATGGCGTCGTCTACCACGAATCCGGTGGAGATGGTCAGCGCCATCAGCGTCAGATTGTTGAGGCTGTACCCCAGCAGGTACATCACGCCGAAGGTGCCAATCAGCGAGAGCGGTACCGCCACGCTGGGAATCGTGGTGGCCGCGAAATTTCGCAGGAACAGGAACACCACCATCACCACCAGTGCGATGGCCAGCATCAGTTCGAACTCCACGTCTTTCACCGAAGCTCGAATCGTAGTCGTGCGATCCGTAAGAATCTGCACCTTTACCGCGCTGGGCAGCGACGCCTGCAACTGCGGCAGCAGCTTCTTGATCCGGTCCACGACGCTGATGATGTTGGCGCCCGGCTGCCGCTGAATATTCATGATCACCGCCGGCGTCAGGTTCATCCACGCCGCCAGCTGTTTGTTTTCCGTCCCGTCGATCACGTTGGCCACGTCGCTCAACCGCACCGGGGCGCCATTCCGGAAGGCCACCACAACCGGCTTATACTGCTCGCTGGAGAACAGCTGATCGTTGGCGCCGATGGTGTACGACTGCCGTTGCCCGTCGATGACGCCCTTCGCCTGGTCCACGTTCGCCTGCATCAGCGCGGCTCGCAAGTCTTCCAGGCTCAGGCCATAGGAGGCCAACGCCGTGGGATTCGCCTGGATCCGCACCGCCGGCTTCTGCCCTCCGCTGATCGAAACCAGTCCCACTCCCGGCAGCTGCGAAATCTTCTGCGCCAGTGATGTGTCGGCCACATCCTCGACCTTCGACAGGGGCAGCGACTCCGAACTCAGCGCCAGGGTCAAAATCGGCGCATCCGCCGGATTCACCTTGTTGTAAATCGGAGGGTTCGGCAGGTCCTGCGGCAGGTACGTCGAAGCCGAGTTAATCGACGCCTGCACCTGCTGCTCTTCCACATCGATGTTCTCGTCCAGCCCGAACTGCAAAGTGATGATCGAACTCCCGAAGGAACTGGTCGAGGTCATCTGCGTGAGTCCGGGCACCTGCCCGAATTGCCGCTCCAGCGGCGACGTCACCGACGACGCCATCACCTCCGGGTCCGCCCCCGGATAAAAAGTCACTACCTGGATGGTGGGGTAATCCACTTCCGGCAGGGCCGAGACCGGCAGTTGCATGAACGCAACCCAGCCCACCAGCAGAACGCCCACCATAAGCAAGGTGGTCGCTACCGGCCGGAGAATGAATAAGCGCGATGGACTCATGAACCTGAACTTCCTGTGCTGTCTCCCGCGGAATGGGAGCCTCCGCGCGAAGGACGATCTTGCGCGGGACGGCTTACGGCGCCGCTCACCGGGCCGGTGCTGCTGCCGTGACTCGGCGCCCCGGAGCGGGGCTCAATGCGGCTCCCCCGCTGCAGCTTGTCCTGCCCGTCGGTCACCACCGTGTCTCCGGGATTCACGCCGCTGCTGATGACCGTGATGTCCCCCTGGGTGAGGGCTACGGTCACCGCTTTGTCTTCCACCGTCTTGTCGGGATTGACCGCATAGACGAATGTTCCCTGCGGTCCGCGCAGGATGGCAGCTGTAGGAACGACGGTGCTGTTCTTCCGCCGCTCCACCAGAAGATCTGCATTCACGAACTGGTTGGGCCAGAGTTTGTGGTCTTCATTGTTGAAAACCGCTTTCAGCTTCGCCGTCCCGGTCGCGGGATCGATCTGGTTGTCAATGGTCAGCAGCTTGCCCGTCGCCAGCCGGGTTTGATCGTCCCGGCTGAACGCGTCTACCTCCAGCGTGCCCCGCCTCATCTGCGCCGCTACCCTGGGCAGCACATCTTCCGGAAGCGTGAAGACCACCGCAATCGGCTGCAGTTGCGTCAGGACCAGTATGGGGCTCGCATCCGAAGCATGCACGATGTTCCCGGAATCCACCTGCCGTAGCCCGACCCGCCCGTTGAAGGGTGCGGTGATGTGGCAGTAAGTGATGTTCAGCTTCGCGCTGTTAATTTGCGCCTGGTCGTTGCGCACCGTCCCATCGAGCTGGTCGACCAGTGATCTCTGGGTGTCCACCTGCTGCTGCGAGATGCTGCCGGAAGGAATCAGCGCCGTGTAGCGTTGCAGGTTCAGCCGCGCGTCGCGCAGCGTGGCTTCGTCCTTGAACAATTGCGCTTGTATCTGCTCCAGCTGTACCTGGTAGGGACGTGAATCGATTTCAATCAGCAGATCGCCCTGATGAACTTCCTGCCCCTCGCGGAAGTTCACCTTCATGATCTGCCCATCCACCCGGCTCCTGATGTTTGCCGTGTTGAATGCGGTAACCGATCCCAGGCCGCTCAGATACACCGGAACGTCCTGCTTCTGAACCGGGGCCACGGCGACCGATACGGTTCGAGGGCCCGAAGCGGCCTGGGCCTTCTGAGGCTTCGAATCCGCGCCGCCGCTGCAGCCAATGAAAAACGCGCAAACTGCCGCCAGACTGCAAACCGCCGCCGCACGTATACGGCGGCCGCCGCAGCCCCTCATGAAGTAAGCATGGCTCATATTTCGATTAGTCCGTCGTCCTTCGCCTGGCCCGAGCTCGGCAGGAATCCGAGTATTAGACGTATGCACTACTAGCCCGGTTTGCGGCAACCACTTTCCGGAAGGAGTTTCTGCGCTGTTGCCCTGGCAGAACCGCGCCTATCTAGGATCAACCGTGGCCCCAACGCGGGTCAATACCGGGCCCGGTGTTTTACATATCTTTACTCGCATTGACGTTCCCTTGACCGTGCCCCCCCCGAAGTAGCGGAAGCACCCCACGCCCGAAGTTGCGGGATCAGCCTTTGAAGTATCGAGAAATAGCCAAAGAAGTCGTGGATGAGCGCCCGTGAAACCTGGATGAATGGCTAATGAAGCCGTGGAAGAGCGGCCCCTGAAACCTGGAAGAATGGCCAATGAAGCCGCGGATGAGCGCCCGTGAAACCTGGAAGAATGGCCAATGAAGCCGCGGAAGAGCGGCGCGCGAAACCTGGAAGAATGGCCAATGAAGCCGCGGAAGAGCGGCGCGCGAACCAAGGAAAACGGCCATTGAGACCCTGAAAGAGCGGCCCGAATTCTGGAGAAACGCCGTGGAAGAGCGGCCCTTCAGGGCCGCGTTACCGCGCGAGAGATTATGGGGCTTCAGCCCCGGTTCGTCTTGCTGGTCACGACTCCTTCAGCGCGGCCGGCGCAGGATGTTGCGCCTCATATTGGGCAATTTCGTTCTCATGCTGCAGCGTCAGTCCAATATCATCCAACCCGTTCAACAGACAGTGGCGCACGAATGCATCGATAGGGAATGTGGCCCGGAATCCCTGCTCGTCCCGCACTTCGCATTTCTCCAGATCGATCGTCACCTGGTAGTCATCGATCTCCAGCGCGCGTTTCATCAGACCTGCGACGTCCTCCTCGCTCAAGCGTACCGCGAGGAAACCATTCTTTGCGCTGTTATTGGCGAAGATGTCGCCGAAAGAGGAGGCTATTACCGCGCGAAATCCGAAATCGGCCAGGGCCCAGACAGCATGCTCGCGCGAAGAGCCGCACCCAAAATTCCTGCCTGCCACCAGAATCGTCGCGCCCTCGTATCGGGGTTCGTGCAGCACGAAATCCGGATTCTTTTTCCCGTCCCCCGCAAACCGCCAGTCGTAAAACAGAAATTGCCCGAACCCGGTCTTCTCGATTCTTTTCAGAAACTGCTTAGGGATGATCTGGTCAGTATCGACGTTAACCCGCTCCAGCGGCGCCACGCGTCCACGATGCAAAGTAAATGGCTTCATAATAAATTTTTCTTTCCAGCCCCCGCCCAGGTTGCCCCATCCTTGTCGCGCACTTTGCGACAGGATGGGGATTTTTTTGATTTTGGGGCTCTTGACTCTGAAACCCTCTCTCCTGTCACTGAAATTTCCAATTCCGGATATCCCAGGTTGCCCCATCCTTGTCGCGCAGTTTGCGACAGGATGGGGATTTTGACTCAAGGATCTTGCCTGTAGCCCCGCGCGACCTCACTGAAACTTCCAATTCCGGATATCCGTGAAATGCCCCGCGATGGCCGCCGCCGCCGCCATCATGGGACTGACAAGATGAGTCCGCCCGCCGCGCCCCTGCCGTCCCTCAAAATTGCGGTTGCTGGTCGAGGCGCAGCGTTCTCCCGGCTGCAGGATGTCCGGGTTCATCCCCAGGCACATCGAACATCCCGACTCCCGCCATTCGAAGCCCGCCTCCTGGAAGATCCGGTGCAGCCCTTCCTGCTCCGCGGCGCGCTTCACGGTCTGCGATCCCGGAACCACCATTGCCCGGACTTTCGAACTCACGCGATGTCCTTTCGCCACGCGCGCCGCAGCGCGGAGATCTTCGATCCGGGAATTCGTGCACGATCCGATAAACACGCGGTCAACCGTAATATCCTCGATCCGCTTCCCCGGCTCCAGGGCCATGTACTGCAGCGCCAGCTCCGCCGCCCGGCGATCGCTCTCCTCCAGCCCCTTGATCTCGGGCACCCGTCCCGTCACCGGAGCGACCATCCCCGGGTTTGTTCCCCAGGTGACAAACGGGCACAGTTGAGCGGCATCAATGTCGACCACCTTGTCGAATTTCGCGTCGCTGTCGGAAGGCAAGCTCCGCCAGTAGGCGACTGCTTTGTCCCAGTCGGCTCCGCGCGGCGCGAAGCGGCGGCCTTTCACGTAGGTGATAGTCGTTTCGTCCGGTGCCACCATTCCGGCGCGCGCTCCCGCCTCGATGCTCATGTTGCACAGCGTCATGCGCCCTTCCACGGAGAGCGCACGGACCGCAGGCCCGGCATACTCGATCACATATCCCGTTGCGCCATCGGTGCCGATCTGCCCAATAATGCCCAGCGCCAGATCCTTGGCGCCGACCCCATCGGCCAGCTTGCCCCGAACCTCAATCTTCATCGTCTTCGGCGTCTGCTGTGCCAGGCACTGCGTGGCCAGGACGTGCTCCACCTCCGACGTGCCGATGCCAAATGCCAGCGCTCCAAATGCCCCGTGCGTGCTGGTGTGGCTGTCGCCGCACACAATCGTCATTCCCGGCTGCGTGAGGCCCAGTTCCGGGCCTATCACATGCACGATTCCCTGATCCGGCGAATCCATATCGAACAGCCGGATGCCGAACTCCCTGCAGTTTGCCTGTAACGCCGAGATCTGGCGCCCCGCGATCAGATCGGTGATCGGAGTTCCGCGCGGCTCGGTAGGAATGTTGTGATCCACAGTCGCGACCGTCCGCAGCGGCTGCCGCACGCGCCTCCCCGCGGCCCGCAACCCGTCAAATGCCTGCGGCGAAGTCACCTCGTGTACCAGGTGCAGGTCGATGTACAAAATGAGAGAGCGCCCCGCGGGCTGGGCGACTACGTGCGCCTTCCATATCTTCTCGAATAATGTCAGCGGCATATTCAGCAGGAGCCGGTCCAGCTCCATCCCCCATCAGCTATCGGTTAATTCCCTAGTTTTTCATACCGTTGCAGCACCCGCAAGCGGACCAGGACCGTGCTTTCCATGGCGCTTAGAGCGCTCCGGTCTATTCCCGAGCGCACCCTACCCGAAACGCCTGATCGCATCCGCTTATCAGGGCTACTAGGCTGAGACGTACTAGTTCAGAACTCGGGGTCTGGAATTATGAATTACGAAGCCAACGGCAAGAATCTCACCACCCTACTCGCGGAGATGAAGCAGGAACTCCAGGACTTCGTGCAGACGCGTATCACCATGCTGAAGGTGGAGTTGCAGGAGAAGATCAAGGTCCTAAAAACGGCCGCTCCCCTGGCGATTGTCGGTATCGTGCTTCTGCTTACGGCCTACCTGTTGTTCACCTTAGCCGTGGTGGCTCTGGTATTCGCATTTTTGCCCGACAACGCTTACCGCTGGTGCATCGCTTTCGCGGCTGTGGCCGTGTTGTGGACTCTGTTGGGCGGCGTCGCTGCCTATTTCGCCAAGCGGGAATTCGAGGTCAAGGGCCTGCTCCCCAAGCGCACGGTCGAGGTCCTCAAAGACGATAAAGTTTGGATCCAGTCTGAGGTCAAGCAGATATGAGCCCGGAACCAGTCGAGAACCTCGAGTTGCGGGCGATCCACCAACGGCAGCGCTTGCACCAGACCACAGCCGAATTGAAGGGGAAGATCACGGCCACGCGCCGGCAATTCGATCCCTCCAGGAATCTGCACCAGCATTTCCTGCCGGTTGCGATCGCGGTCGGGGCAATCGGTGTGCTGGCCGGCTACGGAATCGGAGGGATGTTCACGCGGCGTTAGGCCGCAGAAATCTTCAGGAGAGTCATGCCAACCCTTAACAGTCTCGCCAAAGTCGTCGCCAAGCCGTTACCTCGGGTGATCTCTCCCCGCGGACAAGCCATCCTCGATTACGTTCTCGTGGGCTCGTTTCTGGGGACAGCCACCTGGTTCTGGCGCCACAACAAGCGCGCAGCCCTGGCTGCACTGCTGTGCGGGGGCGCAAAACTGGCGGTCACCCTGCTGACCGACAATCCCGGTGGCGTCCGCCGGGTCATCACTCCGCGCGCCCGCCGCGAGATCGACTTGGGCTTGGCCGCCATGGTCGCGACCATGCCGGAATTCTTTGCCTTCAAAGACGAACCGCAAAAAAAATTCTTCCTGGCGCAGGGAGCCCTGATCACCATCGGGAGCGAGTTAACCCGATATCCCGAACGCTCCAGCGGGAGGAAAGAACGCTCCAGAGCGGCCTGACCTATGCCATCGCTTGCGGAAAAAAAGGGCGTCTCCAGCCCCCTGCCGTCATTATGGAAATTCGGCGGCCTCACTCCGCTCAAGCTGGTCCAGCAATCCTTCAAGAAAATTGGAGAAGACGAACTCTCGACCCGCTCCGCCGCCCTCTCCTACTACTTTCTGGGCGCGCTCTTCCCCATGCTTCTTTTTCTCGTCTCGCTGGTAGGCGTGTTCGCCGGGCCCGGGTCGGCGTTGCGCGACAACATTATCTCCGGGATCGGCCGCCTCGCCCCAGGCTCCGCCTCCAGCCTGATTCACGCCGTGATTGACCAGACATTCAAGAGCAGTACCGGCGTCAAGCTGGCGGCCGGCATTTTGGGCGCGCTGTGGGCAGCCTCAGGAGGGATGAGCGCCGTCGTCACCTCGCTGAATGTAATCTACCGCACTCCGGAAACCCGTCCCTGGTGGAAGCAGAAGCTTACTGTCATCGGCCTGACGCTGGCGCTTGCCGGCCTGATTATTGTGGCTCTCGTGCTCGTTCTCTACGGCGGAAAGATTGGCGAGACGATCGCCTCTCATGTGGGCCTGGGCGGCGTTTTTGCGACCGCATGGAAAGTGCTGCAGTGGCCCGTCTCCTTCTTAGCCATGTTCCTGTCGTTCTCCCTGGTGTACTACTTCGCGCCTAACGTTGGAGAGCGTCGGTGGTTCTGGGTCACTCCCGGATCTGTCGTCGGCGTCGGCCTCTGGCTGGCCGCTTCCGCAGGGTTCCGCGTCTACCTGCACTTCTTCAACAATTACACTGCCACCTACGGATCGCTGGGAGCGGCCGTAATCCTCATGCTGTGGCTCTACATCACAGGCTTCGCGATTTTGGTGGGCGGAGAAGTCAACCAGGTCATCGAGACCGAAGACAAAAAAGCCGCGGAGATCGAATTGAAAAAGCGGCAGGTCCTCACTCAGATGAAAGCCGCATAGCCCTGACCCAGGCCGGTTATTCCCCGCGATTCGGGACAGAATCCCCGCAGAGGAGTCGAGTGCGGCCCCTCGAGCCTTCAACGCGGCTTGGTGATCGCTCCCTGCGATGCCGACCACACCAGCGCTGCATACTTCGCGAACACTCCTGTTGCGTAGCGGGGCTGTGGCGCTTTCCACTCCGACACCCGCTGGCGCAGCACTTCGGCGCTCAGTTCAACTTCCAGCAATTGCTTCTTCACGTCAAAGCGAATTACGTCGCCGTCCCGCACTCCGGTGATCGGGCCCCCCAGCGCGGCTTCCGGCGAAACGTGTCCGGCCATCAATCCGCGCGTCGCGCCGCTGAAACGTCCATCAGTGAGCAGTGCCACCGATCCGCCTAAGCCTTCGCCCACGATCGCTGCGGTTACGCCCAGCATCTCCCGCATGCCAGGGCCGCCCCTGGGACCTTCATTGCGAATGACCACGACATCGCCGGCCTTGATTTTCTTCGCCGTGACGGCCGCCATCGCGTCTTCCTCCGACTCGAAAACGCGCGCCGGGCCGCGATGCTCCAGCCGCTCATGCCCGCTGATCTTCGCCACGCAGCCTTCCGGCGCCAGGTTGCCCTTGAGAATCACCAAGCCCCCGGTTGCCTTCAGCGGCTTCTCCAGGGGAACAATGACTTCCTGTCCCGGAGTCTCCACCGCGCTTTCAGCCTCCGCGGAAATGCTCAGGCCTGTGACCGTCATGGCCTTCTCGTGAAGATACTTTCCGCGGATAAGCCTTCGCGCCAGCAGGCGGATGCCTCCGGCGCGGTGCATGTCCGTGGCTACGAACCTGCCCGAGGGCTTGAGATCGGCCAGCAGTGGAGTGCGCTCGCTGACCGTCTGGAAATCGTCGATCTCCAGCCCCACTCCGGCTTCGCGCGAGATGGCCAGCAGATGCAACACCGCATTGGTCGAGCCACCGGTCGCGGCCACCGACGCGATCGCATTCTCAAACGCTTCCCGGGTGAGAATATCGCGCGGCTTCAGCCCCTTTTGCAGGACGTTCATTACAACCTTGCCGCAGTCGAACGAGATCTGATCCTTCTGAGGGTCCATGGCCGGCACGCTGTTGAAGCCCATGGGCGACAGCCCAATCATCTCCATCACCGTGGACATGGTATTGGCCGTGTACTGGCCGCCGCATGCGCCCGCTCCCGGGCACGCGGCGTCTTCCAACTCTTTGAGTTCCCTGTCGCTCATCTTTCCGGCCACGTTGGCGCCGATCGCTTCGTACACGTCCTGAATGGTCACATCTTTCCCGCGGTAACTTCCGGGCGCAATCGTTCCTCCATACAGAACCATCCCCGGGAGATTCATCCGCGCCAGAGCCATGGCCGCGGCGGGAATTGTCTTATCGCATCCCACTACGCAGACCACGGCGTCAAACATCTGCCCGCGGCAGACCAGTTCGATCGAATCGGCAATCAGTTCGCGG
>DASREX010000152.1:0-85556 GCA_035651855.1 Candidatus Sulfotelmatobacter sp.
CCCAACATCGCATTGTCGGCCGCGAAGCAGAGCGTCAAGCCGGCAATGCAGGCGACCAGTAACAGAATCACGCTTCTTCGTTTCATCTTGGCTCCTTCTATTCCAATGTGAGAGAACCACCGCAATGAAGGCGGCGAGCCATGGTCGTGATTCTCAATGGAGTTGTCAAGGGAGGGGAGCGTTCGCCCCGCTGGACAGCCCAAGGGGCTGCCCTATGTGAAACAGCTCAGAAACGGTCGTCGGTGTTGATGCCGAACCCGAGGATGGCGGTGACTTCTACGGGCTGTTCGTTTCTCATGGCGGGCTGGAATTTCCAGCTGCGCAACGCAGCCACGAGCTTGGCAGTCATGAGAGCGGGGCCCGCTTCGAGAACGCGTACATTCGTGATATTGCCGGTTGCATCGACTACGCAGGTCACGACCATACGACCGTGAGGTATGCGTTGTGGAAGATCAGTAATCGGGAATGGAGCGCTGAGCGCGCCCCGGAACGTGTGTCCGGCAGGAGCATTGTCGGAGAATTCCATCACCGCCGTTCCCAGTGAAGTATCGAAATACGCAGTGGACTTCTCGTTGCGGAGGAGGCTCTTGTAAGGCTCGAATGCTCCTCCAGACGTCGCTGTAGCCACGACAGTCACATTGAGAGCCTGTGATTTCTTCGTGGCCGTCCTGCGACTGGCGGCGGGATCGTTGGCGGCGGGATCGGAGCCGAATCCGGGCAGCGTCACGATGCTGCTGCCGCCGCTGATTTCCACGCCTCTCACCGGTGGAGTGCCCGCAGGAGCGCTGCCCGCGCCCCCCGGACCGCTGTGGGTCGAAGTTCCGCCGCGCGCATTCGGATCCGCGCCCCGGCCCGCTCCCAGGGTAGCCGCGCCGGTGCTGTTACCGGCCAGGGCGCTGCCGGAACCATCACCGCGCGAGATTCCGGTGCCTCCTCCGGAACCGCCGAGCCCGGACTTATCCGCGCCAGCGGGCGACATGGCAAGAGATCCTGCGCCGCCGGTTGTGGGAACTCCTACTTTGGTGCCGGGCTGAGTCGAGATCACGGCGCCGGCGTTTGAGCCTGCCCCACCGCTGTGCGCGGCTGCCAGCGCAGCACCAGCCTCCAGGGGAGCCCCCAGGCCGATCCCCTGCCGTCCAGAGCCGGAGCCGTTAGCGCTGGAGCCTCCGCCGACGGAAGGTGGAGGCGGCACGACGTTGTTGGCCAGCAGCGATCCGCCATGGGCTCCCACACCTCCCGGAGTGGCGCCTGTTCCGCCTCCGGCGCCTGACAACGACGGGGGAGGAGGAACCACGTTAGGAGATCCCATCTGCGGCGCAGACCAGCGAGAGGCAGATCCGCTTCCCGCCCGCACTCCGACTGAAGGGGGCGGAGCAACCACGTTGGAGCCTAATGATGCGCCTGAGCCTTCGTGCAAGCCCCGGGGCATACCTGCTGCGGTATTGGCGGTCACCGAGGGCGGCGGAGCGACGACGTTTGCGGCCAGGGACGGCGCTCTTCCGCCGGACGCTCCCTGGGAAGTAGCCGAGGGCGGTGGCGGAACGACTTCGCTGGGGCCAAAGATCTTACCGATGATGCCGCTCATGAACGATCCGCTGCCGGATTGTGACGGCGGCGGTGGAACGACGGTTCTGCCGGGATCACCCTCGTTTCCTCCGGCCAGGCGGCGCATATCGCGGGATATGTCGGCGGAAGGTGGAGGGGCAACTACGGAGGGAGCCGGCAGCGTCACTCTGGAAGCACGCGCATCGGCTCTCTCCGGCGCGGATACTGGTGGCGGAATCACTGCCGCATTCATGCTTTGCACCGGAGCGCTGGTCAACTGCCGGGCGACGGATCCGGGAGCGGGCGGAATCACGCTCGCGGTCAGTCCTGGCGCAGAGCGAACCTGCTCGCGCGAAACACTAGGAGCGGGCGCCACCACCTGCGGGCTGAAAGCCGGGGCGTTCGGATTGCGGTCCCGCGAAACCTTTGGGGCCGGAGGAATCACTGCCGGAGCCAGCGCAGGCGCGACCAGCGTGTGACTCCCTGTGATCTCGGGCGCGGGCGCGATCAGCGCCGGATTCAAGGTCGGAGCCGTGAGTGTCCTGTCGCGCGTTATGGTGGGCGCGGGTGAGATCACCGAATCCAGTTGCACGCCGTTACGGGTGTAGTCCCGGATGACGTTGGGCGCGGGAGCTACGACGGAGGCCGTCAGATTGGGAGCGGAGCGCGCCGATCGCAGCCCCTCGGCGGGCGGTGGTCCGGGATCCGGTCGCACTGCCAGCAGGTTCGCCACGGCATCGCGCGAGGACGGCAACTTGAGGTTGGGTGCGTCCACCACTTTCGGCATCAGGGATCCGCCGCGCGAAACTTTGATGGTCTGGGTACGATGGCGGGCTTCATCCCCGCCGGCGCGGCCGCTCCTTCCAGTCTCTGCACCGCCCAGGTCTTCGGTTCGCGGGAGTTCGTCGCCGCTGTAGTAGATCACGTCATGGCTGGTGATGCGGGGCAGCACTTGCGGGCGCAATTGTTCAATCTTCACCTGGATGGCGATGGCGGCGACGATCACGAATGCCTCCAGCACATAGGATGGGATCATGATTCGCAGCGGGATCAATCCGAAGGGGGCCTCGCCCGCGAGGCGGCTTTCGGAGCGGGACAAAGCAGGTCCGATGGAGCTTACGAAATCCTGCCAGCGCGAGGACCACTCCACCAGCAGACGAGGTGTGTCGTGATGCGGCTCGCGAATGACAATGACCTTCTCGAGTTGGAGAGTCTCACTCACGCTGGATGTGTGCTTCGGGTGGGGAGTTTGATTTCAATTGTATCCCCAATTTGGGTTTTTGTTTCAGCAGCCGTGCGACTCGGCAGTTCCAGTACCGAGGCGGCTTTGCGGCGCACCGGGGCAAAACGCCAGGGCTGCAGCTCCGGCTGGATATCAATGACCTTCATGTTCCGGTCGAGATACAGCACGTCGATGGGAAATCCCATGCCTAAAGTATGAACGCCATGGCAGGGGACAATCCAGAGTCCGGAACCGTTACCGAAGTCATCGGAAGAGCGGCCGAGCAATCCACGGAGGCGGGTCCAGTGAGTGTCAGCCAGCGCCAACTGCGTCGCGAGATAGGCCTCGCGGGTACGGTTGTAAGCTTGTCCTGCTGCGGAAGAAACTGCCATTGCGCCCCAAATCCCCAGACTGCTGCGCCGCACCGCCGGAGGAAGATTCCGGCTTCGAGTGCTAGCGATTCCCCGAAACCGGTCCCAGTTGCCGGATGAGCTCGATCACAGCGGGCCCGATGGTCACAAAGATGATCGAGGGCAGAACAAAGATCACCAGTGGGGGAACCATCTTGATTGTCGTCTTGGCTGCCTGTTCCTCGGCGCGCTGCCTGCGTTCCGTGCGCAGAGAGTCGGAATGCACCCGGAGGGCCTGGGCCACGCTGGTGCCGAAGCGGTCGGTCTGGATCAGTGTACCAACGAGGGCGCGGATATCGTCAACCCCGGTGCGCTCCACCAGGTTGCGCAGGGCCTCGGCGCGGGGTTTGCCGGCACGCATTTCCAGGTTGACCAGATGAAATTCATCGCTGAGTTCGGCATGCGCGTGATGCAGGTCCTGGCCGACGCGCATCAGCGCCTGATCCAGTGCCAGGCCGGCTTCCACGCAGATGACGGTAAGGTCGAGCGCGTCCGGCAAGCCCAGCCGAATCCGCTTTTGCCGCTCCTTGATCATCCGTTTGAGCATGAACCGCGGCAGAAAAAAGCCGAGCCCGGCAACTCCCGCGAGCATCGGGATGTTATCGAGCCCGAGAAGGACGAGCACCACGAGAAATCCCACGGCCGCTCCCAGAACACGGGCGCCGAAATAATAGTTTACGTGGATGGCGTCGCGGTATCCCGCCTGAATCAGCCACTTGCGGGTTCGGGACACATCGGCCGTTGAGAGGGGAATGGCCTTGCTGAGGGGATCGATGACCTGCTCGATGCGCTCGCGAAGAGCAGGCTTGGTTTCGATCTGACGAGTCTGCTGTCCTCCCAGCGCGCGGAGGCGAGCGCCTAGCACCGAGCCCGGGCTGACGACAGCGGCGCCAAAGGCGAACACCGCGCCCGCTACCGCAACGAAAATAACGATCACTACGATCAGCGGCGACATAATCTAGACCTGGATCCGGATAATTCTCCGGATCACAAAATAGCCGACTGTTTGCAGGGTGATGCCAGCCACAACCAGCACGTGGCCAATGGGATCGGCAAAAAGCGGGTGAATGAAGCCTGGATTCAGCATAAGCATGACAGTGACGATGATGGGTGGCATCCCCATCAGAAGCGCCATGGTGAGGCGTCCCTGGGCGGTGTACACGCGCACCTGGCGTTGGATCTTGAACCTTTCCCGAATGACATAGGAGAGATTGTCGAGAATTTCAGCCAGGTTGCCGCCGGTTTCGCGCTGCAGCATCACCGCGGTGACAAAGAACTTGACGTCGACCAGGGGCACGCGCTCCGTCAGGTTCATAAGCGCATCCCGCACGGGCATGCCGAACTTCTGTTCTTCAAACAATTGCCGGAACTCGCCTGCGACAGGCTCGGAGATCTCATTGGTGATGAGCTCGAGTGCGGTAGTGAAGGCATGACCGGCGCGAACCGCGCGCGCCAGGGTATCAATCGCTTCAGGAAAGAGTTCTTCGAACTTTTCGAAGCGGCGATTGCGCCGTACCGAGGCATAGCCATAGGGAAAAACGGTGCCGATAAGAACCGCAACCCAGCCAACCTCGGGGCGCGCGGTCAGCGCATATGCGGCGAAGCCAACCACCACGCCCGAGAGCGCGGAAATGCCCAGGAAGTTGCCCGCCCGCAGGTTCATGCCGCCCTGGGCCAGCATGGTTTGCAGTTCAGAAACCCGCGCCGATCGCCGCAGAATTATATCGAGAGCCGGAATCTCACTCAGTTGCTCGTCGCGCAAGAGGGCGAGTTCGTCGTCGGCGGAGCGCTCCGGGGCCTTCTGCTCGTTGATGAGGCGTTCTTTAAGGAGCCGCGCCTGTGCGCTGCGCTGGTTGAAGACCGATCCGATGAGAAAAGCGGCGGCGGCGACAACCACGAAAACGATGATGGCAAGCAAGGCGGCAGACATAGAAGAGACCTCAGACCGGGCGTCAGACCTCCGACTTCGATTCGAACAGGGCGGGGCGCAGGCGCGCGCCCGAGGTTGCCAGACGATCGGCAAACTGGGGGCGAGTGCCTGTGGCCCGGAAGACGCCACGCACCTTTCCGCTTTCGTCGATCCCGGTACGCTCGAAAACGAAAATATCCTGCATCGCGATGGAGTCATCGGCCATGCCCGTCACCTCGGAAATGGTGATCACTTTGCGCGTTCCGTCGGACAGGCGCGCAATCTGGATGACGGCATGAACCGCGGAGGCGATCTGATGGCGCACGGCGCGCTCGGGAATATTCAGGTTGGCCATCGACACCATATTCTCAATACGCGCCATGGCGTCCCGCGGCGAGTTGGCATGGACGGTGGTCAGAGACCCCTCGTGGCCTGTGTTCATGGCCTGCAACATGTCGAACGCCTCTTCTCCGCGCACCTCGCCCACCACGATGCGGTCGGGACGCATACGCAAGCTGTTGATCACCAGTTGCCGCTGCCGGACCGCGCCTTTGCCTTCAATGTTCGGGGGGCGGGTTTCAAGGCGCACGATGTTTTCCTGTTTGAGCTGCAGTTCCGCCGCGTCCTCGATGCTGACGATGCGTTCGAAGTTCGGAATGTAGCCCGAGAGTACATTGAGGAGAGTGGTCTTGCCGGCGCCAGTTCCGCCGGAGACGAGGATGTTCAGGCGGCCTTTGACCATGGCGGAGAGCAGTTCCAGCATGGACTCCGTGAGGGTCTGATTCTCAATCATCTGGCGCGCGGTGACCGGATCGCGGCCGAATCGCCGGATGGAGAGGCACGGGCCGTCGAGCGCCAGGGGCGGAATGATAGCGTTCACGCGGGACCCGTCCGCCAGCCGCGCGTCCACCATGGGCGACGACTCATCCACCCGGCGTCCCACCCGGGAAACGATGCGCTCGATGATCTGCATGAGGTGGCCGTTGTCTTTGAACGACAGATTGGTAAGTTCGAGCTTGCCCGCTTTCTCGACATAAACCTTATCGAAACGGTTGACCAGGATATCGGAGATATTGGTGTCTTTCAGCAACTGCTCGAGCGGGCCCAGCCCAAAAATCTCGTCGAGAATTTCTCGCGACAGCCGCTCCCGCTCGGCAAAGCTGAGGGGTACGACTTCCGCATTCACCGCGCTCCGGATGAGAACCAGCACCTCGTCGCGAGCGGAGTCTCCCGAGGCCTTGCCTAATTTTTCCAGATCGAGGCGGTCGAGAATCTTGCGATGCAGATCGGATTTTACTTGCTGGTAGTCCGTGCGCTCGAAGGACTGTAGATTTGCCATAAGGCCCTAAATTCTCAAACTGATTTGAACAACGACCAGGCGGTGCGCTTCACCTCGACATCATTGCGCGTCAACTCCTGCGCCAGCCCGGCAAAGCAGCGTGCCATCTCGGAATTCCGCTGATCCATCACCGGAGTGCCGCGGTCGATCGAGGTGGATACGGCGAAATACTGGTTAGGGACGCGCCAGAGGAACTTGGCGCCCACTGCCGACTCGGCTTCTGACTCGCTGAAGCCGGGCACCTTGCGGAACCTGTTCAGCACCAGGCGAACGCGTTCGCGGCCGCCGCCTTCGCCCAGATACTGGTTTACCCGCGCCGCGCTCCACAAAGACGCCACGTCGCTGCAGGCCACCAGCAAAACCGTTTCGGACAGGCTAGCAATGAGGCGGCTGGCGGCGTCGAAGCGGGAAGAGGCATCGACCACAATGTAACGGTAGTGCGAGACCAGCATGTCGAACAGACGCACGAAGTCCGCGGTCGAGGGATCGAGGGACGCCGGCACATTCGAACCGGCGAGCAACTGCAACCCGCCGTCGTGACGCGTCATATAACTTTCCAGCAGGGACGCGTCCATGCGGTGGAGGTTGCGGGTGGCGTCGGAGACGTTGAACGCGGGCTTCAAATTCATGTGCAAAGCGGCGTGTCCGAGCGGGGCCAGGTCCACCAGCGCGGTTTGCCCGTGAGCATGCTGCAGCGCCAAGGCAAGGTTCACGGCGACGGTGGTTGCGCCATTGCCTCCCTTGGCATTGATCACAGAGAAGACTTTTCCGCGCAGGCCCTCCTGTCGTCCCCGGCGTTGCGCTGCCGACAGGCGGACGAAGGCCTCCAGCAGATCGGTAGTGGTGGTAGGACGCTCGATGAATTCGCGAGCTCCCGCGCGCATGGCGTTTACGATTACTTGCGGTTGATTGAGATTGCCCACCGCAAAAATTCCGCCATCGGGCATCTCCTCGTGCAGCAGTTCGATGGTTCGCAAGGCCTGGCCCGGGTTGTCGGCAGGAATGTCAACCAGGATTACGTCAGGATTGGCGGCGCGCACGCGGCGCATGACGGGATCGGCGGCGGCGACCGGAAAAGCGGCGCAGCTTTGCACCGTGCGACCCACCGTGGTGCCGTCCACCAGGACCTGCAACAGCGCCCGCTGTTCGTTGTCCGTTGCCACGATTACGACTGAGAGTTCTGCCATGCTAACCCGTGGGCCCCAACGCAGAGTCCGTTGTTGTTTCCCTTCACCCCCCCGCGAATGCGTCGCGGGGGCGGGTGCTACTTGTTGCCTTTGTCGAACTTATCCTGCTGCAGAAAAGGCTTCGGATCCTTGGGACCGGCCGGCGGCTCAGAATTGGGGCTCACGCGGCGGACGGTGCAAAGGACCATGAGTTCGGAGTTGCTCTTCTGCAGGCTTTTGCTGCGGAAGAAATTGCCCAGGATCGGGATGTCTCCCAGTCCCGGAATCTTGTTGTAAATGTCGGTGACGCGATTGTCCATCAGGCCCGCGATAACGAAACTCTGGCCATCCTGAACTTCAAACTCGGTTTCGGCCCTGCGCGTACTCAAGGCCGGTACGGTGAAGCCGGAGATGGTCAGGGCGTTCGCAAAATCCAGAGTGCTCACTTCCGGCGCCACTTTCAAGTGAATATTTCCATTCGGCGTAATTAACGGGGTGAACTGCAGGCGCACGCCGAACTCTTTGAAAGAAATTGTCACCGCGGTGAAACCCGCCCCCGGCTGGACAATGGGAAAAGGGAACTGTCCGCCGGCCAGGAAGCTGGCTTCTTTGCCGTTCACCGCGATAAGGTTGGGCTCGGCGAGAATCTGCAGCAGGTTCCTGGTCTGGAGGGCTTCGATCACCGCGCCGAAATTGATATCCGGGCGAAAGACAAAAAGATTCAGAACATTGCTGATGCTCTGGCTGCCGCTGGTCGTCCCCGAACTGCTCTGGGTCACGGTTTGCGGTCCAAAGCCGCCGAATTGACCGGTGGTGATCGTACCCAGGGTGTTCGAAGCTCCATTGGAAATGAAGTTCACTCCCAATTGAGTGAGGGCGGAGCGGTCCACCTCGGCGAACTTCACCTGCAGAAGGACTTCCTGAGCGCCGACCGGCCCGAAGGTCAGCACATTGACAACTTTTGGGGAATAGGCGCTCGCCAGTTCGCCGGCACGCTTGGACACGTCTTCGGTGGAAACGTGTCCGGAAAGAACGATGGCCGCGCGCGATGGCGTGACGGAGATCCGCTCGTCGGGGAATACGCGGCGTTCCTCCTCCGCGCAGGCGCTGACGTCGACGTCAACTCGCAGATCGAAGCTGCGTGAGCGCTCAAGTTCATCCCAGATCAGCAGCGAAACTTCACCGGGAGTCTTGCCGTGCACCAGGATCTGCGTGGGCGTAATGACCTGCGCGAACGCGATGGCCGGATCCGTCACCGAGATTCGCTTCAAACGCTCGGTGGTATTGATGAGTAACGATTTGCCAACCATGACCCGCAATGGCGCCGCTCCCGGAGCCGGCTGAGACTGGGGCAGCGTCGTCTGCGTCTCGGCTGCCGGGTTGCCGGGCGGCATGGCGGGAGTATCACTTGGTTGCTGCAGGTCCGCACGAGCCGCATTCACGGCTCCTAGCAGAAGAGCCGCTAAGATCGTGAGGCGAACCCAAGCATTGAGATCTGACTTGCACCGTGGGGTCTTGCCGGAGTGCAACAAGCGAGCTGGCAGAATCGAGTCCTTTCCCATCACTTTGTATCCGAGCCCTCGTCCGGGAATTTGACAATTTCCGCCTTCTTATCGCCCTGATAAACTTCCACGCTCACGCCCGTCGAGGCCGGAGGGGGCGGAGGAGCCTTGACGGCGGGCGCCCGCCGGACCGGAGCATGCGCGACCGGAACCGGAGCCGCCGCACTTCCCTTGAACAGCCCTCGGGCATTGGCAGCCAGCACTTCATCCTGCTTGGTATCGACCGGATTGCGAAGGGCCAGTTGGATCCTCCCCTCGTTCGTGGCCAGCGTCAGACGCTGCGCATCTTCGGGTGTGACCAGAAGAGTGATGACGGCGGTGTTTTGTGCTTCGCCCGTCGAACTGCGTTCCAGGGTATGCCCGGATGCCAATACCTGAACGTTCTGCAGAACGGTCGTGGTCTGTTGGTCGCCGGATCCGGTGGCGGTCGCAGTCACCAGGACATCGACCCGGGTTCCTGGCGTCACGAAGCCGGATACTGAGGCGACGTCATTGACCCGAACTGAGACGGCGCGCATTCCGGGGGGAATTAGCGAGGGCAATCCGGCACCCGCGTTCTCGGCGGCGAGCCGGTTCGGAAGGATGAACTCCCCTTTGGCAATCGGCATGATCACGCCGTGTCCAATCACATCTGAACGCTTTCTGGGCGCGCCCGGAGGCAGATCGGAGGCCGGGATGCGGATGACCCTAATATCCCTTTCCTCCACCCGCGCACCCACTTGCAGGTCGTTGGCCGCCACCATCACCTCGATTCCAGGCTCGGAGCTTCCGCCTTTGCCCTGCAAACTCCGGTAAACCGAGACGGCAGCGAAAAATCCGACGGCCAGCGCCACGGCGCCAATCATCAACAAGCGTGTACGATTCATGAAATTTCCTCAGCACGTGTCTGGGACACATCCGTGCCGCGAGCGCTTAGAAGCCTCTTCGCCACTTTTCTTCTTACTGGATGGAGCTGGCGACGCTGGAAAACACATTATTGGCGTTGGAACCGATCAGACGAATAGTGCCCACGACGATGACAAGGATCACGGCCAGCATCACGGCATACTCCGCTATGTCCTGACCTTCCTGCTCGCCCCACAGTCTGCCCACAAGCTGGTTCATCATGCTTTTCTCCTTCCACGGTATGAATTTGTGGAGAATGGTGTTCGGGAGCTCAGTTTGGGACTGATTTGCGACCCGCGACCACTCGACTAGGATCAATCATACCTGCATCTGAAGCGAATTTGACAAATTCTTGCATGGCCGGGAGACCTGCTGGTAAATGGGGGAATCATAGGCGTTTTACGGTGCTTTCAGACTCTTTTCTGGACTGTGAGACCGTTCGATCGGTTGGAATCCGCCCGATTCACCTGATGGAACCCGGCAAAGCGGGTGGATGGCTACGGCTTGCCGCATGGTGAGCCGTTCTGGTGATAAACACTTCCACACGGTACAATCGCGGTCGCTGCCAGAGAGAAGATTTCAGAGATACAGCGATTTCCTCCCAACCTTATAAATCGATCGCCCGCCTTTTCTGCCTGGCCATTTTGGCCACCCACGTTTTCTTTTTGTGGAACGTGCGCGGCCGCATTGCTCGAGGTGATCCCGACTTTACCGCCTATTACACGGCGGGCAGGATGCTGCGTTCCGGACAGGCGGCGCAAATCTATGATCCGGCCACCGAGTTCAAAGTGCAGAAAGAGTTTACGGTTAATAACGAAATCCGTAAGGGCCCACTGCGGTACATTCATCCCCCCTTTGAGACTGTCTTGTTCCTGCCGCTCGCATTCTTTTCCTACCGCACCGCTTTTGTCCTGTGGGATCTATTGAATCTGGGCTTAGTGATAGCCGTGTGTCTGATATCGCGAACCGCGCAACTGGCCGGCGCGGATATTCGTACCTGGGAACTGGTTTTGGCGCTGCTGGCATTTTTTCCGGTTTTCGTTAATTTTTTCCAGGGGCAAGACGCAATCCTGCTGCTCCTGGCGGTCACGCTTGCGTTCCGGGCGATGCATCTGCGCGCCGATTTCGCAGCCGGATGCTTCCTGGGGGCGGGACTGTTCCGCTTTCATCTCGTGATTCCATTGGTTTTCATCCTGCTGTTGTGGGGCCGCGGCAAGGTAGTTGCAGGGTTCGCTGCGGCGGCGGGAGGCCTGTTTCTCATCTCCGCGGCGATCTTAGGTTGGAAGGCCACGTTCGCTTATCCGACTTATCTCTGGCTTTGGATATCTGTGCCCGGAGTAGGGAGGCCGCCCGCGTCCTTGTTACCCAGTTTGTTCGGCCTCGTCAGCGGATGGCCTGGGCTCGAGAGGATTCAATGGCTACTGCGGTTGGCGGCATTCGTCGCCTCGGCCGGCTTACTTGTGCTTGTGGCGCGCTTGAAGCACGTGGTGAATGATCCCAGGTTCTTCGATCTTGGTTTCGCCTGCGCCATCCTGGTTTCCGTGCTGGTTGGCTACAACACGAGCACCTATGACCTCGCTCTGCTGGTTCTCCCCATGTTCGCGGTCGCTCAGGATTTGATTCATGAACAAAAAGGGTTCCGGAGTCTGGCTCTGCCGCTGTTGCCCCTGTTGGTGAGCCCCCTCTGGCTCTTGCTGGGAATGCGAGGGCAGAAATTTAACCTCATCGCTGTGCTTCTGCTGTGGTGGCTGTTTGCCGTCCGAAAGGAATTGCTGCGCAGGTGGCCGGGCGGACCGCAACCTGAAGTCGTGCCGCCGATTGGCTGACATGGTGAAGAGAATACAGTTCGTCATCGGAGCGGTTGTCGTGGCTGCTGCCATGTGGATATGGATCCAGGACATCACCATAGCCCACCAGCAGAAGCAGGCGAGCGAGAACGACATTCCGCGGGGGAATCTCTCCGACCTTTATCCCCGCTGGTTGGGAGCGCGGGAACTGCTGCTGCGTGGGCGAGATCCTTACGGGGAAGACATTACCCGCGAAATTCAGGCAGGCTATTACGGGCGGCCGCTCGATGCCAGCCGTCCGAATGACCCGAAAGATCAGCAGGCATTCGCTTATCCGCTTTACGTCGTATTTGTGCTGGCGCCCACAGTGGGGCTGCCTTTTGCTGTGGTGCAGCGGGCTTTTTTGGCGCTGCTGGTGGCGGTCACCGCGGGTTCGGTGTTGTTGTGGCTGCGGGCACTGCGCTGGCGTGTATCGGCGGCTTCGAAAGTGGCCTGCATCATCCTGGTTCTGGGATGCTTTCCCGCGATTCAGGGTCTTAAGTTACAGCAACTGACATTGTTGGTGGCGGCGCTGCTGGCGGCGTCCATGGCAGCGATCGTGAAACGCCAGTTCACTTTGGCGGGGGCTCTGCTGGCTATTGCAAGCATCAAGCCGCAACTGGTTTTCTTGACGGCATTATGGCTGCTGGTCTGGATCAGCGGAAACTGGCGCGAGCGCCAACGCTTGTTCTGGAGCGGCGCAGCATCGATTTTGGTGCTGTTGCTAGGCAGCGAATGTTTGCTGCCAGGCTGGATTCACAAGTTCCAGCAGGCAACCTCCGCCTACTATCAGTACACTGGGGGCGGACGATTCATGCTGGACGTGGCATTGTCTCCGCTCGGAGGAAGATTGGCTTCGGCGGTTCTGGTCGTCATCCTGATGGTCTTTCTTTGGCGCTCGCGGCATGATGCAGAAACAAGTGCGTCATTCCAGTGGTCCCTGGCGGCTGTCCTGGCGACAAACCTGGTGCTCATCCCGATCTTTGCTCCATACAACCAGGTTCTGTTAGTGCCGGGCGTCCTGCTCGCGAGTAAGGAAGTGCGGCGGCTCTGGAAGGCCAACCGCCTGTCGCGAATGTTGGTTGCGCTGACGGCAATCTCGATTGCATGGCCGTGGCTGGCTGCCGTCGCGCTCGCGGTCGCATGGTTGTTCGTGCCGGCCGCAACGGTACAGCGCGCCTGGGCGCTACCCATGGGAACCACTTTGATGATTCCCGTGTCGCTGCTCGCTTTGACTTTCGCCGCCAGGAGCACCCTGCTTTCGGCGGGCGATACCCCTCAGCAGCACCACCGCTAACATCGGCAAGTAGAGAAAGATGACCGTCCAGCGGCCCACTTGCGTGAAGGTGTGCGGGATGTGAGACCAGCGCCAGATTCCAGCGCCCCAACTGAAGAAGGCGGTCCAGACAATTTCGCGGCGGGATTTCGGGATTAGCCAGAGAGTGAAGCTATCGAAAAACCAGCGTTGCGGCATTAGTGCAGATAAGAGCAGCAGTTGGGCGTCCCGGTCGCGATAGCGCAACATGGCCGCCAGCAGAATCGGGCCCGGCAGGACCATGAGAGGGAAGAAGTGCTGATAATTTCCCGCCTGCTTCCACCACTCGAGAGGCCAGCTTGGCATCACGATCAGGCTGGCAACGGCCACGGCGAGGCAGGCCCACAGGCCGCGGCGGCTGAAGCGGGTCAGAAAGACCGGAAGCCCGACTTGCGGCTTGGCCATGGTCGCAGGAAGCAGCAATGGGAAAAACGCGCTCGCCGCAATCAAAGGCGACCACTGCACGGCAAGAATTCCAGCCCAGTAGGGATAAGCGAGAAAAATAAGCAGGCGGGTGTACCCGTTGCGGGTAAGACCGAAGGCGAGCAGTCCCGAACTCAGTCCCCAGAAGATGCCGGCAGCGACTTCGCCCTGCAGGCGCAAAAAAGGCAGTCCGAATACAGCGGCGGTTAGTGGGTACTGCTCGAAAGGCGTGTCGTACGGGTTTTGATGGGCAAGCAGGCGCTGTCCCAGGTGGATCGCCCAGCCCAGATCGGCGGCTCCCTGATGAAAGTGCTTCATCAGAAACCAGCAGAACGTTCCAGCGGCTAACCCAATCGTGGCCGAAACCAGGATTCTTGTGCGCATGCAGTGAGCAGACATTTGTAGCATGGAGCGCCCCACGACGCCGTCAGGGTCTACTGTTTGCAGTGAGAGTTTCGTCTTCCCGGAATGCGCGGCTTGCGAGACGCGGCGGCGGCAGAGTAGTCTTGAGGCGTCGCGGAAGTGTGTGCGGCGCCCTTGGCGTAAATCCAGGCAAGCTACCCATTCATGGCCCTGAATACCATTGGTCCTCCCAGCCATCACGGCTCCAGTTCCGGCGTGTTTCCCGCTCTTGTCTTCGTGCAAGGCAGCGAGCAGAAGAACATCGTCCTGAACCGCACGCCGTTTACCGTGGGGAGGAAAGTCGATAAGGACCTGGTGATCGCCGATCCCAGGGTCTCGCGCGACCACGCCCAGATCGAGCAGGAAGGCCTGGAGTTCTACCTGCAGGATCTGGGCAGTAAGCACGGAACCTTCGTCAATGGCGAGCGTATCCAGCGGCACAAATTGGAGCGCGGGGACCGCCTCGAGTTTGGGGCGCGCGATTCAGCCTATCTTCTGTTCAATCCTGCCCATGCGACCTCGAACACGGCGCGCGAGTTTCTCAGTCAGATCTCGGGAATCGGGATCAAGACCGAAGCCACCGAGCTGGAAACGTTGCGGCTGTTCCTGGAAGCTGCGCGCAAGCTGAATACGGCTGGAGTGCTCGATGAAATTCTGGTCACAATGCTGGATGTCACCCTCCAGCTGACCAAGGCGGAACGAGCCTACGTTTTCCTGAAGGACGAAGACGGTGCGCTGCGGCTGGCGGCGGGCCGTAACGCAAATAAAGAGCCGCTGCTGGACGATAAGACGATCTCGCACTCCATTCTCGAGGAATCGATCCGTTCGAATTCGGAGTTTCTTCTGACCGATACCAGCCGTTCGTTGGATTTGGCCGGGCGGCAAAGCATTGTGGCCTACGACCTGCGCACCGTAGTCTGCATTCCCCTGCGGCGGCTGGCGGTACAGGCGACCCGGGACGCGCAAAGCCCGGTTCCGGGCGGGCCTCCGGCGCAAGCGATGGGCGTTTTGTACGTGGATTCGCGGTTTGCCTCGCGCGACATCGCCGGGGTGAGCCAGGACATCCTGCATTTGATCGCGACAGAAGCAGCGTCGCTGATCGAGAACGCCCGGCTGGTGCAGGCGGAAGAGGAGTCGCGCCGCTACCAGCAGGAATTAAGCATTGCCGCCAGTATTCAGCAGCGGCTCATGCAGGTGAAGATCCCGGAGGTGCCCTTTGCCCGTTTGCGCGGTCGCAACTTGCCTTGCAAGGAAATCGGCGGCGATTTTTTCGATGCCGTAATCACCAAGGAAGGCCTGGCGGTTGTGCTGGCGGATGTGAGCGGCAAAGGAGTTTCTGCCGCCCTCCTGGCTTCGACCCTGCAGGGAATGATTTATTCGCACCTGCTGGCGGGCATGCCCTTGCTGGATGTCATCGTGGCCGTCAACCGCTTCTTCACCGACAAGTTAATCGGGGAAAAGTATGCGACTGTTTTGCTGGCGCGTCTGCGGCGCGATGGGGAACTGGAATACGTGAACTGCGGGCACGTGCCTCCGCTGCTGGTATGCGCGGGCGAGGTGATCCGCCCGCCGCACGGAAACGTCCCGGTCGGACTGCTGGCGGATGCGAAGTTCGAAAGCGCCACCTGCAACATGCGCTCCGGCGACCGCTTCATCCTCGTCACCGACGGCGTGACGGAAGCCGAAAATGCCATGGGAGATTTCTTCGAGGATTTTCGCCTGGAGGCGGCGGCTTCGAAGTCTCCGACCCTGGAAGGAATCTTCTCCGCAGTCACGGAATTCTGTGCCGGAAACCCGCTCAGCGACGACTGCACCGTAGTGGAGTTGTGTTATACCAGCGCGGACTCGTAGCAGCGCGCCCCGGCTGGTATGTATGTGGTATGCCCCTTCCAGGTGCGGCGCCCTTCGCCTTCCGACGACTGTTATCGAAGCAACTCGATATTTGCGGACTGGCCGGGAGCGGCAGCGAGCCGGGCGTCACGCGTGAGCAAGGTAGATCCTGTGATCTCAGCGAGTGCCACGTACGCGGCGTCGTAGGCAGACAGGTTATTACGGTGCCACCACACACGCGGCAATAGCACGAAATGCGGGTATCGCTCCAGAGGAAGGTCTTGCAGATCAGTGATTGCCTCCCCTGCCCGGCGGTTGGAAATAGTGCCTTCCCGTACTAAACGGCGCAGAACTTGCGCCACCTCCACATCGACCAGGTGTGGAGCGCACAAGACCTCATTCCCCGAACTGATTCGCTGCTCGACCCGTTGTCCTGCGTGTGTCTGCAACAGCCAGTCGAGCACGACCGAGGCATCGAGGACAATCATCGCGCGTCTCGCTCTTCCCGCACCAGCCGGGACGTATCAAGGCGGACGGACGGCGGCTTGCGCCGATGCATTCGTTCCCTCAGTTCGCCGAGGGTGGGCCGGGCAGCGATGCCTTCGATTTCCATCAGAAGATAGTCGGAGAGCGACATGCCGGACATGGCGGCGCGAACTTTGAGGGTGCGGTGCAGGGCTTCCGGCACATTCCGCAGCTGGATCATCTTTGACATGCTTGTAACATACTTTCATGTGCTCCACATGTCAATCCTGCTCTTCACTCACGGCGCAGCCTCGACCGTGACCCGGTAGTCGGCGCCCTCCCATCGATTCTGGCCGGGCCAGAAGAAGGTGAACACGGCCTGGCCGCCCGGGGCGAGCGATGCCGTCGGCAGATCCAGGATGTAGATGCCTAACCCGCTGTCGCGGGTGTCGGTATCGTGCGACGTATTCCAGTTGTCGATGCTCCAATGCACTCGAGCGGGCGAGAGCAGCACGATGCGCAGGGTCTTATTGCGCGGGATGCTGCGGGTTTTGTTGTTAAATCTCCAACCGAAGATTTGGCGGCCACGTTTTTCGACCAGGTAACGCTGCACTGTCTGCGGCGGCTGGTCAAAGACCTTGCCGTCGCGAATGGAGCGGCGCAGCTTGATGTATTCGGAGTGGGCCCAGACCAGCGGGCAAGCAGATCCCGAGGGCTTGCCGCGGAATAGTTCCAGTCCCGGAATGTCGGCGGCATCCCACACCTGTTCGGGAAGCAGACGGCTGTGTCCGGCCGTGGAGTTCTCCATCACGGTCAACAGCGCCTCGGCTTCATCGCGATGTCCGGCGGCGAGGGCATAGTGGGCGCGCTCGCCCGCCAGCAAGGGCCAGGGACGGCCGATGCCGGTGCCGTCGAAGGCCGATCCGTCCTTGTGCTCGCCGTAACCGTCGCCGTTATAGCGGTACCAGCAGGGACCTTGAGGGAGTTCCACGGCGAGCAGGGCATCGATGGCGCGCAGCGTATTGATGATGCGGGGATCGTCTGGAGCGCGCAGTCCAAAGCGCACCAGCGCAAGGGCGTCGGGACTGATGATGTGATAAGCACGCTCGCCATCCTGCCCGGGCGGGCGGTTCTTGATGGGAACGAAGCCCTGGGTAGGCGAGGTTGCGCCGTCGGTCGTATCGGGCGGCGCGATGCGGACGTAGTATCCGTCTACGCCAAGCTGTTGCGCCAGATCGCCGCCCGTGGCATAGGTCCAACGTTCGATGTTGTCATTCCAGGCATCGGCGGTATCGCGCATGATCTGAGCTTGCTCGGGATGGCCTGTGCGATCGGCAATATCGGCGGCGGCCAGGAGCGCGGAAATTTCCGCTGCCAGCGTGAAGGGCGAGTAACCGGCGTCTTCTTCCCAGCGATCCTGCTGCGTCACGGGGCCGTTGCGGATGAGGAAGCTCACCGCGTTCCGCACCATCGGCCACCAGCGCTCCAGCTTGCCCAGGGCTCCCGGCGCCTCGCGGCGGAGCAAATCGATTAGCAGGATGGGGAAAGCGGTCTCATCCATCTGGATGCCGCACCAGTACGGGCGGCCATCGAGCCAGAGATTCTGCGCCCAGTTGCCGGCGGATTCCTGCGTGGCTTCCAGGTAGCGGAGCACGCGGACGGCATCATTGGTCGCGCCGGAGGCCAATAACGCTCCGGCGGTTTCGACCAGGTCGCGCGGCCAGACCAGGTGATAGCCGCCCAGATCTTCATCCCCTTTATTGAAGCCCCACGGGATCGAAAGGCTGGCGATGATACCGCCCAGAAAGTCTTTGGACTCGTGTGTGCGGAGAACGGCGGTCGAGGCGCGATACAGGTCGTTCTGGCGCAGAGATTGATCCAGCGGAAGCAGTTTCGCCTGCCAGGTCTTCCATTGCGATATGTAATGCGCGCGGAGTTCGTCATAATCTTCGAAGAGGCTGGATCGCGACACCTGGCCCGCCTCGGTCCAGATGAATCCAAAGCCGAGGGCAAGAACAAACTCGCCCCGGCAGGCGGCCAGATCGATTTCTCCGGTTAGCGCGACGTTGCCATTTTCCGCGCGCGTGTACTCCCATTCCATCTGGAAATGCTGGGAAAGATCCTGCCAGCCGTCGGATGTGCCGACGAAACCCGCCGACATCTTTTTCCATGGGGCCGAGGAGGCGAGGCTCAGGTTGGCTCCGGCGTGCTCGGCGAAGAACATGGGAAAGCCCTTGTATTCGCCGGTCCAGCCGGTGTTGCCGTACCCGCAGTTCGCCAGGTGAGGGGACAGCAGAGCGAACAGGCGGTAATCGGAGAGCCGCCCTTGCAGGGCCTCGAAGCGGACTTTCTGCAGAACGACGTTGCGGTAGGGATCACTGAAGACCTCCTTACGAATCCGGTACCGCCCCGAATTGCACGTATTGATCAGTTGAAAGGCCGGGATTCCGGGCTCGACCGGACAGTGTTCGAAGGAACAATGGCGCTTCTCTTCGGAGAAGAAATCACTCCCGTTGGTGACGATGAATCCCATGTCGCGGGTACAGGCCTGATCGACGCGAGGGAAGTAAACTTCATTCAGAATTCCGTGGCTGAGGGTGAACCACACCTTGCTGTGCTGGTTGAGAGCAGTTCCGGCGCCGCTCTTGGCGCTGGATGTCCAACGCGGAGGAATGCCGGGCCAGCCCGGGGCGTAGCGGGTCGAATCAGGCATGAATCAGTAAGCCTCCAAGAGAGCCGCCAGGATGACCTAGCCGGGGCGGTTGACAAATGTTTTACACGGAAAAGCTATGAATTTTGTCGCGGACGGCATCCAATGCAGGTAGCCTCGGTCTTTCCGGGCAGCATCCGAGAAGGGAGCCAGGATCATAAAAGATAACGGACGGAGCGGAATGATAGAACCGGGATTATATATTCGCAGCAAGCGGGCGGTGGTATGGTGCTGCCTGCTTTGCATGTTGACCCTCAGTTCCCCCGCCGAAGAGGGCGCCAACCTTCCCGCGCCGTCCCCTCTCGATCATGGATATGCCGGGCTGTACAACCTGGATTTTTCCGGGGCCCAGAAAGATTTTTCATCGTGGCAGAAGCAGCATCCCGATGATCCGGTCGGGCCGGTCAGCGAGGCAGCCGGGTTACTTTTTTCTGAGTTCAACCGCCTCGGCGTTCTGGAAGCGCAGTTTTATGAGAGTGACGCCGCGTTCGAGAAAAGGACGAAGTTAACTCCCGATCCCAGGGTTCGCGAACATTTCCAGTCGGCGCTATCTCGCGCCCAGACCCTCGCCCGCGGCAGGCTGGCGAAAGATCCTCAGGATCGCGATGCACTGTTCGCGCTGACGCTGTGTTCGGGCTTGCAGGCGGACTATGCGGCGCTGATCGAGAATCGGAATTTGGCATCGCTGCATTACGCCAAGGAGGCTTCTGCCTCCGCGCAGCAGTTGCTTGCGGTGTGTTCGGATTGCTACGACGCCCTGCTGGCGACTGGATTCAGCAAATACGTGATAGGAAGTATGGCGGCTCCGGTGCGCTGGATCCTGCGCATGGGAGGCTTGCGAGCGGACAAGCAACAAGGCATCGCGGATCTGAAAACTACGGCCGAGCGCGGGCACTACCTCGCGCCATTCGCCCGCATCCTGCTGGCCATCGCCTACGTGCGCGAAAAAGACAAGGGGCGCGCCATCGAACTCCTTGCGGGCTTGCAGCGCGAATTTCCCGGGAATACTTTGTTCCCCCGCGAAATCGCCCGCCTTCAAGCGGCGCACTAATCCTCGCGTTTTCCGAAGCCTGCGTTCCCCATTCATCAGAAATTCACTCCTCTGTAACAGTCCTGTAACACGGCGCCGATAGAACGAGGACATACATTCCAAGGAGGAATTGCAGGTAAATGCGCAAACTCGTGCTGCTGTTGCTGTGTGCGATTCTGGCCCTGCCGGCCGTAGGGCAGACCACGCTGAACGGAGCAGGCGCCACATTTCCCAATCCCATGTACTCGAAGTGGTTCAGCGAGTACCACAAGCTTCATTCCGACGTTCAAGTCAATTACCAGCCGATCGGCAGTGGCGGTGGAATTCGCCAGGTCACAGAAGCGACCGTGGATTTCGGCGCCAGCGACATGCCCATGACCGATGATCAACTCAAGGCCGCCCAGGCCAAATTGAATACCCGGGTGCTCAACATTCCCACCGTGCTGGGGGCAGTGGTTCCCGCTTACAACATCCCGGGCGTCACGGGCGAAGTGAAGTTCACGCCGGAAATTCTGGCGGGAATCTTCCTGGGCAAGATCTCGAACTGGAGCGACCCCGCCATCGCCAACGTCAATCCCGATCTGAAGTTTCCCAACCAGGAAATCGTGGTTGTACACCGTTCGGATGGCAGCGGCACGACGTTCATCTTTACCGACTATCTCTCGAAGGTCAGCTCTGAATGGAAGAGCCAGGTGGGAGCCGACACCTCGGTGAAATGGCCGAAAGGCCTTGGCGGCAAAGGTAACGACGGCGTAGCGGGATCCATTCGGCAATTGCCCGGATCCATCGGTTACGTCGAGTTGATCTACGCGGTGCAAAACAAGATCAGCTACGGCAGCGTGCGGAATTCGTCGGGCGCTTTTGTGAAGGCTTCCCTGGAGAGCGTCACCGCCGCGGCCGCGTCGGCTCCCAGGATGCCTGCAGACTTTCGAGTTTCGATCACGAACGCGCCCGGCAAGGACGCATACCCCATCTGCAGCTTTACCTGGCTGTTGATCCCGCAACAATCGAAAGATGCCGGCAAGGGCAGGATGCTGGCCGACTTCCTGAATTGGATGGTCACGGACGGGCAGAAGTTAACCGCCGCACTGAGCTACGCGCCCCTTCCGGACAACGTTGCGGCCAAAGTTAAAGAAGCCATCAAGCAGGTCAAATAAGGGACCCGCAGAACACCCGGAGATGCGTTCATCTATGGCGAAAAAAAGGAGAGGACGAATGAGGTCTGCTTGGACATTGTGCGCAGTCATGCTGCTGTGGACGGCACTGGTTGGTCAAAACAGCACTGCGCCGAAACCGACCCGGAAAAAGGAAGCACCAATCACGGCGGCTGATGTGCAGTCGCTGAAGGATGCGATCGCGGCACAGCAGGCGGCGCTGGCGCAACAGCAGCAGCAGATCCAGGAGTTGCGCGATCAACTTCACCAGAAAGATCAGGCGGTACAGCAAGCCCAGACTGCGGCAAGCGATGCGACCAGCAAGGCGGATGCAGCGCAGTCGGTGGCAACTCAGCAGCAGCAGTCGGTAACGGAGCTGAAGAACGATCTGGCCGATATCAAGACGAACAATATCAACACGGTTTCGACGCTGCAGGACATGCAGAAGACCGCAAAGGAGGCCATCGAGAGTCCGAAGGCGCTTCACTACAAGGGGATCACCATCACGCCGGGGGGTTTCATCGCTGCAGAAACGGTCACGCGTCAGCGAGGCATCGCTTCTGGCATCAACACTCCGTTCAACGGCATCCCCTATCCAGGGAACGCACTGGCTCACATTGGTGAGAATAACTTTACCGCTCGTCAGAGCCGCCTTTCCTTGCTTGCGGAAAGCAAACTTGGCACCGCCAAGCTGACCGGATATTGGGAAGGTGATTTTCTCGGCACCGGCGTGACTTCCAACAACCGGCAGAGCAATAGCTATGTGTTTCGCCAGCGCGTTCTTTATGGGCAAGCCGCATTTGACAATGGGTGGATCATTACCGGCGGCCAGCAGTGGTCATTGGCGACGGAAACGAAAAAAGGAATCACAAACCGGACAGAAGTCCTGCCCCAGACCATCGATCCGCAATACCAGGTGGCCTTCAACTGGGCGCGGCAGTATGGCTTCCGGGTGGTCAAGGACTTCGGCGGCAAGTTCGCTCTCGGCTTGGCCGTGGAAGCACCAGAGGCAACCATTGGTGGGCGAGGCTTTTCCTCGGTTACGACCACAGATCTCGCAAAGGCTACGGTCACCACAACCGGAAATGCCTTCGTCTTTGCACCGGGCAGCGGCGGGGGATTGTTCAACTTCGTCGACACGACGGGATATTCCTTCAACAAATCGCCCGACATCATCGTCAAGGCAGTTGCGGACCCCGGTTGGGGCCATTACGAAGTGTTCGGCATCTACAGCACGTTTCGCAACAGAGTCTATCCGTGTGGGGTCGTAGGCACGAATGCAAAAGATACGGTTGCCCCGGCGGTGGCGACGACGATTGCTTGCGGCATCGACGGATCCACCTCGCCAAGTTCAATCGGAGCGTACAACGATACGCGAAACGGTGGCGGGTTCGGCGCAAACATACGTGTTCCCGTGGTTGCGAAAAAGCTGGATTTCGCTGTCCAGGGCGCTGCCGGAGACGGTATTGGCCGATACGGGTCGGCGCAGATAGCGGATCTGACGCTACGTCCCGATGGCACGCAAGCGCTGATCCGAACGGCGCATGCGCTCGGCGAACTGGAATTGCACGCCACCCCGAAACTGGATATCTACGCGTATTTTGGCGGCGAATACGGCTGGCGCACGGCCTATCAGGGGTATGACAGCATTGCAGTCACTAAGACTCCATCAATTCCAGCGACAGCCACGACTGCCGCGATTCCCGGCACAACTACTACCACAATCAAAGTGAACCAATTTGGCGGATACGGTTCGCCCTTTGCCAATAACTCGGGTTGCAGCACGGAAAATCCGCCTACCAGTCAGCTTATTCCCTCCAGCGGCGGCACCTGCGCGGGAGACACTCGCCTGGTGATGGAAGGAACCCTTGGGTTCTGGCATCGCTTGACGCAGGGACCGAAAGGCGGACTTCGCTGGGGAATTCAGTACTCTTATTTTACGAAGGTGGGGTGGTCGGGGAATAATGCCGGTGCCACGGTAACCGGCATTGCGCCGAAGGCCGTAGACAACATGGTATGGACCTCGTTCCGTTACTACCTGCCGTAAGCAGATAGGGTTCGATCGTAACCGGCACGGGAGCAATCCCGTGCCGGTTCTTTCGCAGGCTCAGCGGCAGATTACTCCGACCGCAAATGCGGCAGCAATGTTCTATACTGGCTGTCCCAGAGCGCAGGCTTGACATAAAGTTCACCGCATCAAGCCAACGTACATTCATGGCTCGCACCTCGCTAGACGATCCCAGGTATTTCCTCAACCGCGATGTCTCCTGGCTCGCGTTCAACCGGCGCGTGCTGGAAGAGGCGGAGGACGAAGGGAATCCGCTGCTGGAGCGCCTGAAGTTCCTGTCGATTTCCGCCAGCAATCTCGATGAGTTCTTCGAGGTCCGTATCTCGGCCATGATGCAGCAGATCGAAGACGGGTATAACGAGGCCGGGCCCGATGGACTTACGCTTACCGAAAAACGCGACATCCTGAACAAGCTGACGCACGAATTCGTCGACGACCAGTATGGCTGCTGGAACGAGCGCCTGCGTCCGGCGCTGGCCGAACAGGGAATCCGCGTCCTGGGGCTGCATGAACTGGACGCGCCGGCCATGCGCTTCGTCGATGAATACTGCGAGAAGGAACTGGACCCGCTGCTGACGCCGGTGACGGTCGATCCGGCGCATCCCTTTCCGCGGGTGATCAACAAGGCGCTGTGCCTGGCTTTGCTGCTGCGACGGCGGCGCCGGTCAGCACTGACTTATACAGGAGTGGTGGCGGTTCCGCGGGCCTTGCCGCGGCTGATCCGGCTGCCATCGGAAAGTACGGCAGATTTTATATTCCTGGCGGACCTGGTGGCGCATCACGCGGTGCGCATGTATCACGGTTACGACATCGTTTCCGCGGCGCCATTTCGCGTCACGCGCAACAGCAACCTGTATCTGGCGGAGGAAGAGGCCCGCAGCCTGCTGGAATCGGTGCGCACCGAGTTGCACAACCGCCGCAAGGGCGATGCGGTGCGCATGGAGATTGAGGCGGATGCCGACCCTGAAATCATCGACCGCCTGCGCACCGTATTTGAGCTCGATCCCTGGCAGGTGTTTCCCGTCAATGGTCCGGTGAACCTGGTTCGACTGTTCAACGTGTACGAGCAGGTAAACCGCCCAGACCTCAAATACCGGCCGTTTGTTCCGCGGGAGTTGCGCCTCACGGCGAAATCGAAAGACCTGTTCGAGGAGTTGCGCGCGCACGACATCCTGCTGCACCATCCCTTTGATTCCTATGACGCGGTCGTCTCGTTCATCGAATCCGCCGCCGAAGACGACAATGTTCTTTCCATCAAGCAGACCCTGTACCGTACGAGTGAACATTCTCTGATCGTGCCCTCCCTGATCGACGCCGCGTCCCGCAAGGAGGTGACCGCGGTGGTGGAATTGAAGGCGCGATTCGACGAAGCCTCGAACATTCGCTGGGCGCGCGATCTGGAAGACGCCGGTGTACAGGTGTTCCACGGCCTGGTCGGTCTCAAAACGCATTGCAAGCTCTCGCTTCTGGTGCGTCGCGATCCGGATGGAGTGCCGCGCAGCTACGCGCATATCGGTACTGGGAATTACAACACCACCACGGCTCGAATCTATACCGACCTGAGCCTGCTGACGGCGAATCCGCAGGTCACGCGGGCGGTGCACGACGTGTTCAGCTTTCTCACGGCCTACGCTGAGAACCAGAGTTATGAGCCGCTGCTGGTCGCTCCCCTGGACCTCGCCGAGAAATGTATCGCCCTGATCGAGCGCGAAGCGGAATACGCCCGCCGCGGACTTCCGGCGCGGATCATTGCCAAGATGAACGCGTTGCTGGACAAGAACATCGTGCAGGCCTTGTACCGCGCCTCGCAGGCGGGAGTGCAGATCGATCTGATCGTTCGCGGCATTTGCGCTCTGCGGCCCGGCGTCCGCGGCGTAAGCGAGAACATCCGGGTGCGCAGCATTGTAGGCCGCTTCCTTGAACACAGCCGGATCTTCTATTTTGCCAATGGCGGCAAAGAGGAAATCTACCTGGGAAGCGCAGACTGGATGCCACGCAACCTGTATGAGCGGGTGGAGGTGCTGGTGCCGGTCCGCGACGAAATGTTGCGCCAGCGGGTACGGCACGAGATCCTCGAAGCGTACCTTGCCGACAATCGTAAAGCCCGGATCCTGTTGAAAGATGAAAGTTACATCCGGGCCTGGCAGTCGCCTTACGGCAAACGAAACCGGCGAATGCCGACGGGTGCCGCGGCATTCAGCGCGCAGGATTTCCTGATGAGCGTGGCGGAAGGGAAGCCTCCCGCCGCTCTGCCGTCTCCCGCCCCGGCGAGAAGGCGTAAAGTAATTGCTGGAGGGGAACGATAATCGGCGATGATTCTTTATTTCTTACGGCACGCCAGCGCGGGCGAACGAGTTGCCAATCCCAGGAAAGACGAGAAGCGCGCCCTCGATAAAGAGGGAATTGAGCAGTGCGGCTACGTCGGCCGAGCCCTGGCTGCGCTCAATGTACAGGTGGACACGATTGTGTCGAGCCCGCTCAAGCGGGCCACCCAAACTGCATTTCTGGTAGGGAACGAACTGGGATATGAAGGCAAGCTGCAAATCGACGCCGGGTTGCGCCCCGGGGCCGGTCTGGCCGAATTTCGCAAGCTGCTGGAAAAGTATTCGCGGCAGGAAGCGGTCATGGTGGTCGGGCACAATCCGAACCTCAGCCAGTTTCTGGGCTCAGTCATCAGCGACTCGGGCTGCGAGGCTTCCCTGGATTTGAAAAAAGGTGCCGTGGCCAGGGTCGAAATGCGCCGCACCTCGGGCACGCTGCAATGGTGTTTGACGCCAAAGGTGGTGCGATCGCTTTACGAAACTGCGGTGGAAAGTTCCCGCCCAAAGACTTCGCGGAAGTAGTCGCGCTCCTTTTCGACCGCCCACTGCTCCAGGTCGACGCCCATGCGTCGGCGGGGAACCAGGTTCAATTTCACCTCGGCATCGCGTACCGCGACCCGCACCTTCTCGACGGCTCGGCTCCGGCCGAGGTTCAAGGCCCGGGCCAGGCGCAGCAGTACGATCGCCTTCTCCACATCGGGGCGATCGGCGCTGTCCACCAGTTTCATGGGACCATCCTCCATCGCGGGCTTGGATTTTCCCAGATAGCGGGCAATAGCCGCGATGGTCCGCCTCTGTTGTGGCGTGAAACCAAGAATCTCGGAGTTGGAAATGATGTAGTGCGTGTGCCGGTGTCTTCCGTTGCGGTTCACAAAGTCGCCGACCTCATACAGCATGGCCGCCGCAGCCAGCCATTCGCCATATTCGGGGGGAAGGCGGTGCAGGGAACGCAGCGCGGTGAACAGTAAAGCAGCGGAATCGCGAACGTCCAGGGCATGCTTGCGATCCACGCGATAGTGGGCAACCGCGCGCATGATGGACTCCCAGCGTTCCGACTCGATCTGCCGCCCGGAGCGCGTGGTGCGGTCGTAATCGGCAGCCATCTGCGCCAGGATGCCGTCCCGCAATCCGAGCGGGGAATAACGGAATCCCTTCAGGCGCAGGCGCTCCAGCAATTCGTGATAGACGGTGGCTCCCGCCACAATAATCTCGGCCCTGCGAGGCCCGATCCCTTCAATCTTCCGTCGCTCTGAGACGGGCAGCCGTGCAATGCGCTTGGCAATGCGCGCCATCTCTCCGCGAGAGACGAGATTGCGTTGACGGCTCTTGCTGCGGCCCAGGTGCCCCGCCACGGCCGCCAGCGATGCGGCGGTGCCTGAAGTCGCAATCACATTCTTGATCTTGGCCGCGATCATGCGGTCCACTACCTTGTTGACTTCGCGCGCAATGAATCCTCGCAGGCGCGTGAGTTCTCCCTTGCGCGGGGGGTCGTGCCGCAGGAATTCATTGGTCAGGCGAACGGCGCCGAGGGGAAGGCTCACCGCATCACGAATGTGTCCGGCCTGGGAAACCGTCAGTTCGCAGCTGCCGCCGCCCAGATCGAGCATCAGGGTGGGGTATTGGTCGATGCGCGCGCCCGAAACCAGCCCCAGATGGATGAGCCGGGCCTCTTCCACGCCGGAGATAATTTCCACGCGCCATCCCGTCGCCGAGCGCACCCACTCCAGGAAAGCCTGGGCGTTCCTTGCATCCCGCATCGCGCTGGTCGCGACTACTCTTACCGAGTCGGTCACCACCTGCTGAGTCGCCCGGTGAAAGCGCCGCAGCACCTTCACCGTCTCGGCCATCGATTCCGGTGTCAGAAAACCCGAGCTGAATACACCCTCTCCCAGGCGCGTAACCTCGCGATCCTCGTGCAAAGGATGCAGCCTTCCCCGCTGCAGGCGGGCAATCTTGAGCCGGACTGAATTGGAGCCGATATCGACCGCGGCGAAGGTAGGCATCGGAAGCTTTACAGTTTACATGCAGAGGAAAGGCCAGAAGCAAGCTAAGCGGCCTGGGCGGGAGAAGCGGGTGACGGTCTTGGCGACTTCGGTTTGCGCGCCATCGGCACAGGTTGGCCAGCATCGTTACGCCAGGCTGAAACCGCGGCCACTGCATGCCGGAGCTTGAGCCGGGTCACGTTGTGCAGCGCCGCTACCAGGGAGGATTGGCTTACTTCCCCGAGTTGATCGGCTGCGGTCCGGGTCAACGTCATCCAGTCGTGCCAATTGCCCAAAGCGTCCTGGACCTGCTTCAGGCCCGCTATGAATTGAGCGGCTTCGCGCGACTCGCGAGCAAATTCCGCGGCATAGCGCGCACGTTTGACCGAGATCCGGTAGCGATGAAGGACGTCATCTGTCAGTGGTCCCGTTGCTGAGGCTGAGGTTAGGATCTGCCGGGCGACTACCAGCGGATCGCGGCTGGAGCTGAGCACCAAGGTTTGCAGGCCGCGCTTGATTCTCTTCTTGATTTCACCGATACGACGTTTTTTCATCAGCTTCTGCAGCTTTCCCTCATGTTCTGCGCGAAGTTCAATCAGCCGCTGCGCGAGCTGTGTTTTGCGGCGCGGTTCCTGAGGCACTCTAAAGCTGCGGAGGGCCGCAAGCTGAACATCCAGGTCACGAATTTTTCCCGCGCGCTTGCGAATCCGGCTCAGGAGTTTCAGAAGTTTTTTCTGGTTCCGGTCGCAGGCGGGCAGGAGTTGCTCGAGAAGCGTCTCCAGGCGACGGCTGGTGGTGCGAAAGTTGTGCACGGCCTCAGGCCGCGGATCGCGGGCCAGGCGGAGCAAGTCCCGTTGCATCTTGCGGAAGATAAGCTTGCCGCGCTCGGATTCGATCACCATAGGTGAGACTAGGCGTTACCAGGAGGGTTACCGCAGCTTTGACTCAGTAGCGGAAAAAGCCAAGGCTATTTTAACACCGCTGTAACACGGCTCTGCTAGCGTGAAGGGGAATGGCCCATCCTGCGTTTCCCCGGCCTGCGATGCGAGGACCGCAACCCGTTGAAGCTCCGTTAGTTAGTACCACTCCGCGACGGTCGCCTCTGTTGCAGGCTTCAGGCGGGGAGATCCCGGATCGCATTTTTAAATTGGTGCTGCTGGTGTGCGCGCTGGCCATTCTGGGCGTGCTGGTTCTGATCGTCTATGAACTAAGTGGGCGCTCTGGGCTCTCCTGGCGCGCTTTCGGGTTTAAATTTTTCGTCTCCAACGAATGGGACCCGGTCAGCGAAAAATTCGGGGCGTTGCCCTTTGTCTACGGAACGCTGGTTTCGTCCTTGGTCGCCTTGGCCATTGCGGTGCCGCTCTCGGTCGGGGTTGCGGTGTTTACCACGGAGATGTGCCCTAAGGCGCTGCGCGCGCCGCTGTCGTTCTTCGTGGAATTGCTGGCTGCCATTCCCAGCGTAATTTATGGTCTCTGGGCGATGTTCGTTATGGTGCCGTTGTTGAGCCGGTACGTCGAACCGTTTCTCGGGAGGACCCTGGGATGGACTGGGCTGTTCACCGGCGCCCCTTATGGAATCGGGATGCTGGCGGCGGGAATCATCCTGGCCATCATGATCATTCCGATCGTTTCTTCCGTCACGCGCGAAGTGCTCATGGTAGTACCGCAGCACCAGCGGGAAGCCGCGCTGGCGCTGGGTGCTACGCGGTGGGAGATGATACGAGTCGCTGTACTGCGGAATGCCCGTGCGGGGATTGTGGGCGGAATTATTCTTGGCCTGGGCCGGGCGCTGGGCGAAACGATGGCCGTCACCATGGTGATTGGAAACCGCCCCGAGATCGCCAAATCGCTGTTTGCCCCGGGATACACCATGGCCAGTGTGCTCGCCAATGAATTCAGCGAAGCCACCGGAGATACCTATTTGTCCGCTCTGGTGGAGATTGGTCTCGCCCTTTTCCTGGTCACGGTTGTGGTGAATGCGCTGGCCCGGTTGCTGGTTTGGAGCGTGACCCGAGGACAGCCGGCGAGGGGACAGGTCTAGAAAATGAGCGCAAGCCGCCAAACAGTGGAGTCCATCAGCCTGCGCCGGCGTCTGACCGACCAGTTCATGACCGGGGTCGCGATTCTGACCGTGGTGCTGGTGCTGGCACCTCTGGTGGCGGTCTTCGGCTACCTGGTGTACCGCGGAATCGGGTCGATCAACTGGGCCTTTCTCACTCAAACTCCCAAGCCCGTGGGAGAAGAGGGCGGCGGGATGGCCAATGCCATCGTGGGCTCGGTATTCATCCTGGGGATCGCCAGCATGATTGGCGTGCCCTTCGGAGTGGGGGCGGGAATTTATCTGGCGGAGTTTGGCCGCAACCGCTTTGGCAGCGTGATCCGTTTTACCGCGGATGTACTTAACGGCGTCCCTTCCATCGTGATCGGGATTGTGGGCTGGTCGATCATGGTACGCGGCCATGGATTTTCGGCACTGGCGGGAGGAGTGGCGCTGGCCATCATGATGGTGCCAACCATCTCGCGCACTACCGAGGAGATGCTGCTGCTGGTGCCGACCGCATTGCGGGAAGCGGCGTACGGACTTGGGGTTCCAAAATGGCGGACCACGCTGGCCATCACGCTGCGCACCGCTACCTCGGGGGTGATCACGGGAATCATGCTGGCATTCGCGCGCATCGCGGGTGAGACCGCGCCACTGCTGTTCACGGCATTCGGCAATACCTTCTGGAACTGGAAGGCGAATCAGCCTACCGCTGCCCTGCCGCTGCAAATTTATGTGTACGCCAATTCGCCGTATGACGATTGGCACCGGCAAGCCTGGGCAGGATCGTTTGTCCTGATCGTTCTGATTGTCACTGCGGTCGCGGCGGTACGCTATGCGGTGCGCCGCGGATCGTTCGGGGCGGCATAGATGGGCGTCGGAGTCCAGGTCGATAATCTGAATGCCTGGTATGGCAAGAGCCAGGCGCTGCACGACATCAATCTGAAGGTGGCCGCCAATCACGCCACGGCCCTGATCGGCCCCTCAGGATGCGGCAAGTCCACGTTTATCCGGTGCATCAACCGGATGCACGAGACGATTCCGGAAGCGCGGGTGGAAGGCCGGGTTCGAATCGGCGAGATCGACGCTTACAGCGGGGCCTCGGCCACCCAACTTCGCCGCCGCGTGGGGATGGTCTTTCAAAAGCCCAATCCGTTTCCCACTATGTCGATTTATGACAACGTGGCGTCCGGGTTGGAGCTGAACGGATTTCGCAATCGCGGCAAGCTGGATGAGATTGTGCAGCAGTCCCTGGAAGCAGCCGCCCTGTGGGACGAAGCCAAGGATCACCTGCACAAAAAATCCGGGGCCAGCCTCTCCGGGGGCCAGCAGCAGCGGCTGTGCATTGCGCGCGCGCTCGCCGTCGAGCCGGAAGTGCTGCTCATGGACGAGCCCTGTTCCGCCCTTGATCCGATCTCGACCGGCAAGATCGAAGAGTTGATCTTTCAGCTGAAGGAGCGGTATACCATCGTGATTGTCACGCACAACATGCAGCAGGCGGCGCGGGTGGCGGAGTTCACGGGCTTCTTCCTGCTGGGCAAGCTGGTCGAGTTCGACAAGACGGAGAAGATTTTCACTAAGCCTTCCGACAAGAAGACGGAAGACTACATCACGGGCCGGTTTGGATAAAGGAAGGGGCCAATGCGGACGCGTTTTCAGCAAGGGCTCGACGATCTGCGGCAACGATTGCTTCGCATGGGGGGACTGGCGGAGCAGGCGGTGGACCGCGCGCGTCAGGCTTATGTAGAGCGGGATCTCACGCGCTGTCAAATGGTGCTGGAGAGCGAGAGCCTGATCAATACGGCAGAGCGGGAAATCGACGAAGCCGCGTTCGACCTGTTAGCCATGCAGCAGCCCATGGCCGTGGACCTGCGCTTCATTCTGGCGGTCACCAAGATCAATTCCAACCTGGAGCGCGTGGGCGATCAGGCGGTGAACATCGCCGAACGGGTAATGGATATGGTGGAACTGCCGGCCGCCGACTTACCCGTCGACATCGGACGGATGGGATCCGCGGTCAGCGCCATGGTGCGCCGCGCCCTGGAATCGTTCATCGAAGCCAAAGTCGAACTCGCGCAGGCCGTGCTGGAAATGGATAACGTGATCGATCGCATGCGCGACGATGCCTTCATTCAGCTGGTCAAGTGCATGAATAGTCACCCTGAGACCGTGCGTCAGGCCCTGGATGCCCTGCTGGTCGCGCGCAATCTGGAGCGCGTGGCCGATCATGCCACCAATATCGCCGAGGACGTCATCTTCTGGGTGCAGGGTTCGGACGTCCGCCACAATGTGCACCCCGAAGAAGAATCGGAACATCCCACGACGCGAGCATAAAAGGGGTGGAGGCGAGGCCTGAGTTTTGACCGCCTGCTCCCTCTTGCATTACGCTCATCCCCTCGCCAATTTTGTAGTGCGGAGGCGTCGTGATTCGCTTGCTTCGATTCTGTTTTCTTGTGGTCGCTACCAGTGCATTCGTTTCCGCGCAAGCTGATCGCTCGGTCATCAACCTGCCGAGCAGCAAGCAACTGACGGCTCCGTCGCCGGGCCGCATCGGCAGCACGAATACGTTTCCAGCGACCATGGTGATGAGTCCAGACGGGCGCTACGCCGCGCTTCTCAACGATGGCCATGGCTCACAGGACAGCCTGGGCCGGCAATCCATCGCGGTGCTGAACCTGGCGACGAATCAGATTGCGGATTACCCCGACGCGCGCTTTGCCGGGGACGCTCACCAGAGTTATTTCCTCGGGCTCGCCTTCAGTTCGGATGGAAAGCGTCTGTACGCCTCGGTCGGTTCATTGACCGATCCGACCGGGGAAAGGGCCGGAAATACCGGCAACGGGATTGCCGTTTACAGCTTCACGCAGGGCAAAGTGGCTCCGGAGAGATTCATTCCTATCGCGCTGCAGCCGCTGTCTCCAGGCAAGAAACTGGCGGTGGGACTGAAAGCGCCGCCGCAACTGGCCATTCCCTATCCTGCGGGTATGACGTTGATCTCAGGCGACGGCAAAGACGAGCTGCTGATTGCCAATAACCTTTCGGACAACGTGGTACTGCTGGACCCGGCGGCGGGGAAGGTCCTGCAAGTTTTCGACCTCAGCTCGAATGATCTGGTGCCGTCGTCCTTTCCTTACACCGTGGTGGCTACACGCGACGGCCGGCATGCCTGGTGCAGTTTGTGGAACCTGTCGCAAGTGGCGGAACTTGACCTGGCCGCGGGCAAGGTCACGGGGTGGATCAATCTGAAGAGGCCGCAGGATCCGCTGGCGCCCGGTTCCCATCCAACCGCAATGCTGCTCAGCCCGGATGAGAAGACGCTTTACGTGGTGCTCTCAAACATCGATCAGGTTGCCGAGGTATCGACCAGCGACGGCACGGTGCGGGCTTTTCTCGCGACTACTTCGGCGGCCCAGAAGTTTGCGGGAAGCTATCCCACCGCACTGGCGCAGTCCACTGATGGAAAGTTCCTGTTCGTAGCCGCTTCCTCGCTGAACGCCGTGGCGGTCTTTGATACTTCGCGGGATTCTCCGGCCTCCAATTCCCAGCCGCAAGCCGCATTGGGCTTTATCCCGAGTGATTGGTACCCGAGCGCGCTGGCGGTGCAAGGCGGGGATCTACTTATCGCCACAGGGAAGGGGGAAGGAGCGGGCCCGAACAATCAGATGGGCAAGACCGCAGACGAAATTAAGCACCACCAGCACGCATACATCGCAACGCTCATCAAGGGATCGGTCGCGCGCCTGAATATTGCGTCGACTCTGAAACAGCTTCCGCAACTTACGCAGGCCGTGGAACGTGACAATTTGTTCCGCGCCGATCCCGGCGCCATCGCGTTCGCGGGCGGTCAGAATCCGATTAAGCACGTCATTTACGTGCTAAAGGAAAACCGCACGTACGATCAGGTTCTCGGGGACCTTAAAATCGGCAACGGCGACTCTTCCCTGACTATGTACGGCGCAGACATAACTCCCAACGAGCACAAACTCGCCCTGCAGTTCGGCGTGCTCGATAACTTCTACGACAGCGGGGAAGTATCCGGGGACGGCCACGTCTGGTCGATGGCGGCCATTACCTCCGATTACAACGAGAAGACCTGGCAAATCGCCTACCGGGGCAAGGAGCGCACCTACGACTACCAGGGCCAGGTCGCCGACGAGTATCCGCTGGAGCACAACCAGCCTGACGTGGATGATCCCGGCACGGGATTCCTCTGGGACAACCTGACGCGCAACCACGTAAGCTTCCGCGACTACGGCGAGTTCGTGAACGCCGAGTGGTGCAATAGCAGGCGGAAGGCGGCCAATCCCAAGGAAGGAACGCCCTCGGGCCAGGAAAGCAAGTGTACGCGGACGGTACTGCACCAGGGAGACACGATGCCGCCAAACGTCGGGAGTCCGCATGGCGGGCGCAGTCCGTGGCCCTGGGCCGTGCCCTTATTCAGCGGGGTGAAGCCCACCAAGGCCGTGCTGCGGGATCATTTCGATCCCCTCTATCCCGACTTCAATACCGACTACCCGGACCAGTTGCGGGCGGACGAGTTCCTGAATGAGTTTGGCGCGTTTGTGCGGGCCCGCGAGGCACACGAGGGCCCGGAGTTCGAATTGCCCTCATTCGTGTTGCTCTACCTGCCTGACGATCATACGGGCGGCACGCGGCCGGAGAAGGCGCGCCCAGCGGCCAACGTGGCGGATAACGACCTGGCTTTGGGCCGGGTGGTGGAGGCTGTATCCCATAGTCCCTACTGGGATGACACCGCAATCTTTGTGCTGGAGGACGACGCCCAGAACGGCGCCGATCACGTCGATGCGCACCGTTCGATCGCCTTCGTCGTCAGCAAATATTCTCCGGGTTCACAGGCGCAGCCCAATGTGGAGCATCGCTTCTACACGACGGTCAACATGGTCCACACCATGGAGGTATTACTCGGTCTGCCGCCGATGAATCAGAACGACGCCTATGCTCCGGTGATGAGCGGACTGTTTACAGGCGCTGGGGATCAGCCCGCTTACCAGGCCGATTACCGCAACCTGCGGAATGGGCTTATCTATGAGACCAACCGTAAGAATGCTCCCGGGGCGAACATCTCCTCGGGCATGGATTTCTCGCGCCCGGATGCGGCCGACTCAGCCAAATTAAATCGGGTGCTTTGGCGGGACCGGAAGCCCGGGACGGCGATGCCCAGTCCGAGGCACAACATCTTTCCCGTCGGCGAAGGCGATTGACAGCGCATGAATCCGGTCGAAATCTCCTCTGACCAGTTCCGCCGTCTGGCCGACCGCGTCACCCAACTGGCCGCCGGATATCTCGCCGACCTCGATGCCCATCGAATCTCTCCTGCGACCAGCGGCGAGGAATCAAATCACCTGTTCAACACCGAATTGCCCGAGCGCGGAATGGGGGAGGAGGCGCTCGCGGGCCTGGCGGATGTGCTGCGTCTGTCCCGCGCGCAGAACGGCCGCTTCTTCGGCTATGTGCTGGGCTCCGGGGAGCCAGTAGGAGCAGTTGCGGATCTGCTGGCCAGTGTCCTGAACCAGAACGTTACCGCCTGGAGGTCCGGACCGGCCGCGGTTGCGATCGAGCACACGGTCGTGAGCTGGCTGGCGCAGGCCATCGTCTGTGCGGCTTTCCGCGGACATCTTACCGGCGGGGGATCTTCGGCGAATCTCATGGGTTTGACGATGGCTCGGGAGGCGAAGGCCCCGAGCAATGAAAAGGGAATCGCCCCTGGAATGACGGTCTACGCATCCGACGAAGTTCACATGTCCATCCCGAAAGCGGTGGCGTTGCTTGGAATCGGGCGCCAGAACCTGCAGCACATTCCCATTGACGAATCTTTCCGCATGATTCCCGAAGAACTGGAAAAGCGGATACGGGCTGACAAAGGGGTAGGAAAGACGCCGGTTGCCGTGGTCGCATCGGCGGGGACGGTAAGCACCGGAGCTATCGATCCGCTTGGGCAAATCGCAGAAATCGCCCATCGGCACGGAGCCTGGTTCCACATTGATGGCGCTTACGGGGCGCTGGCGGCCATCGCTGACCCGAAGAAGTTTAAGGGTCTCGAGCTTGCCGATTCCATCTCGCTCGACCCGCACAAGTGGCTGTACCAACCGCTGGACTGTGGATGTCTCCTCTATCGCTCTTGCGAAGCGGCGCAAAAAGCTTTCTCCCATACCGGCGACTATGCGCGCTCGCTGAGTGCGGACCCGATCGAAGGTTTTGCGTTCTTCGAAGAGTCGCTGGAACTCTCCAGAAGATTCCGGGCTCTGAAGCTGTGGCTTTCACTGCGCTACCACGGGTTGGAGGCGTTTCGCGAGGCCATTCGAAAAGACCTGGCACAGGCCCGCCGCCTCGCGGATTCCATCAGGAATCAGACTGAATTGGAGTTGCTTGCCCCGGTGGAACTGAGCGCTGTGTGCTTCCGCCATCGCGGGCCAGGAAACGTACCCGGGGAAGACCTCGACCGCTTCAATGCCGCGGTGTTGAAGCGCACGGTCGAAGGTGGGCGCATTTATCTGTCTAATGCATCACTCCACAGCAAGTTTTGCCTGCGGGCGTGCATCGTGAATCACCGCACTAAAGACTCCGACATCGACAAAGTAGTTCCAGAAGTACTGGCTGCCGCGGACAAGGTGAGCATGGAATTTCACAAGTAAGAGCTCTCCAAGAGGGGCCTCATTTCAAATTGACACTCTGAGTGAGAGGCAGATTCTGCGATGAGCCGCCGACCATGAATCCGTATTCTCCCGGCAGCAACTGCCAGCCGTTCTGCTCGACGTTGAAGATCGAAAGATATTTCGGTTCGACGTCAACCGTGACCTGCTTGCTTTCGCCCGGATTAAGCTTTACTTTGCTCCACCCGACCAGACGCCTGGGAGGTTCGGACGCCGCTGCGGGCAGGGAAGCGTAGACTTCGGCCACTTCGGCCCCGGCGCGCTTGCCGGTATTGGTGACCGTGAAACTCACGCGCGGATTCGTGCCCGGCTCCACTTTCAGGTTTGAATAGGAATACGTCGTGTAGGAAAGGCCGTGCCCGAAGGGAAAAAGCACCGACTTCTTCCCTGCGTCGTACCACTTGTATCCTACTTTTACGCCTTCGTCGTAGGTGACCTGAAAGGGCGGAAGCCCGGCGGCAATTTGTTTCCAGACTTCCCGCTGCATGTAATTGGGAACGGACTCGCGCGGCGGCTTGACGATCTGGGGGTGCGGCAGATCGGCATCGCTGCGGGGGAAGGTCACCGGAAGCTTCGCGCTCGGGTTGACATCTCCGAAAAGAACGTTGGCAACCGCATCGGATCCTTTGCTGCCGGCATACCATGCTTCGAGAATGGCGTTTACCTGTCCGGCCCAGGGCATGGTGACGGGTCCGCCGGTTTCCAGCACAACCACGGTGTGCGGATTGGCCGCCGCGACCTTGGAGATCAGGTCGTCCTGGTGTTCGGGAAGAGAGAGAGTGGGCAGATCCATATCCTCGCTCTCCCACTGATAGGCAAAGATGATGGCCACCTCCGCGCCCTTAGCCAGGGCTGCGGCCTTTTCCGGATCGGCGCCGGAATCAAATTGCACGTTTGCGCCCGGGAGCTTGGCGCGAATCGATTTCAGCGGAGACGTCGGAAACCACATCGGCTCCAGCCACCGCGTCTGGCCCTTTCCCGGGGGAAGAATCGCGTTCCCCCCGGGGGGATCGACCTGGGCCGAGCCTCCTCCGGAAATCATCCCCACATCGGCATGAGGACCAATTATGGCGACGCTGCGGAGTTTTGCGGCGTCCAGGGGAAGCTGTTGCTGATCATTCTTGAGCAGCACGATGGCCTGCTCTTCGAGAATCCGTGCGACCTCGAAGCCGCCCTCGACGTCCACCACGCTCTTTTGCGCGGGATCGTCAATGACGCCGGTAGCGAACATAGTGCGCAGGATGCGATGGACGTGGTCATCGAGCTCGGCCTGAGGAACTTTTCCCGACTCCACCGCCTTCTTCAGTTCGTCGCCGTAAAAGATCCAGCCCGGTTGCTCGTGATCGAGTCCTGCGGCCGAAGCTTTTTCCGTGCTGTGGGCTCCGCCCCAGTCGGTGAGAACAAAGCCCTTGAACTTCCAGTCGTGCTTCAGCAGGTCGTTCAGCAGATACTTGTTCTCGCAGGCGTAGTCGCCGTTGACCCGATTGTAGGAGCACATGACGGCGCCCACTCCGGAGTCCAGAACTCCGATTTCAAAGGCGAGCAGATCGCTTTCTCGCGCGGCCCGTTTGTCGATGTTGATATTGACCGCATTGCGCCCGCTCTCCTGATCGTTCAGCGCGTAATGCTTGATGTCGCCGATCACGTGCTGGGCTTGCAATCCCCGGATGGCGGAGGCGACCATCTTTCCCGCCAGGATGGGATCTTCCCCCATGTACTCAAAGGTGCGGCCATTGCGCGGCTCGCGGGTGAGGTTCACGCCGCCGCCCAGTCCCATGTTGTAGCCTTGCGCCCGCAACTCGCGCCCAATCAGCGCGCCATACTGGTAGGCGCCTTCCAAATCCCAGCTAGCCGCGCCCGCGATATCGGAAGGCAGCGCTGTCGAGTAGCGGCCGTTCTCCCCGCTGGCCCGCACTCCATAGGCGGCATCCGACATCTGGATCGCGGGAATTCCCAGTCGTGGAATCTCCGGCACATATCCAGCGCCGCCGTTGGAATGAATGGCCAGGGGGCTCATCGGGCTCAAGCCGGCCATTCCGGTGCCGTGCAACATCTGGATCTTCTCGTCGATGGTCATCGCTTTCACGACCATGGAGGCGCGCTCGTCCGGCGATAAACCAGGATTCATCCAGGGATGAGGCTCACTTTTCCGTTGCGCGGGAGCGAGGTGGCAAAGCAGAAACACGAAGAAGAACAGGCAGGTAAACGCAGAGCGCATACGCTGGGACATGAGCGGACCTCCTTGGGCCATCTACAAAATCGATATTGTAGCAGGTATGGCAAGGGCGCGCGGCGCTGGCCACTCACGCTTGCAAAACTGGTTCCCCGGCGGTGCGCGGGCAGGTGGAGGGCTTTACACTAGTGGGGTGAAGATTGCGCTGGGGCAGATCAATCCGACCGTCGGAGATTTCTCGGGCAATGTTTCGAAGATCGTCGACTACTCCCTCCGGGCCAGGGCCGCGGGCGCGGGGCTGATTCTGTTCCCCGAGTTATCGGTCTGCGGGTATCCTCCTCGCGACCTGGTGGAGCGCCCTGGGTTCGTCCTGCGCAATCGAGAGTCGGCCGAGCGCATTGCGGCTGCCACCCAGGGAATCGCCGTGATCTGCGGCCTGGTGACGCCGGCCGACTCCGATACCGGCAAGGCGGTAATGAATTCGGCCGCTCTGCTGAGGGACGGCCAAATCACGTTCATGCAGTCGAAGATGCTGCTTCCCACCTACGACGTCTTCGACGAGATGCGCAATTTCGCGCCTGCGCGGAAGCAGGAGCTGTTTCCTTTCTGCGGCAATCGCATGGCGCTCACCATCTGTGAAGACGCCTGGAATGACAAGCAGTTCTGGCCTAAACGCCTGTACACCGTCGATCCCGTCGAATCGCTGATCCGGGCGGGCGGAAATTTTGTTTTGAATATTTCAGCTTCTCCATTCTGGATCGGGAAACGGGAATTCCGCCGTGACCTGCTGGCCAGCATCGCCCGCCAGCACAAAGTGCCGGTCTGCCTCGTGAACCAGGTCGGAGGCAATGACAGCCTGGTCTTCGACGGCTCCAGCATGGTGCTCGATCGCGAAGGCCAGGTGATCGCCCAGGGGCGTTCCTTCGAAGAAGATTTGATCTACTTCGATTCGCAGGCGCTGACCGGAGAAATGCACGAGCAGATTTCCGGAGACGAAGCCAGCGCCTATGCCGCTCTGGTGCTGGGCACCCGGGACTACATCCACAAATGTGGATTCCGTCGGGCGATCGTCGGGCTTAGCGGGGGAATCGATTCCGCGTTGACGGCGGTGATCGCCGCCGATGCGGTGGGACCGGAAAATGTCATCGGCGTGGGCATGCCCGGTCCGTATTCTTCCCAGGGATCGATTGTGGACGCGCGCGCGCTGGCGCAAAACCTGGGCATCCGCTTCGAATTGCTCTCCATTAATCCGGCTTACGAGGCTTATCGCCAGATCCTGCGGGAAGTATTTGCCGGGCAGCCGGAAGATGTGACGGAAGAGAATATCCAGTCGCGGGCGCGGGGAGCGCTGCTGATGGCGCTCTCAAATAAGTTCGGCGCGATCGTGCTCTCTACTGGCAACAAGAGCGAACTCGGCGTGGGTTACTGCACGCTATACGGGGACATGGTAGGTGGCCTGGCTGTGATCTCGGACGTGCCGAAGACCCTGGTGTACCGGCTGAGCGCCTACGTGAATTCCCGGCGCGCGGTAATTCCCGAGGCTACCATCGAGAAACCGCCGTCGGCGGAACTGCGCCCGGATCAGAAGGACAGCGACTCGCTTCCGCCCTATGAGATTCTCGACGCTATTCTCGAGGACTACGTCGAAGATGCTCATTCTGCGGAGCAGATCAGCGCACAGCGCAAGTTCGACATCGACCTGGTCCGGCGTGTTATCCGCATGGTAGACCGCGCGGAATACAAGCGCCAGCAGGCCGCGCCCGGGCTAAAAATATCTCCCAAGGCGTTCGGCTACGGTCGCCGTTATCCCATTGCCGCCAAGTTCGAAGCGTGAGTGCGGGAGAATATCGTATGCTCGTACGCACGCGGACATTGCTTTCCCGGGAAATCCAACTACGAAAGGACTCCATGCGCGGTTTTTCAAATGGCATTTGCATCCTGCTGCTGGCCTCGATGGTGGCCGCGGCTCAAAACCCGGCGCCGCAGAAGCCGGCCCTCACAACGCGGCCCACGGCAGCGACGAATCTTCCCTCCGAGGCGACGGTTGAATCCTTCCTGCACCAGCAGTTCGGGTACCAGCCCGAACTAACCTGGAAGATCTCGAGCATCAAGCCGTCCGTGATCCCTGGCCTGGCGGAGGTCACGGTGGTGCTGGCCAGCCCGCAGGGGCAGCAGTTGAGCCGCTTTTATGTTTCCCCGGACGGAGAGCGCGCCTTGGTCGGCGATATCATTCCATTCGGCGCCCGGCCGTTTGATCCTGTCAGGAGGATCCTGGAGAAGGGCGTTACTGGCCCGTCACGCGGTCCCAAGGATGCCAAGGTAATGATCGTGGAATTTGGTGACCTGCAGTGTCCGGCGTGCAAAGCGGCCCAGCCCACGATTGAAGAACTGGTGGCGGCGGAGCCCAATGCCCGCTTCGTGTTCCAGAATTTCCCCCTGGAAATGCACAACTGGGCGGCCAAAGGCGCTGACTACGCCGACTGTGTCGGGCGCGCTTCGAACGATGCATTCTGGAAGTTCATCGCAAAAACCTATGAGCAGCAGGCCAACATCACCGCCGAGAATGCGGACGAGAAGCTGACGGCAATTGCCAACGAAGCCGGGGTCAAGGGGGATGAGATTGCGACTTGCGCCGCCAAGCCGGAAACCAAGGCCCGCGTCGATGCTTCCATCACTCTGGGAAAGCAGGTTGAGGTCACCGGTACACCGACCGTGTATATCAATGGACGCCGGGTAGGAAACTTCGATGAGCGCCTGAAGGATGTTTATAAGAAGCTGGTGGAATTCGCCGCCAAGGAGCAGTAACTAGCGTTCGCTGACCCAGATCGGCTGCGTAGACCGTTCGAAGTTGGCCAGGACGTGAGGAGTGATGGCAATCATCAGCTCGTCGTCCTGCTCTTGTTTCGTATTGTTTGTCATCGCCATGTTCAGCCCGGGAACGAAGCCCAGTCCCGGGATGCCGCTCATGGACATCGTGTCGGTTTTTGAGATTTCTCCGGCTACGAACGCGGGCTCGCCGTCTTTCAGCGTAATGCTGCCTTTGTACTCGCGGTTCGAAATCACCGGCACCCCATTGTTGGACTGACCGGTGAGCGAACGCACCTGCATCTCCAGTTGCAGGCTGACGGTGCCGTCGCCGTGAATCGTCGGCTTCACCTTTACGTTCAGGCCCAGGTCTTCGTAGCTCACCGAAGGGAAGGGCGGGATATAGCTTTGATTGCCCAGGACCTGCGAGATCTGCGGGGAATTGTAGATCGGGGCGTAACTGGCGTTGAGGATAGGGTAGCGCTGCCCGAGATGGAATGTGGCATCGCTGCCTTGCGCAGCCCGGATCGACATATCTTCTAAACTGCGTACCCAGGATTCATTGACAGATAGAGTTGCGGAAAGCTCACCCAGGCTCAACCCCATAAATGTGAGTCCGCCGCCGAACGTGGCCAGGGGCTGGCTGAAGATGGAGTTCTGCTGCCCCCCTAATTGGGAGAGCAGCCCGGAAAGGGCCGTGTTGCCGAGCTGGTTGATGCCGCCTGACGAAATGATCTGGTTGATAAGGTCCTGAATATTCTGCCCGCCCAGTCCCGCCAGCGCCGCGGCCGGAATGTTGAACATGCTGAAGGTGTTTGGAATGTGCACGCCCATGTTGCGAGTGAGCTGATGATTGATCTGAAAGACGCGAATGTCGAACATCACTTGAGGGCGCGCATTGCTCAATTGCCGCAATAACTGGGCGCAAGCCCTGACCGCGGGCGCGGGGCCGCGCACTTCGACGGTATCCGCGGTTTGTCCCGAGCTGACAAAACGCAGGTCAAACATATTGCGCATGGTTGTGATCAGGTCGGTGGCTTCCTGCGGAGTCGAATGCGGCGGCAGGATGAACCTTTGCAAAAGCATCTGATCGTACTGCTTATGATTTTCCGGGGTGTCCGCCGCGATCATGAACTGATGCGCGTCGAGAGCCGACCACATGGTCTTGCTTACCCGGCAAGCCAGTTTCAGCGCCATAAAAAAGTCGACATCGTCCACATTGAACACCACCGGCCGCGCCTGCACGGAGTCGTCAAACTGCACTTTGACGGAGTAGGCGGAGGCAAGTTGATTGAAGAGCGAGCGGGTGTCTCCGGTGAAGTGGAACGTTGCCCGGCCCTCGACGGGCTCGAGATGAATTTCCTGCGACCCCGCGAGCGCTTCCGGCATGGCACTGGTCAGTATGGGTATCGTCTGGCGGGTAGCCTCCTGCAGGCGTTCCTGGGCGAACTGGTTCTCGGGATCGAGTTCCAGAGCCGCCCTGAATTCCATGGCGGCGCGCAACCGCGCGTCCTCCAGCAGAAGCAGATTCCCGCGCTGCACGTGCTGAAAGACGAGGGCCGCCTTCACTGCCTCGCGCGTGGTCACATATTGAATATTTTGCGGGTTCAACCGCGCAGCTTCATCGAACTGAAGGAACGCTTCCTCGATCTTGTCGCGATGGTGCAGCCTGACTCCGCGCTCGAATGCTTCGCGCGACTGCTTGAGATCTTCTTTTGTCGGCAGGCAATTGATCCCGCCGACTAGTCCGTTCGCGCAGGAAACCGGCGGAGAAAGGGACTCGCCCGCGGCTCCCGCCCTTGCAGGAATCACCGCCAGGGACACTGCGGTGATGAGGATGGACAACGCCCGCGCCATAGGTTCTGATTTTAACGTGCTTTTTTCCAGGCACCACACTCCAAGAGGGACCGGGTAGTACCTTCGGTCACAACCTACGCTCGAAGAACGCGCTAGCGGGCGTAACTTGCGCCGGAGCCAGGAGGCTAAGAACCGTAAAATTCCGCTACGAGAGCATCAGGCGCTCGATCTTCTGCGCTTTGCCTGTGGTTTCGTCACAGTCGATCACCACCGCGCATAGCCGCACGTCGCCCGTTGCAGGCTCGAAGCGCACCGGCATGCCGTTCAAAAATTTGCCCACGACCAGTTCCTTTTTCACTCCGATCACCCCGTCATACGGGCCGCTCATGCCGACGTCGGTGATATAGGCCGTGCCTTTGGGCAATACGCGCTCGTCCGCGGTGGGAATGTGAGTGTGCGTGCCCACGACCGCGGTGACGCGCCCATCCAGATACCACCCGAGAGAGACCTTTTCGGACGTTGCCTCGGCATGCATATCGACCAGGATGACCTTGGCCTCGATCTTCTGCAAAAGCTGGTCGGCCACCCGAAAAGGGTCATCGTTGGAGGCCATGAAGACGCGGCCCTGCAGATTGATCACCGCGTACGGAATCTTTCCCTTGAATCCCTGGTACAGACCGGAGCCCGGCATGTCGGAGGGATAGTTCGCGGGCCGGAGAACCCGGCGCGCGGGCCCGTGTCCGTTGCCTTCCACCATGTGGAAGTAGTCGACTATCTCGCGCTTATCCCAAACATGATTTCCGGTGGTAATGACATCGATGTTGAGCTCGAAGAGTTCTTCCGCCAGGGCGGGCGTAATGCCAAATCCCGCCGCTGAATTCTCCCCATTGGCGATGATCAGATCGATGCCGCGCTCGCGAACAATCCCGGGCAGGCGGTCTTTGACGATGCTTCGTCCCGGCCTTCCGAAGATGTCGCCGATGAACAGAATACGCATAAATGCAGCTCAAAATTCGATGGTAACACGCCCGGAACGGGTGCCGGACCGCGCTCTGGCGGGACGGTCCAAGGGGCGGTCGCTACGTGGCGGGGACGCGGCGGTTCATTGTGCCGGAGACACAATCTCCGCAGTCCGCAGGAAGTCATAGTTGCCCGCGGGATTCAGCTTGATCCCCTGCACGCGTTTACTGTGTACCAGCACGTTGTCGAGATACCACAGGTTGATGTAGGGCAAGTCCTCCGCCAGGATCTTCTGCACTTCGGCGTACAAGGGCTTGCGCACACGCGGATCGATCTCGCGCCGGGCCCGGTCGATCAGGGCGTCAATCCGGGGGTTGGAGTAGTAGTCGCGATTGGCTCCATTGGGCGGAAACTTGGACGAGTGAAAGGCATACTCGAAGATATCGGGATCCTCGTTGCCCCCAATCCAACGCAGGCCGTACATCTGAAACGCCCCATGCTGCACGTCGGAGAAGAAGGTGGCGAATTCGAAGCTGCGAATATCGAGCGCAATGCCAACGTCGCGCAATTGCTGTTGCATCACCGCAACCATCAGTCGCGTGTTGGCGTCCGTGGAGGTCTTCATGGCGATGTGGAAGCGCACCCCATTGACAGCGGGATACCCGGCATCATCGAGCAGCTGCCTCGCCCGGTCGAGGTCATGCTCGTAAGCGGGCACATCTCCGTTGTATGCCCAGCTCTGAACCGGGAGCACGCTGCGCGCCGGTTGAGCCTCTCCGCGCCAGAGATATTGGATCATGGGACGCCGGTCGAGAGCGTAAGCAATGGCCTGCCGCACGCGCACATCTTTCAGAATCGGATCGCGCAGGTTGAATCCCAGGTAGGCCAGGCGCGTGCCCCCTCCAGTATCGACGGCCAGGTTCGGATTGCGCGCCAGCGTGACCACCGTGTCTGGAGTCAGCGAATTGATCGCAATGTCTCCGCTGCCCTTACGCAGTTCCAGGGCTTCGGTGGTTTCATCCGGGACTACCGCAAAGCGAATTCGGCTAAGCCTGGCCTTCTCTCCCCAGTAGGCGTCGTTACGCTCCAGAATCACCTCACGGTCCGTTTCCGCGCTGACAAACTTGAAGGGCCCGGATCCGACCGGGTGCAGCGTGATCTCATCGCCACTCCCGTAAGGCACGATTCCAATGGCTCCATCCGAGAGATTCCAAAGCAGAGTGGCATCTGGCTCTTTCATGTGGAACACCACCGTTGTATCGTCGGGAGCATCGATGCGGTCCACGAATTTGTAGACGGCGGCCTTGGTGCTGCGAATCTTTCCCTGCAGTAGAGAATCAAACGTCCACTTCACGTCCCGCGAAGTCAGCGGGCGGCCATCGTGGAATGCCGTCCCGCGATGCAGGTGGAAGACATAGGTCAGCGGATCGGGAATGTCCCAGCGTTCCGCAAGTCCGGGCGCGACATTCAAGTCATTCCCGCGTGACAGCAGATCGTCGAAAATCAGGTTATCAATCCGTTCCGATTGGGCATCGATCCCGATCCGCGGATCGAGATTCGTTGGACTGGATTCGATGAGCATCACCACGGTGTCCGCAGACGGCTTGGAATAGCAGGAAAGCAAGGGAAGGAAAGTGACCCATCCAAGCAAGGCAATCACAAGAGCCCGGGCGGCACACCTCAGACTGCGGACTGGTGAGTCGCCAGCGTGAGGCCTGGCGCTGGAGTTGCGAAGTCCAAGGTCAGCGCGGTCACGCATACGAAATTTTCCCCAGGATGGCGGGCCGCTTCGCTCCGGTGGCGGACGGCATATTGGACGGCCGCCGGTTCCAGGTTTCGTAGGCGAGGACAGCGAAGGCGACAGCCTCCTTCGCTGCGGAAGGAAGTCCGAATTCGTCAGAAAACCGGAGCACAATGCCCAGGGGCGCGAGCTTTTCCGCCAACATGGCGACCAGAGTAGCGTTCTTTGCGCCGCCTCCAGACACAACCATTTCGCGGAAGGAGTTTCTGCTGGGCGACTTCGGAATCACGAACCGTTCGACCGCATCCACGATCGAGCGTGCGGTCAGAGCAGTGGCCGTCGCGACCGCGTCCTGCTTGCGCGCGCGCCCGCACGAGCGCAGGAACTGGCGCACAAATTCGCGCCCGAATTCTTCGCGCCCCGCGGTCTTCGGAGGCTTCGCCCGGAAGAACCGGCGTTGCAGGATCGAGTGCAGCACGGTTTCCATCACTTCGCCCGAAGCGGCAATCTTGCCCGCGTCGTCAAACCCGCGGCCAAACAGCTGCTGGGTTACGGCGTCAATCACCATGTTGCCCGGACCGGTATCAAACGCCACGACGCGGTCCGGTGACGCCCCGGCGGGAATGGCTGTGAGGTTTGCGATTCCGCCGATGTTCTGGACGATCCGGCCGGTACTCTGGTCACGAAACCATAAGTAATCCAGATAGGGAACCAGTGGCGCCCCTTTGCCGCCGGCCGCCATGTCGGCGGGACGGAAATCCGAGATGACAGGTACTCCAACCCGTGCCGCGATGATGGCGCTTTCGCCCGCCTGCCAGGTTGTAGCGAGTTTCCTCCCCAGAAAGGCTTGCGCTTCGCCCTGGTGATACAGCGTCTGGCCATGGCATCCGACCAGATCCGGTTTCGTCCGAAGTTGCCTCTGTGTAGCGAGGACCGCGTCCGCATAGTGTTCGCCTAGAAGGGCATTCAGCCGGGCCAGGCCGGCCACGCTGGCGCGAGCGGCATTCATGGCAGCGAGCACGGCAGCGCGAAGACCGGCGGGATAAGGAAACTCCCGCTGGCCGATCAGCTCGATCATGGGGCGCGAGGACCCTCGTCCGCGCGCGCTCGATGCAGCCGTGGCGCGGGCTTCCCTGATGCGAACGAGCGCCACATTAATCCCGTCGGCCGAAGTCCCGCTCATCACTCCCGCCACAATCATCCCGTCCCTGGTCATGCCCGCGGCCGCCGATCTTCTCTCCGGCTTAGCGGCTCCAGCCGCACCTGCTCGGTAAATTCCCACAGCCTGCGTGTCAATTTCTCGATTGACCGGGCGGACGGCTCGCTGGGGGCGCGGAAGATGGAGGCGTATTTCTTCTTGAACGCCCCTATTCTGCGGGCCGAGTCTGCAATGCGTTTCGCCAGTTGCTTTTCGCGCTCAGCGGTTCTGAGGAGTTGGTCATAGGCCTGCGCGAGGTGTTCTTCGCGATGGCACACCAGGCAAAGGTCGCCGCCGGCGCGAATAAACTGCACCGCAGCGTCCCCCACGGGCGCCGCCGAAAGTACCCCGCCCATCTCCAGGTCATCCGACACGATGAGGCCTTTGTAGCCGACTCGTTTCCGCAGAATGTCCGTGATCCATAGTTTGGAAAGCGAGGCCGGAGTTTTCGCCCGGGTCACCCGCGGATACGCGGCATGCGACACCATGACGAATGGCAGTTGCCGCTTCAGCGTACGGTAGGGGTAGAGATCGTCAGCCCACAAGTCCTCGAACGATTTTTGAATCACCGGCAGTTCGTGATGGCTGTCGAGCTTGCCTTCCCCCAGCCCGGGGAAGTGCTTGCCGCATCCCAGGACACGGGACTCCGCGAGCCCGGCGAGAAACTCGCCCGCATATTCCACCGTTCGCCGTGGCTCCGCAGAGACGGCCCGCGATCCCATCACACTGCTGGAAGCCGCGAAGGCCAGGTCAAGCACCGGCGCGAAGTCCACGTTGAATCCCAGCGCCCGGCAGTTCTGGCCGATGACCTTCCCGTGCCGGCGAAATGCCCTGGGATCGCCGATAGCAAATACATCGGCAGCCGAGGGAGTGGGACCAAGCGCATCGCGAAAGCGATCGACCGTCCCGCCCTCCAGATCGATACAGGTAAAAAGTGGGGCGGAGACGCACTTCTGACATTCCCGCAGCAAACGCCAGGTCTGTTGCGGAGTCTTAATATTCCGGGCGAATAGGATCACGCCGGCAGGCTGCAGGCGGCGAAGCCGGGCAGCAAGTCGCGAATTGATTTCCACTCCGTCAAACCCGACGATCAGCAGTTGGCCAGGATCTTGCCGCAGAAGTTCCTCCGTGTTCCCCGGTGTGTTTGTTAGATTTCCTTCTTCAACTCGGCCAGCAAATTTAGTGCTTCGAGAGGCGTCAGCCGGTTGAGATCAACCTCCCGCAGTTTTTCCAGCACGGGTTGCGAGAGCGGGGTAAAGATGGTCAACTGGGCCGGCGGCGGACTCGCTCCCGGCGAAAGATGCGCTGTAGCCTGCTGCTCTGCGAACTCGTGCTCCGCCAGGACCTCGCGGGCCCGCTCGACGACTTCATTGGGCAATCCCGCCAGCTTGGCGACTTCGATGCCGTAACTGCGGTCGGCAGCGCCAGGCTCGACCTTGCGCAAGAAGACGATGCCTTTCCCGGTCTCTTTCACTGACACGTGATAGTTTTTCACGCCGGAAAGCTGGTCCGCCAGTTCGGTCAATTCGAAGTAGTGTGTTGCGAACAGCGTCTTGGCGCGCACCTGCGCATGCAGAAATTCCACGGCCGCCCAGGCGATCGCCAGGCCATCGTAGGTGGATGTCCCGCGCCCGACTTCATCCAGCAGGATTAGTGATCGTGGCGTTGCGGTATGCAGAATGGCGGCGGTCTCGGTCATCTCGACCATGAAAGTCGAACGCCCCCGCGCCAGATTGTCACTCGCGCCGATACGGGTGAACACGCGGTCCACCACGCTCAACTTCGCCGAACGTGCAGGTACGAACGATCCCATCTGCGCCAGTATCACGATCAGCGCGGTCTGCCGCAGGTAAGTTGATTTGCCGCCCATATTGGGTCCGGTCAGAAGCAGTACGTTGTGGGTTGTGCCGTTGAGATAGAGATCGTTGGGCACAAAGCGCTCGCTGCCCCCGGCCAGTTCCTGCAGCTCAATGACTGGGTGCCGGCCTTCGATGATCTCGAGCTCTGCCCGACCATCCAAGAATTGGGGGCGGCAATAGTTGCGCAGGGCGGCGATGTGAGCCAGGGATCCCAGGACGTCCACTTCCGCCAGAGCGAGCGCTGTCTGCCGGATTCGCTTCGCCTCTCCCGCGATCGCTGTCCGCAGTTCGGTGAACAATCGCCGTTCGATCTCGACAATCTTTTCCTGCGCATCGAGAATCTTCGCTTCGTACTCCTTCAACTCAGGCGTGGTGAAGCGCTCGGCGCCGACAAGCGTCTGCTTGCGCTCGTAATCCTTCGGGACCAGGTGCAGATTGGACTTCGAGACCTCAATGTAGTAGCCGAAGATGGAATTGAATTTGACCTTCAGCGATGAAATTCCGGTTTGCTCCCGCTCTCGCTGCTCAATGTGCGCCAGCACGGCTTTGCTGTTGCGCGAGAGTTCCCGCAGTTCGTCGAGTTGGCCTTCTAGCCCGGGGGCGACCACGCCGCCATCGGAAAAAGTCAGCGGCGGCTCGGGCACGATGGTCCGGTCAATGCGTTCGCGCAGATCGCGCAGTTCGTCAAGCAAGCCGTGCAGGGCTTGCAGGCGCGGCGCCGGCAAACGTGCAGCGGCGTGTTTGATTGCCGGAATCCTGGCCACCGATGCGGCCAGCGCAAGCAGGTCGCGGGGATTTGCCGCCTCCAGGGTCACCCGGCTCAGCAGCCGTTCCAGGTCCAGCACGCCGTCCAGCGCGCGCCGCAGCTCCTCGCGCGCCACGGTGTCCTTTACGCCGGCCTCGACGGCATCCAGCCTGCCGTTGATCTCAGTCAAGTCCAGAGAGGGACGCAGCATCCAGGCGCGGAGCAGCCGCTTGCCCATGGGAGTAACCGCGCCATCGATGCAGCGAATCAGGGTGACGCCGGCGTCAGTTCCGGCAAACAGGGGCTCGATCAATTCCAGGTTGCGCACCGTTACCGCATCGAGCACCAGGCAGTTCTGCCGCTCATACCAGCCAATGCGGTCCACGTGATCGAGCGATCCGCGCTGGGTAGAGCGCACGTAATACAGGATCGCTCCCGCCGCGCAGGCCGCGGCAGTGCGTCCGGCTAATCCGAAGCCCTCAAGAGATAAAACGCCGAAATGATTTTCCAGCAAGGGCAGAGCGTGATCGGGCGCAAAAATCCAGTCATCCAGCGGCGTCTCGGTGGGCGCAGTCGAACCCTGCGAGGAGAGCCGCCCGCGGCTGTCCGGCCGCGCGAAGCCCGGCTGCTTCGTGTCGCCCTGCTCAAATAGAGGTGCAGCCGACCCGTACAGCAACTCCCGAGGACGGAGTTGCTCGAGTTCCTCCTGCACGCGCCGCAGCGCGCCCTCGCCGGAGAACTCGGTAGCCCGAAATTCCCCGGTGGACAAATCCAGCGCCGCGAATCCCACCCGATCTCCCGCCTGCGCCAGCGCCGCCAAAAAATTGTTTTCCTCCGAGCCCAGCGAAGAATCCGCAGCCGTCCCCGGAGTGACCACGCGGGTCACCTCGCGCCTCACCAATTTCTTGGCCAACCGCGGGTCTTCCATCTGCTCACAGATAGCGACCTTGAATCCTTTGCGGATCAGCTTGCCGATGTAACCTTCGGCAGCGTGATAAGGCACGCCGCACATGGGCACTGCAATTCCTTTTTCCTTGTTGCGGGAGGTCAGCGTGATCTGCAGCTCTTTGGATGCGACCACTGCATCTTCAAAAAACAGCTCGTAGAAATCTCCCAGGCGGAAGAACAGGAGTGCGGTGGGATGGTCTTTCTTGACCGCGGCATACTGCCGCATCAGCGGAGTGGACGGCTCATTCATCGGGCGGGGCTTCGGCGGATTATAACAAAGCATCGCCCGCGAATTCCGTGCGGCTGCGCACGCCGGCCGCCCTGGAAGGCAGCCTGGGTTGACTCCTGCCGCCGGCGGTGTTCTCCTGCTCTGTTCTCATTCAATGTATATGGAACTGCGTAAGGATCCCATCACGCGCTCTTGGGTCATCACCGGGGATGATCCGGGCGATGCGGCGCCCGGCCTGGGTGGGCCCTGCGGTTTTTGTGAAGCGGGAGCGCAGCAGGTAATTGCCGCATCTCCTAACACGCCCGGGGCAGCCTGGTCGGCTCGCTCGGTGGTCCATCCCAGGCCGCTGTACCGCATTGAGGGGGAGCCGGGCCGCCGCGGCGACGGCATCTATGACCGCATGTACTCGGTGGGCGCGCATGAGGTCCTGGTGGAAAATCGCAGCCATGATCGCCACCTGTGGACCGCGGGCGATGATGAGATCGGACACTTTCTCCGGCTTGCCGCCGAGCGCATCCTGGACCTGAAGCGCGATCCCCGCATCAAGTACGTCAGCCTGTTCAAGGATTACGGCAAGAATGCGGGTCAGGAATTCAGCCATCCCACCTCGCAGATGACGGCGACGATGTTTGTTCCGCGCCGCGTGCTTTATGAACTTCGCGCCGGACGCGAGTATTTCGCGAGCAAAGAACGCTGCGTTTTCTGCGATATCATGCAGCAGGAGGAACGGCAGGCGCAGCGCGTCATCGAAGCCCGCGGCGACTACCTGGCACTAGGGCCGTACGCGCCCCGGGTTCCCTACGAAACCTGGATCCTGCCCCGCAACCACGAGGCTTCGTTCGAGCGCACCGGCCTCAACAAGCCCGGCCTGCGGGTGAATCTCGCCGCCCTGTTGCGCCGGACGCTGCAGCGCATCCGGTCGGTGACCGAAGATTTTCATCTCGTGCTGCATACTTCGCCCAGCAGCACGCATCCTTCCAAGAGCCTCGGCTACTGGAAGACCATCGACGAGGACTATCACTGGCACATCGAGATTCTGCCGGTGATTTCATCCAAGGCGCGCTCCTATACCTTCAAGGAGGTGTACTATTCGCCGGTGAGTTCCGAAACCGCGGTGAAGCAGCTGCGCGAGGCCAAGATCGAGGGATAAAATCTCCGCCCGCTAGAAAGCCTTGTAAACTTCCTTGCCTCCAACCATCGTCCACACGGCCTTAACGTCCTTGATCTTGTCTTGTGAAATCTGAAACAGGTCATCTGACAGCAGCACGAGGTCGGCATACTTTCCCGTCGTAATCGATCCGCGATTGCGCTCGGCGAAGTTCGCGTAAGCCCCGTTGATGGTGTAGCCGCGAATCGCGGTCTCCAGATCGATGGCCTGTTCTGGCACCCATCCGCCATCAGGCTTGCCGTCGAGTCCCTTGCGGGTGAGAGCCGTGTAGATACCGATTGGCGGCTCCATCTCCGCCACGTTCCAGTCCGATGCAAAGGCCAGCATGGCTCCCGCATCCCGCAGGCTGCGAAATGCCCAGGCGTACTTCCATCGTTGCGCTCCTACGGCTTTGGCCCACTGGCCCGTAATGTCGGGAGCGCAGTGCCGGGGCTGCATGCAGGCAATTACCCCTAACTGTCTGAAGCGTGGAATGTCCTGTCCGTTCAGGCATTCAATGTGCACCAGTTCATGGCGGCGGTCGCGCGGGCCGTTCTGCCGCTCGGCGTACTCGATGGCGTCGAGCGCCGTCCGAATCCCCCGGTCGCCAATGGAGTGAATGAAGATCTGAAACTTCATCTTGTCGATGCGGGCCACTACGTCTTTGAACTCGTCCGGAGGATAGTCCAATTGCCCCCTGGTGCCGGGCCGGTCGGCGTATGGTTCGAGCATGGCTGCCGTGTGCGGCTCAATCACGTCATCGATATAAAGCTTTACGGCGGCGACCCGGAAGCGATCGTCATCGTACTTCTCCCGCGCCTCGGCAAACTTCTGGAGGGTCTCCGGGGTGGTCCCGCGGCGGTGAAAAAGCGCTACCTGCAAACGCACCGGCAGGTCGCCATTCTTCTGGAGTTTCACATACGTATCCAGGTCCTCCAGGTAGGACTGCGGATCGACGACCGTCGTGATTCCGTTGTGCGCCGCTGCGAGCAATGTGTCCCGAATTCCGTTGTATTCCTCTTCCGGCGAATGTGACGGCAAATGCTTTCTTAGCTCTGCCTCTGAACTCTCCGAGAGTCCGGTGCTTCCGAACCCGGTCACAATCCCGGTCGGCTCTCCGGTCTTCGCGTCCTTCTCGACTTTTTCGGCAAAGATGACCTTATCGGTGGCTCGCGTGATGCCAAATTCACGCAGCGCCTCGCGGTTCATCCAGATGGTGTGATAGTCGTACGCCACCAGGAATGCGGGACGGCCCCGGGTGAGGCCTTCGAGGTCGCGGGTGCTGGGGAGCGTGCCGTTGGGGAATGCGGAGTAATTCCATCCATCGGCCTCAATCCACTTCAATTCGGGGCGCGCCTCGGAAAACTCGCGAACCTGTTTTTGAATGTCCGCCAGGGTATTGGCATTGGCAATTCGCAGGATGTTCTTGCCGCCGCCGATCTTCACGTGAAGGTGACTATCGATGAAGCCGGGAAGCATCAGGCGTCCACCCGCGTCGATGACTCTGGTCGAGGCCTGAATATACGGTTGTATCTCCCGATTGCTGCCTACGCCAATGATGCGATCGCCTTGCACGGCAACGGCTTCAGCCCATGGCTGGGCGGCGTCGACCGTGTAGATGCGGGCATTTTTGATCACCGTGTCCGCGGCCGGTCGGGATCCCTCCCGGCGCGAGCAACTCAGAAGGGAAGAGATCAGGAGGATCAGGATGGGGAAGGAGAAGATTCTCATAAGAGTGGGCCTCAAAACGGCGCAGTGTACCATGCCGCGAGCTCACTTCGTTTTGCCCGTATAATTCCGCTTTCCGGAGGCTGATCGTGAAAGTTCTTATTTGCGCTCTCGTTCTCTGTACAGCAGCGGCGGCACAAAGTTCCGGGCCAGGCAGCCCAACTCCGGTCAAAACGCGGATTCTCTGGGACAAACTTGAGGCTGACATTCGCGAAATCGATCAGCGCCTCGATGGCGTCATGGGAGTCGCCGTTGAAGACCTCACCAGCGGAGAACATTTCTTCCTGCATGAAGACGAAGTCTTCGCCCAGGCCAGCTCGATCAAGATCGCCGTGCTGGCGAATCTCTACCTGCAAGCGCAGGAGGGGAAACTCAAGCTCACCGATCTCTATACCGTGCAGTCGTCCGATCTCGTGCCTGACAGCGACATCATGAACGGGCTCACGCCCGGGGTCACCCGCGTCACCTTGCGCGATCTGGCTACGATGATGGTGGCCGTCAGCGACAACTCTGCGACCAACGTTCTGATCGATCGACTCGGCATGCAGAACGTAAATGGCATGCTCGACTCTCTCGGATTGAGCCATACCCGTCTGCGGCGGAAGATGATGGACCTGCAGGCGGCGAAAGAGGGCCGGGAGAATATTTCAACCCCGCGCGAGATGATGCAGCTGCTTAAGGCCATTTACCAGGGGAAGGTCTTGAACAAGGAATCGACCGCCGATTTCTTCAAGATGCTCAGCACGAACAAAGATTCCTTCATTCCGCGTGATCTGCCGCCGGGCCTGAAGATCGCCAATAAGCCGGGAGAGTTGGAAGCAGTGCGGAACGATTCCGGGATCGTGTTCGTGGAAGGCCGCCCGTACGCAATCTGCGTGATGACCGCATTTCTGCACAACGAGAGAGATGGCGAAGAGGCGATCAGCAAAGTGTCGCTGGCTGCGTGGCGCATGTTTGACCGCCTCAGCCGTGCGACCGAGTACGGCCGGGTCGTTTCTCCGGGCAATGGAACGCGCTAGGGAATTAACCTGAGCGGCCTGCGGCGGCCGCCTGCCGGTTCATGAACTGCAACGCAGCTTCCGGCTCCAGGGGCTGCGAGAAGTAATATCCCTGCCCGAAGTCGCATCCCAGTTCGAGCAAGCGCTCGAATTGCCGCGCGGTTTCAACCCCTTCGGCAACCGCCCGCACCCCCATCTTGTGGGCGATGATGATGATCATTTCGACCAGTTCGCCCTGGGCGCGGTCGCTTTGCATTTCGTGGATGAGGGATCGGTCAATCTTCAGGGCGTCGACCGGAAACTGCCGCAATCCGCGCAAAGACGCGGATCCGATTCCAAAGTCATCCAGAATGACCCCGATCCCGAGGTGCTTGAGATGCGCCAGGACGGTAATGGTGAGCTTGGGATCGGCGCAGGCGATCGTTTCCGTCATCTCCAGTTGCAGGCGGGAAGGCTCCAGACCGGTCTCCCGCAATGCCTCCTGAATGTCGTTAGCCAGGTGCGCGTCGGCAAACTGGCGTGCCGATACGTTAACCGTAATGTTAATGGGCTTGTCGGAGCCGCGCCGCGCCTCCCAATCCTGCAGTTGCCGGCACACCTGCAGGACGAGCCAGTGGCCGATGGGAACCAGAATGCCGGCATCCTCGGCGGCTTCGAGAAAGCGGTAAGGAGAAATCAGTCCCTGGCGGGGATGGTCCCAGCGCAGCAGAGCCTCAAAGCTCGAAACCGTGCGCGTGTTCAATTGCACGACCGGCTGGTAATGAATGCGGAACTGGCTGCCGGCCAGGGCGGCCCGCAAATCGCCCTCCAGCCGGAGGCGCCCTTCGGCAACGGTGTGCATGGCTTCGTCCAATACTTCACAGCGGGAGCCGCCTAACGCCTTGGCGCGCCGCATGGCCACGTCAGCATCTTTCAGGACTTCTTCAGGTTTCTGATGCGCCATGGTGCTTAACGCGATTCCGGTACTGAGGGAAACGCGCATTTCTCTGGAATCGAGGACGAAGGGCTGGGCGACGGCGCCCTGGATTCGTTTCGCGGTACGTAACGCATCACTGGGATCGCTGATTCCGTCCAGGATGATGGTGAATTCATCCCCGCCCAGCCGGGAGACAGCGCCGCCATTTCCGCCAGGTGTGTCATCATCGTCCCGCAGGCATGCCGCCATGGCGCGCCCGACTTCCTGTAGCACCCGATCTCCTCCTGCTGTGCCCAGGCTCTCGTTGAATGCCTTGAAATGGTCCACATTCGCCAGCAGCAGAGCGTAGGAGTACCTGGGGTCGCGATGCGCACGCAGGAAGGCGGTCTGCAGGCGATCCAGAAAAAAGCGGCGATTCGGCAATCCGGTCAGGGGATCGTGAAACAGGTTGTGCTCCAGTTGCTGCTCGGCGCGCTTGCGCTCCGTGATGTCGCGGTTCACGATGACCAGCTTGGTGACCTCGCCCTTGGAATTGCGAATTGGGCCGGAGATTGATTCCAGGACCCGCCAGCTGCCGTCTTTATGCTTGATGCGGTACTCCAGGCGCTTGCCTTGGCCGGTCTGGCGCGCCTCGCGCGCGGCTTCGAGCACCCGGTAGCGGTCCTCAGGATGAATCTGCTCGAAGGCCGAGGTTTCTCCCAGCTCGGCCGGGGAATATCCCAGAATCTTCTGATAGGCCGGACTGTTGTACAGCCGATGTCCTTTGACATCCACCAGGGCGATCATGTCGGCCGCGTTTTCGGTCACGATCTGAAACAGCTCCTCCTTCTTTTTCGAGTCACGGTAGATCTGGTAAATCCTGATCTGCTGGTAGATGGCCAGCGCGGTCAAGACGGCAAGCGGAATCCAGTACCAGTCCTGCGGCATGCGCGAGTTACTCCCGAGGAGGGATATCGGCAGGCGGCGGCAGAAGTTGAGTCACCGGCCGACAGCTCTTTTTCGGTGCAAGCACCAATGGCCCGTGTTTGCCCGTCTCCTCGCGGCACAGTATGATGAGACCCATGAGTTTTTCTGAAACGGTCTTCCTGTTCTTCCTGGCCCTGATCATCTTCGGGCCCAAGAAGCTGCCGGAGATCGCCCGCCAGGTGGGCAAGTTCATGAATGAATTTCGCCGCGCCTCCAACGAATTCAAGTCGCAGATCGAGCAGGAGATTGCGCAACTCGAGGTCGAAAAGCAGCCCACCATCCTGCCGCGCTATCCGCAGGTCGAGGGAACCACCAGCCGCAGTTCGCATGTGCTGGAGGCTGAGAATGCACCGGCGGAGCCGCCAGCCACCCTCGCGGCTCCCAACGAAGAACCCGTCCCTGCCGCCGGCGGCAACGGCACCGAGCCCCGGGCCACTGAGGCCGCTCACCCGTCCGAGGACGTGACATCCCCGAGCTCGCAGGAATTCCATGCCTGAACTGGCCGAAGCACCTCCCTCCGAAGACGAAAAAGAAGCTATGCCCACCATGGGCTTCCTCGATCACCTCGAGGAACTGCGGCGCCGTATCGTGTACTCCATCGCCGCAGTGGCCGTGGGTTTTTTCGCCTGCTGGTGGAAGGTTGAACTGATCTATGACTATATGCAGCGCCCCATTATGGATGCGCTGCGGGCCAATGGACTGGCGGAAAAACTGGTGTACCTGAACCCCACCGAGCCCTTCAACCTTTACTTGAAGATCGCCGCGCTCGCCGGTTTGTTCTTAACCTCGCCCTTCGTGCTTTACCAGGTCTGGATGTTCATCTCACCCGGCCTGTACCGCAAGGAAAAGAAGTACGTCGTACCCTTCATGGTTTCTACCATTACGCTGTTCGTCTGCGGGGGGTTGTTCGGCTACAAAGTTGTCTATCCTGCGGCGCTCGAGTTCCTGATCAAGTTCGGCAAGCAATTTCAGCCGATGATCACCATTGGCGAGTACACCTCTTTGTTTTTGAGCATCATCCTGGGCATGGGCCTGATCTTCGAGATGCCGATCCTGGTTTTCTTCCTTTCCCTGATGGGGATCATCAGCGCTGGATTCATGCTGAAGAACTTCCGCTATTCGATCCTCGTAATCTTCATCATTGCGGCCATCGTGACCCCCACCACGGACATCCTGAACATGTGCATCTTTGCCGCGCCCATGATCGCGCTGTACGCGCTGAGCATTGGCGTGGCGTGGCTGGTCCATCCCAAGCAACGCGCCGCCCGCAGCGAGAAACACGCGAAATGACCCGGGCTAGGCCGGCAACCTGGATTGTGCTGGTCTCAGCGCTGGCGCTGATGGCGTGCGAGCGCGAGAAGGGCAGCGCGCAGGATCATCCCGCCTCGGCTCCCCCGGTAGCCGCACCGGCCGCACTCAACTTCCCGCCTGACGCAGGTCCGCCGCCGAGCTTCGATGCCGGCCGGGCCCTGCAGTATGCCAAGGAGATTGTGGACTTCGGTCCGCGCCCTCTGGGCAGCGCCAATCACAAGAAGGTGGAAAACTATATTGCCGCTCACCTGAAGGGCGATATGGTGGAGGATGACGTTTTCACCGCGGAAACCAACCTGGGCAAATTCCCGGTACATAATGTCGTCGCCAAATTCCCCGGAAAGAAAGACGGCATTATTATCATGGCAAGTCATTACGATACGAACTATCCCTTAAGAAACACTTCCTATGTGGGGGCCAACGATGGAGCCTCCAGCAGCGCGCTTTTGTTGGAAATCGCCAACCAGTTACGGGGCCAGCAGCGCGACGGTTACACTGTCTGGCTGGTCTGGGACGATGCAGAGGAGGCCATGAAGCCGGACACGGAAGTTGACTTCATGTCCGACAGCCTCTACGGGATCACTCATCTGGCGGAAAAGTGGGAAGGCGATGGCACGCTGAAGAAAGTTAAAGCCTTTCTGCTCGCCGACATGATCGGGGACGCGGATCTGAACGTAGACCGGGAGGGTAACTCTACGCCGTGGCTGCAAAGCGTGATCTATGAAGCGGCCAGCCGCCTGGGATACCAGTCCCACTTCTTCGGCCGAACTCTTCCCATGGACGACGATCATCTCCCCTTCCTGAAGCGCGGGGTAGCCTGCGTGGACCTGATTGATTTCAGCTATGGCTACAACAATGTTTTCTGGCACTCACCCCAGGACACCATCGACAAAGTGAGCTCGCAGAGCCTGAAGATCGTCGGACAGACTATGCTCGAAAGCTTGCGGATCTTGGACAAGATGGAGCCGCTTCCGCCCAAGTGAGACTCGAGAGAAGCTGTGGGTGGGGTTATCTGGGGGCCGCATACTGGGAGGCGGGTGCGGAGCGCGGGAACTGCCGCTTTGCGCTTTTAGGGAATTTGATTTCTAATGCACAACAACATGCGAACTGTGAAACTCCTTTTCTTTGTTTGCATTCTTAAAGTCCTTAGCTTTGCCGCAACGCCTCCCGCCGATGCCAATTCCGACGCCAATCACATCATCCAGGTAGCGCTGCAACCCTCGCCGCTCGAAGACAACCTGCGCCGCTTGACGGACGAGGTAGGAGGCCGCGTTCCGGGCACGCTTGCGATGCAGCACGCGGTGCAGTGGGCGATGCAGGCGTTTACTGCGGCCGGCGCCGATAGCGTCCACACCGAGGGCTTCGAAATCCCGAATTCATGGTCCGAAGGCGCAACCGAGATGACCGCGACCACGGCTTACGAGGTGAATCCCAACCGGGTTGGGGGAGGCACGGTGCTGTCCTCGTTCCGCGTTCGCGCCGTTTCGGTAGCGTGGGCGCCCGCGCTCGCTCTTGTGAAACACGTGCCGGTGGTGGATGTCGGCGAGGGAACGGACGCTGATTTCCAGAAGGCCGGGGATGTAAGTGGAAAGCTTCTTCTGGTTCACAGCACGGTTCTGAAGACCTGGGCGGACCTGTTCGCCGAGTATGCCAATGCGCCTCCGGTGATCCGTCGCGCGGTAAACGCGAAAGCAAAGGCCATCGCATTCATCGCCACCCGCGAGCACGACATCCTGTACCGACACACCAACTCGGGCGCAGGAGAAATCGATCAACTGCCCCAGGTGATCGTCGCTCGCGAAGATGGGGAGCGCATGGCGCGCCTGCTGGCGGACAAGAACCTGGTCTGGGCCGACCTCTTCATTCCCAACCAGATCGGGGGCCCGGTGAAAGCGGCCAACGTGGTAGCCGAACTCCGCGGCGTGGAAAAGCCGGACGAGTTCGTCATTGTGGGGGCGCACCTGGATTCCTGGGAATTGGGCACCGGCGCGCTCGATAATGGCTGCAATGCCGCTCTGGTCGTGGACACGCTGCGTGCGATCAAGGCATCGGAGGTCCTGCCGCGGCGGACCATCCGCTTCATCCTGTTCTCGGGCGAGGAGCAGGGCCTGCTCGGCTCGCGCGCGTACGCCTCTCATCACCGCGCCGAACTCGACAAGGCCGGCGGCGTGATCATCTACGACTCCGGTACCGGTAAAACCACAGGCTTTTCACTGGGTGGCCGCACCGACATTGCGTACGCCGCCAAGCAACTGGTCGCTCCGCTGGCCCAGTTCGGCGTCAAGGATTTGAAAACTGATATGGAATGGGGCACGGATCATTTCGACTTTATGCTGGAAGGCGTCCCCACCTTCGTTGCCGACCAGGACGAGGCTAACTATCTTGAGAACTACCACGCCATCTCCGATACCTATGACAAGGTGGATTTGGGGCAATTGAAAAAGCACGTGGCGGAGGCCGCTTTACTGAGCCTCGAGCTGGCAAACCTGGATCAGAAGGTCGGCGCCCGGCTAACGCGGGACCAGATCGAACAGACCATGCGTGAGAGCAACAGTGTGGAAATGCTCAAGACCAGCGGCACCTGGGACGACTGGGTCAGCGGCAAACGGGGAAGGCAAAAGTGATTGCAGATTGCAGATTTTAGATTGCAGATTTAACTGCCGGAGATTGCTACATAATGCCTGGACTGCATGAAATCACTATTAAATCTACAATCTTAAATCTAAAATCTGAAATCTAAAGTCGCACTCTCAAGCTCGGCAATTCCGAGCCAACGGTATCTGGGACGACTGGGTCAGCGGCAAACGGGGAAAGCAAAAGTGATTGCAGATTTTAGATTGCAGATTTAGCTGCCGGAGGCTACATATGCTGGACTGCATGAAGTCACTATAAAATCTGCAATCTTAAATCTGAAATCTGAAGCCGCACTCTCGAACTCGGCAATTCCGATTCCTTTGCTCTACTTCTGGGTTCTCTTCAACCTTTTCGCGCTGGGCATGCTGGTGCTGGACCTGAAGGTCTTCCACCGGGGCGGCCATGTTGTGCGCTTTCGCGAAGCCCTGGGCTGGAGCGCCATGTACGTCGGGCTCGCGCTGCTGTTCGCCGGCGGCCTCTATTTCTGGCAAGGGCCCCAAAGCAGCCTGGAATTTCTGACCGGGTATGTGCTGGAGCTTTCCCTGAGTGTCGACAACCTGTTTGTATTTCTCGTGATCTTCAAGTATTTTTCGGTGCCCGACGAGCAGCAGCACCGGGTCCTGTTTTGGGGAATCATCGGCGCTCTCGTTATGCGCGGCCTGTTCATCCTCGCCGGGGTCGGCCTGATCCATCGCTTTCACTGGATTCTTTACGTGTTCGGCGCATTGCTGGTCTACAGCGGAATTCAACTGGCTTTGTCAGGGGGGCACAGCGTTAATCCTGCCAGGAATCCGGTCGTGAAGTTGGTGCGGCGAGTGATTCCCATCACCCAGAACTACCGGGGCGGGAAATTCATGGTACGAGAGAACCGGGTGCTTTCGGCAACGCCCTTGCTGATCGTCCTGGTTCTGATCGAGACCAGCGACGTTTTGTTCGCGGTCGATTCGATCCCTGCAATCCTGGCGATCACGCTGAATGCTTTTATTGTTTACACCTCGAACGTGTTTGCCATTTTGGGGCTGCGCTCGCTGTACTTCGCGGTGTCGGGACTGATGAAGCTCTTCCGCTTCCTGCACTATGGGTTGGCGGTGATTCTGATTCTGGTCGGACTCAAGATGCTGCTATCGAATTTTCTCAAGGTTCCGATTCACGTTACCCTGGCCGCGGTGGCTGGGGTCTTGCTGATAGCGGTAGCGCTCTCGGTGCTGTTCCCCGCGCCCGGGAAATCGACCACGTAGCCCAGACGCATTCGTCCGGGGTCAGTTGTTTTCATCCAATCAATATTCTCAGTTCAAGAAAACAACTTTGTCCCCGCGCACGACCGAGTGCTTCAGGAACTTCTTGTCGTCGTGGTCGGGATATTCCATGCGGTAGTGAGCCCCGCGGCTCTCTTCACGCGCCAGCGCCGACCGGGCCACCAGCAATGCAGATAGGCGAAGGTTGGCCGCTTCATGCCCCCGGCGCGTTTTGGGATGCGCCAGCTTCGGAGCCATCTCTTCCAGAGTCTTGACGGCTTTCTGCATGCCCGAGCGGGTCCGCACAATGCCGACGTCTTTCCACATCAGATCCTGGATCTGTCCAATCAACTCCTCCACGCCCGCCTCCACCGGACCGTTGGAGTAAGCTGCCCTGGGTGGGATTTCTGCCCGGGCTGCGGGTTTCTTTTCCATCGCAGCCATAGCCTTCCCGGCGCGCGTCCCAAAGACCAGGCATTCGAGCAGGCCGTTACTGGGTAATCGGTTGGCTCCGTGGACACCTGTGCCGGCAGCTTCGCCGGCCGCGTAAAGTCCACGTACGTTCGTATTGCCGTTCAGGTCGGTGCGCACACCACCCACGCAAAATTGCGCCGCCGGACGCACCGGGATCACGTCTTCGGTGATGTCCAGATTGTGCGCCATGCAGGTCTCGTAAATCCGGTGGAACTGTTTCTGCACCACCGACGCCCGCAGATGGGTCAAATCCAGGTACACAAACGGATCTTTGGCGCCGCTGACCTCCATCTCGTGCATGATGGCGCGTAACATCAGATCGCGCGGCGCCCGCTCGCCGGCAGGATGGTACTTCCCCATAAAGCGGTTCAGCTCGAAATTGCGCAGGTAGCCGCCCTGCTCCAGGATCATTTCGGGCAGGGGAATGCGTGGCACCTTCTTCATGTACAGGGTTGTGGGGTGAAACTGAATGAATTCCAGATCGCTGAGTTCCGCGCCCGCGCGGAAGCCGAGCGCAACCCCGTCGCCGGTCGCCGCGTCCGGATTGGTGGTGTTGCGGTAAATCTGTGCCAGGCCTCCTGTGGCCAGCAGTACCGCCGAGCAAGAGATGTCGTGCGGCGTGCCCTTCTCGTCCAGCACCGAAACGCCTGTCACCTGCCCACCCTCGCTGAACAGGCCAGTGACGAATGTCGAGGGTGCCAGGGTCACGTGTTTCACGGACTGCAACTTTTCGCACAGAATGCGGTAGATCTCCCGGCCTGCCGGCTGTCCTTCGGCGTGCAGAACGCGGCCGCGGCTGTGCGCATTCTCCGGTCCGAAAACCAACGCTGTGCCGTGGGATTTGCCCCACGCCATCAACTCATCAATCCTCTCTGGAGCTTCCTCCAGCAACAGTTTGACGGCGGCCAGGTTGCACAAGCCATCGCCGCAGTCGAGCGTGTCCTGCAAGTGCAGGCTGATGTCATCTTCATCGCTCAGCCACGAGGCCTGGCTCTTGGCGTCGACCGCGCTGAAATTAGGGATTTCCTTTTTGTTGAGAAGAAGAACGCGGCCGGCGGGAGCCAGTTCAATGGCGGCACGAAGCCCGGCGACACTGGCGCCTATAACGACAAAATCGGTCTCGGCTGGAAGACCTTTCATAAACCGGGAAAATAGTACCACCGAAAGGCCAGAGCGGTCTGTATAACCCATACGCTATGATGGAACCGCAATGCCGCAAGCCACTATCCATGTTTTGCCCCGCCCCTACCAGGCCTCGATCGAAAACGGCCTGCTGTCACGGTCCGGATCGGTCCTGAGCGAGTTGCTGCCCCAGGCGAGCCGCATTTTCGTGGTGACCGTTCCACCCGTGCGCAAGCGCTGGGGTTACAAACTTCTGAGTTCTTTGAAAGGCGCAGGCTTCGCTCCCGAGGTCATCATGATGCCGGATGGCGAGCCTTCCAAGCGTCTCGCCACCGTCGAAGCCATGGCTGAGAAACTAGCTAAGCTGGGCGCCGACCGCAAGTCCGTGATTATTGCGCTGGGTGGCGGCGTGGTAGGCGATGTTGCGGGCCTGCTCGCCTCGCTCTACATGCGCGGCATCGAATTCGTGCAGGTCCCCACCACGGTCCTGGCGCAGGTGGACGCTTCCATCGGTGGTAAGACCGGAGTCAACCTGGTTGCGGGCAAGAATCTGGTTGGAACGTTCCATCATCCCCGGGTCGTACTCATCGATCCCACGGTCTTGAAGACGCTGCCGGACCGCGAGTTCCGCGCCGGACTTTACGAAGCGCTCAAGTGCGGGATCATCGGAAATGTAGAGCTGTTTATCCGCTTCGAACAGAACCGGGATCGCATCCTGAAGCGCGATCCGGCAGAACTGGAGTGGCTGATCGCGCAGTCGGTGAGGCTGAAAGCAGAGGTCGTTTCCGCCGACGAGCACGAGGGCGGGCTTCGCCGCGTCCTCAATCTGGGCCATACTATCGGTCACGCGCTGGAAGCTGAGACCGGTTATCGCAAGCTGCTCCACGGCGAAGCGGTCGCGTGGGGAATGATTGCCGCCACCAATATCGCTCTCAACGTTGGCCGGACCGATAGCGTCACCGCCGGCCGGATTGCGGATGCCGTCCTGAGCCTGGGCCGCCTGCCGGAGTTGAACGTCAACCCGCGCAAGATCGTCGGCCGCCTGCAGTCCGACAAGAAGACGCAAAACGGGGTGGTTCACTTCGTCCTCCCGCGCGAGATCGGCAAAGTTGAGATCTCCAGCGATGTTCCGGAGAACACGGTAGTCGCGGCGGTAGAAGAGATCCGCAGCCTGTCCGCACAGAGGATGGCTCAAAGAAAATAGATAATGGTGGATGTTTGATCCGTAGCCGATCTCGAAGGCCATCGTCAACCAGCAACCAGGGAAACGAGTAATCTATGCCGGAAACTGCAGAGCAATACATCGGGCGCATTCTGGGTTACGTGGAAGGTCAGGACGCGATCAAAGTTCAACGCTCCACGGTTGCCAAACTGAAGAAGTTGATCCAGGGGCGCAGCCCTAAGGAGTTGAAGTGGCGCCCCGAGCCTGCGAAGTGGTCGATCGCCGAAATCATCGCGCACCTGGCCGATACCGAGATCGTGGCCAGCTGGCGCATGCGCTCGGTGATTGGCGAGAACGGCATCACCATCCAACCCTACGATCAGGATGCCTGGGCCTCCGCTTTCGAATACCGCGACCGCGATGTCCGCCGTTCGCTGGAAGTCTTTCGTGTTCTCCGCGAGAATAACCTGGCCATGCTGAAAGAAATTCCGCGCGAGATCTGGGATAACTACGGCATGCACCTGGAGCGCGGCAAAGAAACCATCGCGCATCTGACACGCATGTTTGCCGGGCACGATACGAATCATGTGCTGCAGATCGAGCGCATCGTCAAGCAACTGAAGAGCGCGAAACGAAAGAAGAAGGGCTGACCGGCTTTGGACCGCCTTGCCTGAAACCATTAAACGTAGCGTAGTCGGAGCCTCACCCGCAGGCGCTCCTGACCAGCAGTCCGCGGCGCGCGCGGTGCGCGAGATGTTCACCTCGATTGCGCCGCGTTACGATCTGCTGAACCACGTGCTGTCCTGCAACGTGGACCGCATGTGGTGGCGCCGGACCGCACGCGCGTTTCGCCACATCATCTCTCGTTCTGATGCCCTCATTCTGGACCTGTGCTGCGGCACCGGCGACATGGCATTCGCCCTGCGCCGTGAGGCAGGGAAGTCACCCGCCAGAATTATGGGCGCCGATTTCTCTCACGCCATGCTGCAGCGTGCCACCGCGAAATCGCGCTCTTCAGCGAAGGATTCCGCGCCCCAGTGGATCGAAGCTGATGCTCTCACTCTCCCATTTCCCAGCGCGCATTTTGATCTGGTGACCTCGGCTTTCGGATTCCGCAATCTGGCCGACTACGATGCCGGGCTGCGCGAGATCGTCCGCGTCCTGCGTCCGGGAGGAGAATGCGGCATTCTGGACTTCGGCGAGCCCAAAGGAGTTCTTGGCTCTCTCTACCGTATTTATTTCAAGCAGGTGCTGCCCAGAATCGGCACAGTCATCTCCGGCGTGCGTGGGCCTTATGCGTATCTGCCCGTGTCGGTGGAACGCTTTCCTGAATCGCAGGAGATGATTGACCGCATGAGGGCAGCCGGCTTCGCCGAGGCGACTTGGACACCCTACACCTTCGGAATTGCAGGCTTGTACCGCGGAAGGAAAGCGACTTAAACCGGACTCTTACCTGGCATCCCGCAGAAGTTTAGTTAGAGCCGCAAGATCATTGGTGCCGACATCCCCGACGACGAAATAGCGTAGTCCATTCTGCGTCCACTCTTCGAAGTTGAACGATCTCATCTGAAACGCCCCCGAAGCAGTTGTGCCTGCCGCGCTCGAGTCAGGGAAGATGAATACGGAAAGTTCGTGTTTGCGAAGCCGGTAGAGCAGATGCGCTCCGGGCGCCTGGGAAAGATAAGTGACCCTTCCCCCTACCAGTGAAAACTCCGTCCCTTGTAATTCAGGCAAGTTGAAGGTAAACGGAATCTTTCCTTCGAACCATGGCTTCACGGTGTGACGATCGGTCGAGATCACATCGACCGGGGTCGCACTGGCCAGCGTCGCCACGTGAAGGTCAGCCAGTTCGCTGAAAACCTGCTGCCGCTCCGCCCTGGCGCGACTGACATAGAAGGTCAATCCAAGGGCGAAGACCAGCGTCAATAGGGCCGGCACGATGATAATCTTCCGCAACCAGCCGGTACGAGGTTCAGCCTTGGCACAGAAAGTGGTTGCGATCTTCGCCCGGAATCCGGCGCTGGGCTCATAACATTTTCCCGCCATAGCCACAGATCGCTTCATCTGAACACGTTCCAGCGCCGCTGCAGCGCAGGCCGCACAGCCACGCATGTGATCCCGAAGGGCGTTCGCCTCCGGCAGCGGGAGTTCGCCATCCACGTAGGCCTCGAGCTTTCCCCGCCACACTTCACACGGCATTCACACCTCCCGGAGATTTCTCCCGTAACCGGGTGCGCAAAGCTTTTCGCGCGCGATGCAGTCGCGACATGACCGTGCCCTGCGGGATTGCCAACACTTGAGCGATTTCCTCGTACGACATCTCCTCCACATCACAGAGCAGCAGAATCTCTCGAAACGGCACGGTTAACTCATTCAGTGCCTCCCTTACCGTCTCCCGGTTCGCCTGCTCGAGCAGAACGTCCTCGGGAGAAGGATCGGGGGAGGGGATAGTCTCGTGCGCATCTTCTTCCAGAGGGACGGTGGATTTCAGACCTGTCCGCGACGTCAGGAACGAATTCCGAAGAATGCGAAACATCCAGGCGCGGAAATTTGTCCCCGGCTGAAATCCCGAGAACCCGCGTAGCGCCTTGGCATAAGTCTCCTGCACCAGATCTTCGGCCTCGTGGGGATCTTGCGTGAGCCAGTGGGCGAAGTTGTAGAGCTGGTCGAAAAGAGGCAGGGCCAGCTCTGCAAACGTCGCGGCGGACACGCGTTGGTCTGGCACCTCCACAGCATAAACTCCGTAGTCTGCCTTTTTATTCCCACGCCCCTAAAAAATAAATACCTGACGCCTGCGGGAATAATCTCCCCTGTTCCCCGGTTTTCCATCGCACAGGCACATAGGAGGAAAGATGAAACAGATTGACCGCAGATCATTTCTCAAGATTGCAGGCACTTCCCTGGGCATCGGCGTACTCTACTCGGCCTATCCGGCGGCTGCCAGCGGCGGAGAAGTTGGAGGCTTCTACTCCGACCTTGGTAAGGCGAATGGCGAGAAGGTTGCCCCCTTTTCGTTTGTTCAACTCAGCGACGCCCAGGTGGGTTTCAACGGCCCGCCCGATCCGCTTGGCACCAAAGCGTTTGAGCGCGCTGTGGACATGGTGAATGCGCTTCCGCAACGTCCCGATCTGGTTTTATTTACCGGCGACCTCACCCATGACACCGAGGATAGAAACGTCCACGTCGAGCGCATGAAGCAGTTTCGGGAGATCTCCAAGCGCATGAACGTGCCGGTGATCAGACATGTTCCGGGAGAGCACGACGCCGGACTCGACGGCGGCGCCCTTTACCGCGAATTCTTTGGCGAGAGCTACTACTCGTTCGATCACCGCGGAGTGCACTTTGTTGCCCTGGACAATGTTACGCGCGCCAAGCCCGAAATTGGCTCAGAACAACTCGCCTGGCTGAGGAAGGATCTGGCCCGCTTTCCGGAGGCCGCGCCCATCGTCGTCTTCACGCATCGTCCGCTATTCGATTTGCGGCCGGATTGGGAGTGGTTCACCGGCGACGGAGATGACGTGATGAACGTTCTTTCCGCGTACGACAACGTCACCGTGCTTTACGGTCATATTCACCGCGACGACGAGCACCAGATTGGCCCTGTTCATCACTATGCCGCCCGCTCCCTGATTTTCGCGTTTCCTGATCCCAACGGAGTTTCTGGCCCGCGCAAGCCCGTGCCTTTCGACAAAGAGCATCCCTTTAAGAACCTTGGCCTGCGGACGATCAGCTTCAACGGGGCGCCGCAGCCTGGCACAGCTCCGCTCTCGATCGAAGACGTTGAGCTCACGGCTCGCGAATTCCGCGGCATTAATGGAGTCCACCAGTTCCTCAAGAACCCGCTCGTGTAAGCGGAAATCTCCCAGAAAAGAAAGGAAATCATACCCATGTCTCGAATCAACCGATCCATGCCCGCCCTCACAGCGTTGCTGTCTCTGTTCGCACTGACGCTGCTTAGAGGCACCAGCCGTGTTCACGCTGACGACGTGCCCGTCATCGATATCACCGCCAAGCGCTTCGCATTCAGTCCTGACAGGATCACGCTGAAGAAAGGACAGACCGTGAAACTGCGCCTGCACAGCGAAGACGTGACGCATGGATTCTTCCTGCGCCCGCTCAAACTCGATGAAGAAATCCCGGCCGGGGCAACCACGGAGGTGATCGTCACGCCGCAGCAGGCCGGGACCTTCACCACCATTTGCGATCACTTTTGCGGCGCCAAACACGGCAACATGAACATGACGATCAAGGTGGAGGAATAATGCCGCGCGTGAGCCGGCTGCGCTTGTGGTTGGGCAACATTGGCGTGGCAGCGGTGCTGCTTTGCGCTGCGGCATGCGGGGTCCGCACGCCTGGCAGCATCGAGACCAGGCTCATCGAAGGTACCAAGCGCCGGATCACGGTTGGCGGGCGGTCGGACGTGAACCCTCTGGCAGTGACGCAAGACAACATTCATGCCGGGCAGCGGAATTTCGCCTCGTACTGCATGATCTGTCATGGACTCGATGGCCAGAATACGGGTGTCCCTTTTGCAGACAAGATGTCGCCGCCGGTCCCCGTGCTCAGATCGGCTGCGGTTCAGGCGTACAGTGACGGCCAACTGCACTGGATCATCAAGAATGGAATCTCGCCATCCGGAATGCCGGCATCAAGAGACATCTTCCACGATGAGGAGATCTGGCAGTTGGTGCTATACATACGGCACCTGCCGCCGAAAGGAAGCTTAGGGGAACCGCCAGTGTACGGCGGCAACTGATGCGTCACCGGCTCAGCGTTATCGGGACGGTGTAGTTGTACGGCCAGATCACGGCGCTCACCGACTTCCGTTGGTTGAACGCTTCCAGGGGTATAGGAAAGGCCACGATGATCGTGCGATTGATGGTTTGTCCGACTTCGAGCCGGACCTCGGGGGAGAGTGGGGGCTGGGCGCCGTTTTTGAGCGCGGGGAAAGCCTGGAAGTAGCGCTCGAAGTCCATGGCGGAGACGGCGTCCGCCGTCGAATCGCCGCTGGTGGTCTTCACCGTTCCCTGCAGGGCTCGCACATACAGAGCTTTGTCGCTGCCGTTGTGCAGCATGAACGTCAGCGCAACCATGGTGGAATTCTGGCCGGGAATCTCGACCGCCACCACGTTGTCCAGAGATCCTGAACCCTGGGGCTGGGCGCGCTTGAGGAACGATGCGATGACCACGACGACCGCGACCACGCCGATTGCGATCAGCACGATCCGGGCAGGCGGAAGATTCTTCTTCGCCGTGCCGTACTCTTCGCCGATGTTGATGGTCGGACCGGCAGGAGCGGCCGGGGCCGTTGGGGTCTGAGGCGGGGGTGTGGGGGGTTGATCGGGCATAGAGTTACGCCTTACCCGTCCGATTTTACGCCTGGTCCCGGAGCCGCGGCGAGTTGCGGGGGATCTGTAAGGCCTGTTTTCTCGTGTCTCGTGAGACCGGCGACTACTTCCAGGTCCCGGTCGCCGCTGTGCCAGATTTCTTCCCGAACTGCCCGGGGCAGGATGATGCATCCCTGCGAGGCCGATCCGGGATGCGCCTTGGAGTCCCCGTGGATGAGGAACCCGTCGCGTCCGTGAGTGGCAGTCTCCGCGGCGGGTTCTAGGCGCAGAACGTAGGGGCCGTGCGAGCGGGAATCCGAGGGCGGGCCCGTGATCGTCCACGCCCCCCGGGGAATGGGGCCGACGTCGCGCACGTGCTCCATGGCGGGATTGTTTTTGCCCTCTCCCGCGCCGGAATATCCCGTCGCCCGCTGCTTGCTATTTTGCTGTAGCTCCCCGGTGCTCTGGGTGTAGGTCCAGGCGAGTGCTTCGATGTCAAAGAGGGGGCGTTTCTGCTGGTCCACTTTGAAGCGTTTTGGTGCCGTGGAGCGGGCGCGCACGCCTCCAGTTTGCGCGTTCGGCCGCCACAGTAAAGGTCGTTCGTCACAAGTGTCTGAATTCGGCTGTGGAAATCGGCTCGTCGCCTGAACCAACACGCGGTAGAACCTTTGGATTCCCTCGCTATTTCTTCAGTAACGCGTCGATTCCGGCCTGCGCGATGGCCTCGTCAACCTCCGATTTGGCGCCGCTGGCCGCGATCGCTCCGAGCGTCTGGCCGTCAACCTTGATCGGCAATCCGCCCTGCCCGGGGAAGAAATTCGGATATGCGAGCGCGGCCGTATTTCCCGATTTCACCTGATCGCCCGCGTCCTTCGATGGGCTGCCGTACAGAGCTGCGTGCCGCGCTTTTCTTTGCGCCCACTCGTCGGTGTTGATGGAGACCCCATCACCTTTCTGCAGAAAAAGCAGGGAGCCGTTCTCATCCACAATGCAGATGGTCACCGACACGTTCCGGCGCGCAGCCTCGGCTTCGGCACCGGCCACCATCGTCTTGATGGCAGCCAGGTTCAAGTACTTCTTGGAGGGCAAGTCTGTAGCCATAAGTGTCCCCATCAGGCAGAGAGTGACCAGCAGTGATTTCAACATGCGCGGGATGGTATCAATGGGCTCTCGGTTTTCCAAGCAGGAAGTGGAATCAGGTGGCATGAAGCAGGGATCGAGAGAGTCAAAGTCCCATCCGATCTCGCCAAGAACGCGAGACAAGGATGGGGCACCGGGTACAACCTGAATCATCACCAGGCGTGCTTCATGGCTTTGGCAAATTTGTCCGGGGGAAGCGTGTTCAGGACGTCTTCTTTGGTGAGCCAGGCGCGGCGGGCCTGCAGGACTCCATAGCGAATTTTTTCCATGTGCGAGGTGTGGTGAGAGTCGGTGTTGATGACGATCTTCACGCCATGCTGTTTGGCTTGCCGGAGGTTGTTGTCATTGAGATCCAGCCGGTCGGGGTAGGCGTTGAGTTCCATCGCCACTTTGTGTTTCGCGGCAGCGGTGAGCACGGCAGGCAGGTCGAAGGGATAAGAATCGCGGCGCAATTGGATGCGGCCGGTGGGATGTCCGATGAGAGAAACGTTTGGGTTCTCGATGGCCTTGATCAGCCGCTCGGTCATCTTCGCGGCTTCCATGTTGAAGACCGAGTGCACGCTGGCGATCACCAGGTCCATCTGTGCGAGGACATCGTCCGAGAGATCGAGATTGCCCTCCGCGAGAATATCGACCTCGATGCCCGCGAAGATCGTAATGTCCTCGAACTGCCGGGCGGCGGCCCGAATGCGCTGGATATGCTCGAGGGCGCGCTTGTCGTCGAGACCATTGGCGAAGGCGAGGTTCTGGGAGTGATCGGTGATGGCCATGTACTTATACCCGCGTGCCCTGGCGGCCTCAGCCATTTCTTCGATCGTGTTGCGCCCGTCGGTCTCCACGGTGTGCATGTGCACATCGCCCTGCAGGTCGGCCTGGGTGAGAAGCTTGGGCAGGGCATGGCTCTGGGCGAGATCAATCTCCCCCAGGTTCTCCCGCATCTCCGGAGGGATGTAGTCGAGCTTGAGCTTGGCGTAGATTTCCTCTTCGGTCTTTCCGGCGACCGGCTTTTCTCCCTCCAGGGTGGCCAGGCTGTATTCGTTCAATGTGTAGCCCATCTTCAGAGCGCGCTGGCGCAGGGCGACATTGTGGGCCTTGGACCCGGTGAAATATTGCATGGCGGCGCCGAAGGACTGGGGTGGCAGCAAGCGCACATCGACTTGCATGCCGTTGCGCACGTGGAAGCTGATCTTGTTATCGCCGCTGGCGATTACATCCATCAACGGCGGGTACTGGGCGGCGTAGGCAATCGCTTTCTGGCGGCCCGTCTCGGTGCTGCACGCACTGCCGGTGACAAGAATGTCAAGGTCGCCCACGGTCTCCCGCCCCCGCCGGAGCGATCCGGCGGGCGTGATTTTCTCGATGCCGGGGAACTTCGCGAGATAGGCAGTAATCTTTTCGCATTCGATCTCGGCGGTGTCGATCAGGAAGCGGCCGCCGATGCGACGGTAGTCTTCGATGGCTTTGAGCAGCTTGGCCTCGTGCTTTTCGCCCATGCGCGGAAGTTCGCGGATCTTTCCTTCACGCGCCAATTTTTCCACACCGTCAACGTCACAGATCTTGTAGGCGCTCCAGATGAGAGCAATCGTCTTCGGGCCCAAGCCCTGAATTTTCAACAACTGCAGCATCGAAGGGTGATACTTGGCGAGCAATTCGGCCTGAACCTGGAGTTTGCCGGTGTTGAAGAGCTCCTGCAGATTTCCGAGCATCCCTTTTCCAATGCCTGGAATAGCGAGGACCTGCTTGGGATCGCCGATGATGTCTTTGATCTGCCGACTGTGGCTCTCAATTGCCTGGGCGGCATTGCGGTAGGAGCGAATGCGGAACGAATCCTGACCATCGATCTCGAGCAAGTCGGCAGTCTCGTAGAGGATGTTGGCGATGACCTTGTTATCCACGCCATAAAGATAAACAAGAATCCCACCACAGGGCTAGCGCAGGGCCGGGAAGAGTGCGCGGGGATGCGCCTTTCCAGGAGGCGCAAATGCGGGTCGCCATCAATGCAAGCCGCGAGATACACGAAGCCCTGGGAATCCGGGCGAGTGAAACCGCGGCGCCCCTAGGAAGCCTTCACGACGTTGGCCGCCTGCGGCCCTTTTTGGCCCTCGGCGATTTCAAACTCCACCTGATCGCCTTCCTGCAGGCTCTTGTATCCCTCAGAACTAATCGCGCTGTAGTGCACAAACACATCGGGACCGTCGTTCCGCCCAATGAAACCATATCCTTTAGCGTTGTTGAACCACTTAACGGTTCCTTTCAAGCGTTCCACTGAACCCCCTTGGTTCGCACGTCCTTTCTTGGGGGCGATGGACGTGCCGGCAGCCATAGGATGCAATTTGCGTAGGAAGGGTTAAGCGCTGAAGCATAAAGACTGGCGCAACTTAGCAGGCAACCGAGGCCGCCGCCGGCTCACCTAAAATGCTTCGAAACCTTCAAGCCTCAGGTTTATCGCTACAAGCCTTCGTGCCCCTTTTCCTGCCAGACGCGGTCCAGCCAGAGGATCGAAGAGATGGTTTTCGCGTCGCGAATGGTGCCGTTCACAACCATCTTTACGGCGGAGGGAAGCTGCACCATCCTCTTGACGATTACTTCGTCATCCTCTGGTTCGGCCAGGCCGGATTGCAGGCCCGTAGCCAGGTACACGGCCATGGTTTCAGCCATGAAACCCGGGCTGGCATAAAACTTAAGTATGCGGCGCCAGCGTTTGGCGCGGTATCCGGTCTCCTCGATCAATTCGCGCTGCGCAGCCTTGAGCTCGTTTTCGCCAGGATCGATGCGGCCCGCAGGCAGTTCCCAAAGGTAATCACCGGCAGCGTGACGATACTGGCGCTCCAGCAATACCCGCGGGACGGCACGCGAGTCGTCCACCACCAGCACCACGACGGAGCCGGAGTGATGGATGAGATCACGGCGGACCTTCACACCCCCGGGTTCCTGAACCTGGTCAGTCGTCACCCAAAAGACGGGCCCTTTGTACACGGTCCTGGAGGAGATCAGGCGGCCGCGGAGAGCCTTTTTTGAACGAGTCTTCGACGAAGCAGAATTAGCCATGCAGACAATATAAAGCACTGCTGCGCAGCGAACGCGGCTGCCCGTTCTGTTATGCTGCCCGGCATGCGCGCGAAACCGGGCATCGCCATCGTCGGGCCGGGACGTTTGGGGAGCGCGCTGGCCCTGTCGCTGCACCGAGCGGGGTTCCAGATCGAAGCGGTGGTCGGACGGCCGCAGCGAAGGGCGAAGCAGAAAACGCCGGAGTGGGTGAAACGCGTAGGAGCGCATACCTTGCCGGGTCTCGCGGGCGTGAAGGCTGAAGTCGTGTGGTTTTGCGTGCCAGACTCCGAGATCGGCCGGGTATCACGTTCGCTGCGGGAAACGATCGCGTGGAAGGGAAGAGTCGCGCTGCACTCCAGCGGAGTTCTCACCAGCGATGAACTGGATGCTCTCAGGCGGAAGGGCGCCGCGGTGGCCTCGGTGCATCCGCTGATGACATTCGTCGGAAAGTCCCGGCCGCCGCTGGCGCGGGTGCCTTTTGCCGTGGAGGGAGACTCTGCCGCGGTTCGCGTAGCGCGGCGCATAGTGCAAGCGCTGGGCGGAAAGCCCCACCCCATTCGAAAAGCGGATAAGGCGGCGTACCACGCGTGGGGGACATTCGCATCGCCGCTGCTGACGGCTCTGTTGGCCACAACTCAGGATGTGGCGAAACTTGCGGGGGTTAGCGCTGAGGCCGCGAGGCGCAGGATGATTCCAATCCTCTCGCAGACGCTGGCGAATTATGCGGAGTTCGGGGCTCCCCGTGGGTTCAGCGGCCCCATCATTCGCGGCGACGTTGAGACCGTGAAAGGGCATTTGCGGGTACTACGCAAAGTTCCCATTGCGCGAGAGGTTTACATTGCGCTGGCGCAGGCAGCATTGCAGTACCTGCCGGCGAAAAATAAGGGTGCGCTCCGGCGGCTGCTGGAGGCCTAGGGTTGCCACGCCTCCGCAACCGCATCATGAGTAGCACTTGCTCCGCTTGGACTGACCGGGCTGGAGCGAAGGGATCTCCAGGTCCAAGCGATGAGGGCGAGAACGGCGAAAGGAAGCGAGGCCGCCGTGCGCATGGGCAAGGCAAAAATCCGGATCGCATAAAAAGTCTCCGGAGTCAGCCAGCGGCGCACAATCAAAAGGCAAAAAGCAGAGACCCACGGCCACAGGACTACCAATGCACCGGCCAGCAGAAGGGCGCGCGAAACCCGGCCGGCTCCGGCCAGTTCACGCCGATAGCGGAGAACCAGCAGAATCCCGGGGATCAGAATGACGTGATCGTATATGGCTTGACCGGGAAGCAGGGTGATCGCGGTGATGGCCAGCAGGAGACTGAATGTAAACCAGAACGGAATCGAGTCCTGAGGCCGCCTGCGATTTCTCCAGGCCACGAGGACGCCCACGAGAATCAGGATCGTAATGATGATCGCGGCGGTGTATTTAGGAAACGCCGACCCGAGCAGGACATGGATCAGGGGCGGCATGGCGTAGCGGTGGTATCCCAGCAGTACTCCGATCCACTCTTGGATCCAATGCGGCCGGATCCATAGCGAACCCGCCATCAGCGCGACTGCCGCGACGCTAAAGCCCTGCCAGAAGCGGGCGCGTGTCCGGTCGGAGAGGCTCCATAGCAGCAAATAGAAAATGGCGAGCGCCGTGACCTGGGGCTTGATCAGGGTTAAGGCGCAGAGGGTGCCGCCGAGCATCAGGCGCTGCTTGCGGATAGCGAGCGCCGCGGCGGCGAGAAAGAATCCAACGAGCAGTCCCGGTTGCAGGGCGAAGAAAGCTTCCAGCAGTTGGTAAGTGCTCAGGGTGAGAACGATGAAGACGGCCTGCCACATGGGATAAAGCTTCCAGCGCAGCGCTCCCAACCACATCCAGATGCTCAGTGCGGTCAGCGTGGGCAGGAGGAAGCTTAAAACCACGCGCAGGGCAGGGAATTCGAGCAGAGCTGCCGGCCAGAGCAGCAGATCGGTGAAGGCAGGGTAAGCATATTGACGATAGTCGATGGAAGGGTCGAACTTATTGCGGCGATCCAGGGGGCGTCCGAATATTCCGGTTTGAATCTCCCGCGTCATCCTGTAGCTGTACAGATCGCGGCGTCCGGCCAGCGATTCACGGGCGGTGAGCCATATGGGATAAAAGTCATCGCCGTAGGAATATCCGTTGCCTAGACCGATCGACGTGCGCGCTTCGAGCAGGCGCGGGATAAACAGTCCCAAGTGGTAGTACACCATGGAAGCCGCCGCCACACAGGCGAGGGCCAGTACAAGCCCCGGGACGATCTGGGTGCGTCGGAATTCGGCTGGAAGATCGGACATGGCGAACCGATTCGGCAAAAGGAAGTCTCCGGTTCTCGCAAAAGCGACGGAACCGGGGTTCCCGGACTCACGGATGAGATTACACAGGTTAGCTGGACGTGAAAAGGTGGCCGAGTTTCTCTCTTTTGGTCTTCAGGTATTCCTCGGCGTGCTTGCTGGGAGTAACTTCGCAGGGAACGCGTTCCACAACCTTTACGCCGGCGTGTTCCAGGGCGTGCACTTTGTCGGGATTATTGGAGAGCAAGCGGACGCGCGTGACGCCCAGCGCTTTGAGAATTTCGCCGGGAAGGGTGAAGTCCCGGTGGTCGGCTTTGAAGCCGAGGCGTTCATTGGCTTCCACGGTGTCCAGGCCCTCGTCCTGTAATTCATAGGCCTGGAGCTTGGCCATGAGGCCGATTCCTCGTCCCTCCTGCTGCTCGTAAATCAGGATGCCGGCGCCCTGGTCGGCGATCATGGCCAGGGAAAGTTCCAGTTGCTGGCGGCAATCGCAGCGCAGGGAATGAAAAACGTCCCCAGTCAGGCATTGGGAATGTATGCGGACCAGGGGAGGAGTGGAAGTGACATCTCCCATCACCAGGGCAACCGCCTCTTCCACCCGCCGGTCGCCGTCGTCTCCGGCTTGCGCCCGGAAGCCGTAGATGCGGAAACTTCCCCAGCGGGTCGGAAAATCCGCGGAGGCGATCTGCTTTATGTCACTCACATTTTCATTATAGCGGGTGGCCTTGGTGAGATTGTCTCCGTCCTGTCAAGCTGGAAGGAATCGATCGAGTATCGTTAGACCTCAGGCGGTCGTCTTGCGAGCTCTGCTTTTCTCGGCGTGTTCTGGCATAAGAATTGCCGTAGAGACGTAGCTAGCTACGTCTCTAATGCGCGGAAAAGCCGGCTGTAGAGTTTTGCCTGCATTTATCCGCGAGCGCGGAAGGGGAAGATTGCGTCCTGCTTGGAAGGAATGGGTGTGCCGTTGCGGGTGGCGGGATGGAAGTGCCAGTTTTCCAGTGCGGCCAGGCATTTGCTGTCGATATCGGGGCCGAGGCTGTGAAGCACGACTTTGTTGGTGATCTCTCCGCGCTCGTCAATGGTGATTTCGATAATTTCGTTGCCCGGCGATTCGGGCAATTGCCAGGGCCAGACGCTGGGATCGGAGGTCGCGATGGGCAAGGCCGGCCGAATCTCGTCGCCGTAGAGCGAACCCTGGGCTAGAGTGCCATAGGTGGCTCCGGCCTGCGCGCCGTGGCCCAGGGCAGACAAAGTTTGCGTTTTTGCTTGATCTTCCGCTTCCGCCTTGGAGACAGGGGTTTCGGTTGCGTTCAGTTTCGCGAGGTGCTGCGAAGATTTCCAGGTAAGCTTCTGCCCCAGGCGCTGGTGGCGGTAGCGTTCGGTCGCAAGATCCGAAGAACTGTGGGAACTGTCGTCGGGAGTCTTGCTCGACCAGTAGAGGCGGGTCACCGAAGTTCCGTTTTGCCCATAAGCGACGGAGTTAGGATTCAGCAGAAGTGGTTCAGGAGCGTGCAGCAGCCACGCCAACGCGGCGGCGTGGAGAGCCAGCGAGGCGAGTTTGAATCCGCGCTCGCTGCGAGTGGATGCCGGCTTGACTTCCTGAAACAAGGGAATGGTCGTTCCTTCAAATTGACAACCTGCCGGCCGACGATTGCACCGGGGCTGCGTCTTCCTAGTTAGACGCAGAAGGCAGCAATTCGTCAAGATGACGGCTTCGGCACGCAAAGTGACTCCGGGCCGACGATGGTGCCAAATCCGGGAAGGCTGCTAAAATAAATCCGACGTTCATTCCAACCTGGATACGGGGCTATAGCTCAGCTGGGAGAGCGCATCGTTCGCAACGATGAGGTCGTCGGTTCGATCCCGACTAGCTCCACCAAATCTGTCAACCACTTAGCGGCGAATTTGCGGAACGTGCGTGTCATTTTGACTCGGTTTATTGTACCGATACTGTGACAGGTTCTGTACCAGCCTCAAGTATCGACTTTCTGGCATACTCGGTCATCTGCTCTACTGCCCTGCGCTGTCCTTCCGGAACAAACTGCGCGTAAATTTCGAGCGTCGTAGCGATCCGGGAATGGCGCATCTGCCCTTGAACCGATTTCGGATCGGCGCCGGCCCGTACCATCCACGTCGCGCAGGACGTGCGCAGGCATCTCCAGTTCACGTGCTCCAATTTCAACAGTTCTGCTGCTGGCTTAATGAACCGCCGGAGAATATTTCCGTCGTTCATCGGCTTACCCGCTTTCACGCTCTGGAATACAAGATCGTCGGGACCGTCCTTCTTCACAACCTTGTAATGGCGCACTGCTAGCCCAGCGCGAACGTCAACGGTTAGGGTTTTCAGTCTGTGGATGCGACTAATCACGGCGCCATCTACAGAGATGGTGGCCGCGCTTCCAGGAGTCTTGGTTTCGCTCCAGTCTCCCCGGCAATAGCGCTGTTCTACTGTGATGGAATCAGCGTGGATGCAGCGCCACTTCAGGGCGGACAATTCGGAGACTCTCAGCCCGGTCCACACCGCGACGTAAACCATCGTCGCGTAGGGTTCGGGTATGAGTTCCAAGATCGCCTCAAATTGCGCCGGGTAGATGAAGGGTTTCTGTCGTTTCCCCCGCTTGTCTGGAGGAAGGCGTAGATTGTCGAGCGGGTTTCTGGTGATGTATCCGTAGCGCACAGCCGAGCGCATAACACTCGAAAGAGCATCGCGCACCTTGGATATCGTGGGATAGGGAATACCGCGAGCGGGCATGGCAGAAAAGAAACGTTGCACGGTGGCCGCGTCCATCTCGCCCAGTGTCGCATTCTCGAACGCCGGGTTTAGGTGTTTGTCGATGATCCCTTGGTACGAGTTTTGCACTGTTTTCGCCAGTAGCGGTAGATCGGTTGGCAGGTACGTGTCTTTTACGTACTCCGCGAAGTTCACGGCTGATCCGACGGTGATAATTCCCTGATTTAAGGGCCTCACGATTTCGTCGGCAATTTTCTTAACTTCTCGCTCTCCCATGGACACAGGAGCCAACTTAACGCGCTTCAGTTTCCTGACTCGCTTTCCATCGGCAAATGCATCCACCCACAATCGCAAATACCACCACAGTCCCTCGCGGTGTGGCTTGGGATTCTGATGCCTCCTCCTTGCCATCTTTGCCATCTCCTCGGGTGAGGGGACGGTGTTCGCTGGGACAGATGCTAACACGCCGGGATGGACGCCGGGGTTCACTTCCTGAGGCTCTCCCAGTTGAAAATCACAGCTAATCCGCCGTTATCCTTTAGGCGATCCACTGCGCGTTCGCCTAGGAATTTTCCAAGTTCATTCAGCCCATAATTCGACGCAACCAACGTAGGTCGGCAGAGCTGATACCGCAGATCGATTACCTCACTCAATTGCTGGATTTCGCAATCGGTGCCGAAACTCAAACCCACTTCATCCAGAATCAGAAGATGGAGATTCCGGAGTTGGGACAAACGCCCTTCCTCGCTGCCGCCATTGCTCCAGTTGCTCCGTAGATCACGAATCAGCATTGCCACGGTGACGTACTCGATTCGGAGATTCTTGCGGAGAAGTGCTGTCCCGATAATGCTGCTTAGCAAGGTCTTGCCTGTTCCCGGCTTCCCGCAGAACACCAGGGAGCGCCCTGCTTTCAGATGGTCATCGAACCTTTCCACGTAATCGCGGGCCACCTGAAGCGCACGCCTCTGGCCGGCATTCGTCACATTGAAATCGGTGAATGTTTTCGCCGCGAAACGCTGCGGAATCTGGGATTGATCTATCTTCCCCGCAAACAGGCGTTGCTGATAGTCCTCTAGGCATCTGGGACAATCAGCAGGACCGCAGAAGACACCGTTGAGTTTGAGAAATCCCCCGTCCATAATCTCGAAATTGATCTGGTGCACATCGCAGAATGGCTTGCCGTCGCGGAAGATACTCACTGGCCGCCGCCCATGTTCCAACCATCCGCGCCCTTCGTGTAATCCACGTCTGCGAATGAGACATGACGGGAAGGCTTCGCCCCGGCTGACTGCTTCAGAGGAAATACACTAGTCCAACCACGCTCGGTGCTTTGGTCGAGGATCGCGCCCACGTCGCCGCCGCCGTCGCGGAGTTTTTCGAGTTTATTGACAATCAGTTGAACCGCACGCTCGGTTTTTAATGGTTTCCTCTGCGCCTTCCGCATCTCAATGAATCCAGCCCAGGGTTTAGCAGGAACCCATTCCGGCACAGCGAAGCTGGGCGGATCGAGGGGTAAGACATCCCTGCACTTCCTCATGGTGCTTTGGTTGAGGATGGCTGCAATGTCTTGACCCTTTCTCCGGTACTTGGCAAGCTGCCGGACGATGCGTTTAACCGCATACCGTGGAAAGCCGCCCCCGGCCCCGGCCATGCACATTTCATAGAATGCCTGCCAAGGTTCGGAGGGAACCCAATCAGGCACAGCGATAAATGCTGGCGGCTTCAGCGGCTTCAGCACCCTGGCAATAGTTGTTGGGCTTGTATGGAACCTGCCCGCGAGATTCGATTTCGTGTAATTACCAGTCGCCCATAGGCGGCGAATTTCATCTACTTGTTCCTGAGTCAACCTGAGTCCCCGGGCGTCGCTTAGTTGCCACACCCCCCGCCTCGTCTCGTCAATCAGGTTCTGTTCCTCTTCGACATCCTCCGAGGAATCCAACGAAAAAGGCGCGTCAGCGCCTATAGAAGTATTTACAAGAGCTTTTAAAGAAGAATCTAAAAGACTATGTCCCGCCGGCGGGACAGGAATCTGCTGATTCTGGGACAGGCTCTCTTCAGTTTTGGGACAGGACCGTTCCGTACTTGGGACAGGCTCTAACTCCGTTCCCGTACTCGGGACTGGGATATCTGGGACTGGACTGTTCAGGACCGCGTCGACAAACTTACGGATCGTGGTGAGATACTGCCGCGATTCCGCGATGTTCTCTAGATCGTTTGCGTGGCAGGCGGATCGAATCAACTCAGGCCTAAGGCTCGACTGTAGCCCCGACCCCATACCGTGAAGCCCTCCCACGCACCCTAGAAATCTTTTCAATTGCGACTTCGCCCGCGTCTTATATGCCTTACTATTCGGATCACCCAGAGAGCGCGTATGAGGAGGAGGCGTTGCCGCCGGTTCCTGTCCCAAGTACGGGACAGGAATGTGACACTTGGTGCACTCTGAGTCACCATGCTTTGCGATCCATTCGCTGTGAGCGAGAACGTGGTAGGTCGTGGCTAAGTACCGCTTCGTTACCGGATCGATTTGCTTCTCTCGGGGCGCGTCGTCGGGCAGCTTGAACCAACCCGCCTTGAGCAGAGATTTTTCTGCCCGGTAGATCGTGCTTTTCGATGCCTTCCTGAAACGCTGCGCCAATTTCCGGCCATCGAAGATTAGAGGTTTGGCGCCGCCACACGTGAGGCGCATTGCTACTTCGTAGAGCGCATAGTCTTGCAGGCTCATGTGTTGATTCGGGTAGCAGATCGGGGCTTCGGTCGTCGTTGTCGTTGGCATAACCCTTACTCCTTTCCAAGGAGGATTAGGGCATCAGCCAGGTCTACTCCGTCCAGTGTTTGCAATGCTTCGTTTTGACTTCTGGTTGTCCGGTATCCGGTCGAGTTCGTGTATTCGCGCAAGGCGCGAACCCGCTCAACTACGCGCTGGACTTTAGGTGAATAGGGGAGTGTCGCTTGTGGCGCGGTTCTAACTGACATTGTCGTGTTCATTTGGTCTACTCCTCTGCTGAATCGTCCGCAGCTTGCGCGAGTTTGTAATCCCGGATCGGCGCCGGCTGCGTGACGGGAGTTGGAATGCGCCATCTGCCGCCGCTATCCTGATACGCTCCAACCACCCGACCCGCCCGCAGAGCCTGATAAATTGCGGACAAAGTAACGTGCAACCTACAGGCTCGTTGCCGGGGGCTTTCAAACGCTCTGCTTGTCATCTCTAACTCTCCAGTTACTGCTGCTTACTAACTACATCTAGGTTCTCATGAAATGCCAGAAATACAACCGGCGTCCACAGTTAGCCCCTGCGGAGATGTGTAAAACTCTCTGAAGGCCATGCCCAGCAAGGCTTTGCGGCGCGCAGGCACATGTTGAATTTGCAAGAATTGTTGCCGTGCGCTCGCCTAGTTAACCAGTCAGTTACACAAACTCCCGCCCACTGCCGTACAAGGTTGTACGTACAAAGGCGGAGTGTTTTCACTTGACAAGTGCGGCGCAGATGGCAAGCAAACTCAATGGAATCAGCAACTTGGCGTGACTGCGGTCACGGTGAGGCGTGATGGTGGTACTTGTCGAAGGGGATCGGGCAGCCTATCGTAGCAAACGCGCCAAGAGGGCGTTCACGCGCCCAACTTGGCGCTGACCATATCGGCGCTGGAGGCGCCAACGAATGGCTGAAACAGAAAGTAGCACCCTTCCCGCAGTTTCTCAATTCGACGAAAATACTATTCTCGCCTGTAATTCGGAAATTCTGCGCGTAGTCACTCGCTTGGGATTCTCTAAGCAAGAGGCAACGGCTCTCCTCAACATCGCCGGAAAGACGTGCAGTCGTCGGGCCTGTCCATGTAAACACACGGTCAAACTCGCTCAACGGGGTTATGTCAACATCCACTCCTGTGACGACGGGCAATGCCCCTGCGAGATTTCACGCCTTGGCGAGATAAACGCCGAATTGCTCGGCAACATCATTGCGCTGATCATTAGGCGCGCCTTCGGATATACCGGGGAAGCGCCCTATCTGCATCTCTTCAGGGGCGCTCTGTGGCCTGAATCCGGGAATTCCTAGTACCTGACCACTATCCCTCCCCCGATTCGCTGCCACACGGCAAATGCGCTATGCGCACGGGCCTGTTTAATGCAGGTGCTACACTTCGTTCCATGGTAATCACATACACCGACGTCACTGCCGAGGAGCGCCTGAGGAACCCCGAACCCCTGAAAGAAGCAGAGGCGCGGGGAATGTTCGCGTTGATAACATCAGGGGTCCTAGTTAAGTATCTTTCGCGGGTGCAGATGGATCTCGCTCTGCAGCAGATCGCCGCAGTCAATCGATTCAACAAACAAACGACAACACTGACCGCGCTCGCCATTGCCCTTGGTATCGCACAATTGGTTGTCATCATCCTCTTGGCACGACACTGACGGGGTGGAGTCGGGAATTTCATGGCTTCCTTGAAAAGCACAAAGGGGCGGAGGCCAGGTTTGACCGTCCGCCCCATTGCTCGGGTTTGGCGTTTATCCGCCGAGTTTTATTTCCGCGTTGCGGACTCGACGAATCTTGTTCCGTGGGGTCACGGTGATTGGTGCACCGCGCCCCCACGTTCCTGATACAAACCGCGCGACTCCTGCCGCACGGCGATCAGAGAAACTTAAGGGTTCACTGCTTCCGCGATTCCACTGGCAATCCAATTCGCGGCCAATCGTTCATCAATCTCGACTACTTGGCCGGGACCGAACGAAAAATCCAGTAGGTCATACATCGGTTCCCGGTTGCCGGCGATTGCCTGTTTGATCTTGACCCGCGTCTTAGGGCGCGGTTGCGGCTGTGACTGTGACTGTTTCTTGAAGTTCATTTCTCTTCCTCTCAGCGATAGCGCGAATCCCGCAACCGCTTCTGTAAAATTAATTTCTCGTGTTCTGCGTTGAGTTCCTCAAGGCTTCGCCCGCTGAATTCCGGGTAGTAAACCTCAGCAGCAGGTTCCGCCTTCTGCACTCGTGCGGCGATCTGCTCGGGAAGATTTTTGTAACGCGACAGATCAGCACTCGCCGAAATCGGTAGCGCCTGCCCATCGTCTAGAACGGCGTCAGCAAAACCCAGATCGACCGCTTCTTGTGCGGAGAGCCAAGTTTCGCGGTCCATCAGCGCGGCAATTTCCTTTGCGGGAAGTTTGATGTGACGCTGATAGGCCATGATGATCGAGGACTTTACGCGGTCCAGGGCCTCGGCTAGTTTCCGCATGTCTGTTGAGTCTCCCCTGGCGACGGCGTGCGGATTGTGCAGCATCGCCATGCTATTTCTTGACATGGAAATGGTTGAGGCAGACATGCAGATTACAGACGCAATGCTCGCCGCAAGGCCGTCGATTTGCGCCGTGATCCGGGCGCCATGGGTCAAGAGTGCGTTGTAGATCGCGATGCCGTCGAAAACGGCGCCGCCAGGGCTGTTGATTCTTAGATGAATCGAATCAACCGGCCCCGCCTGCTTTAAGTCCTCCATGAAGGCCCGCGACGTGGTGCCCTCACCGAATCCGTTGTCGCCGATTTCGTCGTACAAACAAATTTCCAGCGTGCTATTGGCGAGTGCTTGAAAACTCCAAGGCTTAGAGAGATTGTGTGATTTCATGGTCATCTCTCCTTAGGCGTGCATCTGCAAATATTTGACAGGTGAATTACTCGCCGACTTCAGCAGACCACCGTCGCAACGATAGAAAACTTCGTATCCCACCTGCCCGAGTTCGGCATAGCGCTCCACGTAAGTTTTAACCGCGAGCGAGCCTTTGACTTCGCGCCTGATGAACTTGCTGTGGTCGCCAAAACTGATTGCCTTCAGCCCCGCCGTGGCCGCTGGCATCGACGGACACAGGTAGACGGGAAAGCCCAGCAACGTGGGGCGCCCCGCACTGTCAATCGCGGATTCAAACAAGTAAGTGCCGCCCGTAGAGGCTTTGAGCTTCAGCAACGATGTAAACGTCGGGCGTGCCATCAGCCAAGAGCCATTCGCCTGATAGGCCGGGTCAACAGAGTCCACTAGGTCAAACAATTCGTCGCCTGTGATCGCCGTTGTGGCGGCTGCGGTTTTGCCGAGGGTCGCGGAACTGAGCAAGGTACTGACGAATGTGGCGCCGATTCCCCGTGCCATTCTGGCCGCGCCAGCGCCAGCAAGCAACTGCTCAAAGTTAAACGCACTATCGTTCACTAATTCGACGGCAGCCCGAATCATTCCAGACCGCCAGGTCGGTGTCTTGTCAAACGCCAACGTAGCGAATACGAGGTCGGGGCCTGCCGCAGATGTAATGTTCTCAGCGACTACAGCAGCTGCGTTTGCGGTGTCCTCCAGGATCGGATAGCCCGTCGCGGAGCCGGTAGTTGTTTGAAAAAGCGTTGCCACGTCAAACAGGCGATCGTAAGCAACGAGCATCGACTCGAATCTGTCGGCAAAGCTCTGCGGGACCAGATACCCGCCAGCGCTGGTAGTTGTGCTCTGCGCATTGCGAATCTCAGAAGTATTCCCAACGAGTCGCTTGGAGTCGATTACGCCCTCTTTTACGGCGTTCTGACCTCGGCTTAAATACGCCCGAAAGCTGCGGTCAACGGGCAACACGGAGGTTAG
>DASREX010000153.1:0-9509 GCA_035651855.1 Candidatus Sulfotelmatobacter sp.
TGCCGGTGGTGATGATCACCACGGAAGGCGGAGAAACCCACGTGGTGCAGGCCCTGTCAGCGGGCGCGCGCGGGTACATCCGCAAACCCTTTACCCCCGACCAGGTGAAAGAGCATGTCCTCCCGCTGATGGATGGCGCCCAATGAACACCTCCCCGGGGGTTGCTGCCGCCAAATGGTTCCCGCTCCTCGAGCACTCGACACAAGAGGTTTTTGAAATCATGTTGGGCTCTAAACTCGAGCCAGCTACCCCCGAGCCGGTGACCGGGGTTGAATTTACGGCCATGGTTGGCCTGGCCGGCTCTCTTTGCGGCGTGCTGACGGTGCGCTGCGGTCAGCAGTCGGCCAACCTCATTGCCTCAACCATGCTGAATCTCCCTCCTGCGCAGGCCAGCGAGCATGCCTGGGATGCTCTGGGGGAGGTCGCCAACATGGTCGCCGGGAACTTCAAGAACAAGATTGACGGCGTGTCCGACAAATGCCTGCTGTCGGTTCCTACTGTTATTACCGGCGCCGGATACTCCTTCCATGCTCTCGCCGATGCAGCCCCGCTCGAACTCTGGTTCCGCTTCCAGGGAGGACTGCTGCAGGTCACGCTCGAAATCCAGGACTGAGCGCAGCGCAACTCCCGGCTCACCAATCAGCTGCTGCCTGCAACCTGAACCCCGCCGGGTCCCATCGAACCCTGGTCTGAACAAAGCCTAAGGAGGGTTGTATGAAGACCATTCTGCTATGCCTGGCGCTGATCTGCTCGATGTCGGCGTGGTTACTCGCTAGTGCCAATGAGGCCAAGGACAAGCCGGCAACTCGCACCGTGACCGGGTGCCTGCAAAAGACCAGCGAAGCCGGCGAATTCCTGCTGCAAGCGAACGACGGCAGCAGCTGGGAAGTGAAGAGCGACACGGTTTCTCTCGCCCCGCACGTCGGGCACACCATCTCCGCGACGGGCGTGGTCTCCCATGAGACCGCCCACAACCTGAAAGAGGACGCCAAAGAAACGGCCCACGATGCCGGAATCAAGAAGGAGAACAAGGAGCACGGCCATCTCAAGATTACGGACGTGCAGATGGTAAGCGAATCCTGCTCGCAGTAGATGGGGAAGGAACGCCGGCTGCAGCCTTCCCAATCAGCCCGGGAGTCTAAGCCGCGGGTGAAATTGGGAAGTGCGCAAGCCAAAAGCGCGAGGATCGTCCGCGACCGGATCTGGCCGCAACCTGTCAAGGGGTGCGGCGCCTCCGTTTCATCCTATGTTGCTGCTGCTGCGGCAGATAAAGTCCGCAGGTCGCTGGCGCAATCGCGTATACCAGTTAGTTATAATTAACTTAGGAGTAAATATTCCAGGGCGCGGCCTAAAACAGCCGCGCCTTTTTTATTTCTTGAAATCATGGATGGTGGCGTATGGCAACTACGGTCCGGTGTGAGATTAAGAATTGCAAAGCCCGTGGAGAGTGGGCGGAATTGTGTTTCATGGCCCGTGCGGCGGCGCACGGGTACAGCGTGACCCGTCCCTTCGGAGATTCTGCCAGCTACGACGTTGGAGTGGAACATTGTGGCCGTTTTTCGCGGGTACAGGTGAAGTCCACGACCTGCCGCGAGAGGAACTGCTACAAGTGTCAGATCGGGCACTTCGGAGGCGAGCCCTATACGGAGAATGAGCTGGACTTTTTTGCCATCTACCTGGTGCCCATTGATCTCTGGTATCTCATTCCGTTCGAGGTGGCCCAGCACAGTCTTTCGCTCAGGCTGGCGCCTAACAACTTTCATCACCGATTCTCGCAATATATCGAGGCCTGGCATCTGCTGCGCGGCGACGAAGGGCGCGTCTGAACCTTCCCTCTATCCCGCATTGGCGCGCTTCTGTCGTTCCTGACGCACGCGCGCCGAGAGCAGCTTCTTGGCTTTCTCCAGTTCGCGCCGCCGCGCCGCCGGGAGATTGCGTCCGCCGCGATTGAGGAAGTAGGTCAGCATGCGCATCCCGGATCCCGGCCCTTTGGGCGAAACTTTTCGGGAAGCAAGCACGCGCGCAATTGTGGCGGCATCGCGCGTGAACAAACCGGCGGGAGGATGGGTGGACTCCGTGGTTACCCGGGACACCCATCGTTTCCCTGATCCTGATTTGCGGCGTATAGCTCTTCTGGACGATGCCACGATGATGCAGGACGAAGCGGCGTGCGGCGGAAACTTCAATTCATCGAAAGACGCTCTCTCATCAATCTTTCGCGATGCAGGAGTGCGCGGTTCAACTCTTCAACCAGCTGGATAAGCTTCTCGGGATCCTGCTCGCGGCTGGCTGCTTCAGAGAGCGCTCGCCAGTCTTTGATGTTCGCTTGCATGGTCACCTCACGAGTTGATCGAATGACTCACAAACCTGCACTCAATTTGCCAAGGACTGTTCGAATTGTATTTTCAATAATTTAGCGCAGTTGGAGACTCTCATGGTTCCGTTTTGGGTATGTAATAAATTCCCAGTCCGGCCCCAGTCGAGTCTCCCGGGTGGACGCGCACCACGCTATTTTCGCCCCAGAAATCGGATGCGGGCAGTGAATGCCCGCCGGTCGAAGTTGCTGAACACCAGAAAATCCGGTGAGTTGATGTTGTTGTTGACGGTGAAGGGATTCTGCCGGTTCGTGAGATTGTCGAAGCCGCCACGCAGTGCCCAGTAGAAACCGAGCGCGTGAAACCGTTTCTCCAGATGAAAATTCAGGCTGAGGTATGTCGGAAAGCGATAGCTCCCCGGCGGCCGCACAATCTGCTGCTGGTCATTGATTGCCGCAAACGGGAACCCGGTGTGCGCTTCAAATGAGTATCCCGCGTCGAAGCCCTTGACCAGAGGCAACCATCCCCAGGCGATGAAACGGTTGGGGACATCCCAGGGATAAGGGCCGGGAACCTGGGGATTGAGGACCGGATTGTCGAGAGAATAGTCAATCACCTGGTTCGAGTGCGAGGTGGAGCGGGTGTAGGAGGCCGTGACGGTGTAGCGCTTGCGGAACATCCGGCGCGCGTCAAGAGTGAAGGCCCGATAGTGATCGCGGCGCGAGTTCAGCAGCAGGAAGGCGGTGCTGCCCGGGCCGCTGCTGTCGTAGGCAAAACCGTGGATGCTGTCGCGCTGGAGGAATTCCGCTTTTACAAAGATCTGCCCGGGCAGCTTACGCTCGAGCGCCACGCTCCAGTTTAAGAAACGTGGGGCGAGCAAGCGATGCCGGTCCACGCTGAAGGTCGTGAGAAATACGGACGGATTTCCTTGCGGGTCGTAGAAGGTATCCGTCCGCGATCCTCCGCGCGGTGCGGCGATCAGCGAGAGGTCGGTCGCCTGATACACGACACCCACTCCGGCAGACAACTTCGTGTGCCCGGAGTTGTCGAGGACATAAGTTCCCGCCAGGCGCGGCGCGAGCAGCGGACGGCGGACAATCGCGTCCCAGTCGAAGCGAATTCCTGATTGCAGGAGCAAACGCGGAAGCGCGGCCCAGCGGTCCTGCAGATATCCGCTGGTCTCGGTGTTGTAGGTGATCGAGCGGCCGGCTCCTGCGAAACTGGAAAACAGGGCGACGGGCTGGCACGTGGGAGTGGTCGCGGGACAGTCGCGCAACGACGTAATCGGAGCGCGCCGAAAAAACTGATCGTGGGAGATGCGGTCGAAGTCGCCTCCCAACATGAAATCATGGCGGCCGTGCCAGCGCCGAGGCACATATAGGTTGGAAATCGCCTGCCACCGCCGGGCGGTGGTTTGCGCGTGGAGATAGTAGTTGCCCTGCGCTCCCTGCGGAGTGAGCACGTACGGCGCTGTCCCCAGCGGTACCTGCTCGAGACCATACTGGGCAAATCCGAAACCCAGTTCGAGCAGGGTTTCCGCTGCAAATGCGTGCTGTTCCTTGATGGATGCGAAATAGAGGTTTTCAACGTCGGTGGGCCGGGTCGCTGCCGGCGCCAGCGTCGAAAGCCCCTGATGATCATCGTGCAGCCAGTTCACAAGGAAGCTCGTGGTGAGGATGTCGTGGGCGGTAACCTTGGCCTGCAGCTTTGCGAGATTGCTGAAGCGCCAGACCGTGTCTGTATCTTCGTGCGCGGGCAGGTCGGGAAGCACGACGTTGTCGTATTCGCCGTCCACCCCGTCGAAAAACCACATCTTTCCCCTTCGGATCGGGCCCGAGAGCGTGAAGCGCGGGTCCACTTTATCGAGTGTCCAGCCCTTCTTGTTCTGGACCGAAGGGACGAAGTTGGTGGCGGAGAACCGATAGCGGTCATCACCGATTCCGGTTTCGAGGCTGAGAACACCGGCCGGCCCTTTGCCGTGCTGTGCGGAAAGGCGGCCAGTTTGGACGTCCACATTGCGCAAGGCGTCAGTGGTGACGCGCGCCAGAAGCTGGCCGTCCGCGGGTTGGCTGATGTTGAATCCATCCAGCAAGACCACCGTTTGCGACGTTTCTGCACCCGCCACATGGGGCTGAGCGTTCTGGTCCAGCACCACACCGGGAATAAATCCCAGGACGTAGCGGTAGTCGCGAGTGTTGGGATAGGGAATGTTGATAATGTCGAGCCCGCTCAGTTGTTCCTGGGATGAAACCTGCTCGGGATCAATCGCCGGAGGAGATTCCGTTACGTTGACCTGTTCTCGCACCTCCTGCTGGCGGGCAAGGACGACTTCCAGGGCGCCGGAGGTCTGGATCTCTGCCAGCGAGAAGACGTAGAAACCTTCCTTCTCCACCCTCAGACGCCAGGGCGCACCTGCGATTTCGCCGAAGGCGCAAATCCCCGTGGGGCCGGTCTCGCAGCGAATGGCGCTTGCCGGCCCCTGCAGCAGAATGCGGGCGCCGGGCACGGCCACGCGGTTTTCATCGCTGACCAGAATGGTGAGTGAGGCGGGAGCCCGGCGCGGAGCCGGGCCCGGGGTTTGCGCAGAAAGGCACCGGAAGACGATCAGCAGCAGCGGCAGCAACGGCTTGTAGCGTCGCAGAAACACGGAGCCTTTCAGCAGAGCATAGTGCAGAACCCAATTAGATGCCGGTCGCTACTCGGGCAGGAAACATTCATCCCGCGCAATAAGTCACGGTTCACTGTTACTCTAGTGGTACGAAGCCATTGAGATGGGTTGCGGTGAACGCTCACAATGGACATGGGTGCTTGCTGAACTCTGCCAATCAAAACTTGAAGCCGGAGCGCGTTGAGCCATGAGCGCGAGGCCTCCGGGAGGTCCGGGAAGCCGTCGCTTCCCCCGCTATCCGCTCGATATCCGGGTTTCGGCGAAGGTCTTTCGCCCCGACGCCCCCATTGAACTGTGGGGCCGGTCCATTGAATTTGGGCAAGACGGCATTGGGGTCACTCTCACCGGCGAACTCGCCCCGGGAGAAGTGGCTACGCTGGAGCTGACCTTGCCGGGCAGCGCCACTCCTCTCAAACTGCGCGCGCTGGTGCGCTACCGTGACGGCCTGCGCCACGGCTTTGAATTCCTCGCCCGCGACGAGATGCAGCGGGACGTGATTATGCGGACCTGTGAACTGCTTTCCGCAGGCAGATAGGGCAGGTTTCCGGCTCCGGTTCTAAAGCTCCTACAATCCGAACAGCTCTCGCAGCCGTTTGGTTTGCGCCCGGCTGACGGGAATCTCGGTTTGCTTCTTGTCATCCATGCGCAGCTGGTAGGAGCTCTTGAACCAGGGGACCACTTCCTTGATGCGATTGATGTTCACCAGGTACGAACGATGAGCGCGCCAGAAGAGGTTGGGATCGAGACTGTCGAGCAGTTCCTCCAGGGTTCGGCAGTTCGACTGTCCTTCCATCCCGTTGGGACCGCTGGTCACCACCGTAATAATTCCATCTTCGATGGAAGCGAAACAGATATCGCGCTGGCTGACCAGGAACAACCTGCCGGCCGACTTCAGCAGGATCTTCGAGGTTTGCGGCTTCTGCGATTCCAGCATGCGGACCAGCGTGTCCAGCTTGTCTGACGAGGGCCCAGTGGGTTCCAGCTTGCTGCGCGCCCTCTCCACTGACTGGGCGACACGCTTTTTGTCGAAGGGCTTCAGCAGATAGTCCACCGCATTGACCTCAAACGCCTTCACCGCATACTGATCAAACGCAGTGGAGAACACGATCTTGGGAAGAGGATGCTTCTTGTCGAGCAGTTTCTTGATCACTCCGAAGCCATCCAGGCCCGGCATCTGCACGTCGAGAAACACCAGATCGGGGTTGTGCTCGCGAATCAGGTTGACCGCCTCCAGGCCGTTCTTGCCCTGGGCCACCACCTCCACATCCCCAATGTTCTTCAGCAGATAAGCCAGTTCGTCCCGGGCCAGCTGCTCGTCATCCACAATGACCGCAGAGAGAGACACACTTTACTCCTGTAGAAAAAGTATAGCCGGAAGGGAACGCCGGGTGTGCCGAAGCCTACCTTCCCATTTCTTGCCGCAACATCTCTTCCATGCTGACCGGCGTTCCAGTGATCTGGGACTTAGCGTTAGTGATAATCCGCTGCAAGGTGAAGCTTCCCTCCGGGCCTGACATCTTTACCAGCCCCCACGGCGTCACTTTATCGTTGAGCCAGATATCGGTGTGCTCCTTGGTGGTGCGCCAGTGCTGACAGGCAAAAATACCCGCCGGAGTGGTGACCGGCTCGGTGCCGAGGTTCTCGGCCTCGGCGCGATAGTCGAGTTTCTGGCCTTCGCTCGCCTTTCCGGAATGTTGCCCCTGCATCGCGCGCATGGTCTGCGAGAATTCCATAGGAGGCTGGCCGGGCGTCTGGAAGATCATGCGTTGCATGATCGCGTCGTTTCCCTGGCGCGCGATCAGCGTCTTCATGTGAACCGTGCCCTTTGCCTCCGGCGACACAATGGAATACTCCATCCAGTACCCGCCTGATGGATCCTTCTCCACGATGGCGATGTCAAACTGGCTTTTCTTCTTATCCTTGTCAATCATCTCGTAGCTGGCTCCGGAGCCGACCACGGGATTGAAGACGCCGCGCACCTCCGGCGGCCGCATCATGCCGAACTGGGCTTTCGCGAGGTTCACAGCCGCAAGCGTCAACACACCGGCCACGACCAGGACGATACGTTTCATGGAGAAGCCTCCCCTGCTGATTGCAGTCGGGCTAAGTTTACACCCGTGGGAAAACCGCGGAAAACGGCAAGGCTTGAGATCAGGCTTCGGAGAGGAATTCGTACTCGTCAATGACCGCCGCGACCGGGACCTTGGAGTCGGCGACATTGCTTTCCACGCGCACAACTTTGCCCTTGCAGCGTACCCGGATGCTTTCGGTGAGGGTGATTTCCGGAGGCAGAGTCAGGGTGAAATCGAGTTCGGAGCCCACGGCAAGGGGGGCCCCCAGATAGAAGCAAATCCCGCGGGCGCTGACATCGCGTGTCTGCGCCGACAGGGCCGCGCCTGTGTTGCCGGCATAGTTCACCGAAACCGGCAGCCGCAGGGCAAACCGGCGAGTAGCGCGCTTTTCTGCCTGCTGCACTTCGACGACCATGGGGGGAGGCTCCTAAACCACTGTAAGGATCAAACTTCCAAGGCTGCATGTCAAGCTGAACTTAAGGTCAGGGGAGGGGTTGGCCGCAATCCTGGCTTCTGCGCGAGAATGCCACAGCTCCCGGAATTGATGTAACCTGATAAGAAGGCGCGGTTTCGCGAGAACGCGGGCGGAACCTAGTTACTCCATCACGTCCGTGCTGGGTAAGTGGCAGAAAAGTTCCCAGCCCGCAGGGACGACACCTGCGAAGTGGGCGTTCGGAAAGCCGGACAAATACTAATTACCAAGTTCCCCAATTTCCGCAATGGTCTTCGTTCTGGATAACTACGACTCGTTCACTTACAACCTGGTCCAGTACCTCGGCGAGGCGGGCCAGGAAGTGGTCGTGCGCCGGAATGACCAGGTCACGCTGGGCGAGATCGAAGCTATGGCGCCCGAGCGCATCGTGGTATCCCCTGGCCCCTGCACTCCGCAGGAGGCCGGCATCAGCATGGACATCTTCCGCCACTTCAGCGGGAAGCTGCCGATTCTGGGCGTCTGCCTGGGACACCAGGCGCTGGGGGCCGCGTTCGGGGGCAAGGTTGTGCGCGCGCCGCATCTGATGCACGGCAAGACCAGCCAGGTGACGCATGATGGCCGTACTGTGTTCAGGGACTTGCAGTCTCCATTCACGGCCACGCGCTATCACTCACTGATTGTGGAGGAGCGCAGCTTGCCTGCTGATCTCGAAGTCAGCGCCTGGACGACGGAGCCGGACGGCTCGAAAACCATCATGGGCCTTCGCCACAAAAAGTTTCCCGTCGAAGGCGTGCAGTTCCATCCGGAGAGCGTTCTGACCGGCGAAGGCAAGAAGCTGATCGCGAATTTCCTGGGGATGAGTGGTCACTAACCGCTGGACACTGGCCACTAGCCGCTGCCTCTGGCTGTTTCCACCGCCCGCAGCACAGCCTGTGCCTTGTTGAGCGTCTCCTGATACTCCGTGGCCGGATCGGAATCAGCGACGATGCCGGCTCCACACTGCAGGTACGCTTTCTTCCCCTGCATCAGCATGGTGCGGATGGCGATGCAGGAGTCGAGATTGCCCGCAAAATCGGCGTACAGAACCGATCCGCCGTAAACTCCACGCCGCGCGGGCTCAAGCTCCTCGATGATCTGCATGGCCCGCACTTTGGGCGCGCCGCTGAGGGTGCCCGCGGGGAAGCAGGCGGCGAAGGCATCCAGCGCGTGCAGCTCCGGGCGCAACCTGCCTTCGAGCGCGGAGACAATGTGCATCACGTGCGAGTAGCGCTCGACGTACATCAGGTCCTTGACTTGGACCGATCCGTACTCGCTCACCCGTCCCAGATCGTTGCGGCCGAGGTCCACCAGCATGACGTGCTCGGCGCGCTCCTTCTCGTCCGCCAGCATCTTCTCCGCAAGCTGCCGGTCTTCGGCTTCGTCTTTGCCGCGCGGATGCGTGCCCGCAATCGGCCGGTACTCCAGTTTGCGGCCGGTCACGCGGACCAGCATCTCCGGAGAAGATCCAAGCACGTGCGTGTCGCCCATTCTCAGGAAGTACATGTAAGGGGACGGATTCACGGCGCGCAACGCGCGATAGATATCAAACGGGGGAACTTCAGGGGTAAAGTCCAGCCGTTGCGAGAGCACAACCTGAAAGATGTCGCCGGCGGCGATGTACTCTTTGGCCCTGCGCACCGACTGCTCGAAGTGCTGGCGCGGGGTCACCGCTTTGACTTTGAGCCTGCCTTTCTTCCGGTTGAGCGCGTGCGACCACTGACTGGGCCGGAGCCCTGCGGAGAGCTTCTTCTCAATTGCGGAGATGTCCGAGACTGCGCGATCGTACGCTTTGCGCGGGCTTTCGCCTCTCACGTCAGCGGCGGCGATGATGTGGATCTGATGATGCAGGTGATCGAAGGCCAGCAGCCGGTCGAAGAACGTCAACCAACAGTCGGGGAGATGAAGGTCGTCGTTTGCGCGGGCCCCAATGTTTTCCAGCTGGCGGACAATGTCGTAGGAGCAGAATCCCACTGCACCCGCAG
>DASREX010000154.1:0-26373 GCA_035651855.1 Candidatus Sulfotelmatobacter sp.
ATCCCGAACCGTGATGACCGCTGCCTCGCCACGATGTTTCAGGGTCAGCGATATCGAACCAGGGGACGGAGTGTACTTGAACGCGTTGTCCAGCAGGATGTCCGCCAGGCGGTGCAGCATGCTTTCGTCGCCACTGACGAAGGCTACGGGATCATCGATGTCCACGGAAAAGCCGAGCCCGCGAAGAGTGGCGACCTGTTTCCAGCCCTCCACCACTTTCTGCAGCACGGATGACAGTTCTACGGGTTGCATATGCAAGGTTTCGCGGCCCGAGTCGGCGCGAGCCAACGAGAGCAACTGTTCTATCAGGGCTGTGGTGCGCTCCGCTTCCAGCAGAATGTGCCGCAGCGAGTCCTGGTATTCACTCTCGGTCCGGGCGCGGCGCAGGGCAAGTTCAGCTTCCGTGCGGATCAGCGATACCGGAGTTCTCAGCTCGTGCGAAGCGTCAGCTGTGAATTGCGTCACCCGCGCAAAGGCGGTTTCGATTCGGTCCAGCATCGCATTCAGGGTGTCGGAAAGGCGCTGGAGTTCGTCCCCGGTATGCAACTGCTCCAGGCGAACGCTCAGGTTTGTGCCGCTCACGTCGCGGGCCGTTCGCACCAGCGCGTCCACCGGGGACAGCGCCCGGCGGCTGATCCAGTACCCCACTCCCGCCGCCAGCAGCAACAGCAAGGGAGCGAACATAACCAGGTAAGAACGAAATCGCCGCAGAGTGTCAAAGGCGTCGTCGGAGGAAAGCCCCATCTCCACGACATAGGAACGGCCGTTCACCGTTACTTTTTCAAGGACGAAGCGGAGATTGTGTCCCTGCATCACTCGATTTGTGAATACGGCCCTCTGAGCCGGTGGCAAAGGCACCATCAGCGATGGGTGGGATTGCAGGGACGCGGATCGATAAATCGGCTGCCCGTCGTCCACGTACACCGCAAGGTAATCCCCCAGATGCTCGCTGCCGTAGGCCTCCTGCATCAGCGCCTGCAGGCTTGAGAGCGACGCATCCCTGCGCTGGGTGGCGAGCAGGCGAGTGAGATCGTCCACCTGGTTTTCCAGGTCATCATCGACCATGTCAAAAAGGCTGTCCCGGAGGATGAACCACATGCCCATCCCGAACACGACTTCGGCAAGCGCGAATATCCCCAGGTACCAGAGGGTGAGGCGGATGCCGATGGACAGCTTCTTCATGCCGCACCATCCGGCCGGATCATGTAGCCCACGCCCCGCACCGTATGGATCAGCTTGGGCCTGCCGGGCAGATCGATCTTGTTGCGCAGCAGACGCATGAAGGCGTCCAGAGTATTCTCTTCGATTTCCCGGTCGAATCCCCATACTGCCTCAATCAGCGAGCGGCGGCTGACGACTTTACCGGCCCGGTACATCAGGCGTTCCAGCAGGTTGTATTCGGTGCGGGTCAGGGAGACGCGCTCGGTTCCCCGCAATACTTCCCGGCTCGCCGGATCGAGCACCAGATCCGCCACCCGCAAGCTGGGACCCTGCACCGCCGCCGATCGCCGCTTCACGGCACGCAGGCGGGCCACCAGTTCATCGAATGAAAACGGCTTGGTCATATAGTCGTCGGCGCCGGAGTCGAGGCCGCGCACAATATCGGGCACGGCGTCGCGCGCCGTCAGCATCAGAATGGGCGTGCGCACTTTATCGGCGCGCAGCCGCCGCGCCAGGTCATACCCGCTCAGCTTCGGCATCATCACGTCGAGCACGATGACGTCGAACTCGTAAGCTTTCGCCAGCGCCAGGCCTTCCGCGCCATCCGCCGCAGACGTGACCGTGTGCCCTTCTTCCGCCAATCCCTTGCGGAGAAGGTCCGCCATCCGCGCCTCATCTTCGACGACTAAAAGCTTCATTGAGCTTGCGACACCATTCATATCATCCAACTCCTACCCGGGGGAATACCAGAGCCCGGTTCGCGCCCATCTGTCTCACGATCTCCTCTGAACCTGTAATCCACCTGAAGAACAAGGCCGAGAGACAGCGAAGCCGCTGCCCATTGACAATCCATACAAAGATGTCTATATAAAGATATCTATATATGGCAAAGACCGATGCTCTGCAGGGTTCGCTGGATTTGCTCGTGCTCAAGATATTGTCGCGGCGGCCGCGGCTTCACGGATACGCCATCATGGCTGCCATCGCCAGTACCTCCGGCGAAGTGCTGCGTGCAGAGGAGGGCTCGCTCTACCCCGCGCTGTACCGCATGGAAGAAGCGGGCTGGATCCGCGCCGAGTGGATCAAGAAAGACTCCGGTCGCCGCGCCCGTGTCTACGAACTGACCGCCGCAGGCAAAAAGCAACTGGGTGCGGAAGAGTCGCGCTGGCAGTCAGTCAGCCTGGCAATCAATCGAGTTCTCCGGGAGGCCTGACATGTCTTTTTGGTCGCGGATCGCGAATGCCGTGCGCGGCGAGCGCTTGAATCGCGAGATCGAGGAAGAGTTGCAGTCCCACATTGAAGAGGCCATTGCCTCAGGACGGGACCCCAACGAAGCGCGCCGTGCATTCGGCTCCGCGCTGCGTGTTCGCGAGGCGAGCTACAGCATTCGTGCCGCCGGATGGCTTGAGTCGCTTCTCGCCGATGTAAGTTTCGGCTGGCGGCAGCTCTGCCGCAACAAGGTCACGTCCGTGGCCGCGGTACTTTCCCTCGCCCTCGGCATCGGCTCCTGTGTCGCCGCCTTCCGTCTGATCGATGCCCTGCTCTGGCGACCGCTGCCCATCTCCAGCCCAGGCAACCTCTACGTCCTCTCCCGCAAGATGACCGGCTTCGAGGGCAAGCCGATCGAGGACGGCCACTGGGCCACGCGGGACTTCAACCTCATGCGCGATGCCGTCAAGGACCAGGCCGACCTCATCGCCATCAGCGACGCCGACCGCACCGACATCACCTACACCACCGATGACGACATGGAGAAAGCCCATGTCGTTTATGTCTCCGGCAACATGTTCCCGCTCTTCGGCCTTGAGCCCGCGCTCGGCCGCCTGCTCGCTCCCGTGGATGACCGCGCCCTCGGTCTGGCTCCGTATGCGGTCCTCTCCTGGGACTACTGGAATCACCGCTTCGGCCGCGATGCGCACGTGCTCGGCCGCTCGCTCCACATCTCCGACCAGACTTTCGAGATCATCGGTGTCGGCCCTCGCGATTTCACTGGAACGGAAAAAGGAACCGTCACCGACATCTTTCTTCCACTCGGCATGAACCGCCTGGCCACCGACGACAAGTGGGACTGGCATCGCACCTTTTTGATGTTGAAACCGGGCGTCAACCCGGCCACACCTCTCGGGCCGCTCGGCCAGCATCTCTCCGCGGTCAATCGCGCTTTCGAGGCCGAGTGCTCCACGTGCTTCCGCGGTGCCACCCAGGAATCCATCGACCGCTTTCTTAATCAGAAGCTGGCCATCTATCCCGCCGGCGCCGGCATCTCCGAGCTCCAGAAGGACTATCGCCGGTCACTCGGCATACTCGGTCTCCTGGCCGCTCTTGTGCTCCTCATCGCCTGCGTCAACGTCTCCAATATGATGACCGCCCAGGCCGCCGCCCGCGCGCAGGAGATGGCACTTCGAATCTCGATCGGCGCCGGCCGTCGTCGTCTCGTCCAGCTCATCCTGTGCCAAAGCGCGCTGCTCGCGCTCTGTGCTTACTTGCTGGGCGCATTTTTTGCGGCGTGGTCGGCGCCCTTTGTGCTCAGCCTGATCAATCCCCCCGACAACCCTGCGCGCCTTGTCCTTGCCGCCGACTGGCGCGTGGTTGTGTTCGGCCTCGGGCTCATTCTCCTGGTCGTTCTATTGCTTGGTTTGCTTCCTGCGCTGCGTGCCTCTGCCGTCCGGCCCGTCGCCGCCCTTAAAGGCGGTGAAGATCCGCACTCGCCACGCCGTCTCATGCGTGGAGCCATCGCTCTTCAGGTCGCCTTCTGTTTCCTCGTCCTGTTTCTTTCTTCGCTCTTCGTCGCATCTTTTCAGCGCCTCGAGAACCGCCCCCTCGGTTTCTCCACCGACCGTCTTCTCCTGCTCGAAACCGTTGCCGGCAAGGGCCAGCTCCCGGTCGTCTGGAATCAAACTGCCGAGGCGCTCCGTACCGCCCCCGGCGTCAAGTCGGTCGCCATCTCGCGCTGGCCCCTTCTCGGGCACATCCAGATAAACAGCGACATCTCTATCAATGGCGCGCCTCCCAGTCCGGTTCCCGGCTGGTTCCTGCCCATCTCCCCGGGCTGGCTCTCGACGATGAAGATCCCGCTCGTTTCTGGCCGCGACTTTCGCCCGGAGGACACCTCGCCGGGAGCCGCCATCGTCAACGATACTTTCGCCAAAACCTTCTTCTCCGGCCAGGACCCTATCGGCCGGACGTTTCAACGCGGAGCCGATCAACCCCTCAACAAAATCGTAGGCGTCACCCCCGACGCCGCTTACCACGACTTGCGCGAGCCCAGCCGCGCCGTCTTCTACATCCCCTTCGACGAAATCGACGGCAAATCCTCCCCCACGGTTGTCGACTTCGCCGCCTTCGTGATTCACACCGAGTCCCAGAATCCGCTCGCCCTGGCCGAAAGCCTTCGCCAGTTCATCGCACAACGCCATAACGGCCTTCGCGTCTCAAACATCACAACGCAGCTCGATCTGCTCCGCGATCAGACTATTCGCGAGCGCCTCATCGCCATGCTCGCCGCCTTCTTTGCCGGCATCGCGCTGCTCCTCGCCGGCATCGGACTCTACGCCGTGCTCAACTACTCTGTCCTCCAGCGCCGCCGCGAGATCGGTATCCGCATGGCAATCGGCTCGACTCGTGCCGGCATCGTGCGCCTGGTGACTTTCGATATCTACCTCATCATGGTGCTGGGAGGCTGCGCGGGCATCGCGCTCGGATTCGGCGCGGCGCGCTATGTCGAGTCGCTCTTCTACCAGGTCAAAGCAACCGACGCGGATATGATCGCCCTGCCGGCATTTGCCATGCTGCTCAGTGGGCTCGTTGCCACACTGCCTGCCGTGCTTCGCGCGTTGCGCACCGATCCCACCGAGATCCTGCGCACCGAGTGACGAACGAGTCCCGTAATCACGGATTTGACGATGGTGCGTGTCGGCTGATTTCCGAAGTACTAACTGGCTGCGGAATTCGCGAACCCATCTCAGCAGTGTCACGCATGGCGTGATTCAGATCAGACAGCAAATTCCTTGGGCGGCGCGGCGCCGGCTGAATGCGGCAAGAACGCAGCTTGGGACTTTCGGCTGATATCGTTTATCCTGAATGGTTGTCTGACGTGCTCTGAAGCACTCCGAACGAGCCCATCCTGATCAATCGAGAGTCAGCAGCCAGGAGATTGCAGCAAACAGCTGCCTTATGAAGACCGGTATCATCGGCCTGCCGCAGGTAGGAAAAACATCGCTGTTTCAGATTCTAACCAAGGCACAGCTTTCGGCCCAGGCGCATTCCAATCCTCGCGAAGCCCATGTCGGCGTCGCCAAGGTTCCGGACGACCGGCTGGACCGGCTCGCCGCCATGTACAACCCCAAGAAACTCACGCACACGTCCGTGGAATACGTGGATGTGGGCGCGATCGGTCAGGACGCGCTGAAAGAGAGCGCTTACATCGGACACTTGCGCCAGGTCGACGCGCTGGCCCACGTGCTTCGCGCCTTCCACAACCCGGCGATTCCGCACGTGGGCGAGATCGATCCCCTGCGCGATATCAAGAACGTGGAATTCGATCTCATGGTCAGCGATCTTGGCCAGGTGGAGAAGCGCCTGGAACGTCTGGAAAAAGACCTGAAAAAGATGAAGACGGCGGAACTGGAGAAGGAGTTCGAACTGCTCAAGCGCGCCAACGCCCACCTCGGAACCGAAAAGCCGCTGCGTGAAATGCCCATGACGGCCGAGGACAAGAGGCGCATTCGCGGCTTCATGTTCCTGAGCGAGAAGCCGATCCTCTACGTGCTGAATATCGGCGAATCCACGGAACTGGGCAAGGAACTCGACGAGGCCGTCCATAAGTACAAACTGGACGGGATGGCGGCGCGTCCCAACGCCGCGGCCACGGCCATCTGCGGCAAAGTGGAAGCGGAACTGTCGGAAATGAGCGACGCCGATGCCGCGGAATTCCTCTCCAGTTATGGGCTTAAGGAAAGCGGCCTGGTTCGCCTGATTCGCACGACTTACCAGCTTCTGGGCCTGATCTCATTTTTTACCGCCGGTGAAGACGAGTGCCGAGCCTGGCAGATCCCCACCAACACCCGGGCCCAGGCGGCGGCGGGAGCGATCCATTCGGATCTGGAGAAGCATTTCATCCGCGCGGAAACGATTCGCTGGGACCAACTGCTCGAAGCCGGCTCGGAAGCCAATGCGCGCGCCAAAGGGACACTCCGTCTGGAGGGCAAGGATTACATCGTGCAGGATGGGGATGTGATGCACATCCGGCATTCCGGTTAGAGACCGGCGGTACTGACAGAAATGCACCCGATCACCACCAGCATTCTCCTGGGCCTCACCGCGGCTGCCGCCAATATTTTTGGCGGAGCCATAATCGTGCAGCGCCATTGGGAGCGGCGGTACCTGCGCTATTTTGTCGCCATCGGCGCCGGCTTCATGCTCGCCACCTCTTTGGTCGAGATGATCCCCGAAAGCCTGGCGATGCGGGGGAAGCCCGCCGCCTTGCTGGTCCTGCTGGGATATCTGATCATTCATTTCTTCGAACACACCGTCACCCCGCACTTTCACTTCGGGGAGGAAACCCATCACGATGAGTTTGTCGAGGCGCACACCGGCTATTCGGTCCTGTTCGGGCTCATCATCCATGCGTTTTTCGACGGCATTGCGATCGCATCCGGATTCCTGGTGTCAAACTGGCTGGGCTGGCTGATCTTCCTTGCCATTTTTCTGCACAAGATTCCGGAGGGCTTCACCATCAGCTCGGTCATGCTGGCCAGCGGACGCAGCCGGGGGATCGCATGGGGCGCCTCGATTGTGTTAGGCGGGTCAACCTTGGCGGGCGTCTTGACGATGGCCATCTTCCGCCATCACGTCGGAGCGGGATTGCCCCTCGCCGCGGGCGTCACCATTTATGTTGCGGCTTCCGACCTGGTTCCTGAGGTCAACAAGGAACCCGCCATGAAGATGGCGGTGCTGGTTTTTGTGGGGGCGGCGCTATTCTTTCTGCTCGATCACCTGTTCCAGGTGCATTGAACGTCCCGCCTCAGTCGACGGTGTGTTTGGCAGTATAGCCTTCCCTCGCAACCACATCGATCTTCACATCTTTGCCCTTCTGGTCTTTGACTTTCAGCGGGCCGCCGTCCGGCGCGACCACCTGCACTTTCAGTTTTCGATAGGTGCCATCCAGTTTGGTGTTCGTCGGTGAATAGGACAGCGTGTACTGGTTGCGGATGTCGCTGGAGATGTCCTGGAACAGCTCAGGCAATTCGCCTTCAAACCGCGGGAAATAAGCTCTGCCTCCCGTCATGGCGGCGAAGGTGCGCATTTCGTTGTCGCCCTGCAGATAATCCATGTGCCCGACGGGAATGCCCATGCCGTGGGTATATCCGCAGCGGTGGACTTCGCAATATTCGCGAACGATGAACCCCACGCTGATGGGGAAGATAGTCACATCCTTGGTGTCCCGGATCTTCTTGATGATCTTATCGAGCGTCAGCCGGCTGAACGTGTCCACGCCGGTAGTTACCAGAATGATGAACTTCTTCCCTTCCACCCGGTCCAGGCGGTCCAGCGTGTCATACAAGGCGTCGAACAGGTTGGTCTCGGCGAATCCGGGAATTCGCAACTGGTTTATGGCGCCGTAAACCGCCCGCTTGTCTTGCGTAAAATCGACCAGGATGTGAGGCTGCATGTCGTAATACGCCACAGCAACCCAGTCCTCTTTCTTGAGAGAATTCGCAAACGCATACGAAGCCTGCAGCGCCTGGATCATGAATACATAATTGGTCGAGGCGAACTCCACCAGCAACACCGCGGTTATCGGAGCCTGCGAGACGCTGAAGTGGCTGACTTGCTGCGGCACCCCGTCCTCCAGGACTCGAAAATTCTCTTTTTTCAAACCCGGCACAAACTGACCGTTCTTGGTCAGAACGGAGACGTCCACATTGACCAGGGGAACGTTTACTTTCAAGGAATAATCGGGAAGATCCGGCACCTTCTTGGGAGCCACCGGAGGCGGTGCCGGTGCCTCTTCCGGTTTCTTCTTAGGGATGGCATAGGGTCCGACGTTGTCGGTGGGCCCGCCCGCCTCGGCCGGGACATCCTGCCGGGGCTTGCCGGTGTCCGGGTTCTGAGAAGGATCCTGAGATGAGGGTGGATTCGAGGGGCTCTGGCTGGCCTGATCCTGCGCCGCAGCTAAGACCGAAAGGCCCAGCAGGAGCAGGCCGAGACACCTCCCCAACGTCTGCAAAAAAGTCCCTCGCCGCCAGCCTAAACTCTTGCCCTTCTGATAATTAAACATGGTGATACCCGAAATCCTCTATGCTAGTATAGACGCAAGGATTCGCAATTGGGATGTTTTGCCAAGTCCCAGGAGTTTCTCCTCTTTGGCAACGGGATCTTAGTTGGTCTGGATCTGGAGTTTTGGGCCCGTTGGCGGGTCCTGTCGGGGCTTTAAATGAGAAAAGGTGTTCTTCCGCTCTTCGCTCTAAGTGTATCCCTGCTCAGTTCAATCCTCAGCGCGCAAACGTCCCAGCCCACGATTCCGGTCAGTGAAATTCATGCCGGCATGCGGGGGGTCGCTTACACCGTGTTCCAGGGCGTTAAGCCTGAAGCCATGGACGTTGAGGTGCTTGGCGTACTGCACGGAGTCAATGGGCCCAAGAGCAACATCATTCTGATCCGCCTGCACGGCGAAAAGCCTGAATACACCGGCGTGGTTGCCGGCATGAGCGGAAGCCCGGTTTACCTGGACGGCAAATTGGCGGGAGCGTTGGCGTTCCGTATTGGCGAATTCTCCAAAGAACCGATCGCCGGAGTCACCCCAATCGCCGACATGCTGGAGATTAACGCCATGGATAAATCTCCCGCCGAGGAAGCCTCCGCTGCCAAGCCCGCGCTTGCCAATGCCGCCGGCAAGACGGCAAGCCCCGGCGAGTCGACTGCCCTGCCCGGATCCACCCAGGGTTTCGCCCAGTACTTGAAGCCTATCGAGACTCCTCTTGTATTCAATGGATTTTCAGAGGACGCGGTCCGCCAGTTCGCTCCCCAATTCGCCACGGCCGGAATCGTTCCAGTGATGGGTGCCGGCTCCGTCACGGAAGAAAAACAGCCCGAACCGCTGGAGCCAGGCTCTGCGGTCAGCGCAATCCTGGTGCGCGGGGATATGGACATCGCCGCTACGTGCACCGTTACCTACATCGATCCTCAGCGCTTGCTGGCTTGCGGACATCCCCTGCTGCAGTTTGGCTCGGTCGATTTGCCCATGAATAAGGCGCAGGTGCTGGCTACGCTGCCCTCGCCCCTCAACGCTTTCAAGATCGTGAACACCACCGAACGCGCCGGCGTGTTTGTGCAGGATCGCCATACCGGCATTCTCGGCGTTTTCGGCAAGCAACCGGACATGATCCCGGTGACCCTCACCATTCATGGCGGCAGTACCACGAAAGAATTCCATTACGAAGTTCTGAACAATCCCCGCCTGAGCCCGGTGGCCATGATGGCGACGGTGTTCAATGCGCTGCATGGCGTCAATGAATTCGGGGAAGAGATTACCTATCGCCTGAACGGCACAATTGACGTGAAAGGTTTTCCGGAAGTCGGGCTGCGCAACATGTTCGTTCCCGCCGATAACGGGCAACCGGCCGCCATGGCCGCGGCCCTCTCCCTGGGCGAGCGCTTTGGGCGAATTTACGATAATCCCTACAACGCTCCCGCCGTGAAAAGCGTGAAACTGGATTTCAATCTGGTGCGCGAACGGCGATGGGCACGGCTGGAGAGCGCCCGCACCGATGTGACCGAGGCCCGTCCCGGCGATCAGGTCATGGTGGAAACCGTCCTCGCCCCCTACCGCGGCGAGCGCGTGGTGCGCCAGATTCCGGTCAAGATTCCGACCTCCGCAAGCAAGGGAACCCTGCGCATCCTGGTCAGCGATGGCGACACGCTGGATCGGGTGAACCGCGCCAACCCGGCATTCGGCCGCAAGCTCGACCTGGCTTCCACCATCGCGCTGCTGAACAAAGAGCACTCCAACAACCGGCTGTACGTATCGCTCCTGGAAGCTGATCCCGAAGCCCGCGTCGCCGATAAAGTAATGCCTACCCTCCCCGTCAGCGTGATGAATGTTATGGAGGGTATGCGGGGCAACCAGGAAATGATTGTCAGCGGCGAGTCGAATGTGGATGAGACCGCAACCCCATCCCTGGATTATGTGGTCAGCGGAGCCCAATTGCTGACTCTGACCATTAAGTGAGCCGACAGGAACTTCGCAAATCCCACTTCCCGCCCGTTGGTTCCGCGGGAAGTGGGATTTGCCTTTTGTGAATCACTCCCCGCCTTCGCCCATCTGCATGGAGAGATAGCGCTCGTAGCCCAGTTCTTTGATCTGGTGTAACTGTGCTTCGAGGAAGTCGACATGCTCTTCCTCGTCCTTCAGCAGTTTCACCAGCAAGTCGCGCGATCCGTTGTCGCCTTCTTTGGTCGCAATGGCGACGGCGTCGTTGTACTGCTTGACCGCGCCCACCTCCAGCGCCAGATCGCTTTCCAGCATTCCTTTCACCGTGCCGCCCACCTTCAGATCCAGCGGCATCATCGAAGGAGTGCTGTCCAGAAACAAGATCCGCTCCATCAAGGCCTCGGCGTGCTTCATCTCTCCAAGGGATTGTTTCTTGATGTATTCCGAGAGCTTGCGATATCCCCAGTTCTCGCACATCTCCGCATGCAGGAAATATTGGTTGATGGCAGTCAGCTCTTCACGAAGAGCCTTGTTCAGTTCAGCTATGACTTTAGGATTTCCTTTCATGAGGCGAGAGTATCGCAAGCAGGCCGGAGAAAGGCAATGGGAAACGCGAAACTACTAGCGTGCGTAGTTCATTCGCTCAGGGCGGCGTCCAGGGTTTGCAGCAATCCCGCCCGGGTAAAGGGCTTTTCCAGCAGCCGTATGCTGTCATCCAACCCCTGGTGGGTGACTAATTCACCGGTATAGCCCGACATGTACACAACTTTCATGTCGGGATGGAACTCGGTCAGTTTCAACACCAACTCTGGGCCGGTCATTCCCTTCATCACCACATCCGTGAGCGTCACGTCGATTTTTGTGCGCGTCGAAGAGATCAATTCGAGCGCGGCATTTCCATCTTCAGCTTCCAGCACCGTGTACCCATGCTCTTCCAGCATCTTGCGCGTCAGGTGCCGCATGATGCGGTCGTCTTCGGCCACCAGGACAGTGACTCCCGAGCGTCGCGCGGGCAGCACGTCTTCCCGGGTCTCCTCGGCGCCGTCCATTTTCTGCTCTGCGCTGGGGAAGTAGATTTTGAAGGTCGTTCCGTGGCCGGGTTCGCTGTAGACCCAGATATGGCCTCCACTCTGCTTAACGATTCCATACACTGTCGCGAGGCCAAGTCCGGTTCCTTTGCCGGTTTCTTTTGTGGTGAAGAATGGCTCGAAGATGCGGTTACGTGTGGCCTCATCCATCCCGATTCCGTTATCGCTGATGGCCAGCATGACGTAGCGTCCCGCGCTCATTCCTCGATGCTCGCGGACAAACGACTCATCGAAGTCGAAGACGGCTGTTTCCAGGATCAGCCTGCCGCCTCTGGGCATGGCATCACGGGCATTGACCGCCAGATTCAGCACGATCTGATCCATCTGTCCGGGATCGGCCTCCACGATGGCATGAACCGATCTGGGCAGATGAGAAATCTCCACGTCATCGCCCATAAGCGGCGTCAGCAGCTTCCTCACTTCCTTGAGGCGCTGATTCAGATCGAGCAGCTGTTTCTGAACGGGCTGCCGGCGGCTGAAGGAAAGCAGTTGGCGGGTCAGGGCGGCGCCGCGTTTGGCGGCCTCCCTGATATTGTCGATGTACTCGTTACTCTCGGGATCCGCCAGCTTGCCCCGCAGCAGTTCCGAGCATGCGGTGACGATACCCAGCAGGTTGTTGAAGTCGTGGGCCAGTCCCCCCGCCAGCCGGCCAATCGCTTCCATCTTTTGCGATTGCCGCAGCTGCTCTTCGGTTTTCTTCTGAGCCGTGATATTACGGGCGATGGTCGACGCCCCTACCACGTGGCCCTCCGCGTCGTATATTGGCGACACCGAGATCGACATGTTGAGACGGCGCTTGTCCCGGGTGATGCGCACGGATTCGAAGTACTCCACCCGTTGCCCGTTGCGGATCTTATGCAAAATCTCGGCGATCTCGTCCCTGCGGTCCTCAGGCGCGAGCGTGGAAATGTGCCGCCCGATCATCTCCTGCGCCGTATAGCCGTAAATCTCCTCAGCCCCTTTATTCCAGTGAGTGACGATCCCGTCCAGATTCTTTCCGATGATCGCATCCTGGGAAGAATCGACGATCAGGGCCAGGCGCGTCTGGTAATCGCGCAATTCGCGCGCCTTCCTGATCTCCAGTTCGGCGTTGGTACGCCGCAGTTCCTCCTCGATCCGCTTGCGTTCGGTGATGTCGCGGATCGCGCTTAGAACCACCATGCCGTTACCCGTCGCTACCGGGCTGAGGCTGATCTCGACGGGAAATTCGGAGCCATCGCGGCGCCGGCCATTCAGGTCCAGGCCGGAACCCATCCGGCGCATTTTTGGCTGCCGATGGAAGCGCTCCCGATGATGATCGTGATGCCCCCGCTGCCGCTCCGGCACCAGCATCTCGATTCGCTGCCCGATCAACTCGTCCCGGGTGTAGCCGAACATGGTTTCGGTCTGGGAATTGACCTGAATGATGAGCCCCTGCTGGTTCACGGCAGCCACCGCATCGGGAATCGCCTCCAGGATGGAGGGCGAGAGCAGGGTTTCGGCTACATGTTTTGGGTCAGACTGCATTCTGATTCGTTGTCTTGCGGCCCCAGGAATGGATCCATGCAACCGTCCGGTTAATATTATCGAAAATGGGCGGTCAGTTTTGCGCTGCGGGCGAAAATTTGTGGAAAACGGAATCTAGCGCAGGCACAACGTAGCCAGCGCTTTCGGCATATGCGTAAAACCCCGGGTCACAAACAACGCGATTAGCATCTGCGCCCCGTTGTAACCTACGTGGACGAGGAAACTTGCGCCCACTGACCTGGTGACGGCCCTCACCGCCCCGCACACCACACCTACGATGAAGATCACCAGCAAAGCTCCCCAGGCATACCCGTACTGCGGCATGTGCATCAGCGCGAAAGGCAGGGCGGTCAGAAAGATCGCCAAAGTCACTCCGCATCGTCGCGCCAGCACCGGATAAAGAAATCCGCGAAAAAACAACTCCTCCACCAGTGGACCCAGACTGACAGCAATGATGGCCAGCAAATACGCATCCCGTGGACTCTCGAAGAGCTTATCGAAAGGAGTTTCTTTGGGCATGGGCAGAAGATTTTCCAGCAGGCTAAGACCGAGCAACATCACCCCACCCATTCCCAGCAGACTCCAAACGCGATTCGGCCACCTCCAGCCGATAGCACGGCCGAACCCTGCGTGATACTTCCCTTCGATCAGCGCCAGCAAATAGACCACCACGGCAAGATCGATCACGTACTGCGAAGCCAGCAACAGGATAGGCCGCTGCGCCAGATCCATCAGTGGTACGCGGGGAAAAAGAAAGTAGTGCGCGCCAAACAGAATGGCGAATTGGCAAATGAAGATGGTGGCGACCGTCAGGCCGATAATCAGCAGAACGTCCCAGCCGTCCCATACTGGGTTTTCGGCGCTTACAGCACCCGCCGGAACCGGCGCGCCTGAACTCAGTGCTGTTTCCTCCGAACACGGAATGACCATGGGCGGCTCGGCTGTGGCCGGCGGCCGGGGCTCTGGTTGCGGATTATCCGAAAAAGCCAACAATATATTCCTTAACTGAGCGCCGGCGCCTGGAAGCCCGGTTTGGCCTTGTCGAAGTGCGATGCCAGCGCCTGTCCGGTATAGGACTTCTTCACCCTGGCAACTTGCTCCGGCGTGCCCTGGGCCACCAGCCGTCCGCCCTCTTCGCCACCCTCCGGGCCCAGATCGATGATCCAGTCCGCGTTGCGGATCACGTCCATATTGTGTTCGATGATGATAATTGAATTCCCCAGGTCGGTGAGACGGTGCAATACATCGAGAAGCTTCTTCACATCGTCGAAGTGCAGGCCGGTGGTGGGCTCATCCAGCAGGTACAGCGTCTTTCCCGTCTGGCGTTTGCTCAACTCGCGGGCCAGCTTGATGCGCTGGGCCTCGCCGCCGGAGAGCGTGACGGCCGATTGCCCCAGGTGAATGTAGCCCAGCCCCACGTCCACCAGGGTTTGCAGCTTCTGCTTTACCTGCGGAATGTTTTCCAGGACCGGCAACGCATCGGAAACCGCCATCTCGAGCAGATCGGCAATCGAGTAGTTGTTATATTTGACCGAGAGCGTTTCCGAGTTGTAGCGGCGTCCGCTGCAGACCTCGCACAGGACGTAAACGTCCGGGAGGAAATTCATTTCAATCCGCCGCTGCCCTTCTCCCTGGCAGGCCTCGCAGCGGCCGCCGGATACATTGAACGAGAAGCGTCCGGCCTTGTAGCCGCGCTCTCGCGACTCGGGCAGCATGGCGTAAAGATCGCGAATGGCCGTGAACACACCGGTATAGGTTGCGGGGTTGGAGCGCGGAGTGCGCCCAATCGGCGACTGGTCGATGCGTATGACCTTGTCGATATTCTCCGCGCCCGAGATGGCCTTGTGGTCGCCTGCCTTTTCGCGCGAGCGGTACAGTTGCCTGGACAGCGCGCGATAAAGAATGTCATTCACCAGCGTCGATTTACCCGAGCCGGACACTCCGGTCACCACCGTCATGACGCCCAGGGGAAAGGTCACGTCCAGATTCTTCAGGTTGTTTTCCCGGGCTCCAAGAACAGTCAGCCCCGCGCCATTCTTTTGCCGGCGCTGCGGCCGCATCTCAATCGATGTCCGGCCCGAGATATACGCGCCGGTCAGCGAATTGGGGTCGCGCATGATCTCCTCCGGCGTGCCATGCGCCACCAGGCTCCCGCCGTGCCGGCCCGCGCCGGGTCCCAGATCCACCACGTAATCGGCGCGGCGGATGGTTTCTTCGTCGTGCTCGACCACCAGAACCGTATTTCCCAGGTCGCGCAGATTTTCAAGCGCATTGAGCAGCCGCCCGTTGTCGCGATGATGCAGCCCAATCGAAGGCTCATCGAGCACGTACAACACGCCCCGCAATTTCGATCCAATCTGTGTGGCCAGCCGGATGCGCTGCCCCTCGCCGCCGGACAAGGTTGCCGCGGAGCGATCCAGCGAGATGTATCCCAAACCCACGGCATGCAGGAACTGCAGGCGCTCCACAACCTCGTGCATGACCCGTCCGGCGATGGCAGCCTCGCGCCCCGCCAACTTGATTCCTTGCGCCACTTCGAGAGCGCGGCCGACCGGCAGGGACGTAAAATCAGCGATCGACATCCCGTTCACCTTCACCGCCAGGCTTTCCGGCCGCAATCGCCTTCCCTGGCAGGCCGGGCACTCCGTTGCCGACATATGATCCATCAGCCAGTCGCGGTAGCCCTCCGAGGTGGACTCTTCCAGATTCTGCTTCAGATATCCGAAGATGCCGTGAAATCCGGTCCTGCCGCCGCGTCCCGGTTCGCCATTGAGCAGAAAATCCTGCGTCTTCTCCGGAAATTTCTCGAAGGGCGTGCTCAAATCAATTCCGCAGGCGGCGGACACGATCTGCAGCTGGTGAATCAGATTCTGCGAAGCCGAGCCCGGTCCCAGTCCGCCGTCCAGCAACGGTTTCGACCAGTCGGTGATTACCTTGGCGGGATCGAAATCATACTTGCTGCCCAGGCCGTGGCACTCCGGGCATGCCCCATACATGCTGTTGAAGGAAAATGACCGGGGCTCCAGTTGCGGAACGCTGATTCCGCAATCCGGGCAGGCCAGTTTTTCCGAATAAAGCTGCTCCTCCCCGCCTACCACCGCGACCTGCACCAGTCCTCCGGCCAGCTTCATAGCCAGGCCGACGGACATCTCCAGGCGGTGTTCAATGCCGGGCTTCACCAGCAGGCGGTCGATCACGACTTCAATGGTGTGGTTTTTGCGTTTGTCGAGATTGATCTCGTCCTCAAGATTGACCAGTTCCCCATCGACCCGCGCCCGCGTGTATCCGTGCTTGACCAGCGTCTCCATCTCTTTCTTGAACTCGCCCTTGCGCCCGCGCACGATCGGCGCCATGACCATAACGCGGTCCTCGGGCGTCAGCGCCATCACACGCTGCACGATCTGATCGGCGGACTGGCGGCTGATAGCGCGACCGCACCTGGGACAATGCGGCACCCCGATGGAGGCGAATAGCAGGCGAAGATAATCGTAGATCTCGGTGATCGTCCCCACGGTGGAGCGCGGGCTGCGGCTCGTAGTCTTCTGCTCGATCGAAATGGAGGGACTAAGTCCATCAATCCCATCGACATCCGGACGCTCCATTTGATCTAGGAACTGACGGGCGTAGGCCGACAGCGTCTCCACATAGCGGCGCTGGCCTTCGGCGTAGATCGTATCGAAGGCAAGCGACGACTTGCCCGACCCGCTGAGGCCGGTAACCACGGTCAGGGTATTACGGGGAATGTCCACGCTGATGTTCTTGAGATTGTGCTGCCGGGCGCCCCGGACAGAGATCTTGGTAATCGCCATTATTCGCCCGGAGCACTGGCCCTTCCGTAACGTCGACAGGGCAACAGAATTGTTCGAAAGTAGGAATGCACAGCTCTACTCCGTATCTTAGTCGTCAATAGCGCGGAGCGTCAACGCGGGTAGATTGAAGAGTCGCGCGGCCGCAGGCGAAAAAACAGGTATACGGATTCTGGGGCTTTGCATCAGATAACAGCTGGTAAAGGTGGCCGGTCGTGAATTCGTTGATGATGCCCGTGATCCTCTGCTTCACCGTTGTCGCCTCAGTGAGCTTCGGGATTTTATCCGCGTACCTGGTGGTTTTCTCGATCCTTTCCACCTTCCGCCATCCCTCCCGGCCTGAACCCGCGCGGCCGCGGCTGGTGTTGGTGGCCACGCAGAATCATGCCAGCGGAGACTGATCGCGGCTTCCGGCCTGCAATCCCTTCACGCTATTTCGCCGACTCCACAAAAACTGCAGTCCCGTAAGCCAATACTTCAGTTACGCCTTGCATGACCTCGGTGGCGTCATAACGTGCGCCGACGACGGCGTTGGCTCCCAGTTCGGCGGCATGCTGCAGCATAAGGTCGAAGGCCTCCTGCCGGGTCTTCTCGCACAGGTTCGTCAGCAAGGTGATGTTGCCGCCGACCAGGGTCTGCAATCCTGCGCCGATGGTGCCAAAGATCGAGCGCGACCGCACCACAATCCCGCGCACCACCCCCAGCGTGCGGGTCACGCGAAATCCATCCAGTTCGAATTGCGTGGTAACCATATTGTGCGCCACCATTCTTCCCGTGCTATAGCCTGTCGCCATGCCTTTGGTGCCTCCTCCCAAGAGAATCGCCAGGGCGGTCGCCTTCTTCCGCCAAGCTTCCGTAAGCAGCCCGGACGAATGCGTCCGGGACTAGGTGGGACAGGCCACTATAGCGCGCCGCGGCGCCAGCGGCGAGTATTTGCGCCAGTTCCCGGTGATTGCCGGAAAACTACTCCAGTTCCGCGGAAATGTAGAACTCCTCGCTTCCCGTGTCGTATGCAATCCGCAGCAGGTTGGGCTTGCAGCAGACCTGGCAATCTTCCACATAACTTTGACGGCGTCCCGCCGATTCGTCGACCGAGGTAACGTTCCACTCTCCGCAAGCGGCACACTGGAAGCCAGATTCCATGGTTGAGCAGAGCATATCAGCCTGCTTGTCCCTATAATGTCGGCACCCAAGATTCGGCTCTGGAGGGCCTATGATCTCGCGGCGCAGATTTCTGGAAGCAAGCGGTATCACGGCAGGAATCGCGGTAGCCGGCGGCCAGCGTTTGGCTGCCGGAACAGCCGAATGCGCAGACGAAAAACTGCCGGCTTCCATCGCTGCCTTGAACTCGCGAAAGGCCGAGGCCAAGCCCATCAAGCCGGACGAGCGCGCGGCACGCTGGGAGCGCGCTCGCCAGCTCATGGCCGAGAACTCTCTCGATGCCATCCTTCTCATGGAAGGCACATCCCTGAAGTACTTCACCGGCATCCGCTGGTGGGGCGGCGAGCGGACCTTCGCGCTGTTGCTCCCGCAAAAGGGATCGCCCTTCTATGTTTGCCCGGCTTTCGAAGAAGGCCGCGCCCGCGAGCAGATCACGAATGCGCCGGAGGGATCTGATCCGGATGTACGCGTCTGGCAGGAAGATCAGAGCCCGTATGACCGGATCGCGCAGGGGTTGAAGGATCGCGGCATCGCCCATGGCAGAATCGGCATTGAGGAAACCGTTCGTTTCGTTTTTACCGAGGGCATTTCGAGGGCAGCATCGCAGGCCGCCATCGCCAGCGCCTCGTCGGTGACGGCCGGATGCCGCATGATCAAGAGCCCTCACGAAATTGCGCTGATGCGGCTCGCCGCGCAGGTAACGCTGGCCGCCTATCAAGCGGCTCACGCCGCCCTCCAGGACGGAATGACCCAGCCGCAGGTCGAAGACCTGGTCCGCAAGGCCCATGACCGGCTCGGATTCACCGGAGACGCGGATGTGCAAGTGGGTGAGTTCTCGGCTTTTCCCCACGGATCAGTCACGCCCCAAGTCATCCATGAAGGCACGATCGTTCTCATGGACGGCGGGTGCTCGGTTGAAGGCTATGCCTCCGACATCACCCGAACCTTCGTCCTGGGCAAGGCTAGCGGAAAGATGAAAAGTGTCTTCGACATCGTGCGCCATGCCCAGTCAGCGGCGCTGGCAGCGGCGCATCCTGGCGTGGAATGCGGCGCCATCGACGACGCTGCCCGCAAGGTTGTGACCGAGGGCGGCTATGGTCCGGATTACAAATATTTCACCCACCGTCTGGGCCACGGAATGGGCATGGACGGACACGAGTGGCCCTACCTGGTGCGCGGCAACAAGACCAAACTCCAGGCCAACATGACCACCAGCGACGAGCCGGGGATTTACATCCGGGGAGAATTCGGCATTCGCCTGGAAGACGACATGCACGTGACTGAAAACGGCGCGGAGTTGTTCACTCCCCAGAGTCCGTCGTTGGAAGATCCCTTCGCCAAAGGCTGAAACCGGCCTAGACTCGCCGAATTTTCGCGCCGCTCCGCCAGTTGGCGAACACGAAGCTGTAGATGTATCCCTTGCGAACATTCGTCACCAGCACCGGGCGAAAACACGCAATGCAGGTTCCCCCGCTACGGCGCACGCTGGGATACACGATGCCACTCGAGCCCAGCTCAAGCAACTGCGCCGCCAGCGCCTGCGATGCGGCATAGCTGGTGGGAGACAGGCAATCGGCATGCTCCTTTGAACTTCGCAAGTCATGGAATTCAGCTCGAAAATCCGCCAGATAGTCGAGATATTCTGACTCGTCCTCTTCGTCCCACGCAATTTCCGTAAGCCACAGCTGGCGGTGATAAGCCACCTCAGCCTGCGAGGTCGCCAATTCGAAGGATGCATACCATGCGCCGCGGTCTGGGGAATTGAAGCGCGCCCCGCCTGGCGCGGGATGGCAAAAAGCAGCATTGATGATGCGGTAGGACGCGATCCCGAACACCAGTTCCCTTTCGTCGACCCCGGGCGCCAGACGGGATTCCGCGAGCAGGCGATCATTGGTCGCATTATCCAGTTCGAAGATGCCTTCCAGGGTATCGGGATCGTCGGTCAGCCGGGACAGGACCGATGCTCCCCCGTCCGCAAACTGGGCGGGAATGAGGCGATGCGTATCGCGACGGTCAATGGGAGTAGTAGGAAGCACTTCGCCACTTATGTTTGCGCGATGGGATTACCGTCCGCCGCGCCGGCTGTCGAGCAACCGGCGAACCCCGATCATGGCCGGTACTCCGCCGCGACTGAGGTATTGCAAGGGAGCTGCCCCGTTGAACATCGGATTGGAGTTCGGACGGGATGTCCACTGGTTCGCCAGGCGCTGCCCGAACAGAATATTCAGCGCCTTGAAAATGCCGATCAGCAGTGAAATGCGGGTTAGCTCGTCCTGCGACAGAAGCCCCTTGCGGTTGCGCTTCAACTCAAAGTAGCGTCCGTGGGACGTGCCGCCCAGCAGGGTCATGGCATCTTCGTTGCGGAGTTGCCACTTATCCACGATGGCGAAAAAGGCTTCGATGGCCGGAGTGCTCAGGCGAGCGCGTGTCGCCGGATCTGCCAGATCCGGGAGTTTGCGCAAATCAAGGCCAAGATCAGGAACCGCAGCCAGTGCATTCACGGCCATACTCCATTTATGTATCTAATTATATCCAGAATCGTAGTAAAGGCAAGAACAGGATCCGGCCTCTTTTCTGCTACTTACTGGGCCTACTCTCCGGGAACGGGCGGGCAGCCGGGAAACTCGCTGACGTAGGTATTGCCCACGTAGCCGAGATAAGCGATTCCGATCTCGCTGGTGAAAAAGCCGTCGGCCGTCATTTTGCGAAGAAAGCTGAAGAACTCAATCCCCTGCCCGAGGCTCGGATCCTGCTTGGCGTTCTTGCGGTATGCGATCAGGTCGAGAATCTCTTTCTGCTGCCCGGGTGTGCAGTCGAGATAAAGCTTGTCATAGCGGTCCAGACACGTGTTGTCCAGCCACATCAGCCCTCCACCCAGTGAGACCTGGTAATCTTTGTTCTCGCTGGTGAGCAGGTCGATGAACTCCGGCGCGCCCGCCTCGATCGCGCCCTTTGCCTCATCGTCGGACGGGATGATGGTCTGGCAAAGGCTCTGCAAGGTCTTGTAGGCGTGCGCCGGGAAGAACTTCGGGGTGTACACATTGCTCTGGGCCGCCTTCTCGGCTTTGACCATGTGATGCGCGTACTCCGCTGCTTCCAGCGGGATGACACGCAGCACCGAGCCCGTCACAGCCGTCATGGTCAGCGATTTGAGAATGTCCCGTCGCGAGATCGGCATGATAAATCCGCTTACAGATTCCCTTTCTTCGCCTGGTCCAGCAGGTAATCCGAGGCGCGCCACGTCAGCGCCATGATGGTCAGTGTCGGATTCTTATCGGCGTTAGTGACAAAGGAAGCCCCATCGGTGACAAAAAGATTCTTCACGTCGTGCGCCTGGCAGTATCCATTCAGGGCTGAAGTTGCGGGACGCTCGCCCATGCGCACCGTCCCCACTTCGTGGATGATGACGCCGCCATCCGCGATCCCGTAGGGATGATCCGGCCCCAACTGGGTCGGCGGCATGTACACTCCCCCGGCCGTCTCCACGATCTCCCGATAGGTTTCCTGCATGTCCCTGGCCATCTTGAGTTCGTTGTCGCTCCACTTCCAATGGAAGCGGAGCACCGGGATTCCCCACTGGTCCACCATGTTCGGATCGATTTCGCAGTAGCAGTGTTCGTTGGGGATCATCTCGCCCCGTCCGGCGAATCCGATGTACGTGCCGTATTTCTTCTTGCACTCTCGCTTGAGGGAGGCGCCGTAGCCCTCGTGCGCATCGCACAGCTCGTCGTAGTCTCCCACCCCCGGCATGCCGCGCCCGCCGCCGAACTCGGTGTGGTAGCCGCGCAGAAAGTCGTTCTTGCGGTCAAACTTCCACCACGGCAGGTACATATGCATGCCCCCGACGCCATCATGGTTGTGCGCCGGCATTTTCTCCAGTTGAGGAAAATATCCGCCGCCGTCGCTGCCCACCGTGTCCATCAGGTTGCGGCCCACCACTCCGGAAGAATTCGCCAGCCCGTCCGGAAACAGGGTGGACCTGGAATTCAGCAGAAGCCTCGCGGACTCGCAGGCGCTGGCCGCGACAATAAACGCCCGCGCGTGAATACGCCTCTCCTCGCGGCTAGCCTTATCGATATAAGAGACCGCGACGACTTTGCCGTCTTTGCCGACGATCAGTTCGCGAGCCATGGCGCCGGTGATCATCGCGAGGTGGCCGGTCTTCTCCGCCGGAGGGATCATCACCTGGCTGGAGCTGAAGTTGGAAGCGGTTATGCACCCGCGGCCGCACTGCGCGCAGTAATGGCACGCCGGACGTCCGTTCAGCGGCTTGGTCAAAATCGCCAGCCGCGAAGGTATGCACAAAATGCTGAGCTTGTCGCAGGCCTTCTTGATGATGGTCTCAGTGCAGCGCGGCTTGGGCGGGGGCTGGAAAATGCCGTCGGGAGCGCTCGGGATATTTTCTTTCGTGCCGAAGACCCCGATGTAGGCTTCGACCTTGTCGTAGTAGGGCGCTACATCGTCGTAGCTGATCGGCCAGTCATCGCCCATGCCGTCATGGGAGCGGACTTTGAAGTCCACAGGCGCCATGCGCAGGGCGATCCGTCCCCAGTGATTGGTGCGCCCGCCGACGATTCGCGAGCGAAACCAGCGGAACTTGGATCCTGGAGCGGAGACGTAAGGCTCGCCTTCGATTTCCCAGGCGCCGTTGGGAGCCAGGAACTCATCGTCGAGGCCCTGGCGAGCCTTGCCGCCGACTCCCGCGCCGCGATGCGGCAGGTCGTAGGGCCAGACATGTTCCTTGTAGTCGCGCGCGGGAACCACCGGGGGCCCCGCCTCCAGCAGCGCGACCGTCAATCCGCCTTCGGTGAGCACCTTGGCCGCGGTGCCGCCCGCGGCTCCGGAGCCGATGATGCACACATCATAAGTTTTTGGAGTACGCCGGACCTGCATGGACCCAGATCTTCTCCCCGGAAGAATTGCCGCCGCCGCAGCGGCGGCATGTCCTGTCTAAGCTTCCTACTACTACCAGCGTAACGTCGAAAGATACTGGTAACTCTTCGTAATGCTCTCCAGCGGCTCTTTCGGATGATCGTGCTCGACGATGTAGTGCTTGATTCCCGCCTGCTGCGAGTGCTCGAAGATCCGTTTCCAGTCGATGATGCCGCTGCCCACCTCGGTCAGATCCACGGTATCGCCATAATTCTGCGCGCCCCCGCTGGTCACATTCGGCTTGGTCTTCAGATCTTTGACGTGCACCAGGGGGAAACGCCCGGGATATTTGGCAAAGTACTGCACCGGGTCGCCGCCTGCGGCGGTGATCCAGCAAAGATCCATCTCCATCTTCACCAGCTTCGCATCGCAATTCTTAAGCAGTTCGTCGTAAGGCAGCTTTCCATCCGTGGGCAGGAACTCGAACCAGTGGTTGTGATAGCCAAATTGCATGCCGGCTTTCCTGGTTTGCTCGCCGCATTTGTTGAATTTCTCGGAAGCCTGCTTCCAGATGTCAGGGGACTTGCGCAACTCTTCAGGAATCCATGGGCAGATGACGTAGCTCATGCCCACGGTCTTGGAGAATTCGAGGACCGAGGGGAATTTCTCGTCCAGTTCATCGTATTGCACGTGGGTGGAGGGCGCGGTCAGGCCATTCTTCGCCAGGACGTCCTTGACCTGCTGGGCGGTGCGGCCGAAGTACCCCGCGAATTCCACTTCTTTGTAGCCGATCTGCGCCACCTTGGCGATCGTGCCTTCGAAATCGTCTTTCATCAGGTCGCGAACGGTGTACAGCTGGACGGCTATCTTGCTGATCTTGTGCTCGCCCGCCGCCCATCCCAGGCGACTGCTGAACAGGGTACCTGCGGCGATCGTCGCTGCGGTTTCCAAAAAGGTGCGGCGGTTCATGGCATGGAAACTCATGATGGCGTTCCTCCAAGTAGTCCGCGGGAGCGGAAATCAAATGCGGGAGCATTATACGCGGTCGACGAAACTGCTGAAGTAAAACGTTATTGCAGCGACTTGGGCAGCGCCCGGAACTAGCACCAAGGGGACGCCGAGGCGTCCCCCGGAACCACGGCCTTCTACGGTTTCTCTACTCTGAGGTTGTTGGTAACCTGAAAAATACCCGGCACCGAGTTTGCCCGGATGCCGGCCAGGTTCTTATCCGCGTCACTATCGACTACGCCTTCCAGCGTCACGCGGCCATTCTTTACGATGATGCGAATCGGCTTCTGCACTCCCAACTCGTACTTCTGCAACGATGGATATTGATAAATCGCGCGAAACAGCGCGATGCGGATGGCGTCATCCTGGGAAGATGGCGGCAGGACTTCAATCTGATTGTCGATTCGATCGATTCCCTCGATGCGCTTGATGGCATTCTCCGCGTCGGATTTCAGAGACGGCCGCACGACTTGCCCCAGTAGCGTCACCGTTCCTCCCTCCACCTTAAAAGCGATGTTGTCGAACACCCCGAAGTAGGGCAGCATCAATATTTCGTGGCGAACCTCTCGCGCGATCCGGGATTCCGACTTTGACGGCTCCGCATTCTGCGCCACCGCCATTGACGCTATCAGCGAAACCATACTGACAAACACGACCAGCACCTTCGATCTCAATTGCATTTCCATTCTCCTTACAATCTCCCTGTGGCTAAAGGAGTGGATGCAATTCCGGGTCAGACAGTTGGAAGGAAGGCACAACTCCCGCAAAAATGCGCGGTCGCGTGATAACGTCAGGGTTAGGATTTCAGTCAACTTCCCGGTTCACCCCTAAAGTTAATCCAGCATCCCGCCGCAGCAACCGGAGGTCCGCACAGGACCGCAAGACCCAATCCGCGCCGGCTTGCTGCAGGGCTGGCTCTTCCACGGTCGTGGTGAACCCAATGACCTTTGCCCCCGCCGCCTTGCCCGACCGGACCCCCGCCGGAACGTCCTCCACCACCACGCAATCGCTGGCAGGAAAGCCCAATTTCAAGGCTCCCTTCAGATACGGATCGGGATGAGGCTTGCCGTTCGTGATGTCATTTGAAGTAATCAGCTGCCGGGGCAACGGCAGGCCCGCCGCGCGGATGCGCACTTCCGCCAGGGCGCGCGTGCAGGATGTTACGATCGTCCACCGATCCGGTGGCAGGCTGGCCAGAAGGTCCAGAGCCCCGGGCAGCGGGACCACGCCCTTCAGATCTTCGATTTCCCGCCGCTCTACCTCGCGATTTTCCGCCTCGTGATCTGCCTGCGGAAGATATTCCTTAACCGTAGTCAGGCTGGGACGTCCATGAGCGCGCGCCACTACTTCCTCCGGGTCAAATCCGTGCTCCATAGCCCAGCGCCGCCACACCCGCGCCACAGCGGGAGTGGAGTTGATGAGAACGCCATCCATATCGAACAACAGGGCTGCGCATTCGATCTGGGTCATGGCTTAGCTACCACTCTCATGTCGACAGTGTTTTCGGGAGCGGAGGGCAGGTATGAGTAGTTGAAGATTTCGGCAAGAATGAAGCGTTCCATGTGTTCCTTCTTCGCTTTTTATCAACAGGACCGGAGCGATTGTAAACCACCGGGATTGCAGCCTCGCCCATGTACCGCAAGGCCTTCGGACAGCAGGTGATGAACATCACTTTCTCTCGTATCTGTCATCACCTCACGTTCGCCGCCGCGGGATTAGGATGTTCTCAGAAGGACGTACGGGGGTGCGCCGTGCTTTCTAAGTGCGCCAATCCCGCATGCTGCGAGCAATTTCTCCGCATCGGTCAGGGAAGAGTCTTCCACTTCGCGCCGACTCCACAAGTAGCTGGTTGCAGTGAAGGCTTGTCCCCTGAACTGGACGAGCGGTTCTGGCTGTGCGAACGTTGCTGCAAAAGGATGACAGTTGTCTGGGGCGGCGATCGTCCACAGCTCGTCCAACTCGCCTCGAGACGGGTAACCGAGCTACATCCACCCAAGCGCTTCAGGACGCGCCCTGGGTTTTTCGGATGGGACGTCGAATGATCCGGCGTGGGAGGCAGTTATGAATATCGCAGAGTTGAAGCGGAACGAAGTTTCCACGAAGACTCCGGTCTTCCGTTCGATCCTGATGGCGACTGATTTGTCGGATGCTTCGCTCCCGGCACTCTGGTTCGCGGCGGAATTGGCCGCGCGCTACGATGCGAAGTTATCCCTCCTGCACGTGGTTCAGCGGGAGGGGCGCTATGAAATCCCCGCCAATCCGGAGGAGACCGACAGGAGCCGCGCGGACCCTCAGGGGCTGTTGGAAACCCTGATCAGCACCGCCCGCCCGGGTCGAGCGGCCGATGGGATCGTGGTTCGAAGCGCGTCCATCGCGCCCGCCGTGTTGTCCGTCATTGCGGACAGGGGGATCGACCTGCTCGTAATCGGCACCCACGGGCGAGGCGGGATCACGCAAGTCGCTCTCGGCTCCGTGGCCGAAGAGCTGCTGCGCACGGCTCCCTGCCCGGTCATGACAATTGGGCCCAAGGCGGCGGCCAGTGCTCGAAAGCCGCTGGATT
>DASREX010000155.1:0-18653 GCA_035651855.1 Candidatus Sulfotelmatobacter sp.
GGAAGTTCCGGGGGTGGCGGGGCCAGCAGCAGTTGGTAGTATGGCGAGGATGCAATGATTCCGGAAAACACCATTGGCGAATTTGTTAAGCGGATGCGCGAGGCCGGCGGAAACAACGTCGAGAGCATCATCCTGTTCGGCTCGGCCGTCTCCGGTGACTTCCATACCGGCCTTTCAAACCTCAATATGTTTTGCGTCCTGCGCGATGCCTCGTTCCCGGCGCTGCGCGCCTTGACCCCTGCCGCGAAATGGTGGGACGGGCAGAAACAGCCCCCTCCCCTCTGCATGACCCGGCACGAACTGGAACGAACGGTGGACGTCTTTACCATCGAGTTGCTCGATATGCAGCGGCATCACCGGGTGCTGCATGGTGAAGATGTGCTGAAGGGACTGCAAATCCCCATGGACCTGCACCGCGTGCAGGTGGAATACGAACTGCGCGAGAAACTGATTCTCCTGCGCCAGCACGTGCTTCTGGCCTCGGAAGACCATTCCCGGCTGTGGGATCTTCTGCAGCACTCCGCCCCCTCGGTTACTACGCTGTTTCGTCACGCCCTGATTGCACTCGGCGATGCGGCACCCGCGACCCGGCGCGAAGCCGTGAGTGCCCTGGCGCTGCGCGTGGGCTTCGATGCCTCCGTGGTCTTGCAGGTTCTCGATGTCAGGGAAAAGAAATCCAGCGCAAAGAAGATCGACATCCGCGATCTGGCGCCGCGCTATATCGCCGCTGTCGAGAAAGTCGCGGCCGCGGTGGACGCCGCTTGATCAAGGCCGCAACAGATATACGTCATTCGAGGTTTTGAGGAGGGCTTCATGAGTAAAGTCTTCGTGGTAGTGATCGTTGTCCTGCTGCTGATCGCGCTCATTTTCTTCGGCCAGTACGTGAGCGTCAGAAACACTCTGGTCACCAAGAATGAGGCGGTCAAAGCGGCGTGGTCGCAGGTGGATATCGTCCTGCAGCGGCGCGCCGACCTGATTCCGAACCTGGTCGAAACCGTAAAGGGCTACGCCAAGCAGGAGCAAACTGTCTTTGGCGACATTGCAAAAGCGCGCTCCGCCCTGCTCTCCGCCGGAACTCCGCAAGAGAAAATCGCAGCCAACGGTCAACTGGATAACGCCCTGGGCCGCCTGCTAGTGATCGTCGAGAACTACCCGCAGCTGAAGTCCAACGAAAACTTTCTGCGCCTCCAGGATGAACTCGCCGGCACAGAAAACCGCATCGCTGTGGAACGCCGGCGCTATAACGAAACCCTGCAGGATTACAACACCTACCTGCAGATGTTCCCCCACAACATCTTCGCGGCCTGGGCCGGATTCAAAACCAATGACGCCTATTTCAAAGCCGCCGAAGGATCGAGGGAAGCTCCCAGGGTGAACTTCAACAGTCCGACAACCCAGGCCCCCAATCCGGAACCCGTCCCGGCACGCTGACAACGTAGGCGCCACAAACCATGTAGCCCCGGACCCATTGGTCCGGGGCGGTTTTGGCAGTACAGCGCAGCCTTGCATTCAGCAGGCCGGACCAATGGGTCCGCCCCTACACGAGTCCGGCGCTAAGCGGCCTTGGCGGGCGCATCCGCGCTTCGTTGCTGTCGTGGCCGATACCACTTGAAATACACCAAAGCGGCAATGCCCCCCAGCACTCCCAAAACGATCAGCACATACAAGAAGGGTTTATAGTACCGGCTGACCCACCCCACGATTGCCGTGCCGTAGAGCTTGCCGAGAAATGCAATCGTAAAAAAACGCACCGCCCTCCCCGCCGCCAGCGCAGTTACAAATTTCCTCCAGGGATACTGCATGACTCCTGCCGCCATGAGAACAGGAACGAGAGGAAAGGGAGGAGGAATGATGGAGCCCACGGCGATAGTTGAAAAGCCGCCCTTTTCGAATCTCTTGTAGACCTTCTCCGCCCTTCGCTTGCCGAATTTCTTCTCCAATCCCTCCTTCCCGCCTTTCTTCGACAGGCGGTAAGTGACGTAGCCGCCGAGCACGGCGCCGGCCGTTGCCATCAGCCCGTAATACCACCAATATTCCCGATTGTGGGCGGTAAGAAGAATGACGAACAGATCCATGCCGCCCGGAATCGGAATTACCGAATTGTCTACCAGCCCAACCACAATCAGACCTGGCCCTCCGAGGCGGAGAACCGATTTCAAGCTACTGCCCAGCAGCAAGATGGATCCCATTTCCGGCATAGAGGCCTGGCTTCGTGTCCGGTACTTAGAGGCGGGAAAGCAGGGGCGTGATGCCAGGGAAATGCCGCAATGCGAAAGGGAGACCAGCCGGACCGAGGTCGCCAGCACTGCGTACGTTGGAACTCTCCTAGACCAGCACCTTTTCTGGCGTATGATTTGCGGCGCGCAACTGGCGTACCCGTTCGTACACCTTCCCGTATTCGCGGGCTGAGGCATTCCAGGAGAAGTCCTTGTTCATGCCGTTACGCATCAGCACTTGCCAGGAGGTCTGGTCCCGGTATGCAGTGAGAGCCTGCTTGATGGTCAGCAGCAGCGACTCGCCGTTGTATTCGGTGAACTTGAAGCCTGTTCCCTTCCCCGTGCGGGCGTCCCAGGGCTCAATCGTGTCATCCAGTCCGCCGGTCGCGCGCACAATCGGCACCGTGCCGTACTTCAGGCTGTAGATCTGGTTGAGCCCGCAAGGCTCGTAGCGCGAGGGCATCAGGAACATGTCAGCCCCGGCTTCGATCTTGTGCGCAATGGCGTTGTCGTACGCAACTTTCACCGCGATCTTGCTGGGGAACTGCTTGCTCAGCCGCTGGAACATTTCTTCATACGCCTTATCGCCCGCCCCCAGCGCAACGATGATCATATCTTCGCGGGCCAGGCGGTCGGCGATCTGCGCGATCAGATCGAAGCCCTTCTGCGCGGCAAAGCGGGACACGATCCCAATTACCGGAAGCTTGGGATCGGCATTCTTCACCCCAAACGCGGCCAGAAGATCCTGCTTGTCTTTCGCCTTGCCCGACAGATCTTGCGGGGAATACTGGGCCACCGCAAATTTGTCGCTCTGCGGACTCCACTCCTCGTAGTCCACGCCATTCAAGATTCCGGTCACGCTCGAAGACCGGTCCCGCAGCACGCCTTCCAGCCCGAAGCCGTACTCCGCAGTTTGAATCTCCTGGCTGTACTTCCGGCTGACGGTGGTGACGTAATCGGAATAAACCAGCGCTCCCTTCAGGAAATTCACCTGCCCAAAGAATTCCATCTTCGTAATGGTGAACAGGTCCCAGGGCAGCATCAGCAGAGGCAGCGTGTCAGGCGGAAACAATCCCTGGTAGCCCATGTTGTGGATGGTGAAGACACTGCCCACGTCGCGAAACGCCGGATCTTCCGCGTAGAGCGTGCGCAGCAGCACCGGCACCAAGGCCGACTGCCAATCATGACAATGGAAAATATGGGGCACGCCCAGCACTTTCGAAGCTTCCAGCACGGTCCGCGAGAACAGGGCAAATCGTTCGGCATTGTCCGGGTAGTCTCCCGCAGAGGTTCCGTACAAGGCCTCTCGGTCGAAGTACGGCGCATACTCCACGAAATAAAAATGGACGTTGCCCACCGTTCCTCCCGAAACCACCGATGCGAAACGGTACTGGTCGTCGAAAGGTACAGTCACGCTGCGCACCACCACCGCAGCATCGTTCAGCTTCGTCTGCCGGTAGCGCGGCAGGTAAACGGTGACGTGATGTCCCAGAGCGGCCAGCGCCCGAGGCAGCGCCCCGACTACATCCGCCAGCCCGCCAGTTTTGGAAAACGGAACCCCTTCGGAAGCGACGAACGCGATATTCATGAGTGCGGAACCTCCACGGCGGGCGCGTTTCCGCGGCGCACGTTATCATGGATCATTCAGGGGACCGCCGGCCCGCGCTTAAGATGCGCGTACCGACCTGAAAGTCTACTTCCCGATCGCCAGAGGGTCAACGTGCCAAGGGTCGTATCTGCAGACCGTCCACGAGCCAAGCCCAAATTGGGCCAGCACTTCCTCGCCAGCGAAGAATATGCCGTTCGCGTCGTCGAGGCTCTGGGCGACCTGTCCCAGAGTACTGTGCTCGAAATCGGTCCCGGGCGCGGCATTCTCACTTCCCTGCTGGCCAGGCGCGCGCGCCGCCTCATTGCTGTCGAACTCGATCGCGTGCTGGCCGCGCAGTTGCGTTTGAAATTTGGCATGCAGCGCAACGTCGAAATTATTGAAGCCGACGTCCTCGCGGTCGACTTCGATTCCCTGTTCGGCCCCAAACCCGGCCTCGGCCGCCCCGGCATTGAACTCAAGCCCGAGCCGGTCAAAGTTGTGGGCAATCTCCCCTACTACATTACTTCGGACATTCTGCTGCGCCTCTTCAAGTTCGCCAGGTATTTTGAGAGCATCGTGATCATGGTGCAGCGCGAAGTCGCCGACCGGATTGCCGCCAAGCCCGGCGGGCGCGAATACGGAATGCTTTCCGCCACAGCGCAATTGCACGCCCGGGTCGAAAACCTGTTTACCGTCCCTCCCGAAGCCTTCGCACCGCCGCCCAAAGTGTTTTCCGCGGTGCTGCGCCTCACCCTGGATCCGCAGCAACAGGCCCTGGGAGTCGCGGGAGACGGGTTCGTCGATTTCCTGCGGCTATCCTTTGGCCAGAAACGAAAGACTCTGTGGAACAACCTTAAGGGGAATTACGAGCCCGCGCCATTGAAGCGCGCCCTGGCCCAGGCAAAGGTGAAACCCACAGCCCGCGCCGAAACTTTGACCCTGCAACAGAGCGCCGCCGTCTTCCGTGCCTTGCGCGACCCCCAGAACGAGTCTTAGCATGAAGAGGTTGGTCCCGCATCGGCCAAGGAGGGACCATGAGCGCGACAACCCTGCGGAATCCGGCAGTCGCTGGGCGCTTCTACCCGGGCGATCCCGGGGAACTGCGTACCCAGCTTCACTCCTTCCTGTCCCCGTCCCAAGCGGAACCGGTTCGCGCCCTCGGCTGCATCGCTCCCCACGCGGGTTATATGTACTCCGGCCATGTGGCCGGAGCATTATTCGCTCGCATTGAAATCCCGCGCTGCTGCATTGTGCTATGTCCCAACCATACCGGCCAGGGCCAACTCCTTGCCATGATGGCTGCGGGCGCCTGGAAAACGCCCTTGGGAGATGTTCCCATCGATGAAACCCTGGCGCGCGCTCTGCAACGGCAGTTCCCGCTCCTGCACGACGATTTCGCCGCACACCGCAGCGAGCACGCCGCCGAGGTTGAACTTCCCTTCCTGCAACTTCGTCAACCGCAACTGAGGTTCTTGCCTATCGCCTTGGGCACGAGCCGTTTCGAGCCCCTGGAGCACCTCGGGAAAGCGCTCGCTGCCGTGATTGCAGAGCAAAACCATCCCATACTGATCGTCGCCTCCAGCGATATGAATCATTACGAGTCAGACGCCGTCACCCGGGTGAAAGATCATCGCGCCCTCGAGCCAATCCTCGCTCTCGATCCCCGTGGCCTTTACGACGTCATTACGGAGCACGACATCAGCATGTGCGGCTTCGGTCCGGCGGTGGCGATGCTGACGGCAGCCCGCGAATCGGGCGCAACCTCAGCCGAACTCGTCAAGTACGCGACCTCAGGCGACGTATCCGGCGATCGAGACATGGTTGTGGGATATGCAGGCGTGCTGGTGAAGTAAAGCCGGGGGACAGTAGAAAAGGGCTTCCATTTCGTGGAAGCCCTCTCCTATGGAGCAGAATCCTTCTAGCGGCGTCCACCAGGTGGTGGCGCCGAAGGGCGCGCGGCCGGAGCGGAACTGCGAACCGGCGGTGCACTCGACATGGAACCGCGTTGTGGCGCTCCCGACATCGATCCCCGTTGCGGCGAACTGGATGCGCCCGATGTCGGGGAACTGGCCGAGAATGACGGTGCCGGCTGCACTTGCGCCGATCCGTGCTTTACAACTTCATGATTCAGGTGGTTCAGGTGGTTGATGGATCCCCGTGGAATGCCCAGGCCCGCCGAACCGGCGTTCAGGGTGACGCGGGTCGGCTGCATCGCTGTCACCGTCGATCCCCGGCCCACGAACACCGTCCTTACCGTTCCGCTGGCAGGCGGAACCAGCGGGCTTACCCGCACGCCGGTGGTCGCGGTGTAGCGTGGTACTCCCACCCATGAGTTCCATGCGCCGGGCTGCCACATCCAGCCGAAACCGGGCACGAACATCCAATTCCCGTAGCGGTACGGCATCCATCCCCAAGGGTAGGCTGAGGCAAACATATAGCCGAATCCGGGATAGTAGCCCCAGGCTCCATCCATGAACGGATCCCATCCCACACCGGTAAAGTAGGGCTGCCACATCATCCCGTAGCCGGGCACGTTGCTGAAGGCGCCGTAATAGTTCAGGTCACTGAAGCCATAGCCATAGGGGGTCGTGTTATTCCGCGCGTACTGGTCGTGATACGACACGGCCTCTTTGTCCCACGAATCCAGAGGCTGTTCCGCGACTTTATTGGCCAGCGTGTATTTGTCTTCCGCCGCGGCGTCAAATGTCGCGGTCTTCTTCTTATCCACCGTAACTTTGCCCGAGGGACCATCGACGCTCACAGCACCCTTGAAAACGGCGAGATTGGCTGCCTCGGTGGAAGCATCGACCCGGAAGTGCGCCGAGTGATCGAGCACGACCGTCTCCCGCGAGAAATTGAGACTGAGGTCATCTTTGCCCAGCCAGTTGACATAGGCCATGCCCTCAACCAGGTTCACCTGAGATTGGCGCTTACCCGAGTCGGCGAGTCCGAGCTTGCTGAACTCCAGAGTGGTATTGGGTGTGAGGCGAAGCGAGCTGCCGTCTTCGAACTCAACCTCCGCTCGCCCGTTGGCTCCGGCGCGCAGCTTCGCGCCCTGCGTGACTGGCAGGTTGATGAAAGCGCGCTCAAAGCCCAGGCCTGTGTTTTTGTCGATCTGGACGGATCCCTGCACATCGCTGAGGCGGACGATGCGAGCTTGCGAATCGGCCAAAGCCGGCAGCGCGAGCAGCGCGCAGGCAGCGGCGACAAGAACAACCGGAATGACTGTCAAGCGAGAAGGAGCGGGCATGGTGACCCCCTGGAGGCTATAACCATTAGAACACGGTTTCTCCACAGGAGTTGTAAAAGGTTTAACTTTTCTAGCCGCCCTGATTGCCGGATGCCGGTTAGCAACGTAGGGCCGGACACATTCGTCCGGCCTTGAACCGAGCGAGGCGTTATGTCGTCATGACTTGCACGCTTTCCCAGCGACAGACCGCTAATTGCCCGCGATAGGTGAGACGTTCATATCCATGATCCGAAGGGCACGGGCGCGAACCACCTTGATCACGCTGGAGTCATCGTAGATCTCTTGCAAGATGGGCTTTACCGCCTGCAGTTCGGCAATCTCGCCACGCCGGGCCTGATCCTCCATCTGCTTCAATTCGTTATCCAGGGCAAGCTTCTGGTAGCGGTGAAAGTAGGTCAGGCGCCGCCCGTATTCCAGCGTCGCCCCTACACTCTGAAAGATGTGCGTGAGCTGTTGCACCGGGGCGAGGGAGGAAAAATTGTACTCGGCCGAAGTGTTCCGCTGCCCGTCGCTGTAGGCAAGTTTCTTGGCCCCGGTGAACGCCAGCTTCTTGTTTCCGGAGTCGATATTGCCCGAAAAGTAGTGTGCCTGGGCCGCCAGTTGGAAGATTCGGGCGCAGGTCGCAGCCGAGAAGCTGAACTGCCCCTGGTAGGTATCCCGCTCGTCCGAGTCAGGCGAGATTCTGCCTGTGGACTCGTACTTGGCACGACCGTCGGCCTGCACCGAGATCACGTAATGTTCGGGAGCGGAGTTGGGGAAGTCCAGCGAGAAGGTTACCGTGCCCGGGTCAGCCGCCCAGCCTGCACCGCTGCACAGGATCACCGCCGCCCACGCGATCCGCTGCACAACAAACGCGGCAGAGCTGCGGCCCTTGCTCCTTCGGTGAACCACCCAGTCGCAATCTGTTTTCGTAGAACTCACCTGAAGTTCAGTACGGAATACGCAGTAACAAGATTATGCCAAAGATGAAGCATGACTGGACGCTAGCGCGCCAGAGCGCCCTGCCTCTTGAGCGTTCCCGCCGTATGCAGGTGGCAGATCGCAATCGCCAGGGCATCGGAAGCATCCATGGGCTCGGGCGGTTCGGCAAGCTCGAGCAGCCGGGTCACCATCTGTTGAACCTGCAGCTTCTCTGCCCTGCCGTATCCCACCACTGAGGATTTGATGGTCAGCGGCGAGTACTCGGCTACTTCCAGTCCGGCCGCGGCCGCAGCCAGCATAGCCACGCCCCGCACCTGCCCGAGCTTGAGCGCGGATTTCACGTTCAGCGCGTAAAACACATCTTCAATGGCAACTTCGTCCGGCTGGTACTGGGCAATAATCTCCCCCAGTTGCAGGTAAATCCGTGACAAGCGCCGCGGCAGGGTTTCGCGCGGCGAAAGTTTGATCGCGCCGCAAGCTCGGCAGCCCAGCTTCCCCGACGCCGACATCTCCACCACGCCGTAGCCGGTGTACTCTCCGCCGCAGTCGATGCCCAGCACCCGCATGTGTTGCAGTGTACCCCCGACAGCTCAACTGATGTCCCACAATCATGCGGCGAGCCTCAACCTTGGCACGCCGCCTGCATAATCGCTCGGGTTAACAACAACGAGGCCGGCGGGCATGCGCCGCCTCGCGCTCGCGCCAGAATTGCTGGTAGGCCTCAGGCGACGAGGCCAGTCCTCTGCGCTGCAGAAACCGCCGGTAGGGCGCCTCATCGAAGATTTCGCGCAAGGCTTCCAGCAGGATTCGAGCCGCGCTTGCCCAGCTCTTCATATCCGGTCCTCCGCCATCCGCGTTCGGACGAAAGGAGTCTCCCGCATCACCACCTTCTGTTCTCCGCGCAGCACCGCGATCCACTGCCGGGCTGACTCCACCAGCACGAGCAAGACCATGACCACCAGCCCCGCCGTCACCGCTGCGTCCAGGCGGTTGTTGAAGATCAGGCGCGAGGTCGCTGCCGTACCCGGCGCGTTGGCTAGAGCCCGCGCCTGCGCCAGAAATCCGATGCGCGGACTTGCGTCGAACAGCTTGTGCCACGAAGCCGTGAAAGTAACGGCAACCAGCCAGGCCAGCGGCACCAGCGTCACGAGAGCGTATTTCGCGCGGTGCATTTTTACAATGATGGTCGTCGCCACGCATAACGCGACCGTCGCCAGCAACTGGTTGGCAATGCCAAACAGCGGCCACAGAGAATTGATCCCGCCCAGCGGATCCTTCACGCCTTGCCACAGGAAGAATCCCCATCCGGCCACAATCACGGCACTGGTGGCCAGAACCGACGGATACCAACTCGTACGACCCAGCGGCTTATAAATGTGGCCGAGCGCGTCCTGGATCATGAAGCGCGCCACCCGCGTCCCCGCATCAAGAATCGTCAGGATAAACAGGGCCTCGAACATCACCGCGAAGTGGTACCAAAGCGCCATCACGGTGGTCCCGCCCAGGCTCTGGGAAAAGATGTGCGCCATTCCCACCGCGAATGCCGGAGCTCCTCCCGTCCGGTTGAATAATGTGCGCTCGCCGACCGCGCTGGCGAGAGCCTGCATGTCATCCGCAGTCACGGGAAATCCCCAACTCGAGATGGCCGCCGTGGCCGCAGCCGGAGTGCTGCCTACGATTCCGGCCGGGCTATTAATAGCAAAGTACACCCCCGGTTGCAGCACGCAGGCCGCAATGATCGCCATGACCGCGACTGCCGACTCCGCCATCATCGCTCCGTACCCGACCATGCGAGTCTCGGTTTCCCGCGCGATCAATTTCGGAGTCGTTCCGCTGGAGATCAGCGAATGGAACCCGCTGATCGCCCCGCAGGCAATGGTGATGAAGGCAAAGGGAAAAATCTTTCCGGCGAAAACCGGGCCAGTCCCATCCACGAAGCGGGTAAATGCCGGCATGTGCAGCGTGGGATGCAGCACGACAATGCCGATGCCTAACAGGCCAATGGTTCCCAGCTTCACGAACGTGCTCAGGTAATCGCGCGGGGCCAGCAGCAGCCATACCGGCATGGCGGATGCGGCAAAGGCGTAGATCAGGATCAGGATTGCCAGAGTCTGCCCGCGGAAGGTAAATACCGGTGCCAGTTGTGGATTTTGCGCAACCCACTGCCCTCCCCAGATCGCCAGCAGGACGAGCACGAATCCCAGGATTGAAACTTCCAGCACTCTCCCGGGACGGATCCGCCGCAGATAGATCCCCATGAGCAGCGCGATCGGTATCGTCATCGCAATGGTGAAGGTTCCCCACGGGCTATCCTTCAGAGCATTGACCACCACGAGCGCAATGACCGCAAGCAGGATGATGAGAATCGCGATCACGGCTCCATAGGCGACCAGGCCTCCCAGCGGCCCAGTCTCTTCCTTGGCCATTTCCGTGAGGGATTTGCCGTCACGCCGCACCGAAAATAGCAGGATGACAAAGTCCTGCACGCAGCCCGCGAATACCGCGCCGGCAATCACCCATAACGTTCCCGGCAGGTATCCGAACTGAGCCGCCAGCACCGGGCCCACCAGAGGCCCCGGCCCCGCAATCGCGGCAAAATGGTGCCCGAACACCACCCACTTGTTGGTGACCAGAAAATCGCGCCCGTTCTCCAGGCGCTCGGCGGGAGTGGCGCGCAGCGGATCAACCGCCAGAATCCTGGCCGCAATAAAGGCGCTGTAGAACCTGTATCCCAGCGCGTAACAACAGGTCGCCGCGGCTACCAGCCAGAGCGCATTGATCGGCTCTCCCCGGCGCAGCGCCACCACTCCTAAGGCTGCTGCGCCCAGCAGCCCAACCGCAACCCATGCAACAATCCGCAGGCCTCTGTTCATGTCAGTGGAGCATTGTGGCCAATTACGAGGGCGGAGCGCAAGCACGAGCAAGTGCCGCCGCCATCGGCGTACCCGAACGATTTTCTACCTGCAATTCCATCCAGCATCGGTAAAATAAGTGTTAATCTTGACAGTTCCGAACGACTGCACACCATGTCCCTGGGCCCCCGTCGCCCCATACCCGGGGTGCATTCTACGGATTCATTCGTACGGATAATTGCAGACAGGAGCATACGATGAAAATTGGGATCTTAACCGGTGGGGGTGATTGTCCCGGCTTGAACGCGGTGATCCGCGCGGTGGTGCGCAAAGGCGTCTTTCATTATGACGACCAGTTCGTTGGTTTCCTGGAAGGCTGGCGAGGCCTGATCGAAAACCAGAGCATGGAACTGGACCTGGATGGTGTCAGCGGTATTCTGCCTCGCGGCGGAACGATTCTCCGCACCTCGCGCACCAATCCCTCCAAGCGTCCCGACGGATTTGACCGCTGCATCCAGACCATCGCCGCCCATAAGATCGATGCGCTGGTGGCCATCGGCGGTGACGACACCCTTTCGGTCGCGCAGAAACTGCACGAAAAAGGCGTCAAGGTAGTGGGCGTGCCCAAGACCATCGACAATGATCTCGGGGGCACCGACTACACCTTCGGATTCGATACCGCCTGCAACATCGTGTGTGAAGCCATCGACCGCGTACACACCACGGCCGAGGCCCACAACCGCGTGATGGTGGTCGAGGTCATGGGCCGCGATGCGGGATGGATTGCGCTGTACAGCGGCATTGCGGGCGGAGCCGACGCCATCCTCATCCCCGAGCGTCCCTTCAACGTCGACAAAGTTGCCGAATCCATCCGCCAGCGCCATGAGCGCGGACGGTATTTCTCCATCGTGGTCGTCGCGGAGGGCGCGAAGTTCGTCACCGGTTCCGGCGCCCCGGTCGTGCAGGACATGGGCAAAGACGAGTTCGGACACGCCAAGCTGGGCGGCATCGCCAACGTCCTGGCGCGCGAGATCGAGAAACGGACCGGATTTGAAACCCGCGCCGTCGTCCTGGGACACATTCAGCGCGGCGGTTCCCCCAGCGCGTTCGACCGTGTCCTGGCCACCCGTTACGGTTTGGGCGCGATCGACATGGTCCATCGCGGCGAATTCGGCCGCATGGCCGCTCTGCGCTCCAACAAGATTGTCTCCATCCCCCTGCTGGAGGCCATCTCCAAGAATCGGGTCGTGGATGACGAGATGATCCAGATTGCCAGCGGCCTGTTCGAGGAAATCGGCGAAGCCGCAACCAGGTAGCTCGCGGAATCCAGCCTCTCCGGCGCTATGGCCGGGGAGGCTTTCCCTCTCGCCTGTTTCCCTCCTTCGCCCGTTGCCCAAATGCGGGACGACATTAGACCGCCCACCGGATATAGTTCTGCTAGCCAGTCAGCAACTTTCGCAACGGCGCTTCCGGAGGACGCCTGAACCTTTTCCCTCATCTGGAACTGCCCGGCTTCGCGCTCGCCACGTGGCAGGGCGCTTACGCTCGCCTCGCGCCCTGGCTTCTCGCCATCCTGGAACTGATTCTGATCGCCATGGCGGCCGTAGTCACCCTGCGAAGGCGCTATAAGCAGCGTTCTTTCCTGAACTCCTGGGCGCGCGCCTGCAAGCGTTTTGCCTGCCGGCGCCTACGCGCTGTTCTCGCCGTTGGACTTGGCGTGGTCGCGGTACGCGTGGCCCTGATTGCGGTAATCGGGATCCCCCAGCCGCACTGGAACGACGAATTCAGCTACCTGCTTGCCGGCGACACCTTCGCGCACGGCAGGCTCACCAACCCCACCCACCCCATGTGGATTCATTTCGAGACCTTCCACATCATCGAGCACCCGACGTACATGTCGATGTATCCGCCCGCGCAGGGCCTGGTGCTGGCAGCAGGCCAGATTCTCGGACATCCCTGGATCGGCCAGCTTCTGATCACCGCTGCCCTGTGCTCCGTGCTGTGCTGGATGCTGCAGGCCTGGGTCCCGCCCTGGTGGGCGCTGCTGGGCGCCATTCTGGCCGCGTTGCGTCTCGGCATTCTCAGTTACTGGATGAACACCTACTGGTGTGCGTCCGTCGCCGCTCTGGGGGGAACACTCGTTCTGGGAGCCTGGCCACGCCTGCGCAAGAACACTCATCCCGTCCCCGGACTCGTGCTGGGATTGGGGCTCGTGCTACTGGCAAACAGCCGGCCCTACGAAGGATTCGTCTTCAGCATTCCCATCGCAATTGCAATGCTGGCCTGGTTGACGGGAAAGCACCGTCCGGCATGGAAGAAAGCGCTCCCATCCCTGGCTGCGATCCTGATTGTGCTCGCGGCAGGGGCCGCCGCAACCGGCTTCTATTACTACCGCGTGACGGGCTCGCCCGTCGTGATGACCTACCAGGTGAACCGCGGTCAGTACGCCGCCGCTCCCTACTTCATCTGGCAGAAACTGCGGCCGGAGCCCGCGTATCACCACCAGGTCATGCGCGACTACTATCGCTGGGAGACAGCGGAGTTCCAACGCAATCTGACACCGAAGGGTTACGTGCAGCGAGGCGCGCAGAAAATCATCGATTGGTGGAGATTCTATTCCGGCCCGCTGCTCACTGTCCCATTGCTGGCGCTGCCCTGGATCATTCGCCAGCGCAAAATGAGATTGCCCCTGATCATCTGCGCCGCCATGATTGCGGGATTCGCGGTGCAGACCTGGACCTTCCCGCATTACTTCTCCCCCGCAACCGGAGCGCTCTACATTTTGTTTACGCAGGGTCTCCGCCACCTGTATGCACGACGAGGCGTGGCACGAGAGGCCGCGCTTGCGATTCCCGTTCTGGCTTGCGCCATGATTGCCATCCGGGTCGTGGCCGCTGTCGCACACGCTCCCATCGAGCCCCCGTGGCCGCGCGGAAACCTGGAGCGCGCCGCAATCCTGCGTCAATTAAGCTCCATGCCCGGCGGCCAACTGGTGATTGTCCGCTACGGAGCTCACCACAATGTAGACCGCGAATGGGTCTGGAATCGCGCTGCCATCGACAGCGCACAAGTAGTCTGGGCTCGGGATATGGGGCCCGCAGAAAACCAGGAACTGTTGCAGTACTTCAAGGATCGCCGCGTCTGGCAGGTCGATGGCGACGATGCCTCCCCGAAGTTAGAGCCCTATCCGGAGCACCCTCCAGACTGAAGGCGCGGCCCAGATAATTTTCCGGGAACACGGCCTACTCCTTTACCATTGACCGTCTTCATGACTGATCGGGCCAATTCCGAAAGCTGGCTCACCTCGCGACGGCTCCGAGCACATGGATTGATTGTCGGCGTCGCTCTCTGGTCGATTTATATATGGACCATTGCCACTCCAGGACTGCGCGACCGCAACGGCAACTTCAAGGGCACCGACTTCCTGCACTTCTACACCCTGGGCCTGGTATCGCGCGAGCATCGCGGCCCCGCCCTATACGACATGAAAACCCAGTCCGAACTGGCCGCGGCCAAGGTGCCGCAGTCGGCAGGCATTTCCTATCTTCCCCTGTATCCGCCCCAGGTCTCGATCCTGTTCGCTCCCTTCGCGCATCTTTCCTACCCTCGCGCCCTGGCGCTGTGGTGGCTCCTGTCGGCTGCGGCTTACTTCCTGAGTTGTTACTGGACATGGCGCGCCTGTCCAAACCTCCAGGTGCATAGAGTGACCGTCGCCATTGGCGCCGCCGCGTTTCCCGCGTTCTTCCACCTGATTGCCTGGGGACAGACCTCCGCCGTCGCTCTGGCCTGCTTTACCGCGGCGTACTTCTGCCTGCGCAGCAAGCGCAACTTTTTCGCCGGAGTTTTTCTCGGGTGTCTGGCATTCAAACCACAACTAGCCTTGGCAGCGGCCGTTATCTTTGTGGCCGCAGGAACAGGAAAGATTGTGATCGGCGCCGCCCTGAGCGCGGCGGCACAATTCCTGGCGGGAATCATTTATTACGGCGCGCAATCGTTCCGCGATTGGTTATGGATGCTCGGCAATCTGCCTTCGGCCATGCCCTTCCTGGAACCGAAAAGCTACCAGACCCACTGCCTGCGCAGCTTCTGGTCGATGCTGATCCCTTGGCCTGGCCTCGCGCTGGCTCTGTACGGAATCACCGCGGTGATCGTACTCGCGATGACGGTTTCCCTCTGGCGGCGTCCATCCGCCTCGCTGAATTTCCGTTTCCCGGCTCTACTGTTCGCCACGGTGCTGGTAGCTCCGCATCTGACGGTCTATGATCTGGTAATTCTAGCTCCCGCGATCCTGTTGCTCACCGACTGGTTGATGATCAACGCGCGCGCGGCCCTGGCGATCCCGCTTGGCACTCTCCTATACCTTGTCTACATGCTCCCTCTTCTAGGACCTCTAGCCCGCTGGACACACCTGCAGCTCTCCGTAATAGCGATGTCAGCAGTCCTATCCCTAATCTGGCAAAACACCAGAGCAATCCAGAATGATTCACCCGTAAACACGTAGCCCCGGACGCATTCGTCCGGGGCCTTCCTGTCCTCTCCCCGACCACCCTACTCGTGCCGCAAAGACTCAATAGGATCCAGCCGAGCCGCCCGGAACGCAGGCACCATCCCGCTGATCAATCCCACCGCTCCCAAAATGATGGTAGAAGCAATCAAAGTCCCCGGAGCAATAATGAGCCGGATATCCCCCGCTTCCCCGTTTTTGGCGAACGCGCTATACAAGGTGAGCCGTCCCACGGACAAAGCGACGCCGTACGCCAGAATCACTCCCAACACCCCGCCGATAAAAGTGATGGTCAACGCCTCAGCCAGGAACTGCATGAGGATGTAGCGCCGCCTGGCGCCCAGCGCCTTCTGCACTCCGATTTCCCGCGTCCGCTGCGTGACCGAAACCAACATGATGTTCATCAAACCCACGCCCCCGATCCCCAAGGTCAGGGTCCCGATAAATCCCATCAGAATCTTCAAGCCCAGCGTGATGATCTCGAACTGGTGCAACTGGGTCATCAGGTTGAACACCCGCACAGCCTGCCGGTCCGAGGAGTTGAACTTGTGCTGGCCCGCCAGGATGGTCCGCACGGCCGGCTCGATCCGGGTATACTCCGGCGTCTGGTAGTTGAACCACATGGTGTCCAGATAATGTGTGTCCTTCAGATCGCTCATGGTCGTGAAGGGCACGTACACCACGCGGTTGATATCGTCGTTGCCCTCCTGCATCTTCGCGCTCAACACTCCAACCACTTCGAAACTGAGGCCATCCAGCCGGATGTGTTCCCCGACTGCATTGCGTCCGGAGAACAGCTTCTCCTTGGCCTCGGACGCGATCACGGCCACGCGCCCGTGCTGGATCTGGTCTTCCATGTTGTAGAAACGTCCCTGTCCCAGCTTCAGTGAACGGATGGAATACACGTTGGGATAATTCCCGCTGACCGGAAAGGTGAACGACCGGTTCTCGTACTGCACATTCACCTGCTTGCCGACCTCCGGCGTGATGTGCGTTATCTGGGGAAGATTGGTGGTAAGCGCGTCGACATCCTCCTGGGTGAAGCGGATCTGCACTCCCGATTTCTGCCCGCCGGCCTGCATGGAGGTTTTTCCTGGGACGATGATGACCAGCTTGGTGCCGAAGTTGGCAAAGATGTTGGCACAGGCCTGGCCAAATCCGTCGCCGTAAGCGAGCAGCATGACCACGGTCGCGATGCCCCAGGCCATGCCCAGCATCGTCAGCGCCGTGCGCCTCCGGTTATGCCGCATGGCGTTATAGGCTTCGTGAAGTAGATCGCGCATCATCAAATTTATTCCTGCCGCAACGCTTCCACCGGCTGCAGCATGGCCGCCTTGCGCGCCGGGTACAAACCGGCTGCCACTCCCGCCAGGGTCAGGCTCCCGATCGCCAGCATGGCCGACATTGGAACCAGCTTCGGCGGGTCGAATCCCTGCGGGCCCTGCACCCCTCCCATCAGCGCCATTAGGCCGCCGGCAAATGCCATGCCCAGCATGCCGCTTCCCAGCGTGAGCAACAGTCCTTCCAGGAAAAAGTGCAACAGGATGCTGCGATTGGTTGCGCCCAGCGCCTTGCGCAAGCCAATCTCCCGGGTGCGCTCGCTGACCGCCACCAGCATGATATTGATTACGCCGATCGCGCCCAGCGCCAGAGTGACAATCCCCACCGCGCCCAGGAACATGTTCATGACGTCAAAAATGGTCCCCACCATCTGCGATTCCTTGATGGAATCCCACTCATCAAACGCGTTCTCGTCGCTGGCATCGAACCCGTGGTTGCGTGCCACGATCTGGTGGACCTCGTGTCGCGCGAGTTCGTGATCCGCCGTCACTTCCGGCTGATACTCGATAAATGAAATTGAACCCTCGTGATTCTCCCCTTTCAGGGGAAAATTCGCAGCCATCACTTGAAATGGAATGTAGCCCCGCATATTTAGCCACATGTTGTCGCCGCGCCCCAGGTGCGGAAGGCTCCCCACCACCTCGAACCGGAGACCATTGATCAGCACGAAGGATCCCAGCGACGGCCGCCCGGGAAACAATGTCTTCAACAACTCGTTCCCCAGCACGATGACATTCCGCCGCTGGATACCATCCAGTTCATTCAACCAGCGACCTTCCTTGAGCGGCAGATAACTGATCTCATTGAGATCGGGGTTGGTTCCAAGGATCTCCCCGCTCCCGCTGGCAAACTCGCTGACCTCGTGCAAGTCACCGCGCGAGATGATGGGAACCGCATTGCGCACGTGCCCGGCTTGCTTGATGTCGAGATAGTCCTGGTAGGTCAACAGGTAGGATCGGGCCGAGGTCATGTTCCCTTTGACAGCAGGCGCGCGCCCGGGAAACAGAAACATGATGTCTTTGCCGAACTCCGCCAGTTCCCGCTTGTTGCCCGACCGGAAACCCTCCCCAACTCCCACCAGCAGCAGCAGGGACCCCACTCCCCAGGCGATGCCAAACATGGTCAGAAACGAGCGCAGCTTGTGCGCCCACAGGTTCCGGAAGATTTGCCCGAGAATGTCAGAAAAGGTGCGCATTATGTAAGAGACGTTGCGCCGGGGCATTGGTTAACCCGCGAGAACTAAAAAACCAACAGCCCGGCCCTAATGAGAGTTACGTCCCGGACCCGCAAAAGGTTCCCGGAAAGAAAGACTTATGGCCTGCCCCTTCAACATTGGACCCCGTACGCTTCTGTTGGGTTTCCACAGCCTGGGAGCCGGATAGCCCCGCCAACAAGTTGTTTGGCGATGGCCAACCTTTTGATTAGACTAGCGCGCGATGCCCTCAACCAAACTGGTCCGCATGCTGTTTCTTGCTGGGATGCTCGTTTCCGCTACCGGGGTACTCGCCCAATCTCAGTTTACTTTGGAGCAGGTCCTGAGCTCTCCGTTCCCCGCCGGGCTTGTCGCCGCCGAGCATGCCAACCGCGTGGCATGGGTCTTCGACGCCAGGGGAGTGCGTAACGTCTGGATCGCTGACGGTCCCGAGTTCGCCCGAACCGCCCGCCCGCTGACCCACTACAACGCGGACGACGGCCAGCCGATCGCCAGCGTGCGCCTCACCCCCGACGGTAAAACCGCGCTCTACGCCCTGGGCAGCGAACTCAATGACGCCCAGGAAAGCGCCAATCCCGGAAGCTGGACCAAAGGCGCCAAGCAGCAAGTCTTCGCCATCGATGCCGACGCCAGAAACTCCGCGCCGCGCCTTCTGGGCGAGATGGGATGTCCCGAGGAAGGCTGCGAGGACATCAACATTTCCCCCGACGGCAGGCAGGCCCTCTGGTCCGCAAAAAAGAAGTTGTGGATCGCCGGCATCGACGGCAA